>JAJXXT010000067.1 GCA_021780935.1 Pseudomonadota bacterium
CAGCCGCAGATCCTCGGCGACGATTCGCCCCCCCCTTGCGGGCGGCACGGCGGATCGCGACGCAGGCGACGGAGCAAGACTGTCCATGGCTGAGCGATATGGCCCGTCCCCGCCGTCCCGCCAACCGGGTCTCGCGCGGCGCGGGTTGTTTACCCTGTCGTTGCTCGCCCTGGCGTTGCTCACCCTGGCGTTGCTCACCCTGTCGTTGCTCACAAGGTCGCTGCCCACCGCGGCCGCGGCTGCCCCGGCCCAGCCATCCGCCCCGCGCCTGCTCATCCTCGGCGACTCCCTCTCGGCCGGCTATGGCCTGCCCGCGGCCGATGCCTTCCAGGCACAGCTCGCGGCAGCGCTGGCGCGGGCCGGGCACCCGGTCCGCATCATCGACGGCGCCGTCTCGGGCGATACCACGGCGGGCGGGCTGGCGCGGCTCGACTGGGTGCTCGCCGGCGGCGCCGATGCAGCGATCGTCGAACTTGGGGGCAATGACGGGCTGCGCGGGCTCGACCCCGCGAACACCGAGAAGAACCTGTCGGCGATCCTGGACAAGCTCGCGGCCCGGCACATTCCAGCACTGCTCGCCGGGATGTACGCGCCGCCCAATCTCGGCCCGCAATACGAGCGCGAGTTCCGCGCCGTGTTCGCCCGCCTTGGGGCGCGGCCAGGCGTCATCTACGAGGATTTCTTCCTCGCCGGCGTCGCCGCCCACAAGTCGCTCGACCAGCCCGACCACATCCACCCCGATGCCGCCGGCGTGCGTGTCGTCGTCGCCCATATCCTGCCGCTGGTGCTCAGGCTGCTCGGCGAGGTCGGCCACACATGAGACTGTTCGTTGCCCTGGAACTGCCCTGGGACCTGCGCGAGCGGCTGGCCGCCCTTGGCGGCGGTGTGCCCGGCGCACGCTGGGTGCCGGCGGAGAACCTCCACCTCACCCTGCGTTTCATCGGCGAGGTGCCGCCGTTCCGCGCCGAGGAGCTGGACCACGCCCTCGCCGCCCTGCGTGCGCGACGCTTCGCCCTCACCCTCGCCGGCATCGGCACCTTCGCCAAGGCCGGTCGCGAGACGGTGCTTTGGGTGGGGGTGGAGCGCAACGAGCGCCTCGACCACCTGCAGGGCAAGATCGAAACGGCTTTGCAACGGGCCGGGCTCGAGCCCGAGCGCCGGCGCTTCGCACCGCATGTCTCGCTGGCGCGGCTCGACAACGCGGCCCCCGACAAACTCGCTGCCTTCGTGCAGCGCCACAACCTCTTTCGCACCGATCCGTTCGCGGTCGAGCATTTCACCCTGTTCAGCTCACGGCTGGGCAAGGAGCAGGCCGCGTACGAACCGGAGGTGGAATACTCGCTGGCCTGACGGCTCAGACGACGCGACGGCTCAGACGACGCGATCGCCGTCGCGGATCGCCTCGCCGCGGCCGCAGCGGCGCATGTTGTCGAACATCCGCGTCACGGTGGGCACGAAATTGTCGGCCGCCCCCGCCGCGAGATGCGGCGTGACGACGGCATTGGGCAGCTTGAGCAGCGGGTGATCGGCCGGCACCGGCTCGGTCTCGTAGACATCCACCGCTGCGGCATGGATGATACGATGACGTAACGCCTCGACCAGGGCCATCTCGTCGACCACGCCGCCACGCGAAACATTGACCAGGACCGCGCTGGGCTTCATCGCCGCCAGCGCCGCGGCATCGATCAGCTTCGCGGTGGCAGCCACCAGCGGGCAGTGCAGCGACAGCACATCGACCCTGGGCAGCATCTCGGCCAGCGTCGCGTAGGCCACGCCGAGCGCCTGCTCCTCCGCCGGCGGCAGCGGCGTCGGCTTGTTGTAGAGGATGGTGCAGCCGAAGCCCGCCAGCAGGCGCGCCACGCTGCGGCCGATGGCGCCGAAGCCGACGATGCCCACCGTCTTGCCGGACAGCAGCCGCGCCTCCTGCGGCATGGCGCTGCCCGCCCAGCGTCCCTCGCGCAGCTCCGCATGGCCATAGCCGATGTTGCGCAGTGCCGCGAGCATCAGCCCGGTCGCGTGCTCGGCGACCGCGATCGCATTGCTGCCGGTGGTGCGCGCCACCACGATGCCACACGCCTTCGCGGCCGCGAGGTCGATGTTGTCGACGCCGACGCCCCATTTGTGCAGCAGCCTGAGGCGCCTGGCCGCGCGCAGCACGGTGCCGGTCACTTCCACCTGGCCGGTGATGGCGTAGTCCGCCTCGGCGATGATGGCGCAGCGGTGCGCCTCGCCGCGCTCGGTGGCGTGGATCAGCACCATCCCCTCGGGCAGCAGCGCGCGCAGCCTGTCCGCGCGCGCCGGATTCATCATGTCGAGAATGACGACGGTTTCGCTCACGCCGCCCCCCTTCAGATCGAAAAGCGCACGCCGGGGCGCGCCAGGCCGCCGGCGGCGGCAACCGGCGTACCGTCCGCGCGCCAGCACGCCGCCCCCGTCATCGTGCCGTCCGCCGCCCAGGCGATCGCGTTCATGCCGCCGGCGACGCGCGGCACGCGGGCGAGGCGATGGCCGCGCGCGGCGAGCGCCGCCGCGGTCGCCTCGGGAATCGCTGGTTCCAGTTCCAGCAGATGCCCCTGGGTCCAGACACGCGGCGCCTCGACGGCCTGTTGCGGCGTCATGCGATGGTCGATGAGGTTGACCATCGCCTGCATCGCCGAGCCGAAGATGCGCAGGGCACCCGGCAGCCCGAGCGCGAAGGCGAGCCGGCCCTCGCGCAGCGCGATCATCGGCGCCATGGAGGTGAAGACCCGCTTGCCCGGCGCGATGGACAGCGCGCGCCCGGGATGCGGATCGAAATTATACATGTAGTTGTTGCAGATCAGGCCGGTTCCGGGCACCGCGATGCGCGCGCCGAACAGGCCGTTGATGGTCTGCGTCGCGGCGACGACGTTGCCGTCGTGGTCGGCGACGGTGACGTGCGTCGTGTCGGCCGATTCCGCGAGCGCCACGCCCGGCTGCCAGTCCTGCGCCCGGTCCATGGCGATCGCGGCGCGGCGCTGGGTGGCATAGGCACGCGAGATCAGCCGCTCCACCGGCACGTCGACGAATGCCGGATCGGCGGTGGCGACGGCACGATCGGCAAACGCGATCTTCAGCACCTCGGCGAGCAGATGCACGCCATCCGGCGTCGCGAAGCCGAGCCGCGCGATGTCGAATCCCTCCAGGATCGCCAGCATCTGCGCGATATGGACCCCCGCCGAGGACGGTGGCGGCGGCCCGAGGATTTCATGCCCGCGGTAGGTGGTGCGGATCGGCGCGCGCGTGATCGGCCGCACGACAGCCAGATCCTGCTCGTCGATCAAACCGCCGCTGGCACGCATGAAATCCGCGAGCGCCCGGCCGAGCCGGCCCCGGTAGAGCGCCGCCGGTCCCTCCGTTGCGATCATGCGCAGGCTCGCCGCGTAATCCGCCCGCCGCAGCCGCGTGCCCGCCGGGATCGGTTCGCCACCGGGCAGCAGCATGGCGGCAAGCTCCTTGTCCTGAGCGAGATCGCCTGCCGTGTCGGCCACGCATTCGCGCAGATAGCTGGTGGTCGCGAACCCCTCCTCGGCGAAGCGGATCGCCGGCGCCATGACCTCGGCGAGCGACCTGGTACCGTATCGGGCGAGTGCCTCGCACCAGGCGGCAAGCGCCGCCGGCACCGCGACCGCGAGCGGCCCCACCAGGTTCTTGCGCCCCGCCGTCTCCTGGTAGTCCGGCAGGGCCTCGGCGAGCGGTTCGTACATCGCGGCGCTGGCCCGCGCCGGCGCGGTGCTGAGCCCGTCCAGCACCAGATGCTCGCCCGAGGCGAGGCGAAGATGCATCAGCCCGCCGCCAAGCACGCCCACCATCATCGGCTCGACCACCGTCAGCGCGAACAGCGCCGCGACCGCCGCATCGACCGCGTTGCCGCCGGCGAGCAGCAACTCGCTGCCCGCGGCCGAGCCCAGCGGGTGATTGGTCACCACCATGCCGCGCGAGCCGGTCGCGGGTTGCTTCTCGCAGGCGAAGGGAAATGAACTCACGCGACTCTCCAGGACGTTGGCGACAGGCTATGACCGGCCCATGTCTTGCTCAACCCGCCCGGCCCCCAGCCTTGACGAGGTCGTGGCGCAGGCGCGTGCCTGCCGCCTCTGCGCCGACCTGCCGCTCGGCCCGCGCCCGGTGCTGCGCGTGTCGGCAACGGCGCGGCTGCTCATCGTCGGCCAGGCGCCGGGGACGAAGGTGCACGCGAGCGGCATTCCCTGGGACGATCCCTCCGGCGCGAGGTTGCGCGCCTGGATGGGGGTCGGGCCCGACGTCTTTTACGACGCCGCGCGCATCGCCATCGTTCCGATGGGGCTGTGCTATCCCGGCCGCCTGCCGCGAGGCGGCGATGCGCCACCGCGCCCGCTCTGCGCGCCCACCTGGCACCCGCACCTGCTCGCGCTGATGCCGGCGCTGGAACTGACCCTGCTCGTCGGCAGCTACGCCCAGGCGCGCTACCTTGGCCGCGGCCCGGTCGCCCAGCATGTCGCCGCGTTCCGCCGCCACCAGCCTCGGCTCCTGCCGCTGCCGCACCCGTCCTGGCGCACCATGGCCTGGGAGCGGCGCAACCCCTGGTTCGCGCAGGAACTGCTGCCGGTGCTGCGCGCGCGCGTCGCCGAGCTCATTCTTCCCGCTCCAGGCGCGCGATCGCCGCATCGCTGAAGCCGAAATGATGGGCGATCTCGTGGATCAACACGTTGCGGACCAGCCGCTCCAGCGTCTCGCCGGTCTCGATCCATTCCAGCAGGATCGCCTGGCGGTAGAGATGGATCGTATCCGGCCGCGGCGGTATCGCGCCGGAATCCTTCTCGCCCCAGGGAATACCGTCGTAGAGGCCGGTCAGATCGTAGGGGCTGTCGATGCCCATTTCGTGCAGCGTCTCGTCATCGGCGAGCTCATCGACCATGATGCCGACCCCGCGCACATGGCGGCGCAGCCGCTCCGGGATCGCCTCCAGCGCCCGCTCGGCGATGGCAGCGATCAGCTCGGCATCCGGCGCCAGCGTGCCCTTCATTGCCAACCCGGGAGAAAGACCGTGGTCCGTATAGCGAAACTCACCAGGGTGCAGCGCAGACAGATCCCGCCGGCATGGGAATTGGTGGAAGGCCGGGACGCCATTGCCCGCTCTTTCCGTTTCGCTGACTTTTCCGGTGCCTTCGCCTTCATGACCCGCGTGGCCCTGCTCGCCGAGAAGCTCGATCATCACCCGGAGTGGTCGAATGTCTACAACCGGGTGGACATCGTGCTCTCGACGCATGACGCGGGCGGCCTCACGGCGCGCGATCTCGATCTCGCGCGGGCGATCGACCGCCTGGTCGGGATGGCACCGATGGGCGATGCGGGCGCATGAGCCCCGACGACGCATGAGCAGCGCGGCGCATGGACCCGACGACCGGGTGAGCGAGACCTCGGACGCGGCGGCACGCACGCGCGCGATCCATCGCGCTGCCTCCCGCTTCTGCCGCGCACGCGGTTGGGCGCCGCTCACGGAGGTGTCGCTGCCCAATGGCCGGCGCGCCGATATCCTGGCGCTGCTGCCCGATCGCGGCTTCATCTGCATCGAGGTGAAATCGGGACGCACCGACTACGAGAGCGACAGGAAATGGCATGAATACCGTGAGTATTGCGACCGGCTGTTCTTTGCCGTCGATACCGATTTCCCCCGCGCGCTGATCCCCGAGACCGCGGGCCTGATCGTCGCGGCGGATGGGGAGGCGGTGGAACTGCGCGCCGCGCCGGAGCACCGGCTGCCAACCGCGCGCCGCCACGCCCTGCTCGCCGTCTTCGCCGCCCTCGCCGCCGGGCGGCTGAACACCATGCTCGATCCGCTGCCGCTGGCCACAGCGCGTCCGGACTGAGCGGGGACTCCCGCCCGACCGCTTCCGGGTCTAGGCTTCCGCGCGAAGGGCGTCACGCCCGCTGGGCGCCCTCATCAACGAGAGGGGAACCCTATGCCCGGAGACAATGCCGCAAGAAGCCCACGCACGGTCGCCCTGGTGGGGCCGTCGGGGAGCGGGAAGTCCACGCTTTTCGAGGCCCTGCTGGAGGCGGCCGGATCCCCCGCCCGCCGGCTGGCCGATCCGCGCAACCGCCCGCCGACCACCGAGACGCGGCTCGGCCATGCGAGCTATCTCGGTGACGAATGGGCCATCCTCGACTGCCCCGGCTCGGTCGAGTTCGCCTACGAAGCGGCGGCGGCGCTCAGCGTGGCGGACATCGCCGTCGTTGTCTGCGACCCCGCCGCTTCGCGCGCCCTCACCGTGGCCCCGATCCTGCACCTGCTCGCCGAGCGGCACATCCCGCACCTGGTGCTGATCAACAAGATCGACACCCTGGAAGGCGGGCTGGCGGAGACGCTCACGGCGCTGCAGGCCCAGGCACGCATGCCGCTCGCGCTCTGCCAGGTGCCGATGACCGATGCCGGCCACGTCACTGGCTATGTCGATCTGGTGAGCGACCGCGCCTACCGCTACCGCAACGGCCAGGCCTCGGAAATGATGGCCGTGCCCTCGGAGATGCAGGCGGTCGAGCAGGAGGCGCTCGACAAGCTGGTCGAGGTGCTGGCCGATCACGACGACGCGCTGCTCGAAAAGGTGCTGGAGGACGTCAAGCCGACGCCGGCCGAGCTCTATGCCGACCTGCGCAAGGACCTCGCCGCCGGCGAGGTCGTGGAGGTGCTGCTCGGCGCCGGGCAGGAGATGCACGGTGTGCGCCGGCTGTGGAAGAAGCTGCGCCACGACACGCCTTTCGTGCAGGAAACCGCGGCCCGGCTTGGCGTTGCCCCGTCAGGGCCGGTGCTCGGCCAGGTCTTCCGCACCCAGCATGCGGGGCATGCCGGCAAGCTTTCCTTCGCGCGGATCTGGCGCGGCTCGTTGCCCGACGGCGTGACGCTCGCGGGCAGCCGGCTCGGTGGTATCCAGCGGTTTCCCGCAGGCGAGCCGACGAAGATCGCACAGGCGCAGGCCGGTGAGCTGGTCGCTCTCGGCCGGCTCGACACCGTCGCCACCGGCGCGACGGTGAGCACGAACGGCGCCGAGGCACTGCGCTTCCCGCCGCCACCCTCGCCGGTTTTTTCGCTGGCCATCACCACCACCGACCGCAAGGACGACGTCAAGCTCTCCGGCTCGCTGCAGAAATTGCTCGAGGAGGACCCCTCGCTCACGCTCACCCACACCGAAGCGGGCGAGACCGTGCTGCACGGCCAGGGCGAGATCCATCTCAACGCCGCGATCGACCGGCTGGGCCGGATCGGCGGGCTCAAGGTCACGAGCCATACGCCCCAGGTCGCGTACCGCGAAACGATCCGGCACGGCGTGCATGAACACGGGCGGCTGAAGCGCCAGACCGGCGGGCACGGACAGTTCGCCGACGTGAAGATCGAGATCGCGCCGCGCCCGCGCGGCGCCGGCTTCGAGTTCATCGACCGCATCGTCGGCGGCGCCGTGCCTCGCAACTTCATTCCGGCCGTCGGCGAGGCGGCCGAGGAGGCAGCCGGCAAGGGGCCGTTCGGCTATCCGGTCGTCGACATCGCGGTGACGCTGCATGACGGGCAGTTCCACAGCGTCGACAGCTCCGACATGGCGTTCCGTACCGCGACGCGCACCGCCATGCAGGAGGGCCTGGCGAAGGCGGACCCGGTGCTGCTCGAGCCGATCGAGCGCGTCACGATCAGCGTGCCCAACGAGTTCACCGCCCGCGCGCAGCGTCTGCTCACCGGGCGGCGCGGGCAGATTCTCGGCTACGCGGAGCGCGCCGGCTGGCCTGGCTGGGACGACGTCGAGGCGCTGGTGCCGGCGGCGGAACTGCACGACATGATTATCGAGCTGCGGTCGCAGACGATGGGGCTCGGCACCTTCAGCCACCGCTTCGACCACCTCGCGGAGTCGCGTGCGGAAGCGCGACGCGGCGCTGCCTAGAGCAAGATCCAACCAGCTTGCTCTAGAAAGCATCGGATCGAGTCACATCCGGCCGGATGGAACCGTCCATCCGGCTGGTGGCCCTGCCAGGCACCGTCGTTACGACGGGCAATCTCGGCAACGTTGTTGATGCCCGCCGCCTTCAGGACGACCGCACGGCACGAACGTTTCGCTGCTGCACGGGTCACGGCGGCATCCGTCCGCGCGGCGCGGCGCACAACGTTTGACGATGTCGACGGCGCGATCATCCCGCCCGGCGCCCGCGCAACCGGGGGAGCCCGCGAGGCGCTGCGGACAGCGAGCCTACTCCATGACGTCGTGCGCCGTGGGTTTCGCGACGGTAAAGCCGGGACGGCGCATCAGGAACATCAGCAGCACCGCTGGCAACGAGGTCCAGACCATCAGCTTGTAATCGTCGATGTAGCCGATGACGCTGGCCTGAAAGTTGATCATCTGATCGAGCACCGCGGCGCCGAGCGGGTTGTTGGGCGAGACGGCGGCACCGTAGGGGATCGTGGTCGTCGCCGGAATCCCGAGTGGCGGCAACGCCAGGGGCAGGCCCAGCGGCTTGATCGGCGCCATTGCCGCGCCCGGCCCGGCGCTGAGGATGCGGTTGAACGGCGTGATCAGTGCCGCGAGCGAGGAATGGATGATCTGCTGATGTCGCGCCAGCATCAGCTCCGTAACGGAAACGCCGATCGCTGAGCCGATGTTACGGAACAGGCTGAGCAGCGCCGTGCCGTCACCGCGCAGCGCCGGATCGACGGTCGCAAAGGCCACCACCTGCAGCGGCACGAACACGAAACCCATCGCGAAACCCTGGATCACGATGGTGAAGATGATCTCCTGCTCTCCGACATCGGGCGTCCAGCTCGACATGCGCCAGAACGACCAGCTCATCACCAGGACGCCGAAGCCCATCAGCTTGCGTGGGTCCACCCGCACCGTGAGCCGGCCGACCAGCATCATCGCGATCATGGTGCCGATGCCGCGCGGCGCCATGATGAGGCCGGCGCTCAGCACCGGATAGCCGCCGAGCGTCTGCAGATAGGGTGCCAGCAGCGCCGAGGAGGCGAGCAGCACCACCCCGATCGAGAACATCAGGCCCGCCGCGGCCGAGAAATTGCCGTTGCGGAAGATGCGCGGCGGGATGAAGGGTTTTTCGGCGGTGAAGATGTGCACCAGAAAGAGATACAGGCCCAGACCGGCGAGGACCGCCTCGACGACGATTTCACGCGAGCCGAACCAGTCCTTGGTCTCGCCGCGATCGAGCATCATCTGCAGCGCCCCGACCCCCAGTGCCAGCACCAGGAAGCCGATCCAGTCGAAGCGCATGCCCTTGTTCGGCTCGGGGCGCGGCATGAAGACGATCAGGCCCGCGACCGCCAGAATGCCGAACGGCAGGTTGACATAGAAGACCCAGCGCCAGTTGTAGAATTCGGTGAGGTAGCCGCCGAGCGTGGGGCCGAGGATCGGGCCGACCATCACGCCCATGCCCCAGATCGCCATCGCCTGGCCGCGCTGCTCGACCGGGTAAATGTCGAGCAGGGTCGCCTGCGACAGCGGCACCAGCGCCGCGCCGAACATGCCCTGGATCAGGCGGAACGCCACCATCTGCGCCAGCGACTGCGCGGCCCCGCAAGCCATCGAGGCCATCGTGAACCCAATAAGGGAGGCAACGAAGAGCTGCTTGCGGCCGAAGCGCATCGCCAGCCAGCCGACCGGCGCCGTCATGATCGCCGCGGCGATGACGTAGGAGGTCAGCACCCAGGTGATCTGGTCCGTGGTCGCGGCGAGCGAACCCTGCATGTAGGGCAGCGCCACATTCGCGATCGTGGAGTCCAGCGCCTGCATCAGCGTCGCCGCCATCAGGCAGACGGTGATGAGCCCGCGATGCGGTGTCGCGTGCGGATTCATGACGCTTCCGTGCCGCTACCAGGGCCAGAGATCGGACAGCGTGCGCACATGGCGGGTGTCGACGGCGGCGGTGACGCTCATGCCAGCGCGTAGCGGCGGCGCGCCCTGCGCCGGATCGAGCACGATCCGCAGCGGAATGCGCTGCACCACCTTCACCCAGTTGCCCGACGCGTTCTGCGCCGGCAGCACGGAGAACTCCGCACCCGACGCGGGCGCGACGCTCTGCACGACACCCGTCCAGACGCGACCCGGATATGTATCGACCGACACATCCACCTTGTCACCCGCCTTCACCCAGGTGAGTTCGGTCTCCTTCGGGTTCGCCTCGACCCAGATATTCGTATCGGAAACAAGACCGAACGCAGCCGTCGCGGCCGGCAGGTAGGTGCCGGGTTGCAGGTTGGCGACCTGGGTCACGATGCCCGCGAACGGTGCGCGCACGATGCTGCGGTCATACTGACGCTGAGCCTCGGCCACATTCGCCTGCGCGGCCTGGACGGCCGGCAACGCGTCGAGCGGCAGATCCGGCTTACCGGCGATCTGCATCAACTGCACCTGCGCCTGCTCCCTGAGGGCGCCGAGCGTCGCGCTGTCCGCCGCGAGCTTGTAGCGCGCGGTATCGTAGTCGGCGCGGGAAACGACACTGCTGCCGACCAGTCTGGCGGCACGCTGGTAAACGATGCGGTCGGAAGCGACATTGGCCGCCATCGCCGCCGCCTCCTGCAGCATCCGCTGGTAGTCGCCCTGCTGCGCCGCCGCATTCGCCCGGGCGCTGGCCAGCTCGGCATTGGCACGGTCGAGCGCGATCCTGAAGGCACGCGCGTCGAGCCGGAACAGGACCTGACCCTTGGTCACGTGCTCGCCTTCGCGGACATCCACAGTCGCAACGATGCCGGAAACATCGGTCGCAACCAGCAGCTTGCCAGCGCGCACATAAGAATCGTCGATCGCCACCCAGCGTCCGCTGCGCAGCCAGAAGACGGTCGAGGCAACCACCACGATGGCGATCCCGCCAAGCATCAACAGCGGTCGCAGCAGGCGCCGCCGGCTACGCTGCCTCGTGGCCGGCTCCGCGTTACCGACGCGCGCGCTCACGGTTGCCTGCGACATCAGGCGGCCTCCGCACCGCGGGCGCGCAGACCGGCGACGACGTTCGCCTTCATCCGCTCCATGGCCGCTTCGACCGTCGCAATCTCGGCGCGCGCGAGCCCCTCGGTGATCGCCTCCAGCATCGCCACGCGCTCCTGCGCGAGCGCCTTCAGCACGGGCTCAGCCCCAGGGGTCAGGTGCAGGCGCCAGATGCGCCGGTCGGCGGGATCGTCGCGGCGCTGCACCAGGCCATGCGCCTCGAGCCGGTCGATCAGCCGAGCGATGGTGATCGGTTCCACCTCGAGAATCTCGGCCAGTTCCTTCTGCGACAGCCCGGCCTGCCGCTCGAGGTGAATGAGAATCTTCCACTGCGCGAGCGTCAGGCCCTGGGCGGAGGCGCGACGGTCCGCCTCCATACGGGAATGTCGGGCGAGATCGTGCAGCAGGGACAGCAGGTCATTGGACATAGCCCATATAATAAGCAGCGTTATGATATTGTCAGCTGCATGACCCATGCGGCCCGAGCAGGCCTGCCCTTCTGCGGCCTCGCCGCTCGACGCCCTGGACGCCGGCCGGTCCTGGCTCAGCGCGCGGCAAGCACCGCCAGTGTTTCGCGCGCGATCGTCGCCTCCTCGTCGGTCGGGATGACATAGGCGGCCACCTTGCTGTCGGCGGCGGAAATCTGCGTACTGTTCGTGGCGTTGCGCGCGGGATCGAGCGCCACGCCGAGCCAGGCGCAGCGTTGCACGATCGCAGCGCGGATCGTCGCCGCGTTCTCGCCGATCCCGGCGGTGAAGATCACGGCGTCGAGGCCGCCCATCGACGCGGCCAGCGATGCGAAGGCAGCGGCAGCCCGATAGGCGAAGACATCGAGCGCCAGCCGCGCCCGCGCGCCGCCATCGGCCAGCAGGTCGCGCACATCGCCCGAGATGCCCGACAGGCCTTTCAGGCCGCTCTCGTAATAGAGCAGGTGCTCGATGGCCTTCGCCTCCATCCCTTGCTCGACCAGATAGAGCACGACACCGGCATCGAGCTGACCGGGGCGCGTGCCCATGACCAGCCCTTCGAGCGCGGTGAAGCCCATGGTGCTGTCCACGCTGCGCCCGCCGACCATCGCGCAGGCGGAACAGCCCGAGCCGAGATGCGCCGCGATCACCCGCCCGGCGGCGAGCGTCGGCGCAACCTCGGCGAAGCGCCGCGCGATCCACGCATAGGACAGGCCGTGGAACCCGTATCGCCGCACCCCCTGCGCGTAGAGCGCCTCGGGCAGCGCAAACCGGTCCACGACCTCGGAATGGCCGCGATGAAAGGCGGTATCGAAGCACGCCACCTGTGGCAGCGATGGCGCGTGCGTGCGCAGGCGCCGGATGGGATCGAGGTTGTGCGGCTGGTGCAGCGGCGCCAGCGGCACCAGGGTCGCGAGTTCCGCCAGCAGCGCATCGTCGATCAGTGCCGGACCGATATGCCTCGCCCCGCCATGCACCACGCGGTGCCCGACGGCGCAGGGCGCGCCGCCGCCATGCTCGCCGAGCCAGGCGAGCAGCACGGCGAGCGGATCCTCGTCAGCGCCCAGCAGGCGTTCCACCGGCCGCCCCTCGCCATCGCGCGCCACGAAATGCGGCGCGTCGCTCGCCAGCCGCTCGATCTCCCCGCGCAGATTCCGCCGCGGCGTGCCGTCGGACACGTCGAAGGTCTCGAACTTGAGGCTGGAACTGCCGGCGTTGATGACCAGCAGCGGTCCCGTCACGCCACCGCCTCCGCGGCTGCCTGCGCCAGATGTTGCGTATAGAGAACGGCAACCGCGCAGGAGGCAAGCCGCGTCCGCCGGCTGTCCGCGCGGCTGGTCAGGATGATCGGCACGCGTGCGCCCATCACGATCCCCGCCGCATCGGCGCCGCCAAGGAAGGTCAGGTTCTTGGCCAGCATGTTGCCGGCCTCGAGATCCGGCACCAGCAGCACCTGCGCCCGCCCGGCAACCTCGGAGTCGATGCCCTTGATACGCGCGGCCTCGGGGTCGATGGCGTTGTCGAGCGCCAGCGGACCGTCGAGCAGCCCGCCCACGATCTGGTGGCGCTCGGCCATCTTGCACAGCGCCGCAGCATCGATCGTGCTCGGGATCTTCTGCGTCACCGTTTCCACCGCCGAGAGGATGGCAACCCGCGGCGGGCCAAGGCCGAGGCCGCGATGCAGGTCGATGACGTTGCGAACGATATCGGCTTTCATTTCGAGATCGGGCGCAATGTTGATGGCCGCGTCGGTGATGAACAGCGGCTCACGGTAGCGCGGCACGTCCATGATGAAGACATGGCTGATGCGCCGGGCGGTCCGCAGCCCGGTATCGCGCGCGACCACGGCCGCCATCAGCTCGTCGGTGTGCAGCGAGCCTTTCATCAACATCTGGGCCCGCCCCTCGCGCACCAGGCCAACGGCACGCTCGGCACTGGCGTGACTGTGCGGCGTGTTCTCGATCGGCAGCCCGGCAAGATCGAGCCCGGCATCCGCCGCGACGCGCAGGATGCGCGCCCGCGGCCCGACCAGGATCGGCGTGATCAGTTGCTCGCGCGCCGCCTCGAGCGCCGCACCCAGCGAGGGAAGGTCGCAGGGATGGACCACGGCGCAGGCAACCGCCGAAACCGCCGCAGCCCGGGCGATCAGCGCCTCGTAGTGCCGATGCCCTTCCGCCGAGCCGCCCATCTCAGAACCGCACGACGGTGCGGATGCTCTGGCCGCGGCGCATCATCTCGAAGCCCTCGTTGATGCGCTCGAGCGGGATCACGTGCGTGATCAGATCATCGATGTTGATCCGCCCGTCCATGTACCAGTCGACGATGCGCGGCACATCGGTGCGACCGCGCGCGCCGCCGAACGCGGTGCCCATCCAGACGCGCCCGGTAACGAGCTGGAACGGCCGTGTGCTGATTTCCTGGCCCGCGCCGGCGACGCCAATGATGATCGACTTGCCCCAGCCGCGATGCGCGCATTCCAGCGCCTGGCGCATGACGTCGACGTTGCCGATGCACTCGAAGCTGTAATCCGCGCCACCCCTGGTCAGCGCCACCAGGTAGGCCACGAGATCGCCCTCGACCTCACTCGGATTGACGAAATCCGTCATGCCGAATTTTTCCGCCAGCGCCCGGCGCCCTGGGTTGAGATCCACGCCCACGATCTGCTCGGCGCCGACCATCCGCAGCCCTTGCACCACGTTGAGCCCGATGCCGCCGAGCCCGAACACCACGGCGCGGCACCCGGCTTCCGCCTTGGCGGTGTTGATGACCGCGCCGATGCCCGTGGTGACGCCGCAGCCGATGTAGCACACCTTCTCGAACGGCGCGTCCGGCCGGATCTTCGCCAGCGCGATCTCCGGCAGCACGGTGTGGTTCGCGAAGGTCGATGTGCCCATGTAATGATAGACGGGCGTACCGGTGCAGCGGAAACGGCTGGTGCCGTCGGGCATCACGCCTTTGCCCTGGGTCGCGCGGATCGCGACGCAGAGGTTGGTTTTGCGGCTCAGGCAGTATTCGCACTGCCGGCACTCCGGCGTGTAGAGGGGGATCACGTGGTCGCCGGGCCTGAGCGAGGTGACGCCGGGCCCGGTCTCGACCACCACGCCCGCCCCCTCGTGGCCGAGGATGCACGGGAACAGCCCCTCCGGATCGGCGCCGGAAAGCGTGAACTCGTCGGTGTGGCAGATCCCGCTCGCCTTGATCTCGACCAGCACCTCGCCCTCTTTCGGCCCGTCGATCTCGATGTCCTCGATGCTCAGCGGCTGTCTTGCGGCGTGGGCGACG
>JAJXXT010000115.1 GCA_021780935.1 Pseudomonadota bacterium
CCGCGGCGGCGAGAAAGTCAGCCCGCTGGAGGTGGATACTGTTCTGATGGACCACCCGGCCGTGGCGCAGGTCGTGAGCTTTGCCCTGCCGCACGCGACCCTTGGCGAGGAGGTGGCGGCGGCGGTGGTGCTGCGGGAGGGCATGGCCTGCACCGAGCAGGAGCTGCGCGACTTTGCCGCCCAGCGGCTCGCGGCTTTCAAAGTGCCGCGTAAGGTGGTGTTCGTGAGAGAAATTCCAAAAGGGGCGACCGGCAAGCTGCAGCGCATCGGGCTCGCCGCGACGCTCGGGCTGGTGGCCTGAGCGTGCCCAGCCTCTGCGTTTTCGGCGCCGGCGCCATCGGTGGACTGCTCGCCGCCCGGCTGGAAGCGGCGGGCACGCCGGTCTCCATCGTCGTGCGCGGCGCCCATCGCGCGGCGATCGAGAGCCACGGGCTGACGCTGCTGAGCGGCGAGGAGCGCATCGTCACCCATCCCCGCGTCGTCGCCGATCCGGCCACGCTCGGGCCGCAGGACTATGTGTTCCTGACCCTCAAGGCGCACTCGATCGCCCCGGCCCTGCCCGCGCTGGCGCCGCTGATCGGGCCCGGGACCACCATCGTCGCCGGGGTCAACGGCGTTCCCTGGTGGTACTGCGCCGGGCTCCCGGCGCCCTTCACCGACCGCATCGTCCACGCCGTCGATCCGGAGGGCGCGCTGTGGCGGGCGCTGCCGCCGGCGCAGACCCTCGGCTGCATCGTCTATCCCGCCGCCGAGATCGAGAGCCCGGGCGTGATCCGCCACGTCTATGGCGACCGGTTCAGCCTTGGCGAGCCGGACGGCAGCCGCAGCGCGCGGGCGGGCGCGCTCTCGGCTCTGCTGATCGCGGCCGGGCTGAAGGCGCCGGTGCGGCCCCGCATCCGCGACGAGCTTTGGGTCAAGCTCTGGGGCAACATGGCGTTCAACCCGGTGAGCGCGCTGACCACGGCCACGCTCGACGTCATCATCGCCGATGCTGACACCCGTGCGCTGGTCCGCGCGATGATGCTGGAGGGCCAGGCGGTGGCCGAGCGCCTCGGCATCCGCTTCGCCATCGACGTCGATGCCCGCATTGCCGGCGCCGCCGAGGTCGGACAGCACCGGACCTCGATGCTGCAGGACCTGGAACAAGGCCGGCCGCTGGAGATCGAGGCGCTGCTCGGCGCCGTGGTCGAGATGGCGGACTGGGTCGAGGCGCCGACCCCGCTCTGCCGGGCCGTGCTCGGGCTCGTGCGCCAACGCGCGAGGATGCGCGCTGGATGACCCGACGCGCGCGGACGCGCGCTGGATGAGACGACCATTCGGCGGCGAGACGGCGGCGTCTTGTTGCATTGCAGCATAATGCCCCCATATCTTCGGCTCATGATCGACGGAGTTGGCTGAGCCATGCGTCTCGCTTCCATTCCAGGCGTCGGTCGACACCAGCTCGAACGCGCGCTGCGTCACGTCACCTCATTGCTGGAGGTGCCGCCCGCCGCCGACCTGCCCCCCGCCGCGCCGCCGGAACTGGTCGAAATCCCCGATTTCGGCCCCAATCCAGGGCGGCTCAGCATGTATGGCCATGCTTCCGCCGGACTGGCTCGCGGCCGGCCGCTGGTGGTGCTGCTGCATGGCTGCGGCCAGAGCGCCGCGGGCTTCGCCGCCGGCTCCGGCTGGCTCGAGGCGGCACCGAGGCTCGGCATCGCCATCGTCGCCGCGGAGCAGCGCCGCGCCAATCACCATGGCGGCTGCTTCCACTGGTTCCGCGCCTCTGATACCGCCCGTGAACGCGGCGAGGCGGGCTCGATCCACGCCATGGTCGAGACCGCGGTCAGCACCTACGGCTCTGATCCGGCGCGGATCTTCATCCTCGGTCTGTCCGCCGGCGGCGCGATGGCGGCGGCGATGCTCGCCGCCTACCCGGAGATTTTCGCCGGCGGCGCCATCATCGCCGGGCTACCGGCGGGGGCCGCGGCCAGTTTCGGCCATGGCGTCGCGCGCATGACCGATGCCGGCCCCCCGCCCGCCGCCGGCTGGGATGGAGCCGTTAGGGCCGCGGCGCCGCCGGGCCATGACGGTCCCTGGCCGCGGCTGACGATCTGGCATGGCGCGGCGGACAGCACCGTCGATCCCGCCAACGCGGAGAACCTGGTGCGGCAATGGACCGGCCTGCACGGGCTCGACGCCGCCGCCGGCCGCAGCGACCGGAGCGGCCTGCGCCGTTACTGGGGGCATCCCGATCGCCCCGCGGTCGAAGCCTGGATCATGCCCGGCATGGATCACGGCCTGCCCGTCGCCTCCACCCGCGCCGGCGGCTATTTCCTTGAATCCGACATCGACGCCACCGCCGAGATCGCCCGCTTCTGGCATCTGGCCGACTGAGCCGGGCCGGGCCCAGCCCGCGCCGGCTCAACAAGGCTCGGCGGCGAAGCGTCGCGATGGCGCGACGAGCTCCGCCTGCGCGGCGATCAGTGCCAGTTCCCGCGTGCCCGCGGCCGCCGTCGTCGCGATGACGCCGAACAGGCTGGAACCAGCTTCCTCCAGCGCCGCGCGGGCATCGCCGGTGCGCAGATGGTGGAAGAGGAACAGCGCCGCGAGCAGATCCCCCGCGCCGTTCGGCGTGATCGGCAGGCGCGGCGTGCGCAGCAGGAAGCGGCCGGCGGGTGCGAGCAGCAGCATGTCGATGTCGCCGCCTGGCGCGTCCAGGCTGCTCACCAGAACGATGCCCGGTCCCGCGCCACGCATGCGCCGGCGCAGCGCCGCGCCGGCTTCGATGGCCTCGGTCAGTGAATGGCATTGGCGGTTCGTCAGCAGACCGAGCTCAAACCGGTTCGGTGTCAGCAGGTCCGCCTGCGGCACGGCCTGGGCGGCGAAGAACTCGGGCAGTCCGGGCCGGACATAGACGCCCGGGCCCTCATCGCCGATCACCGGATCGCAGCAATAGAGCGCGGCCGGGTTGGCGCGGCGCACCTGCGCCAGCGCGGCGAGCAGCGGCGGGCCGGTCTCCGCCTCGCCGAGATAGCCCGAGAGCACCCCATCCACCGCGGCGAGGAAACCACGCGTCGCCAGCCCCTCGAGCACGGCGGCGATGTGCGCCGCCGGCAGCGCCGCACCGCCGAAGCCGCCATGGCCGGGGTGGTTGGAGAACTGCACCGTGTGCACCCCCACCACCTCGGCGCCGAGCCGCTGCAGCGGGAACAGCGCCGCCGAATTGCCGACGTGGCCGAACGCCACCCACGACTGGACGGAGACGATCCTCACCGGACGCGGTCGGCCCTCACGCGCAGCGGCCGCCATCGACGGGAAGCAGTACCCCGGTGATGAAGGAACTGGCATCCTCCGCCAGCCACAGGCAGGCATTGGCGATATCCGCGGGCGTGCTCATCCGCCCGAGCGGGATGGAGCCGATGAATTTCGCGCGGTTTTCCGGAGTATCGGGCACGCCCATGAACTGCTCGAGCAGCCCGGTGGCGCCGATCACGGGGCAGACCGCATTGACCCGGATATTGTCCGGCGCGAGTTCGATCGCCATCGCATGGGTGATGATGTTCACCGCGCCCTTCGAGCCATTGTACCAGACCAGACCGGGGCGCGGGCGGATGCCGGCGGTGGAGGCGATGTTGATGAACGCGCCACCCGAGCCCTGGCGGCGGAACACCGGCACTGCTGCCTGCGCCATCCAGTAGATCGACTTCACGTTGACATCATAGACACGATCGAACTCGGCCTCGGTCACTTCCAGCAGCGGCTTGTTCCGATGCGTCGTGCCGGCATTGTTGACGACGATATCCAGCCGGCCGAAGCGTGCGACGGTGGCCTCCACCATTGCCCGCACATCGGCGCCCTTGCTGACATCCCCGCCGACCGAAGCGGCATGGTGACCGAGGCCGCTGGCGACGCGCGCAGCGCCCTCCGCGTTCATGTCCGCCACCATCACGCGTGCGCCTTCGGCCGCGTAGAGCTTCACGATGCCCTCGCCGAAGCCGCTCGCCGCCCCGGTGACGAGCGCAACCTTGTCTTTCAGACGCATTGTGACCTCCCTCGCCTTTGAGCCTCACGGAAGGCTAAGGCACGCGCGGTGCGGACGCAAACCAGCACCGGATTCCAACGGCCTCCGGCGACGGCCCAGCGCCGCCGGAGGCCGCCGGCTCACACTTTGGCGGCGAGCAGATCGCTCAGATGCTTCTCAAGCTGCGCCATCGCCGCCGGATCCGCGCCGAACAGCGCCAGATGGCCATCGATCGTCTGGATCGGCCGGAACTCCGCATCCGGGATCAGCCGCCACTCCGCCTCGCAATCCGCGGGCGGAAAGAACATGTCGGAGGACATCGGGATCACGAACGTCTTGGCCTTGATACGGCCGAGCGCGGCGCGGAGGTCTCCGCCGGTATGGCGGCTGACGTCGCCGCGCTGCCATTTCCAGGCCTGGCAGAGCAGATCGTTCGGATCCATCGGGCCGAAATAGGCGTACATGAAGTTGATGATGAAATCGTCGAGCGACGAGAAGCCGAGCGCCTTGTGGCGGTTCTCCTGGAAGAACTGGGTGCTCCAGCCCATCACCGCCCACATCTTGGCGTGGCGCAGCATCCCCTCGCGCACATCCGCCGGCGACGCGTAGAAGCCCTTCTTGAATCCTGGATCCGACGTGATCGCCTCGACCAGGGTTTCGGTGAAGAGGAAGTCGTGCACGGTGTTCCTTGCCGTTCCGGCGATCGGCGCCGCGCGTTTGACCATGTCCGGATAGCGCACGGCCCACTCATAGGTCTGCTGGGCACCCATCGAACCGCCAACGACGAGGGCGAGGCTCTTGATGCCGAATTTCTCCGTGACCAGCCGATGCTGCGCGCGTACATCGTCCCCGATGCGCACGTGCGGAAAATTGGCCGCGCCGCCGGGCGCCGGCGTGTTGTGCGGCGATGTCGAGAGGCCGCTGCCGATCTGATTGATGACGATGATGAAATACTTGTCCGGATCGAGCGCGCGGCCGCTGCCGATATAGACCTGTTCCATGATCTTGCTGGTACCGGAATACCAGGTCGGGATCAGGATGGCGTTGTCGCCGGCCGCGTTCAGCGTGCCGAAGGTCGCGTAGGCCAGCTTGCAGCCGCGCAGCGTACCGCCCTCTTCCAAGTCGAGATTGCCGATGTCGTGCAACTCGTATGGACCGTGCGCATCCTGCGAGTAGTAGGCGTTATCGCTCATCGTTTCCCCCGTTTATGATTGATGCAGACGGCATCGGGCGACGACGCCCCTACCCGCCAGCGTATCCCGAACCAGACCTGGAGCAACCTCCGATCCGCTGGCGCCGTTCCGGCCCGGGCGGATCGGAGACCCGTCGCTCCAGACTGATATGTTTCCAGAGCACGACCGTCCGACCTGATCGAACCATCAGGCCGGACCGTGCTCTAGGCCAGCACGAACCCCTCATAGTTCTTGGCCGCAACCTCATCGCACGTCTTGCGGTAGCCGCCGACGCCTGCCGGTCCGAGATAAGGCAGGAACGCCCGCGGTTTGCCCGGGATGTTCGCGCTCATGTACCAGGAATTGGCCCCGGTCATCAGGGTCATGTTGACCACTTCGTTGACGTGGGCGACCCATTTCTCCTGCGCCTCGGGCAACGCCTCGATGACCGACTTGCCGTTGGCGCGCATCGCCTCGATGCACTCACCGACCCATTCGACATGCTGTTCGATGGCGACCGGCATGTTCGTCAGCACCGACGGGCTTTGCGGGCCGGTGATGGTGAAGAGGTTTGGAAAGCCGGCGACCGAAATGCCGAGATAGGTGTGCGGGCCATCCTTCCACTGCTCGTCCAGCGTCCTGCCGCCGCGGCCGCGCAGGTTCAGCGCCTTCAGCGGTCCGGTCATGGCATCGAACCCGGTTGCAAAGACGATGATATCGAATTCGTAGTCCTTGCCACCGGCGCGGATGCCCGTCTCGGTGATCTCCTCGATGCCCCCGTCGGTTGCTGCATCCACCAGCAGAACGTTGTCCTTGTTGAAGGTCTCGTAGTAGTTCGTGTCGAGCGGCTGGCGCTTGGTGCCGTAGGCGTAGCCTTTGGGGATGAGCTTCTCGGCCACCACCGGGTCCTTGACCGTCTTGCGGATCTTGCGCTTGATGTAATCGGCGCAGAGATCGTTCGCCTCCTGGCTGAAGAACATGTCCTGGTAGTTGCCCAGCCAGAAGGCGAAGCCGCCCGAATCCCACATCCGGTCGAATTCGCGCTCCCGCTCCTCCGGGCTCGCTTCGAGCGCCGATTTCGGGATGAAATAGTGTTCCTGGCCGAAGAACGAGTCACGGATGCGCTGCACGATGCCGTCATAGTCGGCCTTCCGCGCCCGATTGATCTCCGGGTCCACCTTGCCGTTGCGCGCCGGCACGCAGTAATTCGCGGTGCGCTGAAACACCGTGAGATGCTTCGCCTGCTGCGCGATTTCAGGAATCGCCTGCACCGCGGTGGCGCCGGTGCCGACAACGGCGACGCGCTTGGCCGTAAAGTCGACGCCGCTGCTCGGGAAGCGGCTGGTGTGGTACCACTTGCCCTTGAACGTCTCCAGCCCCCTGAACTGCGGCATGTTCGTGGTGGACAGGCTGCCGACGGCTGCGATCAGGTATTGCGCCGTGACATCGCCGCCCCGGTCCGTGTGGACGCGCCAGAGATTGGCGCTTTCGTCGAACTCGGCGCCGGTCACGCGCGTATTGAACTCGATGTCGCGCTTCAGGTCATGCCGTTTGGCGACATGCTCGAGATAGCGCAGAATCTCGGGCTGCTCCGGATAGCGCTCCGACCATTCCCACTCCTGGAGCAGCTGCTTGTCCCAGGTGAAGCAATAGATGTAGGCATCAGAGTCGCAGCGTGCGCCGGGATAGCGGTTCCAGTACCAGGTGCCGCCGACCGTCTCGCCGGCCTCGTAGACACGGACCTTGAGGCCCAGCCGGTCCCGCAGCGACTTCAACATGTACAAACCCGAAAACCCGGCGCCGATCACAACCGCGTCGAAATTTTGCGTTGAATTCGACATTTATTTCCCCCCATCATTTTTGCAAGCGGCCCCAACCGGGAACCACTTGGCTCGCACGCAAGCCAAGCACAGAACCCGTCCATGATCCATGCGATTTTTCAACCGACCGGCGCGGGCCCCGGCCGCGCCCGGCCGGGGGGCTTCAGAGCCGCCAGATCGCCATCATGAAGCCGAAATTCGCCTGCTTGCCATAGGGGTAGTTCGCAGCGACGACGCTGCCGCCGAAGCTGCGCCCGAGATACCAGCTCAGTGACAGAGACTCGGCCACCTTCCAGGTGATTGCGGACTCGAGAACGGTCGCGAGCTGGCCGGCGCCGTGGCTGGGCCGCGGCTGGTACCCGAACAGCGTGTTGTTCCACGCGCCCCCGCCGGCATACCAGAGGTCTTGCTTCGAGTTCAGCGACAGGTTGTGCAGATCGACGCGCCATTGCAGCGCGTCGGTTGGAAATGTCAGCAGCTCCAGCATCGCGTCATTGATGTTCTGCATATCGTAGAATGCGAAGTTAGCGAAATACCACGGCGTCGGCAGTATCTCGAAGAACGTGCTGTGGGTGTTGTTGTTCGCCGAATGATCCCCCGATGCCACCGTGTATCCGCCGCGCAGCCACGGCTTCCACGGGCCATCAAGCCAGTGGTAGCCGATCTCCGCATTGTAGGAATAGGAACTCTGCGTCTGGGTCCCCCAGGAGCCGAACTGGGTGGCGCCCCACAGCAGCAGGTCGAACTCGCCCGGTCCGGCGGCGAATTCCCTGAGGAAATTGCCGCCGAGCGTGGTGATCCGCACCGGCCCGTTGCTTTGCATGCGCTGCGCCAGGCTCTGGTTATCGGGCAGCAGGATGCCACGGGTGTCGTCGTAATGGATCAGGAACAGACGCGCGAGCGCACGCTCCCAGAGCCAGCCCGGCAGCGCGCGGGGGCCGGCGTTGAAAGAGAGATAAGCGACATCGACGCCGTTGATCTCGTTGTTGCCGTCGACGAGATAGGCGCCCTGGGTGGGCACGCCGTAGAGCAGCGTCACGTTGCGCGTGGCATCACCGTAGGTGACCTTCGCACCATCGAGCGAACGGCCACCGACGAGCACGAAGCGCGAGCCGATCAGGCGCTGCTGGATCCGGTTCAGGACCAACCACTGCAGACCGGGATCATCGGGCATGATCTCGGTGCCATCATTGAACTCATAGCGCCCGGCAACGAGGCCGAAGCCGCCGAACTTCGCGGGATCGAGTGAAATATACGCCTGCTTGAGAAAGATGCCGAGCGCATCGCGGCTGCGGTTGGCGTCGTAATAGGTCGCGCCGATCCCGGATTCGCCCTGCGGGTAAGGCGCCTTGGCATTGGTCGGCAGGTTGAACAGGCCCGCGCTGAGCGCCTCGGCATAGGCGGTGACGCCACTGTCGAAGTGATAGCCGAGCCCGACACGGACGAATTCCTGCGCGAAGCCATATTCGTTCTGGTACTCGTGTCCGTGCGTCGGCGTGGGCGTGTACCACTGCTCATACGGCGTCATGCCCACGGCCGTGCCGGTGATGAAGAAGGAGCCGGCTCCGACCCGCCCGAGATTGACCGCCGAGTCTTCGGCCCGCGCACTGCCGGGGAGGCCGGCCGACGCGGCAAGGATCGTACACAGGAAAAGCGTTCCGAGGTGTGCAGCCCAGCGGGACGCACTGGGCGCCGGCGAATCTCTGTGCATCGTTCCTCCCGCTCCGCAGCCCGTTTCCAGCAGCGGCTGGCAGGAATTCAGGGGCTCCAGCGCGACTGCGCCTTGATCTGGATCAAGGCGGCGGCCCGGGGCGCGAACCGCGCCGGACCATGCGCGTCACGCTCAATCGCCTGGCTCTGGGCGGAAAATCCCATCCGATCCGCCACGGCCTGGCGGATCGGATGCAGCGCTACGCCACCATGCCCGCCTGGCGGGCGAGTGCGAGCAGGCGCTGCGCCTGCTTCAGGTGCGGCATGTCGAGCATCTTCCCCGCCAGCCCCACGACGCCGGCGCCCGGGGCGGCAGCAAAGGCGGCGACCACCTGCTCGGCGTGCTCGATCTCCGCCGCACTCGGCGTGAAGGCATCGTTGATCACCGGCACTTGGTCCGGGTGGATGGCGAGCTTGCCGGTGAAGCCGCTGCGCCGCGCGGCGCGGGCTTCCCGCGCCAGGCCGGCCGGGTCGCGAAAATCGGTGAAGACGGTATCCAGCGGCTCGACCCCGGCGGCCACGGCGGCGGCGAGGCAGAGCGTGCGGGCCAGGCGGAAGGCGTCATCATAGACGCCCGTCTCGGTGCGGTTGCTGCTGGCGCCGAGCGCGGCGGCGAGGTCCTCCGCACCCCAGGTCATGCCCGCGAGGCGCGGCCCGCAGGTGCCGTACGTGTCGAGGCGGAACAGCGCCCGCGCCGTCTCGGTGGCGACCGGGACGATCCGGATCCGGCCCAACGGAAGGCCGAGGCTCGTCTCCAGCGCGTCGAGATAGTGTCCGAGACGAATGATCTCTTCGCCACCGTCGGGTTTGGGCAGCACGATCCCGTCCGGTGCCCCAGGCACCACCGCGGCGAGATCCGCGAGCGCCAGCGCGGTTTCGAGCGGGTTGATGCGAACCCAGAGTTGCTGGGCCGAACGCTCCGGATGGGCGAGCAGGAATTCGCGCACCATCCCCCGCGCCAGAGGCAGCCGCTCCTGCGCCACCGCGTCCTCGAGATCGAGGATCAGCGCATCGGCCGGCGAGGCTCGCCCCTTGGCAAGCTTGCGTTCCGCATCGCCGGGAACGAACAGCATCGAGCGCAGCGGCATCGGATGCCCCCTCAGGCCGGTCGCTTTTTCATCAGCGCCGAGCGCCGGCAGGAGGCAACCTCCTGGCCACGCTGGTTGATGCAGCGATGTTCGAAAACGACGATGCCGGCATCGGGGCGCGAGCGGCTCTCGCGCCGCTCGACGACGCGGGTCTCCGTGCGCAGCGTATCGCCGATGAACACCGGCGAGGGAAAGCGCACCGTCTCCATGCCGAGATTGGCGATGGTGGTGCCGAGCGTGGTATCGCCGACCGAGACGCCCACCATCAGGCCGAAGGTGAACATCGAATTCACGAGAATCTGGCCGAACTCGGTGCCTTTGCAGAACTCGGCGTCGAGATGCAGCGGCTGCGGATTATGCGTCAGCGCGCTGAACAGCAGATTGTCGGTCTCCGTCACGGTACGGGTGATGTCGTGAACGAAGTGGCGACCTTCCGGAAGGTCCTCGAAATAGAGTCCGGCCATGGCAGGCTCCGCCGCAAGGAAAGCTGGAGCCTGACCATAGCAAGCTCCCAGGCGGGACGGCCAGCCCCGCCCGAGGAGCTGGCAGCATGCCAGGTCAGAGATTCGTCCCGATGCTCGTGAAGGTGGTGTTGAGATCCGAGCCCAGCGTCCCCAGCGCGCCAACGATAGCGACGGCGATCAGAGCTGCGATCAGCGCATATTCGAGCGCGGTCACACCACGCTCGTCGCGGCGCAAGCGCTTGGCGAGGGTGAGGATACGGAGGGTCGCGTCGGTCATGTCAGTGTGCCTCTGTTGCTGCCGGATAGGTCCGGACGATCAGAACCGATTCTCAGCGCATCGAGGCATTTTGCCGTCCCGATCCGGGGCCATGGAGCCCCGGGCGTCGCCACGCGCAGTCGAGCACGCGCATGATTAAGCAACGATGAAACGGCCGGCGCTCAGGCGCCGGCGGCGAGCACGTGGTGCGTCACGCTCAATTGCGGCGGGTTGCGCAGCGTCTGGTAGATGACGCAATAGCGCTCGGTCGTTTCGATCAGACGACGCACCTGCTCGGGCGCGGCGTCGGTATCCAGCTCGAAGCGCAGCGCGATTTCGATCACCCCCACCGGTGCGGTGCGGTCGATGGCCAGCGTGCCGCGCGCGTCCCACAGACCTTCAGCGATGATGCGCCCACCGCGGAGCTCGATCCCCATCGCGGTCGCGACCGCCTTGAGCGTGACACCGGCACAGGCGATCAGCGCCTCGAGCAGCATGTCCCCCGAACAGGCCAGGCTGCCGTCGCCGCCGGCGGCCTGATGCAGTCCGGCCCGGGTCTCGCCGGCCCAGGACCGCACCACGCAGGCGACCTCCCCAGCCTCGATACGGCCCTCGGCGCGGGCCGGGATCCGGGCGCTGGCGGGATCCTCGCGGTAGCGTTGCTTCAGCGGCGCCTGTATCGCGCGCAGGGCGTTGGCATCCATGGTCCTGGTCCTTTCCTTGGCGTCCTTCCGGGCCTGCCGGCTTGTGCCCGTCCCCGTCACTGCCGAGAGGTTGAACCAGGATCGCGACCGGCGGCAAGCCCGGTCAGTGCAGCTTCACCTCCGGCTCGGCGCGGCGCGAGAGGCCGCGCGCCATCACCCCGAGCAGCGTCCGCCAGGCGCCATACAGCGCCACCTCGTGCATGATGTAGAGGGACCGGTAGACGAGGCGCGCGAACAGCCCCTCGATGAACATGCTGCGCCCGACCAGGAACCCCATCAGGCTGCCGACGGTGCTGTAGCGCCCGAGCGAGACGAGCGAGCCGAAATCGCGATAGACGAACGGCACCACCTCCCGCCCGGCGAGACGGCGGCGGATCTGGCGCAGCATGTGCGCCGCCTGCTGGTGCGCTGCCTGGGCGCGGGGGGGAATCGGCGTCGGAAAGCCCGGGCGCGGGCAGGCGGCGCAATCGCCGATGGCGAAGATGTCGGGGTCGCGCGTCGTCTGCAACGTCTCGGTGACGACGAGCTGGTTGAGCCGGTTGGTCTCCAGCCCGCCGATCTCACGCAGCACCGCCGGCGCGCGCACGCCGGCGGCCCAGACGACGAGCTCCGAGGGAATGAAGCTGCCGTCGGCGAGGCTGACGCCGTCGGCGCGCACCGCGCCCACCTTCGCCCCGGTGCGCACCTCGACGCCGAGTTCCACCAGCAGGCGCATGGTGGCGAGCGAGATGCGCTCGGGCAGCGCCGGCAGGATGCGGTCCGCGGCCTCGAGCAGAATGATGCGGATGTCGCGCTGCGGATCGACGCGGTCGAGGCCGTAGCCGACCACCTCGCGGATGGTCCGATGGAGCTCGGCGGCCAGCTCGGTACCGGTGGCGCCTGCACCGATGACGACGACATGGAGCTGGCCCGGCCGCACCGGCGTCTCCTGGGCGTGGGCACGGATGCAGGCATTCACCAGGCGGCGGTTGAAGCGCACCGCCTGCTCCGGCGTCTCCAGCGGCACCGCGTACTCGGCCACGCCCGGCGTGCCGAAATCGTTGGTGACGCTGCCGATGGCGACGACGAGCGTGTCGTAGCCGAAGGCGCGCTCGGAGGTGATCTGGCGCCCCTCCTCGTCATAGGCCGGAGCGACGAGAACCTCCTTGCGCACCCGGTCGATGCTGGCGAGCTCGCCGAGGCGGTAGCGAAAATGGTGCCAGTGCGCCTGGGCGAGATAGTTCAGCTCATGCTCGCCAGGATCCATGCTGCCCGCGGCGACCGCGTGCAGCAGCGGCTTCCAGAGATGGGTGCGCGCCTTTTCGATCAGCGTCACCTCGGCACCGCCGCGGCCGACACGGTCACCGAGGCGCGTGACCAGCTCCAGCCCCGCGGCGCCGCCGCCGACCACCACGATCCGGTGGCGCCGCCCATCCGGATGCGCCAGCGCCTCACCGGTCATGCCTTCCCCCTGCGTCCCGCCCGGCACACCGCCAGGCAAGGCGAGTATCGAGGCAAGGTTGGGAAAACTCAAATCGTTCCCAGCGCCGCCTTCACCCGCGCCGGCGTATACGGCACCGAGCGCAGCCGCACGCCGGTGGCGTCGAACACGGCGTTGGAGATCGCCGCCGGAATCACCGCCGCCGAGGGCTCGCCCGCGCCCCAGGGCTTCTCCGCCGGCCGGTCGATGAGGTCGATCACCACCTCCGGCGCCTCCGGGAAGGTCAGGATCGGGTAGCTCGCCCAGTCGAGACTGGTCACCGCGCTGCGGTCGAAGGTCAGCTCCTCCTTCAGCACGCGGCTCACGGTCTGGATGACGTTGCCCTCGATCTGGTTGCGCAGCCCGTCGGGATTGATGATCTGGCCGCAATCATGCGCGACGAAGACGCGGGCGACATGGATCGTACCGCTGGCGCGATCGACCTCGACCTCCGCGACGGCGCCGATATAGGTGCGGACGAGCTCGTATTTGACATAGGAGACGCCGCGGCCGCGCTGGACCGCGCCGGTCTGGCCTCCCGCCGGCGAGGGACGCGGTTGCCATCTGGACAGCGCCACCAGCCGCTCGATCAGCTCGAGGCCGCGCAGATCCTTGAGGTATCGCCGCCGCAGCGCGATCGGGTCGGCGCCGGCGGCGGCCGCGAGTTCGTCGAGAAAACACTCGTTCGCGTAGGTGTTCTGCATCCGCCCCGGCGTACGGATCCAGGAAGGCCGGAACGGGGTCGTCTCCAGCCGGTGGCAGACGGTGCGGATGGCGGGGAAGGCATAGGGCAGCGCCGAGTTCTGGATGATGTTGCCCGGCGCCATCGCCGTCTCGTGCGCCAGCCCGGCGAGCTCGGCCGCCACCAGCGGCACGTTGCCGGCCGCGCCCTGCGGGATGAAGAAATTCGACTGCCAGGCGGTCACGCTGCCATCTGCGTCGAGCGCGCCTGCGAGATCGATCAGCGTCGGCGGTCCCTTCGGATCCCAGCCATGCTCGTCGGCGCGCGACCATTGCACGCGCACCGGCCGTCCCGTCTCGCGCGCCAGCAGCGCCGCATCGCCGGCGGCGTCCTCGTGGCCATTGCGCCCGTAGCAGCCGGCGCCCTCGACATAGATGCAGCGCACGTCATCGGACTTCATGCCGAGCATGGCGGCGATCTGCTTGCGCAGCGCATGCGTCATCTGCGACGCCGTCCACACCGTCAGCTGCCCGTCGCGCAGCTCGGCGACCGCACAGGAAGGGCCGATCGAGCCGTGCGTGTGGATCGGGAAGTCGTAGGTGGCGGCGAGGCGCTTCGCGCCCGCGGCGAGCGCGGCCGGCGCATCGCCCACATTGCTGGTGACGTCGTCCTTCACCACCTTGGTGGCGCGCACATGCTCCCAGAGCCGAGCCTGCTCCGGCAGACCGTCCCAGTCCGACCAGCGCGCCTTCAGGGCCCGCGCGGCGCGGATCGCGCCCCATTCGCTCTCGGCGACGACGGCGAGGAAATTGCCGACGCGCACGACCTTGATCATGCCGGGAATGGCCTGCACCGACGCCTCGTCGACCTCGAGCAGCGTCGCGCCGAGCGCTGGCGGGCGCACGACGCGGGCATGGACCATGCCCTCGACGCGGACATCCTGCATGAACGTGAAGCGGCCGGTCACCTTGTCGGGAATGTCGAGCCGCGCCACCGATGTGCCGACGACGCGATAGCTGGCCGGGCTCTTGGCCGGCGCATCCTTGTCCAGCTTCAGCGCGAAGCCGCCGGCGCCGATCAGCGCGCCATAGCCGATCCCCTCGCCGCCGGCGCGCGGGCGCACCGCGCCGTCCGCGGTGAGCAGATCGGCCTCCGGCACGCCGAGGCGCGTCGCCGCGAGCCGCAGCAGCGCC
>JAJXXT010000014.1 GCA_021780935.1 Pseudomonadota bacterium
CGGGCTCCGCGGGCGCCGCCCCGCGCCGGCCGCGCCCGCCGCTCATCGCGCCATCTCGCGCAGGCTCTCACGCACGAGATCGGCGAACGCGACCTCCGCGCCGAGCTTCGCGCGCACCTTCGCCAGCGCTGCCTCGGCCTCGCCGCGCCGGTAGCCGAGATGCCCGAGGGCGGAGAGCACCTCGGCGTCCGGGCCGGCCGGCAACGGGGCTACGGCCGAGACGCTGTCTGGCAGCGGCAGCGCACCCACCTTGTCGCGCAGCTCCGTCACGATGCGGATGGCCAGCTTCTGGCCGACGCCCGGTGCGCGCGTCAGCATCGTCCGGTCACCGGCCTGGATCGCCGCGACCAGGTCCGCGGGCGCCAGGGCGGAGAGGATACCAAGCGCCACTTTCGGTCCGACCCCCTGCACCGAGGTCAGGATGCGGAACCACTCCCGCTCGGCGGCCTGCAGAAACCCGTAGAGCGTGATCGCGTCGTCGCGCACCAGCGTCTCGATCCACAGCCGCTGCTCGCCCCCGGGTTCGAGCGCGCCGAGCGTGCGCGTGGAGGCCAGCACGACATAGCCCACGCCGCCGACATCGACGAGGCAGCGATCCGCCTCGATCCCGTCGATCCGTCCCGTCAGACGGCCGATCATGCGGCGAGCCACCGCGAGTTCGAGCCGCGGTGATGGGCGTGGCAGATGGCGACCGCCAGCGCATCGGCGGCATCGGCGCGCCGCATCACCGCCCCAGGCAGCAGCCGGCGCACCATCGCCTGCACCTGTTCCTTGGCCGCCCCCCCGGTTCCCACCACCGCCTGCTTCACCGAAAGGGCGGCATATTCGGCGACGGGAATGCCGGCCAGCGACGGCGCCAGCAGCACCACGCCGCGCGCATAGCCGAGCTTGAGCGTCGAGGCGGGGTTGCGATTGACGAACGTCTCCTCGACTGCCGCCTCGTCCGGCGCCAGGTCGCGCAGCAGGGCGGCCAGCGCCTCGTGCAGCACCCGCAGCCGCGCCGGCACGCTCTCGCTCGCGTTCGTCTCCACCGCGCCGTCCGCGATATGGCGCAGCCGGTTGCCGGTCGCCTCGATCAGGCCCCAGCCGGTCACCCGCAGCCCGGGATCGAGGCCGAGGATGCGGGTCATCCGAGCCTTCCGTCGCCGCGGGCGCGGCTATCGGCGCAGCCCGTTGCCGCGCGGTGCGCGGTCACGCCGACAGCTTCGCCATCAGCGCGTCCGGCAGCTCGAAATTCGCCGTCACGTTCTGGACGTCATCGCTCTCGTCGAGCGCGTCGAGCAGCTTGATCATTCTCGCCCCCTGGTCCTCGTCGAGCGTGACCGTGGTCATCGGCTTCCAGTCCAGCCGCGCCTCCTCCGGCACGCCGAACCGGGCTTCGAGCGCGTCGCGCACGGCGAAGAAATCCTCGACCGAGGTGCTGATCTCATGCCCGTCCGGACCCGTCACCACGTCCTCGGCCCCCGCCTCGATCGCCGCCTCCAGCATCGCCTCCTCGCCCGCGACGGAGGCGGGATAGCGCAGCACCCCGCGCCGGGAGAACAGAAAAGAAACGGCGTTGGTCTCGCCCAGCGCGCCGCCGTGCTTGGCGAAGGCGGAGCGCACGTCCGACGCCGTGCGGTTGCGGTTGTCGGTCAGCGCCTCGACGATCACCGCGACGCCGCCGGGGCCATAACCCTCGTAGCGCACCTCGGCGTAGTCATCGCCGGCGGCGGCACCGGCGGCCTTCTTGATCGCGCGCTCCACCGTGTCGCGCGGCATGTTTGCCTGCCGCGCCGCGGCGACCGCCGCGCGCAGCCGAGGATTGGAGGCAATCTCCGCCAGCCCCTGCCGCGCCGCCACCGTGATCTCGCGGATCAGGCGCGCGAATTGCCGCGCACGGCGCGCATCCTGCGCACCCTTGCGGTGCATGATGTTCTTGAATTGCGAATGGCCTGCCATCGGGTCCTCTATCGGCGCGGAGACATCGTTACAGTTGCGGCATCGCCTGCGACAGGCGCCCGCCGAGGCGCACCGGCTCCGCACGCCTCGCCAGCCCCGTCGCGTCGTCGGTCTCGACGAACAGGCCGCACACGGTCGCCTCGCCCTCCGCGGGGTGCAGCTTCTCGCCCGGCAGCTTTTTGAGGAAACGCGCGGCGGCGATGGTCTTGTCCATGCCGATCACCGAGTCGTAGTCGCCGCACATGCCGGCATCGGACTGGAAGGCGGTTCCGCCGGGCAGGATCGAGTGGTCGGCCGAGGGGCAATGCGTGTGGGTGCCGACCACCAGGCTCACCTGGCCGTCGAACAGATGCGCGAAGCCCCATTTCTCGCTGGTCGCCTCGGCGTGGAAATCGACGACGATCGCCTGCACCGTGGCGCCGAGGCGCTGGCGCGTGAGCTCCGCCGCCATGGCACGGAACGGGCAGTCGAGCGGGTCCATGAACAACCGTCCCATGGCGTTGACCACCATCGCGCGCCGGCCATCGGCAAGCTCCACCATCGCGGTGCCGGCGCCCGGCGTGCCCGGCGGAAAGTTCAGCGGGCGGATCAGCCGCGCGTGGCTGGCGATATATGGAATGATCTCCTTGCGGTCCCAGGCGTGGTTGCCCAGCGTGATCACATCGGCGCCGGCGGCGAACAGCGCCTCCGCCATCTCCGGAGCAACACCGAACCCGTGCGAAGCGTTCTCGGCGTTCACGATCGCGAGGTCGATCCGCAACTGCTCGCGCAGCTTCGGCAGCGCCGCGGCCGCCGCCTCACGGCCGGTTCGCCCGACCGTGTCGCCAAGAAACAGGATGCGCATTTAGACCCCAGGAAAGGTGGAGGGAAAATCGGCCGCGGGAATGATGAGGCCGCGCTCGGTGGCGATCGCGGCCAGCCGCGCGTCGTAATCGCCGGCCGGCACTTCGTCCAGTTCCTGGGCTGCAAAGGCGCAGCCAATGGCGGTGGCCCCCGGCAGGCCGGCGAGGGTGCGGTCGTAGAACCCGCCGCCATAGCCGAGCCGCCGCCCCTGCCGGTCAAACGCCAGCAGCGGCACCAACAGCACGCTTGGCACGCCGACCTCGCCCTCCGGCCGCAACGTGCCGAAGCGCTCGGGGATCATCGCGGCGCCAGGGTACCAATGACGAAAAATCAGTGGGTTGCCGCGTTTTGGTGTTTGAGGAAGCAGGACCGTATTTCCGCGCGCGAACAAGGCCTCCAGCAACGGGCGGATATCGATCTCGCCGGCGAGCGGCCAGAAGCCGGACACCGCGACGCCGGGCGGCGGCGGCATCTCGCGCAGCAGGTGGCGGGCGAGGTCGGCGCCGAGTGCGGGGTCCTGCCCGGCGCGTCGCGCCAGCGCCGTCTCACGCGCCCGCACCTTTGCCGCCCTCAACGCTTCGGGCGCGGACACACCGGATGGAGAAATGCGCGGAGCCGCCATGGCCGTTGGTTATGCCACCCTCCCAGAGCCTGCTTGCGCAGGTGGGCACCAGATACCGTGACCAGGGTCACGACAGAGCCAGCTCCCGAGAGGTTGCTATCGGCCCCGGGGATGAACGAACCTGACGCACCCGGCAGCCCCGCCGGATGAACATAAGGACGACAGGCGAATCCGGCAACGCCCAGCGCGCCACAGCCTAACCGGCCACGGCCTGGCCGGCATCCAACTGCCCGGCGATCGCCTCCGCCCGATCCGCGAGCTTTGCCAGCCGCCGTCGCAGCGCCGCGTCGCTCGCCGGCTTCACCGACGCGCCGTCGGAAGGGCGCGTGGCCCGCAACTGCGCCGCCTCGAGTTTGAGGTCGTGCAGCTCGTCGGCCATCAGCAGCGCTGCCAGCACCAGCAGCCGCGATTCGCCGGACTGCCCGCCAAGATCCTTGATGGCGCTCACCCGCGCCTCGATCTCGCTCGCCATCGCGGTGAGGTGGCTTTCCTGCCCATCGTCGCAGCCCACGACATAGGCATAGCCGTTGATACGGATGGTCATCTGCGACATGGGCTAGTCCCCCAGCGTTTGGCGAAGCCGCGCGATCACCGCATCGAGCAGCGGCGCGAGCGCCGGGTCCACCGCCGAGGCGGCCGCGGCGGCAACCGGCGCCCTCGGGCGATCGCCCAGGGCCGCGATTCGCTCCAAGGCCCGCTCGATCCGGTCCGCCGCGTCGTCATCCGGCGCCGCCGCCCCTGGGGTTGTGCTCACGGTCGCCTCCTGATCTTCCGCCACGCTTGAGTTTCAACCTTCAACCGGGTTGAACGTCAAGCATGTTTCCAGGCCCAATCGTTCTGGTCGAGGATCGCCACACGGCGCTGGCAGCGGTGGCCGCCGGCTTGCCGGTGACGCTGCTCTCGCCGCCGCTCGCGGCCGCGACGCTCGGCCCGGCCTGGTGGCGCGCGCTGGTGGAGCAGGCACGCGGCCAGGCAAGCGCGATGCTCGCCGACATCCTGGACTGCGCCGATGCGCCGGGCGATGCCATGGCCGCCCTGCGCTGCGGCTGCCGCGCCCTGGTGCTGGCCCCCTGCCCCGGCGCCGCGCGCGTTGCCGCCGCCGCCGGCACGCTCGGCGCGGTGATCCTGCCCGCGCGCCCACCTGCCATGACAATCCTTGACTGGCGCCGCAGGTGACGTGCGCGCCGCGTCGCGCTACAGGCGCGCAAACCCGAGCGGAGGACCCACCATGCGCGTCACCCAGCGCGTCAAGCGCATCCTGGATCATTACGAGAGCGACAACCCGGGGACCAAGGCGAACCTCGCCCGCATCCTGATGGAGGGCAAGCTCGGCGGCACCGGGCGCCTCGTCATTCTGCCGGTGGACCAGGGCTTTGAGCACGGCCCGGCGCGCAGCTTCGCGCCCAATCCCGCCGCCTATGACCCGCACTATCATTTCCAGCTCGCGATCGAGGCGGGGCTTTCCGCCTATGCCGCCCCGCTCGGCATGATCGAGGCCGGGGCCGCGAGCTTCGCCGGCGCCATCCCGACCATCCTCAAGCTCAACTCCTCCAACTCGCTGGCGACATCCAAGGACCAGGCGGTGACCGGCTCGGTTGCCGACGCGCTGCGGCTCGGCTGCTCGGCGATCGGCTTCACCATCTATCCCGGCAGCGAATATGCGTTCGACCAGATGGAGGAGCTGCGCGAGCTGGCGGACGAGGCCAAGGCGGCGGGGCTTGCCGTCGTCGTCTGGAGCTATCCGCGCGGCCCCGGGCTCGATAAGGCGGGTGAGACGGCGGTGGATATCTGCGCCTATGCCTGCCACATGGCCGCACTGATGGGTGCGCACATCATCAAGGTGAAGCCGCCCACGGCGCACCTCGCCCTCGATGCAGCGAAGAAGGTCTATGAGGCGCAGCAGATCGATGTCTCGACGCTGGCGAAGCGGGTCGAGCACGTCGTCCAGACCGCGTTTGCCGGCAAGCGCATCGTGGTGTTCTCGGGCGGCGAGGCGAAGGGGCTCGACGGTCTCTACGAGGAGGTCCGCGGCCTGCGCGACGGCGGCGCCAACGGATCGATCATCGGGCGCAACACGTTCCAGCGTCCGAAGGCGGAGGCGCTGGCGATGCTCGCCAAGATCATCGAGATCTACCAGGGCAAGGCGTGACCGCGGGCGCCGGCGCGAAAGCCGGTGGCACGGGGCAGCATCGGTGAGCGAATGCTGCCGCCTCTATCTGGTGACGCCGCCGGCGATCGCGCTCGCGACCTTCCCCGACGAGCTCGCGGCCGCCCTCGACGCCGGTGACGTCGCCTGCCTGCAGATCCGCCTCAAGGACAGCACGGACGAGGCGATCCGCCGCGCCGCCGCCGCGATCGTTCCGGTGGCGCAGGCGCGTGGCGTGGCGGTGCTGATGAATGACCGGCCCGACCTCGCGGTCGAGACCGGGTGCGACGGCGCGCATGTCGGCCAGGGCGATACCGGTGCGCGCGAGGCGCGGCGCGTCCTCGGCGGGCTCACGCTCGGGGTGACGAGCCATGCGAGCCTCGACCTGGCCTTTGCCGCCGGGGAGGATGGTGCCGATTACGTGGCCTTCGGCGCGTTCTTCCCCACCCGCACCAAGGAGGCGACGACCCGCGCGGAGCCCGGGCTTCTGGCACGATGGTCTGATATCGCAACGATCCCATGCGTCGCGATCGGCGGCATCACGACGGAGAACTGCGGACCGCTGGTACGCGCGGGTGCCGATTTTCTGGCGGTCGTCGGCGCGGTCTGGGCACATCCCGACGGTCCCGCCGCCGGCGTGCGGGCGATGAACGCGGCGATCGACGCAGCCTGACCCCGCCGCCCGCGAAGGCCAACGGGTGATGAGCGCCATGGACCCGGGCGCAACGGGAGGAATGCGCCCGGGTCCGCCGCGCCCTGGCCGTGGGGTCAGCCTGGCAGCAGCACCTTGTTGATCACCTGGATGACGCCGTTCGACTGATTCACGTCATAGGTGGTGATGTCGGCAGTATCGCCCTTCGCGTCGGTCACCGTGATGTTATGCGGCCCGTTCATCATGAAGGTCAGCATGCCGCCCTCGACGGTCTTGAGCTGGGCCCGCCCGCCGCCCGCCTCGATCAGCTTCGCGAGATCGGCGAAATCGTAATGACCCGGCACGACGTGGTAGGTGAGGATCTTCACCAGCTCGGCTTTGTTCTGTGGCTTCAACAACGTCGGCACGGTCCCCGCAGGAAGCTGCGCGAACGCCTCGTTGGTCGGCGCGAAGACGGTGAACGGCCCCTTGCCTTCCAGCACCGGGACCAGCCCCGCGGCCTTGACGGCGGCGACCAGCGTCGTGTGATCCGCGGAGTTCACAGCGTTCTGCACGATATTCTTGGTCGGGTACATGGCCTGGCCACCGACCATCACCGTGTCCGTGGATGCCGCCATCGGCGTGGAACCCATGGCGGTGGTCTGCGCCATGCCCTGCGCACAGCCGACCAGCAGCGCCGGCGCGAGCAGCAAGGTAACCATCGGGAAAACCCGCATGATGCGTCTCCTTCGTGTGTGCGGGTCGCCCTGCGCGCACCCGTCCTGCACGCTACGGACGCTCGGCGACGGCGGATGCACGCAGGTGCGGAATTAGCTGCAGGCGCTGCCGCGATAGGAATAACCCGCGACCTTGCCTTTCTTGATTTCGAGCGTGACCTCGCAACTGCGGGTGATCACCTGCGAGCCGCCCCATCCCCACCATGGCGGACCCCATGGCCCGCCGCCCGGCACCAGGTCGTGGCGCAGCTGGACATAGGCGATGAAGCGGTGGCCGGCGGTGGTGAAGGTCTGGTTCGGCACACCCCATTGGCGCACCACCGAGGTCTCGCTTTGCCCCACCATCGAGGCGAGCTTGATCTGTAACGGCGACGGTCCCTGGCGCACGCACCCCGCGCAGGCCAGCACCAGCATCGCGATCATCGTCGGCCGCATCGCATCCATCTCCTTGCACCTGCCCCACAGATGTGCCCGCGATCAGAAATCCGGCAAGGCGAGCACCGCGCGGATATCATCCACCCCGGCGGCGATCATCGCCAGACGGTCGAAGCCGAGCGCGATGCCGGCACAGGGCGGAAGCGCGGGCAGTGCCGCGAGCAGTGCCTCGTCCATCGGCCAATCCGGCCCGCCGTATAGCGCATGCCGTCGCGCGCGGTCGGCCGCGAAACGCACGCGCTGCTCGGCGGCATCGGTCAGCTCGACGAAGGCGTTGGCCAGCTCGATGCCGCAGACGAACAGCTCGAACCGCTCGGCGACGCGCGGATCGGCCGGGTCGCGCCGCGCCAGCGCCGCCTGGGCCACCGGCCAATGCGTCAGGAAGGTCGGCCGCGCCCGGCCGAGATGCGGCTCCACGTGCGCGAGCAGGAGGCGGAAAAACAGGTCCTCCCAGTCCTCGCCAGGGCGCAGCGTCTCGCCGGCGGAGGCCGCGAGGGAAGCGGCATCGCCCGCGGTGCCCAGCACATCCGCCCCGGCATAGCGGCGGAACGCCTCGGCCACGCTCAGCACCTCCGCTTCGTCGAGCCGTGTTGCCACGCCTCGGCACACGACCTCGCCCGGCAACACCGCACGCAGCAGCGCCATGGTCTGCTCGATCAGCGCCGTCATGCCGAACCCCGGCGCATACCATTCGAGCATCGTGAACTCCGGCGCGTGCAGCGCGCTGCCCTCGCCGTTGCGCCAGACCCGGGCGAGCTGGAAGATCGGGCCGGAGCCGGAAGCGAGCAGCCGCTTCATGGCGAATTCCGGGCTGGTGTGCAGGAAAAGTTTGGTGCGCGCGCCATCCGTCGCCTCCCGCTCGGTGACGAAGGGGCGCAGATGCACCTCCTCCCCCGGCGTTTTCACGGCATAGGCGGTTTCGACCTCGGTGAAGCCACGCGCGGTGAAGAAGGCGCGGGTCGCGGCGGCGAGGCGGGCGCGACGAAGCAGGGGAAGCGGCAGCATGGCGCCCAGACTACACGCGGGCAGCACAGAGCCGCGAGATCCGGCGCCGCTCGCGCCGCGATCGGCTGCCCCCCCAATTGCCCATGCCCCCGTTGCCCGCGCCCTGGTTGCCCACGCCCTGGTTGCCGGGCGGGATGGCACGCTTTACACGCCCGCCCGCCATGACCGCCGCTACCCTGCGCGACGCCGACGCGCTCGTCGCCGCTGATCTGATCGCCCCGGCCACGCGCGATGCCGTCGCCGCGGTTGCGGCGCGCTATGCGATCGCCATCCCGCCGGCGCTGCGCGCCCTCATCGCCGACGCGAACGACCCGATCGGCCGGCAATTCGTGCCGCATCCGGAGGAGCTGGTCACGGCACCCCATGAAACCGTGGACCCGATCGCCGACGAGGCGCTCTCGCCGGTGCGCGGCATCGTCCACCGCTACCCCGACCGCGCACTGCTCAAGCCGCTGCTGGTCTGCCCGGTCTATTGCCGCTTCTGCTTCCGCCGCGAGCAGGTGGGGCCGGATGGCGGCCTGCTGACACCGGCGGAACTCGACGCCGCCTGCGCCTGGCTGCGCGAGCACCCCGCCATCCGCGAGGTGATCCTGACCGGCGGCGACCCGCTGATGCTCTCGCCGCGGCGCCTCGGCACGATCCTCGCCGCCCTTGATGCGATCCCGCATGTCGAGACGCTGCGTATCCACACCCGCCTGCCCGTCGCGACCCCCGAGGCGGTGACCGACGACCTGCTCGCCGCCCTGCGTACCCAGAAGCCGCTGTGGATCGCCGTCCATGCCAACCATGCCAGCGAGTTCGACGAGGCCGCGCGCGCCGCCCTCGCCCGGCTGGCGGCGACCGCCCCGCTGCTCGGCCAGTCCGTGCTGCTCGCCGGCGTCAACGACACGGAGGAGGCGATGGAGGCGCTGCTGCGCGCCATGCTCGCGGCACGGGTCAAGCCCTATTACCTGCATCAGCTCGACGCAGCACCCGGCACGGCGCGGTTTCACGTGCCGGTGGCGCGGGGCCGGGCCATTCTCGCGGCGCTGCGCGGGCGGATCAGCGGGCTGGCAATCCCCACCTACGTGCTCGATATCCCGGGCGGGCACGGCAAGGTGCCGATCGGGCCAGACCATTGGCGGGAGAACGAGGGGGGTGGCGGCGCCGTGCTCGACGGCAGCGGCGCGGCGCACCCGGTTGCCGACCCGCGGCTCAGCGGCTAGACACCCGCGCGCCGTTCCCCATTCCATTCACCGTTCTATCCAACGCGAGATATCCGACATGAAGCAGCAGGCGAACCTCATCCGCGCCGGCCAGGTGATCGAGCACGAAGGTCGCCGCTGGACCGTGCTCAAGCAGCAGATCATCACGCCGGGCAAGGGCGGCGCCTTCATCCAGGTGGAGATGCGCGACCTCAAGAGCGGTAACAAGACCAACGAGCGCTGGCGCACCGCTGACACCGTCGAGCGGCTGCTGACCGAGGAGAAGGAATACACCTACTCCTACACCGACGGCACCAATCTGGTGCTCATGGACCCCGAGACCTTCGAGCAGGCGATCATCCCGGCCGACATCCTCGGCGAGATGGCGCCGTTCCTGCAGGACAACATGCCGGTGACGATCGACCTCGTGGAGGGCGACCCGGTCGCCATCCACCTGCCGGCGACGGTGGTGCTGGAGGTGGTGGAGGCCGACCCGGTGGTGAAGGGGCAGACCGCGGCCTCCTCCTACAAGCCCGCGAAACTCTCGAACGGCGTGAAAACCTCGGTGCCGCCGTTCATCGAATCCGGCGAGCGAATCGTGGTGCGCACCGAGGATGCGAGCTACGTGGAGCGCGCCAAGGGCTGACGGGACGCCCGCGATGAAGCTCCATCTCTCGCCGCACATGGTGGTGATGCAGAACGCCGCGAGCCGGGCCGCGAAGCGGCTGCTGCGCGACTTCGCCGAGGTCGAGCAGCTGCAGGTCAGCGTCAAGGGCCCGGGCGATTTCGTCAGCCAGGCGGATCTGCGCGCCGAGGCCAGCCTGCGCGAGGACCTCGCCAAGGCACGGCCGGGCTATGCGTTCCTGATGGAGGAAAGCGGTGCGCAGGGATCGGAGAACTGGACCTGGCGCTGGGTGGTCGATCCGCTCGACGGCACCACCAATTTCCTGCACGGCATCCCCAACTGGGCGATTTCGATCGGGCTGGAGAAGCGGCTTGAGGACGGCGGCTCGGAGGTGGTGGCGGGCGTCGTCTATGCGCCGGCGACCGACGAGATGTTCTGGGCCGAAAAAGGTGCTGGCGCATTTCTCAACGAGCGCCGGCTGCGCGTCTCCGGCCGCCGCGACATGCAGGAATCGCTGTTCGCCACCGGCATCCCGTTTGCCGCCGCCCCGCCCGCGCGCCATGTCGCGTTTGCCCGCACGCTGGCGCATCTGATGCCGCTGGTGGCCGGGGTCCGGCGCATGGGCGCGGCGGCGCTGGACCTCGCCTGGGTCGCCGCCGGACGGGTGGACGGCTACTGGGAGCTGGGGCTCCACCGCTGGGACATGGCCGCGGGGGTGCTGCTGGTGCGCGAGGCCGGCGGCTACGCGACCGGGCCCGATGGCACGGACCCGCTGGCCAGCGGCAACGTGGTCGCGGCCAACCCGCACCTGCACGCGGCCCTGCGCGAGACGGTTTCGCACGCCCTTGCCGGCGGATGACGACGGGGTGAACGGTCTCGCGATTGAGCGAAACCCCCCGCTCCGGTAGAGACGCGGTCGCATGATGCGCAGAGCTGGCCCGATTTTCGTCCTGATCCCGGCGGCAGCGCTGCTCGCGGCCCTGGCTGACGGCGGCGTGGCGCGCGCCCAGAGCCCGTTCAAGACCCTGCCCCTGCCACCCAGGCCGCAGGCCAGCACCGCCGGCGCGGTGGCAGGCGCCCAGGCCGTGACCCGGATCCTGCCCCTGCCGCCTAACCCGCCCACTAACCCACCAGGCAGCCCGGCCGCTGCCGCCGGCGAGCCGCGCCACTTGGCGGGGCCTTCGATCGACCCGCTGGCGATCCCGCTCTCCGCACCGCCGCCGCCGGTGCTGCCGCCGCCCATCGTGGTGCCGGTGCGCCCGCAGCGCCCGCCGCCGCCAGCGACCGTCGTTGCAGACGCGCCTGGGGCGGCAAGCGACATACCGCGCGGTATCCGCATCACCTTCGGCCATGGGCGCGCGGAGCTGAACCCGACGACCTATGGCGCGTTGCAGGCCGTCCTTGCCGCTTCCCGCCCCGGCAGCGATTTCACGGTGCGCGCCTATGCCGCGGGCCGACGTTCAGATCCTTCATACGCGCGCCGCCTGTCGCTCTCGCGCGCCCTCGCGGTGCGCAGCGTGCTGATCCATGGCGGTATCGCCTCGGCGCGCATCGCCCTGCTCGCTCTTGGCGCGGCGACCAAGGGGGCCGCGGCGCCAGCGGACCGCGTCGACATCACCGAAACGGAGCCGAAATGACACGGCCCACGCAATATCTGCTGCGGATGGTGATCTTCGTTCTGGTCGTGCTCGCCGTCGGCATCTTCCTGCACACCCGCCTGCTGCTCGCCTTCGACGCCAACCCCGGACTCAACACGCTGATTCTGGGCGTGGGGGTGCTCGGCATCGCCTGGAATTTGTACCAGGTGCTGCGCCTGGGGCCGGAAGTGGAATGGGTGGAGACATTTCAGCGCGCCCGCACCCGGCTTGCCCTGCTGCGCACGCCGCGCCTGCTGGCGCCGATGGCCAGCATGCTCGCCGCCCGCCAGTCACGCGGCGAGCAGCAGGGCCAGGGGCGTGACCGTTTTACGCTCTCGGCGCCGGCGATGCGCTCGCTGCTCGACTCGATTTCAAGCCGGCTCGACGAGAGCCGCGAGCTGTCGCGCTACATGACGGGGCTGCTGATCTTTCTCGGCCTGCTTGGCACGTTCTGGGGCCTGCTGATCACCGTGGGCTCGGTCGGCAACGTGATTGCCGGGATGACGGTGGGGACGTCGGACGTCACCGCCCTGTTCACCCAGCTCAAGGCGGGGCTCGCCGGACCGCTGCGCGGCATGAGCACGGCGTTTTCCTCCTCGATGCTCGGGCTTTCGAGTGCCTTGGTGCTCGGCTTTCTCGACCTCACCGCGGGCCAGGCGCAGAATCGCTTCTTCAACGAGCTGGAGGAATGGCTCGCGAGCCTGACCCGGCTTTCCTCGGGCGCCATCGCCGAGGGCGAGACCTCGATCCCCGTCTATGTGCAGGCGCTGCTGGAGCAGACGGCCGAGAACATGGAGCAGTTGCAGGCCACACTGGCGCGCGGCGAGGACGGCAGGCGGGAGGCGAACCAGGCGACCCTCGCGCTCTCGGAACGTCTTGCCGTGCTCTCCGATACCATGAAGGCGAACCAGCAACTGATGCTGCGCATCGCCGAGACCCAGGCAAGCCTGGGCCCGGCGCTCGCCCGCCTCGGCGAGGACCGCGGCGACGACGCGGCGCGAGGGCATCTGCGCAACATCGAGCTGCTGCTGGCCAGGCTGCTGTCGGACAGCGAGCAGGGGCGCGCCCAGTCCACCGCGGAGCTGCGCAACGAGATCAAGGTGCTGACCCGCACCATCGCCGCACTGGCCGAGGAGCAGTCGCGATGACGGCGACGCCGCGTCCCGGAGCCGGCTGATGCCCCGCGGCCGGCGCGGCAACGGCAGCGATGTGATGAACCCATGGCCGGGCTATGTGGATGCGCTGTCCACGCTGCTGATGGTCATCATTTTCGTACTGCTGGTCTTCGTGCTCGCACAGGCGTTTCTTTCGGTGACCCTCGCCGGGCGCAACAAGCAGCTCGCCTCGCTCAACTCCCAGGTGGCGCAGCTTTCGAACATGCTCTCGCTTGCCAAGGGGCGGGAGGAAAATCTGCGCCTCGCGCTGGCGCAGATCGGCCAGCAGCTCGCGGCCAGCAGCACCGCGCGCGACCGGCTCGCCGGCCAGTTCGCGGCGTTGCAGGAGCAGGCGGGCAAGCTCAGGGCCGGCCTCGCGGCATCGAAGACGGCGCAAGCAGCCCTCGCCGCCCAGCGCGATCAGCTCGCGGCGAACCTTGCCGCGGCCCGCGCGGCGCGCACTGAGCTGCAGAAGACGGTCAAGGCCGACCGCGCCACGATCGAGCTGAAACTCGGCCAGGTGGCGCAGCTTTCCTCCGAGGTCGCGGCCCTGACGGCACTGCGTGACCAGCTCGAAAAACAGGTGCGCCATGAAGCGGCAAGAACGCTCACCACGCAGCAGAAGAACGCGGCGATCGCGGCGCAGCTCGCCGACGAGCAGAAATTCTCGACCAGTGCGAAGGCGCAGATCGCCCTGCTGAACCAGCAGCTCAGCCAGCTTCGCCAGCAGCTTGCCGGCATCTCCAAGGCGCTCGACGTTTCGGAGAAATCATCCGCCAACAAGGATGTTCAGATCGCCGATCTCGGCCGCCGCCTCAACGCGGCGCTCGCGCAGAAGGTGCAGCAGTTGCAACAGTATCGCAGCGTCTTCTTCGGCGAGCTGCGCAAGGTGCTGGCCGGGCGGCCGGGCATCCGGATTGTCGGTGATCGTTTTGTTTTCGAATCGGAAGTGCTGTTTCCATCCGGCAGCGCAACGCTCTCCTCGGCCGGTCTCGACCAGATCACCACGCTTGCCATCACGCTGAAGAACCTGATCCCGAAGATCCCGCCCAATGTGCACTGGCTGCTGCGGGTCGATGGCCATGCCGACAAGCTGCCGCTGCGCCCGGGCTCGCCGTTCACCTCGAACTGGGAGCTTTCGGCGATCCGCGCCATCGCCGTCGTCAAGGCGCTGATCGCCGATGGGGTGCCGGCGAACCACCTCGCCGCTGCCGCGTTCGGCGATACCGAGCCGATCGACCCCGCCAACACGCCGGCGGCCTACGCGAAGAACCGCCGCATCGAGCTGCGCCTGACCAGCCAATAAAGGGCCAGCAAGCAAGCGGGCGAGCCGGTGCCGGTCTCGGGTTGTCTTGCGTGCTACTGCGCGCGGGCGCGCATGAAGCTCTGCACGAACTGGCGCTGGAACAGCAGGAAGGCGATGACCAGCGGCGCCGTGGAAAGCAGCGTTGCCGCGTTGACGATCGACCAGTTGGTGCCCTGGTCCGTGGTTGAGAACATCGCAAGCTGAACGGTGATCGGGCGCACACCCACGGAGTTGGTGATTACCAGCGGCCAGAGGAAATTATTCCAGTGGAAACTCACCAGCACCAGCCCGTAGGCGATGTAGGTCGGGCGCGCCAGCGGCAGGTAGAGCTTCCAGACCCGCTGCCAGAGCGACAGCCCCTCGATGCGCGCGGCGGCGTCCAGCTCCTCGGGCACCATGCGGAAACTCTGGCGCAGCAGGAAGATCCCGAACGCCGAACCGAGATAGGGCAGCGCAATGCCGAACAGCGAGTCCACGAGGTCGAGATGGGCGACAGTGCGGTAGTTCTGCACCATCAGCACCTCGGGCGCGATCATCAGCTGCATCAGCACCACCGCGAAGGCGATGTCGCGCCCGGGGAAGCGCATCCGCGCGAAGGCGAACGCCGCCGGCGTGCACAGCACGAACTGCGCCGCGAGCACCATCGAGACCAGGATGACGGTGTTGGCCATGGAGCGGCCGAACGGTGCCATACCCCAGGCGGTGGTGAAATTCCGCAGCGTGAGCGGCGAGCCGAGGCCGAAAATCTGCGAGGCGGAGGGCGGGTGAATGGCGCTCCAGATCGCCCAGGCGAGCGGCAGGACCCACATCACGCCGAGCAGCCAGGCGCCGACCGTCTCCAGGTCCGGTCGCTTCATCGGGGTCGTCTCATCGGTAGTGCACCCGCCGCGCGAGCACCTTGAACTGGAACAGCGCCAGAAGGCCGAGCAGCGCGATCAGCACCAGGCTGAGGGCCGAGGCGTAATGCGAGTCGAAATACTGAAATCCGACCTGATAGATGTAGTAGAGCAGGATCGCGGTGGCGTTGTCGGGCCCGCCGCGCGTCAGCACCACGATCTGGTCCACCAGGCGGAACGCGTCGATCACCGCGTTGACGAAGATGAACAGCGTCGTTGGCATCAGCAGCGGCCAGACCACGCGGCGCAGATAGTTCCAGCGCGAGGAACCCTCGAGGGCGGCGGCCTCGGCCAGTTCCACCGGCAGCGACTGCAACGCCGCGAGATAGAAGATCATGTAGAAACCGGCCTGTTTCCAGACCGCGATGACGATCACCGATGGCAGCGCCGTGGTGCTCTCGCCGAGCCAGTTCCAGCCGCCGAGCCCGAACGGCGCCAGCACCCGGTCCACCAGCCCGTAGCCGGGGGTGAAGAAGAACAGCCAGATATTGGCGACCGCGATCATCGGCAGCACGGTCGGCGTGAAATAGGCGAGCCGCAGCAGCGCGCGCCCGGGGATGCGCCGGTTGACCGCCAGCGCCATCGCGAGTGCGAGCGCCATGGTCGCCGGGATCAGTGCCAGCGCGTAATAGAAATTATTGCGCAGCACGTGCCAGAAGACCGGGTCGGCGGCCATCGCCACGAAGTTGACCGCCGGTGCGAAGCGCGACGGGTGGCCCGGCACCGGCGCCGTGTGCAGGGCCGCCCACGCAGTCTCAAGCGTCGGCCAGTAGGTGAAGGCGGTGAGGAACAGCAGTGCCGGCAGCACAAGCAGCCAGCCCCACAGCGCCTCCCGCCTCGCCTCCGTCACGCCCCCGCCACCGGCGTTACGCCTCCCCGCGCCACCGGCGGCTAGCCCCGCTTGTAGGGTGCCAGCACCCGGTCGGCGATCGCCTGCGCCTCGTCGAGCGCCGCCTTCGGCGACTTGCTGCGCGCCAGGGCCGCCTGCAACGCGCTGTTGAGCGGCAGCGTCACCTGCTGGTTGGCATGGGTCGAAAGCTCCGGCACCGCGTAGGGAAGCTGATCGCGCGCCACGGCCGCCTGCGGAAAGCCGGCGACGTATTTCTTCATCAGCGCGGTATCCCACGCATCGGGCCGGGTCGCGACATAGCCGGTCGCGATGCTCCAGGCCGCCGCGCGCTCGGGGCTGGTGACCCATTTGACGAAGGCGAGCGAGGCCTCGCGCTCGGCCTTCGTCGCGGTCTTGAAGATGTGGAAATTGGCGCCGCCGGTCGGCGTGCCGCGCTGCTTGTCGGCCGGCAGCATGGCCACACCGAACGGAAACTTGGCGCCGTCGCGCACGAAGGTGAGGTTGCCGGTGGTCGTCCACATCATCGCGGTGCGCCCGGCGAGGAAGTCGTTGGGCGTGACGCCCCAGTCGATCACGCCCGGCGCCTGCACGCCCTGCTTGGCGAGCCCGACCCAGTAATCGAGGGCCGCGACGGAGCCCGGAGTGTTGAAGTAGGCCACGGTGCCGGACTTGTTCATCAACTGCTGCCCGGCCTCCACGGCCAGCGCCTGATACAGCCAGTAGGTGCCGCCGGTGGCCGGGATCTGCACGCCCCAGCGTGTCGTCTGGCTGCCCGATTTGAGCACCAGCTTCTTGCCCATCGCGACCTGCTCGACCCAGTTCTGCGGCGGCTTTTCGGGGTCGAGCCCGGCCTGCTTGAACGCTGCCTTGTTCCAGTAGAGCACGGCGGTCGAGCGCTGGAACGGGATGCTCCAGACATGCCCGTCGACATCGCCGTTGGCGAGGAAGGCGGGGAAGAAACTGTTCATCCACGCCTTGTCTTCCGCGGAGGTCGCGACCTCGTCGAACGGCACGATCGCGCCGAGGTCGATCAGCGTATAGACCTGGATCGCGCCCAGCATGGCGAGCGGCGGTGCGTGCCCGCCCTTGAAGGCGGTGATCGCCTTGGCGATGGTGTCGTCATAGCTGCCGGCATAGACCGGCTTGATCCGCACATCGGGCCGCACCTTGGCGAAATCCGCGGCATAGCCGTTGATGATCTTGGTGATCGGCCCCGAGGCCGCGATGGGAAAGAAGAACGAGATATCGAGCGTCGCGGCGCGCGCGACGGCCGGTGCGGCGAGCGTGGTCGCCCCGGCCAGCATGGAGCGGCGTGTGAGTTTCATGGCAAGACCCCCTTGTTGTTGTATCGGAATAATCACGCATAGGCCGGCGCGGCGGCGACGATCCGGACGCCGTCCTCGCCGAACAGGTGCAGCGCGTCGCGCGGGGCGGCGAGGCGGATGCGCTTGCCCGCCGCCGGTATGGCCAGGCCCGGCAGGCGCGCCTGCACGCGCGGCCCATCGCTGTTGAGCCGGCCGATCACGATCGTGGCGCCGCCGACATATTCACCGCCCTCCGCGGTGAGCACGAAGCCGAAATCCCCGGCCCGCCCGACGCCGGCCGCGAACGCCTCGGGCCGGATGCCGACGGTCCGCGCGACGCCCAGCCGCTCCGTGCTGCCGGCCGCGGCGAGCGCTGCGGCGAAATCCTCGCTGGTCATCAGGTTCATCGGCGGCGCACCGATGAAGCCGGCGACGAACACGTTGGCCGGGCGCTCATAGATCGTGTGCGGCTCGGCCTGCTGCTCGATCCGGCCCTCGCGCATCACCACCACCTCGTCGGCCATGCTCATCGCCTCGGCCTGATCGTGCGTCACGCAGACCATGGTCAGCGCCAGCCGCCGCTGCAGCGAGACGAGTTCCTGGCGCATCTCCGCGCGCAATTGCGCGTCGAGGTTGGAAAGCGGCTCATCGAGCAGCAGGATCGGCGCCTCGGCGACGATCGCGCGCCCGAGTGCCACGCGCTGCTGCTGGCCGCCGGAAAGCTGGGCGGGCTTGCGGTCGAGCATGGCGGTCAGGCCGAGCAACTCGGCCGCCGCGTCGAGCCGGCGGCGCCATTCGGCCTTGGGCGTGCCACGGGCGCGCAGCCCGAAGACGATGTTTTCGCCGACCGAAAGATGCGGGAACAGCGCGTAGGACTGGAACACCATGCCAACGCCGCGCCGTGAGGGCGCCAGCGCCGTGACATCAAGCCCATCGATCTCGATGCGCCCCGCGTTCGGCGGCTCCAGCCCCGCGATCAGCCGCAGGCAGGTGGTCTTGCCGCACCCCGAGCCGCCGAGCAGGACGGTGAGCCTGGCCGGCTGGATGGTCAGATCGAGCCCGTCCAGGACCGGGGTGGGTCCAAAGGACTTGCCGATGGCAGCGAGGCGGACGGCAGGCCCAGGCTTTCGCCCGAGCGGCGGGTTATCGGCAAGCGGCATCGCGACCTCCCTAGCACGCGTGCGGCGGGCCAGGGTGACGTGTTTATGACACCGCGCCAAGGGTGCGACGCCAGGAAAGTGCGGCGCTGGATTGGGCGAGGCCGGATTGGGCGGGGCCGGCGGCGTGCCGGCCCCGCCCCGGGCCTCGGCGGCCCCAATCTTAGCGCCCTGGGGTCTTATCGGCGGAACGAGCCGTCGACGATCGCCGGGAAGTCGGACCGCGAAATACCGAGGTCGCGGAGATCCATCTCGGACATCGCGGACAACTCATCGGCGATGGCCTTGCGGCGCAGGCGCTCGCGGTTCCACTCGCCGATGGCGGCGAACAGATGGGCGAGACGCCCGCCCGCGCGGTGAGACGCGGTCTTGTGATTGAGGGTGATGGTGGCCATGGGAACAACTCCCTTGCTGCGATGCAACATATGTTGCGCCGCAAAATTTAGGACTGCAACCCTGCCCTTTCAATCCTTCGATAGAAATCCTCAAATACCGCCTAACTCGCTGATATCATGATGCCTTACAGCCCATCCGCCACACGCATCCCGGCCCCGCGCGCCATGCGCAGCAAATTGTCGTGGCCGAGCCTGGCATAGGAAAGCGGGTTCGCCTTCACGGGGTCCTGCTCCGCCTCCACCACCAGCCAGCCGCTGTAATCCGGCAGTTCCGCCAGCACCGCGGGGAAATCCACCGCCCCGTCCCCCGGCACGGTGAACGCGCCCTCCAGCACCGCGTCGAGGAACGACATCCCCTCGGCGAGCGCGCGCGCGGCAATGGCGGGGCGTACATCCTTGCAGTGCACGTGCACGATCCGCGCGCGATGCCGCCGGGCCAGGGCCACCGGGTCGGCGCCGGCGAAACTGGCGTGTCCGGTATCGAGCAGCAGTCCCGCGGCCTGACCGGTGCCGGCCATCATCCGGTCGATCTCGGCCTCGGTCTGGACGCAGGTGCCCATGTGGTGGTGGTAGGCCAGCGCCAGCCCCTCATCGGCCAGCATCTCGCCGAGCCGCGTCAGCCGGGCGCAGAACTCCGGCCACTCGGCCTCGCTCAGCGCGGCACGGCGGGCGAGCGGCACGGATTTGTCGCCATGCACGGCGTTCGAGGTCTCCGCGACAATCGCCACCCGGCAGCCGAGGGCGCGCAGCAACGCGCGGTGATGCGCCATGGCCGCGAATTCCGCCGCCGCGTCGCGCTCGCGCAGCGCCATGGAATACCAGCCGGAAACCAGGTCGAGCCCGTGCGCCGCCAGCACCGCGCGCAGCACCGCCGCCTCGCGCGGCAACTTGTGGCCAAGCTCGATGCCGGTGAACCCGGCCTCCCGCGCCTCCGCGAGGCAGCGCGCGAGCGGAATGTCGCCGCCGATCTCGCGCATGTCGTCATTGGACCAGGCGATGGGGTTGGTGCCGAGCTTGACCGTCACGAGAGGACTCCGTTGCGCGTGAAGCCCGGCCCTACCCCGAACCGCGGGCGGCGAAAAGCCACGCGCCACGGTTTCGGCTTCCGGCGCTGTGCCGCCCCTCTTGCCGCCGCCGCCGCAGCAGATGAAAAGCGCGCCGCAACAAGGAGCGGTGCATGGGCGACGTGGCAGTGATCGGCGCGGGACGGATCGGGGCGATCCACGCGCGCAACCTCGCGGCGATGCCGGGGGTGCGGGTGGTCGGCATCACGGACCCCGACCCGGTGGCGGCGCGACGCCTCGCCGATGCCTGCCAGAGCTCGGTGATGCCGCTGGAAAGCGCGTTTGGTGCCGCCGCTGTCGTCATCGCCTCGCCCACGCCCACGCATGCCGAGTATGTGGAGCGTGCGGCCGCCGCGGGCTGCGCGGTGTTCTGCGAAAAGCCGGTGGACCTCGATGCCGGGCGCGTGCGGGCCAGCCTCGCCGCCGCGGCGCGGGCGGGAATCCTGCTGATGGTCGGCTTCAACCGCCGCTTCGACCCGAGTTTCGCCGCCCTGCACGAGAGCATCGCCGACGGGCGCATCGGCCGGCTGGAGCTGCTGTCGATCACCAGCAGGGACCCCGCGCCGCCGCCCGCCGCCTATATCCGCGTCTCGGGCGGGCTGTTCCGCGACATGACGATCCATGATTTCGACATGGCGCGATTTCTGCTCGGCGAGGAACCGGTCGCGGTTCATGCCGCGGGCTCGGCGCTGCTCGACGAGGTGCGCGAGGCCGGCGACATCGACACCGCTGCGGTGACGCTGCGCACGGCCTCCGGGCGCATCGCCACGATCACCAACTCGCGCCGCGCCAGCTATGGCTATGACCAGCGGATCGAGGCGCATGGCTCGGCCGGCATGATGGCCGCGGGCAACCGGACCGCGACGAGTCTCACCTTCGCCGACAAGCACGGCTACCGCACCGACCCCGCGCTGCCGTTCTTCCTGGAGCGTTATGCCGACGCGTATCGATCTGAAATGGCAACATTTCTGGCGGCGATCGACGGCAGGGAGGCAAACTATCCCACCGGCGAGGACGGGCTGCGGGCGCTGCTGATCGCCGATGCCGCGTTGGAGTCGAGCCGCACCGGCCGGGAGGTGGCGCTGTGATGCGAATCGGCCTCGTGACCGATTCGCTCGGTCATCTCGACCGCGAGTCGATGCTCGACGCCTGCCGCGCCATGGGCATCGAGGCGCTGGAGATCGGCTGCGGCGCGTGGTCGCAGGCGCCGCATCTCGACCTCGACGCGATGCTGGCGAGTGAGACGGAGCGCCGCTCCCTGCTGGCCGCGATCGAGCGCCGTGGCCTCGAACTCGTGGCGCTCAACTGCTCCGGCAACCCGCTCCACCCCGGGCCCTCCGGTGCCGCGCATCGCAGCGTGGCGGAGCGTACGATCCGCCTGGCGCCGCTGCTCGGCGTGCGGCGGGTGGTGATGATGTCGGGCTGTCCCGGCGGCCCGGGCGATGCCAACGCCAACTGGATCACCACCGCCTGGCCGCCCGAGACCGCCGAGGTTCTGGCGTGGCAATGGCGCGAGCGGATCATCCCGTTCTGGCGCGACATCACCGCCCTCGCCGCGGCCGGCGGGGTGACGCTGGCGCTCGAGCTGCACGGCCAGCAGGCGGTCTATAACGTGCCCACGATGCTGCGGCTGCGCGAGGAGGTGGGGCCGCGCGTCGGCGCCAACCTCGATCCCAGCCATTTGATGTGGATGGGCGCCGATGCGGCGACGGCGGCCGCAGCACTTGGGCCGGCGATCCACCATGTCCACGCCAAGGACACCCGCATCGACCCCGCCAACGCCGCCCTCGCCTCGGTGCTGGACACCACGCCGATGGCGGCCCACGCACACCGCGCCTGGTCCTATGTCACGCTCGGCGACGGCCACAGGCTGCCGTGGTGGCGCGGCTTTGTGGCGGCGCTGCGCCGGGCCGGCTATGATGACGTGCTGTCGATCGAGCACGAGGATGTTTCGTGCACGCCCGAGGAGGGTGTGGTGCGGTCGGTGGAGCTGCTGCAGGAGGCGATGGCGTAGAACCATGACATTCCGTAACGATTACGCGCGCGGCCAGAAGGACACCCGCCCCTGGGGCACATGGGAGGTGCTGGATGCCGGGCCTGGCTGGTGCGTCAAGCGCATCACCGTCAACCCCGGCGGCATCCTCTCGCTGCAGAAGCACCAGCACCGCGCCGAGGTCTGGACCGTCACCGCCGGCACCGCGCGCGTCACCCAGGATGGGCATGTCAGCGACCTCGTGGCCGGAGAGACCACGCGCCACGCCGTGGGCGTCGTCCACCGCGTGGAGAATCCCGGCGGCGAGGCGATGGTGTTCATCGAGGTGCAGCTCGGCGAGGAACTGCGCGAGGACGATATCGAGCGCTTCGAGGATCGTTACGGCCGCGGCTGAACGCGGCCCCGCGGCGGCTTCTCGCCGGTGGTCATTTCGTCGTCGCGTGATGTTCCTGCGCCTGCAGCAGTGCTGATTGCGCCGAGGCCGACAGCGCGGCGAAGGGTGAGCCTCCGCTGAGCGGCTGGATGGTCGGCGCCGGCTGAAAATTCTCCAGAGCCGGCGTCGGCGCGATCAGGCTCGTGGTCACGGATGACCAGATGGAATTGGCCGCTCCGATCTGCATGACGCCACCTCTGCGGGCTGTATCTCGCCCTACAGCAAGCAAACCCCGTGCCGCGTGGCAGCCTCGGCGCCGCGCCATCGCCGGCCAGGCACGACATGCCGGGCGGCAGCAACCGCCCGGCAGCCCCTTCCCGCTCGCGCTCGGGCTTGCCTACTTCGTGGGTACGACGACCCAGCGATTGCTGCTAACGCCCGGGAACACATGCATGATCTTGCCATCGGCCAGGGATACCAGCAACGCCTCGTCGCGGTTCTCGTCCGTCACCAGCGCCTGCTTGCCGCCATCGACGATTGCGAGTCCGCTGAGCTTGTTCGCTCCCTTGGCCGGCTGGACCGCCATCTCGCCGAGATACTTGGCCGGCGCGGCGGCGAACTCCAGGATGTGCCCGGAAAATCCTGTGACATAGACCCGATGCCCGCCCGGAGAGGCCGCCATCTGCATGAACCCGGCCGTCGCCTTGCCGATAGCGGAATAGGCGAAATGCGGATCGACCTCGCTGGTCTTGATCGGTGTCACCTTGCCGTTCGCCGTATTGACGACGCTCATCACGCCGGTCTTCATGTCGGCGGAGAACAGGTTGCCCCCGGTGAGCAACAGGTCGCCCGACTGCGCCACCGGATACGTCGCCTTCACCTGACCAGCGGGAACGGCGATGGCGGTGATTGTATGGTCCATATTGCCGCCGACATAGATCACGGACTCCGACGGGTTCACCGCGACCGCGTTGCCGCCGACCGCCAACGTGAACATCGGTTTGTGTGTGCCGAGCGCATAAGCCGCCACCGTCTTGGCGGACAGCACGACCAGCAGCTTACGGCGCGCCAGCACGCGCGCCACCCGTGCGCCGCGGATTGTCGGAAACGCGCCGATCCGCGCGCCGGTCGCGGCGTTCATCATGTTGATGCTGCCGACCGGCGACGGCACATAAACCGTGCCGCTCGCCGCGTCATAGGCGGCATAGAAGCTGTTGCCTGCCGGGGTGCCGGGCCTGGCGAAGGCGGCCATGTGCGACGTCCCGGCGGCGGTATCGACGAAGAAGACCTTGCCGGGTCCCGCTCCCATCGGAGGGCTCGCCGAGGCTCCCAGCACCAACGTATTTCCCGCTGCAAACGCCGCGGGCGCACCCGCGCACGTCACGCACGCCGCCGCCAACATCAGTTTTTTCAGCATAAATCTGGACTCCTGCTTAATCGCCTGCCGGTTTCGTGATGTCCAAAAGAAAGGTTACCGAACCTAACGGAGATTTCAGAACCCGGCCGCCGGAGGTGGGACGGCGCATGCCCGCCCGAACACCCTCCGGCGACCGAAGTCGATTCAGGGCTCGTCGCCGGTGATGAGCTGGGCGTTCACGCGATACGTGGCGTAGGACCACAGCCACCCCACCACCACACCCACGCGGTTGCGCAGATTGGCGAGGAAGGCGACATGCACCACGCCCCACAGCCACCAGGCTGGCGCGCCCCAGAGCTTCACGCGCCCGAAATCCGCCACCGCCCGGCTGCGCCCGATCGTCGCCAGGCTGCCGGCATGGCGATAGAGAAACGGCGGCACCGTGTCCCCTCGCAGCCCGGCGAGGATCGCGCGCGCCGCATAAAGACCCATCTGCTTGGCCGCCGGCGCCAGGCCCGGCACCGGCTTGCCCTCCCAGCCCAGGCTCGCGGCAAGGTCGCCAACCACGAACACACCCGCATGGCCGGGGACGGAGAGATCGGGGCCAACCACGATCCGCCCGGCTGGCCCCGACTTCACACCCAGCCACGCCGCCGCCGGCGAGGCGACCACGCCCGCCGCCCACAGCACGGTCGCCGCCGCCACATGCTCCTCGCCGATCACCACGCCGGTGCGGTCCACGGCCGCGACGCTACGGTCGAGCAGGACCTCGACCCCGAGAGCCGCCAGCGCCTCTCGCGCGCGCTCGGACAGTTCCGGTGGAAAAGCCGGCAGCAGCCGCGGTGCTGCCTGAACCAGCAGGATACGCGCCTGCGCCGGATCGAAGCGACGAAAGCTGCCGGCCAGGCCCTCGCGTGCCAGTTCCGCGATGGCACCGGCGAGTTCCACCCCCGTCGGCCCGCCACCGACGATGACGAAGGTGAGCTGGGCGGCGCGCTCGGCCTCGCCTTCCGCCTGCTCCGCGCGCTCGAAGGCCCGCAGGATGCGGCCGCGGATCGCCACCGCGTCGGCCACCGTCTTCAGCCCCGGCGCATGAGCGGCCCACGCATCGTTGCCGAAATAGCCGTGCGTGGCGCCGGTCGCGATCACCAGCCGATCGTATCGGACCAGCTGGCCGCCGGCGATGACTCGTTTTCCTGCCGTATCAATGCCCTCGATACCGGCGTGCAGGACCGTCACGTTGTCGTCGTCGCGAAACCGGGCGCGGATCGGTGTGGCGATATCGGCCGGTGACAGGCCGGCCGTTGCAACCTGGTACAACAATGGCTGGAACAGGTGGTGGTTGCAGCGGTCGATCAGCGTGATCCGCACCGCTGCGTGGCGCAGCGCCTCGGCGCAGGCCATGCCGCCGAAACCGGCCCCCAAAATCACCACGTGCGGGACCGCGCCACGGGGGTCAGCCTCGCCGTCGCGCCGGGCGCCGCGCAGGGCCGCGAGCAGCACGGCATCGAGCGACCAGCGCCCGGCACCGCGCGTCGCGAGCAGCGCCAGCAGCGTCGGCAGCAGCACGCCGGCGTGTGCCGCGTGCATCATTTCCATCCCCGGCACGGCAAGCATCAGCACCAACGCCGCCGGCGACGTCACCAGGCCCACCGCCAGCAGCAACGCACATGGCTGCGCCAGGGTCGCCGGCAAGCCCGGCACCCCGCCCGCCCAGCCCAGCAGCACCGCCGCCAGCGCGAAGCGGAGCAGCAGGCGGAAGGGCTGCGACAGGACCCGCGCCGACCACCGCCCGGCGGCGATCGCCGGGCGCGCCAGCGGCAAGGCGCTGGAGGCAAGCCCGCGCGCCACCACCCCGTCGAACGATATCGCCCCCGCGCCGTGTACCAGCAGCCAGCCCGCGAGGAGCGCCGGGGCGAGCGGCACCGGCAGCGCATCGGCCGTCGACCCCAGGCCTGCCGCCAGCACGGCGAGCGCGACGGGCCGCGTGAACCACCCCAAAGCCAGCAGCAGCGCGAGCGCCGTGTCGAACGCCGCGCCGCGAGCCATGGCGCCCAAGGTACCGCTCGCCATCGAGGCCAGGGCCGGCATCGCCCCCGGCCCCAGGACACCGGCAGCGACCATGTGGGCGGCCAGAGCCAGCCGCGCCCACAGCGCCACCGGCGGGGCCGCTGCGCGCAGCACGATCCCCGCCGCTGCGAGCCCGCGCGCCGGCGTACGCCGCCAGGCGGTCATTGCGGCGGGCTTTCCCGCAGCACGTCGAACACCCGAACGCCAGCCATCGGTGGCGCCGGCCTGAGCCAGGGAGCGGCGGCAAGGGTCGTCGCAGCGTCCGCCATGCCGCGCGCCCAGCGATCGCGCATCGTCGTGCGACTGAACTGGTAGTCCTTGGAGGATCCCTGCGCGGCATCCGGGCGGTAGATCAGGTGCACGATATCCATGCTGGTTTCGCATGTAAGCTCGGCGAGATAGCGCCCCTCCGGTGTCGCCTTCTGCGCCTCGGTCAGGCTGGCGATGAGGGCATCGAGCGCAAAACGCAGATCGTGGAGCTTACGGAACGAATCGGTTCCGGCGCGGGTACGGCTGGAATACTGAATCTCCTTGGCCCGCTCCATCGCCTCGTCGAGCGTGGCGGGCAGGTTGCCGCGGGCAGGAAACAGATCGACCTGAAACGCGAGCAGGCTTTCGCGCGGATAGTCGTTGAGCACATGAAACAGCGGCGTATTGGAAACGAGCCCGCCATCCCAGTAGAGTTCGCCCTCCACCTCCACCGGCGGAAAGCCCGGCGGCAGCGCGCCGCTCGCCATGACGTGCTCCGGTGCCAGCTTGTGATGGCGGTTGTCGAACCACACCATGTTGCCGGTGCTGACCTGCACCGCGCCGACCGAAAGCCGCGTCACGCCGGCGTTGATGCGGTCGAAATCGACCAGCCGCTCCAGCGTCTCGCGCAGCGGTGCCGTATCATAGGCGCTGGTGCTGGCATGCATCCGCCACATCGGCACCGGCGCGAAGAAGCCGGGCTGGCCGAACAGCAGCGCGCTGCTCGCGCCCATGTGACGGTCCAGGAAATCGCCCCATGGCGAGGGCAGCTCCGGCCAGTGCGCCGAGGGTGCGGTGATCGCCTCCCAGAACTCGCGCAGCTTCGCGGTGCGCTCGGACGGTGCGTTGCCGGCGATGATCGCCGCGTTGATCGCGCCGATCGAGATGCCGGCCACCCAGGCGGGTTCGTGCGCCGCCTCGTGCAGCGCCTGGTAGACGCCTGCCTGATAGCTGCCGAGCGCTCCTCCGCCCTGCAGCACGAGTGCCACGGGCTTCCCGTAGCCGCCCGTCGATGCCGCCGTCTTGCGTGCCATGGCCCCGCGTCCTCCCCGGTGTGCGGGAACACAACTGGTGGAGCGCTGCGGCGTTACGCCCCAATATCAGGCAGCTCTTTCGTCAGCCGATCTGGTCGAGCGCCTGGCCGATATCCTCCAGGATATCATCAATATGCTCGATGCCGACGGAAAGCCGCACGTAGCCCGGCGAAACCCCCGTCGCCGCCTGCTCGGATTGCGAGAGCTGGGAATGCGTCGTGCTCGCGGGGTGGATCGCGAGGCTGCGCGCGTCGCCGATATTGGCAACGTGGTAGAGCAGCTTCAGCGCATCGATGAACTTGCGGCCGGCGTTGACGCCGCCCTTGAGCTCCATGCCGACGAGCCCGCCCATGCCGCCGCGCATGTATTTCGCCGCCAGCGCCGGGCTGGTGAGGGAGGGGTGAATGACACTGGCCACCTCCGGCCGCTTGCCGAGATACTCCACCACCGCCATGGCGTTCTCGCTGTGCGCGCGCATGCGCAGCGCCACCGTCTCGACCCCCTGGAGGATCAGGAACGCGTTGAACGGCGACAGCGCGGCGCCGAGGTCGCGCAGCAGCGTCACGCGCATCTTCAGGATATAGGCGATCGGGCCCAGCGGCTTCACCGCCTCGCTCCACACCGCGCCGTGATAGGACGGGTCGGGCGTGTTCAGCGCCGGCTGCCGGGCGGCGTGCTGGCCCCAGTCGAAATTGCCGCCATCGACGACGATGCCGCCGATCGAGTTGCCGTGGCCACCGAGATACTTGGTCAGCGAATGCATCACCACCGCGGCACCGTGCTCAAACGGCTTCACCAGCAGCGGGCAGGAGGTATTGTCCATGATCAGCGGAACGCCGAGCGGGCGGCCGATCGCCGCCACCTCGGCGATCGGGAAGACCCGCAGCTTCGGGTTCGGCAGCGTCTCGGCGTAATAGGCGCGGGTGCGGTCGTCGGTGGCGCGGCGGAACGCTTCGGGGTCCGCGGGATCAACGAACCGCACCTCGATGCCCTGGTCCTTCAGCGTGTTCGCGAACAGGTTCCAGGTGCCGCCATAGAGGTCGGTGGAGGCGACGATGTTGTCGCCGGCCCGAGCCAGGTTCTGCACGCAGAACGCCGAGGCCGCCTGGCCGGAGGCGACCGCGAGCGCCGCCACCCCGCCCTCCAGCGCCGCGACCCGCTTCTCCAGCGCGTCGGTCGTGGGGTTCATGATGCGGGTGTAGATGTTGCCGAGGGAACGCAGCGCGAACAGATCCGCCGCGTGCTCGCTGCTGTCGAACTGGTAGGAGGTGGTCTGATAGATCGGCACCGCGACCGCGGTCGTGGCACCGTCCCGGCGCCAGCCGGCATGAAGCGCAAGCGTTTCGTCGTGCATGGCTGATCCTTCCCTCATGGGCCGTTGCGGCCGGGCATCATGTCGCCGATCCTCCGGGCCATAGCAAGCACAAGAGGCTGTCATGAAACTCGTGGTACTCCCCGGCGACGGGATCGGGCCGGAAATCGTCGCGGTGACGGAGGCGGTGCTGGGCGCGGTCTCGCAGCGCTTTCAGCTCGGCATCGAGACGCAGCACGATATCGCCGGCCAGGCCTCGATCACCCGCCACGGCAGGGCGGTGCGCGCGGAGCTGGTGGAGATCGTGCGCGGGGCGGACGGGCTGTTGCTCGGCCCGACCTCGACGCTCGACTATGCCGGCGAGCCGGGGCCGAGTGCGGTGTTTCGCAAGGCGCTCGACCTGTTCGCCAATATCCGCCCTGCCCGCACCTATCCCGGCCTGCCCGGCCGCCTCGGCGCGATGGACCTCGTCGTCGTGCGCGAAAACACCGAGGGTTTCTACGCCGACCGCAACATGGCGCGGGGCAACGCCGATATCCTGGTTACCGAGGACGTTGCGATAGCGATACGCAAGATCACCCGCCAGGGCTGCGAGCGGATCGCGCGCGCGGGGTTCGAGCTGGCGATGCGCCGGCCGCGCCGGCGCGTGACGCTGGTGCACAAGGCCAATGTGCTGACGACCTCGGACGGGTTGTTCCTCGCCGCCTGCCGCGACGTCGCGCGACAATTCCCCGAGGTCGCGGTGGAGGAGATCATCGTCGATGCGATGATGGCGCATGCGGTGCGCAACCCCGCGCATTTCGACGTGATCGTCACCACCAACATGTTCGGCGACATTCTCTCCGACCTCACGGCGGAGATGTCGGGCAGCCTCGGCATGGGCGGCTCGCTCAACGCCGGGACGCACCACGCCATGGCCCAGGCGGCACATGGCAGCGCGCCCGACATCGCCGGCAAGGACCTGGCGAACCCGATGAGCCTGGTGCTGTCGGCGGCGATGCTGCTCGACTGGCATGGCAGGCACGCGAACCAGCCGGGATTCGGCGCGGCCGCGAGCGCGATCGAGGACGCGGTATCCGCCTGTCTCGAAGCCGGCGAGAAGACCCGCGATGTCGGCGGCACGCAGGGCACGCGCGCCGTGGGTGCGGCACTGGTGCGCCGGCTCAGCGCGTGAGCAGCGGCCTCACCTCACGCTCCCAGGCACGCAGGGCAGCCCCGATCGCCTGGTGCATGTCCAGATAGCGATAGGTGCCGAGCCGCCCGCCGAACACGACGCGGGGTTCGGCGGCGGCGAGCGCGCGATAGCCGTCGTAGCGGGCCCGGTCCTCGGCGAGGTTGATCGGGTAATAGGGCTCGTCCGCCGCACCGGCGGCACGGCTGTATTCGCGCGCGATGATTGTTTTCTCGAAGGCGCCGCGCCAGGGCGCGAAATGCTTGAACTCGGCGATGCGCGTCCAGGGCACGTCCGCGTCGGCGTAGTTCATCACGGCGCAGCCCTGGAAGTCACCGTCATGCACCTCGTGCTCGAAATCCACCGTCCGCCAGCCGAGGCGGCCCAGCCGCTCGTCGAAATACCGGTCGATGGCGCCGGTATAGACCACCGGGACATCGGGTGCGGCCTCACGTGCCGCGAACCAGTCGACGCCGAGATGGACCGCGATGTTGGGACCTGAGAGCATCTTCTCGAAGATCGCGGTGTAGCCGTTCTCCGGCATCTGCTGGTATGTGTCGCTGAAGTAACGATTATCGAAATTGTAGCGCACCGGCAGCCGCGTGATGATCTCGGCCGGCAGGGCGCGCGGGTCTGTCTGCCACTGTTTCCGGGTGTAGCCGCGGATGAACGTCTCATAGAGCGGCCGGCCGATCAGGCTGATCGCCTTTTCCTCGAGGTTCGCGGGCTCGGTGAAACCCCCGGCGTGCGCGCCGACCCAGGCCCGCGCCTCGGCCGGTGACATCAGGCTGCCGGTGAAGAGACAGATGGTGGCGAGGTTGATCGGCATCGGAAACACCCGCCCGCCGGCGGTGGTCCAGACCCGGTGCTCGTACCCCACCCAGCTTGTGAAGCGGGAGAGGTAGTCCACCACCGCGCCGCTGTTGGTGTGAAAGAGATGCGCGCCGTATTTATGAACCTCGATACCCGTCGCCGGATCGAGGCAGGTATAGGCGTTGCCGCCGATGTGGTGGCGCCGGTCGAGGATGGCGACGCGGAACCCCTCGCGCGCCGCGTGCTCGGCGATGGTCGCGCCATAGAACCCAGCGCCGACCACGATCAGGTCGGCCTGTTCGAATGGGCTCATCGTCCGTCTCCTGGCATGCATCTGCTCTGCCACACCGGCCCGCCGGCCGGAACCCCCCGGCCGACGCGCCTATGTCATGTTTTGCCACCATTGACCCCGCAGGCGCGACATTGCTTCACTCGTTACGGAACGCCGGCTGGCGGCGACCAGGAGGAGTGCCGCGCGATGCAGCGTTGTCCGATCAGAACGTGGCCTCGGCCGCCGACACCGCGACCCGATCTTTCGCGCGCCGCCTGATGGAGGGCCGGCTCGACCTCATCGGGACGGATTTTGCCGCCGGCTGGGCGAATGAGGGCGACAGGCCCGTGCGGGTGGAACTGCGGCTCGGTGACGCGGCAATCGCGGTCGCTGTGGCCGACCTGTTCCGCGCCGACCTGCAGCCGCGCCGCGACGGACATTGCGCCTTCAACATGAAGCTTCCGCCCCTGCGTGATGCGATCGGCGCCCTGGCGCGTGGCGGGCTGCGCGCCGTTGCCATCGGCGCCCACGGCACGGAACACGACCTCTCCGCCGCACATCACTTGCTGCCCGGCGAGGTCCTCGCCTCGTCGGACATGCTGTTCGGGCGCCGCGACTGCGCCTCGGTGCTCGCCGATCTACGCCTTCTCGCGATGGAGATGGCCAACGCGCCCTATCGTAGCGTCTTCGCGTCCCAGCTCTGCGACCTTCTGCGGGTGCATTTCCCCCCGCAGCAACGGCCCGCGGATTTCGACCGCACGGCCGCGGAGCTTGCCGAGCTGGCCGGCCGCGATGCCGCCGCCGCGCACTACCGGCGCCCGCGCCAGCCGCGCGCCGCCCGCGCCATCGAGATGCGGTGGCAATCCGTGGATGTGACCGCCTCCTATGCCTGCCTTGACGATCTTGCGGCACCGCCACCACCCAGGGTGCGATGCGAGAGCGCGAGTTTTATCTCGGGCGACAGCGACGGCGGCTATCTGAGTACGGATCGCGGCCTCACGCGTTTCGAGGACCCGCAGGCCGGGTTCACGTCCCTGTGGGTGGGCGTCGAGGGGTTCGGCGGCTCCGGCTGGACCCGGCACGCGCCGGATGCGCCCATGCCGGCCGCGATGCGGCTCTACCTCATCGACTTCGAACAGCTCCGCCGCGTGGCGGATGGCGGCGGCGTGCTGGTCATCGACCAGTCCGCGGAAGGTTCGAACGCGCAGCCGGGCTGGATCGATATCCTCAACGACACGCTGGCGGATTTCGGGTTGAGCGCCGACCAGGCGCTGCTGGTCAACCAGAATCACGCCTTCCTCGCCACCAGCGCGGGCGGCAGCGCGCAATTCCGCGCGACCACGGCGCAGACCTATTTTCTGCGCGGCGCCAGTGTCTTCACTGCGATGTTTCCCGATGAAGCGGCCGCCGCCATGCACATCGAGGCGACGCTGGAACACCGCCGCAACACCGCGTCGGCACGAAAGTTTACCTGTCTCAACTTCACGCCTCGCTGGGTGCGCTGGGCGGTCGCGCTGTCGCTGTTCGAGCGCGGCCATGCGGATGACGGGTTTTTCTCCTTCCCCGGGACGCAGTCTGCTAAGCCCACGGAGAGGCTGCACCCGGCGGCGATGCTGCCGCCGCTGGCACGCCGCGAGGCGATGATCGGCGCCTATGACGGCTTCGTCGCGCGCTGCCCGTTTATCGTCGATGTCGATGGCCGCAGCGGTGCGGCGCCCGATTTCGTCTTTCCCCAGCATGCCGCCCGCGAGAGCTTTCTTCATATTGTAACCGAAACGGAAATGTCGGCCGGCGAGGTGCTGCGGGTCACCGAGAAGATCCTGAAACCGATCGTGGCGCTGCAACCTTTCATCATCTTCGGCAACGAGCGTTCGCTGGCGTTGCTGCACGGCATGGGCTTCCGCACCTTTGGCGCGCTGTTCGACGAATCCTATGACCGCGTTCCATCCTATGTCGAACGCTTTGACGCCGTGGAAGGCGTGATGCTCGACCTGCTGTCACGCGACACCGCGGGCCTGCGCGCGCTGGCGGACCAGGCTGCGCCGATATGTATCCATAATTTCCTGCACCTGGTTTTCGCCTGGCCGACGCTGATCCGCCACGGGATGATGCGACGGCTCATGCGCCAGGTTGCGACGCTCGCGTGCCGCGAGGCACCAGAAGGCTGAGGCGCCGCACGGGCTTCAGGCGATGAAAGCCTCGATCGCGGCAACGAAACCCTCGGGGTCATCGGCGTGCAGCCAGTGTCCCGCGTTGGGCAGCACCGCGAAACGAACGTCGGGGAACAGCGTGCGGATCAGCACGTGGTGCTGCTCGCGCACATAGCGCGAGCGCCCGCCGGTGAGGAACAGCACCGGGCCCTCGAAGCGCCCCTGAATGTCCGGCCAGTCCAGAATATCGTCGATGCCAGCGGCGATTTCCTCCAGCCCCACGGTCCAGCGCGGCTGCGGGCCGGTGATGAGGTTCTGCGCCAGGAAGGCACGCACCGCCGGCTCCGGCGCCGCGGCGGCCAGCGCCGCGTCGGCGTCAGCGCGGGTGATGCCGGGAAACAGCCTCATGCCGCGCATCGCCGCGATATAGGCGCCGAACTCGCTGTGATAGCGTACCGGCGCGATGTCGGCGACGATCAACCGGCGCACGCTCGCGGGGTGGCGCAGGGCCGCGGCCATCGCGACCTTGCCGCCCATGGAATGACCCAGCAGGTCGCAGGGCGCGGCGCCGAGGGCGGCGAGCGTCTCCACGAGATCGGCGGCCATCTCCGGATAGGTCATGTCCGGCGCGTGCGGGCTGCCGCCATGGTTGCGCAGGTCGAGCGCCAGCACGCGGCGGTGTTGCGCCAGATGCTTCTGCGCCGTCGCGAGATTGGTGGCCCGGCCGAACAGGCCGTGCGTCATCGCCAGCGGCGGCACGTCCCCGCCCGGCTCGACCGGGCCGCGTTCGATGGCGCGCAGCAGCATTGCTACCCTCTCCGCTGCGGCCAGGCCGCCACGGCGACACCCGCCAGCACCAGCACGGTGCCGGCAATGAGGTCGGGCCCGATCACCTCGCCCAGCCACCACGCGGAGAACAACAGCCCCGCGGCGGGCGTCGCGAGAAAGCCGATGGAGGAGACCATCACCGGCAGCATCGCCGCCGCCTCCATCACGCACCAGGTGCCGGCGGGGCCGGCGAGACCGCCGATATAGACCAGCGACCAGCGCGCGGCGTCGCCCCAGGCGGTGGGATGCGGCGCCTCCAGCCAGGCGAGCGGCAGCAGCACGATTGTCGCCAGGCCGAAGCACCAGGGCAGCAGCTCCAGCATGCGATGCTCCGGCTGGAAACGCCGCACCGTGAGGATCGCCGCCGAGAAACCGCCCGCCGCCAGCAGCAGCATGACGTGGCCGATCAGCACGCCCCTGGCCTGCCAGTCGATGGCCCATGGGTTCATCAGCACCACCACGCCGGCAAGCCCGATACCCGCCGCGAGCCAGCGCCGCGCGGAGACCCGCTCGCGCAGCAGCACATAAGACAGCGGCGCGATCCAGATCGTGGTGACGTTGGCGAGCACCGTGGTGCGCCCGGCCGAGACATAGGCGACGGCGATATGCGCGAGGGCGAAGAACAGCGCGAGTTGCAGCAGCCCCACCGACAGCACCGCCGGCATGTCCCGCCGGCTCGGCCGCCGCACGCGCCCGGTGGCCACCAGCACCACGGTGGCGACGAGGCAGGAGGCGCCGGCGCGCCCCGCGGCGAACCAGAGCGGCTGCGCCCCGTCCTCGATCGCCAGCTTGGTGATCGGCCAGGCGCTGGCCAGCAGCACCACCGATGCCGCGAGCTGCACCAAGGCGCGCGGTGGCAGTTTCTCGCGCGACAGCGTGATGATCGCTTCGGACGGCATGGCTCCGGCATCGCATGTTTGCGAAGCTTCGCCTACCCTCCCCGCTCTCGCCCTCTCCGATGTCGCGGCGCCGCGCGGCTAAAGTCGGGCGCGGGTGGAGCGTGGCGTGGCCAGCAGGAGGTTCGTCTCACTGGCACGGACGCCGGGAATCAGCCGGATGCGGCGCAGCGCCGCGTCGAGATCGGCGAGCGTCGCGGTGCCGAGCTCCACGACGAGGTCCCAGCGGCCATTGGTGGTGTGGATGGCCGAGATCTCGGCGAAGCCCGCGAGGCTGCGCACCACGCGGTCCGCCGCCACGCCCTCGACCGCGATCATCATGATGCCGCGCACCGGCTGCTCGATGGCGTCCGACTGGAGGATGACGGTGTAGCCGAGGATCGTGCCGGCCTGCTCCAGCCGCTCGATGCGCGCACGCACCGTCGCGCGCGACAGGCCGAGGGACGCGGCAAGCGCCGAGATGCTCCGCCGCCCGTCATGGCGCAGCAGCGCGGTGAGCTTTCGATCGATCTCATCCATGGCTTGCCGATCCGATCATTCAGGCTAGCAAAATGGTAAGATAGGTTTCGAAGATTGCCAAGTTTCGCTGTTCGCTTTGCCATGCGCGGCTGGTTCATTGCGCCTCGTTGTCGGGACCGGACAGGAAATGATGAGCACACGCCATTGCCGACTGATCGGCGCGCCGGTGCGCGACGGCGCCGGGCGACGGGGCTGCGAGATGGGCCCGGACGCGCTGCGAACCGCGGGGCTGGCCGAGGCGATCGCCGGCCTCGGGCATGCCGTGACCGATCTCGGCACCCTGTCCCCTCCCCCGCCGCGCCCGGCGAACTTTCCCAACCCCGCGCTGAAGAACCTGCCGGAGGTCGCGGCCTGGGTGGCACTGCTCGCCGAGGTGGCGTTTGCCGAAAGTGCCGAGGGGATGCCGGTCTTCATGGGCGGCGATCACAGCCTGTCGGCCGGCACGGTCGCTGGCCTGGCACGCCGGGCCGCAGCACTCGGCCGGCCGCTCTTCGTGCTCTGGCTCGACGCGCACCCGGATTTTCACAGCCTGCACTCGACCGCGAGCGGCAACATCCACGGCACGCCGGTCGCCTATGTCACCGGCCAGCCGGGCTTCGCCGGCGGGCTGCCGCCGCCCGCCGCGACCGTGGACCCGCGCGATGTCGCGATGCTCGGCATCCGCAGCGTCGATACCGCGGAGCGCCAGGCGCTCGGCGAAAGCGGCATCACCGTGTTCGACATGCGCGCCATCGACGAGCACGGCATCGCGGCGCTGCTGGCGCGGTTTCTCGATCGCGTGCGCGAGGCGAACGGGCTGTTGCATGTGAGTTTCGACGTCGATTTCCTCGACCCCGGCATCGCGCCGGCCGTCGGCACCACGGTGCCGGGCGGCGCCACGTTCCGCGAGGCGCATCTGGTGATGGAGATGCTGCACGACAGCGACCTGGTCTCCAGCCTCGACCTGGTGGAGCTGAACCCGTTCCTCGACGAGCGCGGCCGGACCGCGACGCTGCTGGTGGATCTCGTCGCCAGCCTGGTGGGCCGGCGCGTGCTCGACCGTCCGACAAGGAGTTTCTGATGTCCGCCGCCGCCAACCTCAACATTGTGCCGTTCGTCAGCGTCGATCGCATGATGAAGCTGATCAACGCGATCGGCATCGAGCGGTTCCTCACCGAGCTTGCCGCCTATGTCGAGGCGGATTTCCGCCGTTGGGAGAGTTTCGACAAGACCGCGCGCGTCGCCGCCCATTCGCCGGATGGGGTGATCGAGCTGATGCCGGCGAGCGATGCTTCGCTCTATGCCTTCAAATACGTGAACGGCCACCCGAAGAACACGCGCGCCGGCCGGCAGACCGTGACCGCGTTCGGGTTGCTCGCGGATGTGGCGACGGGCTACCCGATTCTGCTGTCGGAGATGACCATCCTGACGGCGCTGCGCACGGCCGCAACCTCGGCGGTGGCGGCGAAATACCTGGCACCGGCGGGGGCGCGCGCGATGGCGCTGATCGGCAACGGCGCGCAATCCGAGTTTCAGGCCATGGCGTTCCGCGCGATGCTCGGCATCCGCACGCTGCGCCTCTACGACATCGACGCTGCGGCGACGGCGAAATGCGCCGCCAACCTCGCGCGCTTCGGCTTCACGGTGACGTCGTGCGGCTCCGTCGAGGAAGCGATGCAGGGGGTGCAGATCGTCACCACCGCGACCGCCGACAAGCAGTATGCGACCATCCTTTCCGACAACCTAGTCGGTGCCGGCATGCACATCAACGCGATCGGCGGCGACTGCCCGGGCAAGACCGAGCTGCATCGCGACATCCTGCTGCGGTCCAGTATCTTCGTGGAATATCCGCCGCAGACGCGAATCGAGGGCGAGATCCAGCAACTGCCGCCGGACTATCCGGTGGCCGAGCTTTGGCGGGTGGTGTCCGGCAGCGCGCCCGGCCGAGGCGGTGCGAGCGAGATCACGCTGTTCGACTCCGTCGGTTTCGCGATCGAGGATTTCTCGGCACTGCGCTATGTCCGCGACCAGGTGTTGCAGACGCCGGTCTTCGAGCCGCTCGACATGCTCGCCGACCCCGACGACCCGCGCGACCTGTTCGGCATGATCCTTCGTGCCGCCTGATCGGGGGCACGGCGTGAGGGGCGGCGCGACATCCGGCCGGCTGGCGTCGCGCTCTTCCCTCATGGCGGGTCGGCGCGGCATGGTGGGGCGCGCATCTCGGGGGATCGCATGACCAACACCCGGCCGTTCGCCGCCTTCGCCGCCGATCGCGTGCCGCGCGACGCACTGCGCCGGCGCATCACCGCGGCGACGCGCCGGCCGGAGACGGAATGCGTCCCGCCGCTGCTGGAGGCGGCACGGATGGACGCGGCGGCGCTGGCGGCGACACGCGCCACGGCCGGACGGCTGATCCGCGCACTGCGGGCCAGGCGCCATGGTGGCAGCGTCGAGGGGTTGATGCAGGAATACGCGCTGTCCAGCGAGGAAGGGGTTGCGCTGATGTGCCTCGCCGAGGCGCTGCTGCGCATCCCCGACACCGCGACGCGCGACGCGCTGATCCGCGATAAGATCGGCGGCGGCGACTGGCGGGCGCATCTCGGTCATTCGCCCTCGCTGTTCGTCAACGCCGCGACCTGGGGCCTGGTGGTGACCGGCTCGCTGACGTCGCTGGCCAGCGAGACCGGGCTTTCGGGTGCGCTGGCGCGGCTGGTGGCGCGCGGCGGTGAACCGCTGATCCGCGGCGGGGTCGATGTCGCGATGCGGCTGCTCGGCGAGCAGTTCGTCATGGGCGAGACGGTGCCGCAGGCGCTGGCGCGGGCACGCAGGCTGGAGGCGCGCGGCTTTCGCCACTCCTACGACATGCTGGGCGAGGCGGCGGCGACGGCGGCCGATGCGCGCCGCTATCGCGACGCCTATGAGGCGGCGATCCACGCCATCGGGGCGGCGGCCGAGGGGCGCGGGCCGATCGAGGGGCCAGGGATTTCCATCAAGCTCTCGGCGCTGCACCCGCGCTATGGCCGCGCCCAGCGCGGGCGCATGATCGGCGAGCTTTATCCGGTGCTGCGCGACCTCGTTCTGCTGGCCCGCCGTTACGATATCGGTATCAATCTCGACGCCGAGGAGGCCGACCGGCTGGAGCCTTCGCTCGATCTGCTGGCAGCCCTGTGCCGCGAGGAAGCACTCGCTGGCTGGGGCGGCATCGGCTTTGTGGTGCAGGCCTATCAGAAGCGGGCGCCGCTGGTGCTCGACTGGGTGGTGGCACTGGCGCGCGAGACCGGCCACCGGCTGATGGTGCGCCTGGTGAAGGGCGCCTATTGGGACGCCGAGATCAAGCGCGCGCAGATCGACGGGCTCGGCGGCTACCCCGTCTATACCCGCAAGGTGCACACCGATGTCGCCTACCTCGCCTGCGCGAAGCGGCTGCTGGCAGCCACCGATGCGGTGTTTCCGCAATTCGCCACCCACAACGCGATGACGCTGGCGGCGATCCACACGCTGGCCGGCGCCGACGCCCCACCCGATCGTTACGAGTTCCAGTGCCTGCACGGCATGGGCGAGCCGCTGTACGAGGAGGTGGTCGGCAGGCAGCATCTCGACCGCGCCTGCCGCATCTACGCGCCGGTGGGCACGCACGCGACACTGCTCGCCTATCTCGTGCGCCGGCTGCTGGAGAACGGGGCGAACGCGTCCTTCGTCCATCGCCTGGCGGACCCGAACGTTGCTGAGGCGGAACTTCTTGCCGACCCGGTGACGGAAGCGGCGGCGCTGCGGCCGCCGGGCGCGCCACACCCGGCGATCAAGCTGCCGCGCGACATGCTGGGCGGGCGGGTCAACTCGGCGGGGCTCGATCTCGCCAGCGAGGATGTGCTGGAGGCGCTCGCCGCAAGCTGCGCCGGCGCCGGCCCGTGGCACGCAGCGCCGATGCTGGGGGATGGCGCGGTGGCGGGCGCGGCCGGCGCGGTGCTCAACCCGGCCGATCACGGCGACGTCGTGGGCACCGTTACGGAGGCGGATGGGGCGGTGGTGGCGCGGGCCATGGCACTTGCCGAAGCCGCTGCACCGGGCTGGGCCGCGACACCGCCCGCCCACCGCGCCGCGATGCTGCGCCGCACTGCGGACCTACTGGAGGCGCGGAGCGAAGCATTGATCCCGCTGATCGTGCGCGAGGCCGGCAAGTCGCTTGCCGACGCGGTGGGCGAAATCCGCGAGGCAACGGACTTCCTGCGCTATTACGCCGATCAAATCACGGATTTCGACAACGCGACGCACCGTCCGCTGGGACCCGTGGTGTGCATCAGCCCGTGGAATTTTCCGCTTTCCATCTTCACCGGCCAGGTGGCCGCGGCGCTGGCGGCGGGCAACCCGGTGCTCGCCAAGCCCGCGCCGGAAACGCCGCTGATCGCCGCCCAGGCCGTTACGATCCTGCACGAAGCCGGCGTTCCGCCGGGAGTGCTGCAACTCCTGCCGGGCGGCACGGCGACGGGTGCGGCGCTGGTGGCGGACGCGCGGACAAGGGGCGTCGTGTTCACCGGCTCGACCGAGGCCGCGCGGCATATTCAGGCGAGTCTTGCCGCACATGGTGAGGGCGCGCCGGTGCCGCTGATCGCCGAGACCGGCGGGCAGAACGCGATGGTCGTCGATTCCTCTGCGCTGCCGGAGCAGGTCGTGGCGGATGCGGTCCGTTCCGCGTTCGATTCGGCGGGGCAACGCTGCTCGGCCCTGCGCGTGCTCTGCGTGCAGGAGGATGTGGCCGAACCCATCTTCACGATGCTGCGCGGCGCGATGCGCGAGCTTGCGGTCGGCAACCCCGACCGGCTCGCGACCGATGTCGGCCCGGTGATTTCGGCGCGCGCGCGCGACGGCATTCTCGGGCATGTCGCGGCGATGCGCGCCCGGGGCCGGGCGGTCGAGACGCTGCCGCTGCCGGCGGCATGCGAAGCGGGCACGTTCGTGGCACCGACGCTGATCGAGATCGAGGACATCGCAGAGCTCAAGCGGGAAGTATTCGGGCCGGTGCTGCACCTGCTGCGTTTCCGCCGCGACCGGCTGGACGCGCTGATGGCCGGCATCAACGCCACGGGCTACGCGCTGACCTTCGGCGTGCACACGCGCATCGCCGAGACCGAGGCGCGCGCGACCGGCCTCGCCGCCGCCGGCAATATCTATGTCAATCGCGACATGATCGGCGCGGTCGTGGGCGTGCAGCCGTTTGGCGGACGCAATCTGTCCGGCACCGGCCCAAAGGCCGGCGGACCGCTCTATCTCCGCCGGTTGCTGGCCGAGGCACCACCGTCGGCCGGGGGCACGGTGCCCCAGCCGGCCGCGGACTGGGTCGCCCATCTGCGCGCCATCGCCTCCCCGCTCGCCGAGATCTGCGCCGCCCTCGCGGCCACCACCAGGTTCGGCGCGGTGGAGGAGTTGGGCGGCGTGGTCGGCGAGCGCAACCGCTATGAACCGGTGGCGCGCGGTACGGTGCTGTGCCTCGGCGCACGGCATGAGGTTTCGGTGACCGCGGCACTCGCCACCGGCAACCGCGCCCTGGTGGCGTTGGGCACCGAGATTCCGCCCGCATTCGCGGGACACGTCGTTCCGATCACGGACTGGCGCGGCGAAGCGTTCGACGCGGTGCTGTTCGACGGCGAGGCAGCGCAGGCGCGAACGCTTGCGCAGGCGCTGGCCGAACGGCCTGGCCCGATCGTGGCGCTGCATCTCGTCGCCGACGGGCTGCGGCTGGAGGCGCTGCTCGCCGAGCGCAGCATCAGCGTCAACACCGCCGCCGCCGGCGGCAACGCGACGCTGATGGCGCTCGTCTAGAGCGAAACGTCCAGCATGATCTTGCCGATATGCGTGCTGGTCTGCATCAGCGCGTGCGCCTCGGCGGCTTCGGCGAGTTTGAAGGTGCGGTGGATGACGGGCCCGCAGCGCCCGGCGGCGAGCACCGGCCAGACGCGCTCCCGCAAGGCCTGGGCGATCGCGCCCTTCTGCGCGGTAGTGCGCGGGCGCATCGTCGAGCCACAGACCGTCAGCCGCCGCGTCATGATCGGCGCGAGATCGAATGTCTCCAGCTTCGATCCCTGCAGGAAGGCGATCAGCACCAGCCGCCCGTCGAGCGCCAGCGCGCGGATGTTGCGCGGAAAATAGGCGGCGCCAACCATGTCCAGCACCACATCGACGCCGCGTCCGTCCGTCGCCTTGCGGATCTCGCCGAGGAAATCCGCCTCGCTGTAATTGATCGCGACGGCACCCAGCGCTTCCGCCGCGCGCACCTTCGCCGCACTGCCGACGGTGGTGAAGACGCGGGCGCCGAACTCGCGGGCAAGCTGGATCGCGGTGACGCCGATGCCGGAGGTGCCGCCATGCACCAGCAGCGTTTCGCCGGCGGCGAGGCGGCCGAGCATGAACAGGTTGGCCCAGACGGTGAAATAGGTCTCGGGCAGGGCGGCGGCGCGCAAGGCGTCGTAGCCGGCGGGCCAGGGCAGTGTCTGTGCCGCGGGGGCGACGGCATACTCCGCATAGCCGCCGCCATTGGTCAGCGCGCAGACCTTGTCGCCGGGCCGATAGAGCGTCACCTCTGCCCCGGCCGCGACCACCTCGCCCGCGACTTCGAGCCCGAGGATCGGGCTGGCACCCGGCGGCGGCGGATAGCTGCCTTGGCGCTGCGAGACGTCCGGCCGGTTCACCCCGGCGGCGAGCACGCGGATCAGCACCTCGTCGGGCCTGGGGGTCGGCACCGGGCCATGCACCGGCACCATCACCTCCGGCCCTCCCGGGGCGGTGTAGCCGATATGGGTCATGGTCGTCGGCACGCTCATCGCTGGTCCTCCGCGTCTCGTGGGCCTGCGGATACTACAGATGCTCGGCCAGCACATAGGCACGCCCGAAACGCCGCTCGATGCGCATCTGCACCAGCGACCAGGCACTGGTCAGCGCCAGGTAGTAAATGGCCGCGATGGTGAACAGCTCGATCACCATGAATTGCTGCTGGATCAGGATCTGGGTGCGCCGTAGCAGCTCCTGCATCGAGACGACCGAGGCAAGCGAGGTGGTTTTCAGCATCCCGTTCACGGAGTTCCCGAGCGGCGGGATGATCACGCGCATCGCCTGCGGCCCGGTCACATGACGCAACACCTGATAGCGGGAGAGGCCGAGCGCCCGCGCCGCGTCGCGCTGGCCGGCCGGCACGGCGAGCAGGCCGGCGCGCAGGATTTCCGAGAGGTAGGCCGCCTCGTTGAGCGACAGCCCCAGCAGCGCCGTCGTGACCACCGAGAAACGGATGCCGATCAGCGGCAGCACAGTAAAGATGATCAGCAACTGCACCAGCAGCGGCGTGCCGCGGAACAGCCAGCTGTAGAAGCGCGCGGGCCAGGAAAGCCCGCGCCGGCCGGAGAGGCGCAGCAGCGCCACCACGACGCCAAGCGCGAGCCCGCCGATCATCGCGCCGACCGTCAGCCAGATGGTGACGAGCACCCCGCCCAGCAGGTAGCGATTGAACAGGTAATGGAAAAACCCGCTCCAGTGCCAGACGCGCATGCCCGCCCCAACCTCACCCGTTCCAACCTGGCCCGCCCCGATCCGTCAGACCATCATTGCATCAGGCGATCATTTCGGTCCCACGACGTCAAACGGCCCCGGCCACGCCGTGACGCCGTACTGTCCGAGCAGTTTCTGGAACGAGCCATCCTTGCGCATGCCGGTCAGCACGCCGGCCACCGCCTCCGCCAGTTTTTTCGAGCGCGTGGCGAACGCGATGGGCGTCGGGTAGAGGCCTGACAGAGCCTGGGTGAAATCACCCTTGTCCTGATACTGCTTGGCGGTGCTGTCGATGGTGACGACGGCCGCGACCTGCCCGGCGGCGAGCGCCTGGAAAGCGAGCGCGAAATTGTTGAACGGCCGCACCACGAGTGGCTTGCCGCCCTTGGCCGCAATCGCCTTCGCCATGTCCAGGGTGCGCTGGTACTCGAAGCCGCCCTGCTCCACACCCACGGCATGGCCCGCGAGATCCATGACCGACTTCACGTGCAACGGGTTGCCGCGCCGCACGGAAACGCTGATCGCCTGTTCTTCGTAGCGCACCATCTGCACGATTTTGGTGCGTGCGGCGGTGTAGAACATGCCGGTGTTGATCATGTCCCAGCGCTTGGCGGCGAGACCGGGAATCATCGTATCGAACTCGGTCTGAACATAGCTCGGCTTGAGGCAGAGGCGCTTCGCGATCTCGGCGCCGAGAGTGATCCGCATGCCGCTGAGGACGCCCTTGGCATTGACATATTGCATCGGTGGCAGCGTCGGATTGGTGGACATGGTGAGCGTGCCGGGCTTGATCAGCTCGGACGCCGGGACCTTCGGCGCGCAGGTCTGGGCGAACGCGACCGAGGGCAGCAGCAGCAAGGCGGCAACCAGAGTGCGCATTGTCGGATCTCCTGTGCTCATGCGGTGACGAAGGACGTTGCAATCGGCGTGCCGGCGCCGGCACGCAGCCCCATGCCGGACAGCACCCCGGCGAGCGCCGCGACCTCGTCTGCCGGCAGCGGCAGGCGCGGCGGCCGTGGATCACCCATGTCCATGCCCAGCAGCTTGAACGCCGCCTTGGTGCCCGAGACGTAGCGCGGGCCGCCGACGAAGGGCAGCAGCGGTGCCAGGCGGCGGTAGAGCGGCAGCGCGCGGTCGCGGTCGCCCTGCATGGCGGCGCGGAACATGTCCGCGGACAGTCTTGGCGCCACGTTGGAACAGACGGCCACCCAGCCGGTCGCGCCGAGCCAGGCGCTCTCGTAGCCGAGGACGCCCGCGAAAACATTCATCCGTCCGCCGCACAGGGCCAGGATGTCGCGCACCCGCGTCGGGTCGAGCGTGCTTTCCTTGACGTAACGGCAGGCCTCGATGCGCGAAAGCCGGGCGATCAGCACCGGCAGCATGTCCACGTTCGCGGTCGCCGGGTTGTTGTAGACCATCAGCGGGATGCCGATCGCCTCGCCGATGCGCGCGTAATGGGTGAAGAGTTCGTCCTCGGTGGGCACGGAATAAAACGGCGGGATGACCATCACGCCGTCCGCGCCCAGCGCCTCCGCCTCGCGCGCGAGCGCCACCGCCTCGTCCGTCCACTCGGCGCCGGTGCCGATGAACACCGGCACGCGGCCGGCGGCGGCGCGGATGACCGTCTCGGCCACGCCCGCGCGTTCGTCGCGCGTGAGAGAGAGGAACTCGCCGGTCGAACCCAGCGGGATCAGGCCCTCGACACCCTCGATGATCTGGAACTCGACCAGCCGGCGCAAGGCCGCGTGATCGACACTGGCTCCGCCGGCGGCGAAGGGCGTGACAAGGACGGTGAATGTTCCGCGGAACGCTGCTGCCATCGGTGATCCCCCACGCGGTCGAAGGATGACATCACCAAGCCAACCTCCACGCAAGACAGACCCGACGCAGGGCAGCCCTCGCGGGCGGATCAGCCGACGCGCAGCAGTCTCGGCCCCTCGTCGCGGAGCCAGCGCATGGCGGCCTGGGTATGCGGCGTCATCGTCGCGACCAGGGCCCAGAAGCGGCTGCCATGGTTCATGTGGCGCAAATGCGCGACCTCGTGCGCCGCGACATAATCCTGCACATGGTATGGCGCCATGATCAGCCGCCAGCAGAAGGCGAGATCGCCGCCGGCCGAGCAGCTTCCCCAGCGGGTGCGCGTGTCCTTGACCGTGATGCGTCGCGGCCGCAGCCCGGCGGCATTCGCCTTGGCCATGGCCAGCGCGGTGAAACGGTGCCGCGCCTCCGCTCGCAGGAAGTCGCCGACGCGGCGCGGCAGGAAGGCGACATCGCCCGAGACCTGCAGGGTGCGGTCTGCCACCTGCACCCCGGCGCGCGCCGAGGGCACGTGGCGGATGCGGTGCATCACGCCGTCGAGCGGCACGTGCGCGCCATCCGCGAAGGGCAGGCGCAGCGGCAGCGCGGCGAGACGGTCGGCGATCCATTCGGCATTGTCGTGTAGCAGGCCCATCGCCGACTGGCGCCCGGCCCGCGGCGGCAGGGTCACCACAACGGCACCATCCGCGGGGTCGATGCGCAGTGAAATCCGCCGCGCCTGACGGCTGCGCCGCCAGCGGACCGGGGCCGCGCCGCTGGACAGGCGCAACAACTCAGTCTCGGAGGATTCCATTGCCGCCATCCTGCCGCGCGGCGCGCGCCACCGCAACGATTTCGGTGACGGGGATTGCTAAAATTCGAAGGCATGCCGGCCCGGGGCGGTCGCGGCCGCGGCGATCACCCGCCCCGGTCGCCGTGCCACCCCTGGCGGAACAGGCGCCACGACGGATGCCACGGGCTGTCGGCCCGCGCGTGCAGTCGGCGCCACATCGCTCACCTCGTGCCGTCTTGCGGCTTCGGTCAGAATCTCCGCGATCCAGCCCCATGCCGTCGGCCATGGCGCCAGGATCAGCCGCTTCGGCGTCCCCGGTTGAAGCTGGGGCGGTCGAGGTTCGGCAGGAACGCGGCGAGCAGCCCCATCAGCGGCAGGAAGGCGCAGAGCCGGTAGACCGCATCGATGCCCCAGGAATCCGCAAGCACGCCGAGCACCGCGGCGCCGACCCCGCCCATGCCGAAGGCGAAGCCGAAGAACAGGCCCGAAATCATGCCGACGCGTCCCGGCACCAGCTCCGTCGCGTAGACCAGGATCGCGGAGAAGGCGGAGGCCAGGATCAGCCCGATCGGCACCGTCAGCACGGTGGTCCAGAACAGGTTGGCGAAGGGCAGCGCGAAGGTGAACGGAAAGATGCCGAGGATGGAGCCCCAGATGACGTATTTGCGGCCGATCCGGTCGCCGATCGGGCCACCGAGGAAGGTCCCCAGGGCGACCGCGGCAAGGAAGATGAAAAGGTGCAATTGGGCGGCGTGCACGGAGACGCCGAAATGATGGATGAGGTAGAAAGTGTAATAAACATTGAGGCTTGAGAGGTAGAAGTACTTGGAGAAGATGAGCATGACCAGGATACCGATGCTCATCGCGACGCGCCGCGGCGAGACACCGCTGGGCAGGCGAACCTGGCCGCGCACCGCCCGCTTGCGCTGGTGGGAGGCCGACCACCGCCCGACGCCGGTCAGCACCACGATCGCAACCAGGGCGGCGAGCGCGAACACGGCGATGCTGCGCTGGCCGTAGGGCAGCACGATGAAGGCGGCGAGCAGCGGGCCCATCGCCGAGCCGCAATTGCCGCCGACCTGAAAGAACGACTGCGCGAAGCCGAGCCTGCCGCCGGAGGCGGCACGGGCGGTGCGCGAGGCCTCGGGGTGGAACACCGCCGAGCCGATGCCGACCATGCCGGCGGCCAGCATCAGGGCGGCGAAGACCGGTGCCCGCGAGAGCACCAGCAGGCCGAGCAGCGAAACCCCCATGCCGACCGGCAGGGAATAGGGCATCGGCCGCTTGTCGGTGACGACGCCGACCAGGGGTTGCAGCAGCGACGCGGTGATCTGGAAGGTGAGCGCGATCAGCCCGACCTGGCCGAAGCTCAGGGCGAATTTCGACTTCAGAATCGGGTAGATCGCGGGGATCAGCGACTGGATCGTGTCGTTGAGGAAATGGCTGAAGCTGAGCGCGAACAGGATCGGGATGACGGCCCCGGACACGGCTGGCCTGGGCGCTGGCGCGGGCTGCGTCGTCGTCGACACGGTTCGAAAACCCCTGGTGAGGGCCGCATGGTGCGGTGCGACGCGGCGCCATGCCAGCGGCAACCGCGCGTATCAGAGCCCCGGCCAGCGCCGGGCTTAGCGCGAAGCAGCCGGCGCAGCGCTGCCCGCCGCCTGCCACCACCCGGTGGTCGGCATCGGGCCATGCGGAACATCGGCGAGTTCGGCGGGCTCGTTGGGGAACACCTGCGGGTTGCGCCAGCAATCCGGCGTGCCGAGCGTGGCGGTGCAATAGGGGCCGAGATAGGGCGCCTTCGCCGCCCTCGCCGTGACGGCCGCCGGCAGCACGGCGGGCGCGGGTGGTGCCGCGCAGGCGGCCGGCAGCAGCAGCAGGGGCAGAACCAGAAACCGGCGGCGAGCAAGCATGCGCGAACCTAGCGCCGCCCAGGTGAATGGGACGTTTGCGACACTGGCGGGCCACGGCTATACCCCGCGCCTGCTGCGACGCGGGGATGGGCTGGTTTGTCCGATATTTTTGACGAGGTCGAACAAGAGCTGCGGGCCGACCGCGCCAAGCGCCTGCTGGCACGCTATGGCGGGGTGCTGATCGGCGCCGCCGTGGTGGTGGTGGTGGCGGTTGGCGGCTGGCAGGCCTGGCTGGCCTGGCAGGCACGCCGGCACGAAGCGGTGGCGGCGCTGTACCTGGCGGCGAGCCAGGCGGCGGACAGCCCCAGCGCCACGACTCGGCAGACCGCGGTGCCCGAGTTGGAACAGGTGATCGCGCGTGGCGACGAGGGCTATCGGTCGCTGGCACGGCTGCGTCTCGCCGCGGTGCTGGCGGGCAGCAAGCCGCAACAGGCGCTGACGCTGTGGAACCAGGTGGCCGCCGACCGTGCCGCCGACCCGCTGCTGCGCGACACGGCGACGCTGTCCTGGGCGCTGCATGTGCTCGACACCGGCAATCCGGGGGTGGTGCGCGGGCGGCTGGCCGCGGTGGCGCAGCCGCAAAACCCGCTGCATACCCTCGCCGAGGAAGACCTCGCACTGCTCGACCTGCGCCAGGGCGATGTGGCCGCGGCCCGCAAGAAGCTGAAGGCGCTGATGAACGACAAAACGGCGCCGCCGGGCGTGCGCGGCCGGGCGAGCGGCTTGCTGATGCAGATCGGAGGCGCGTGATGGCCCGCACCGATCCCCCCCTCCATCGCCTTCCCGCCCTCGCGCGGCGCGGGCTGGTGCTCGGCGCGCCGCTGGCGCTCGCCGGCTGCGGGCTTTCCAAGTACTGGTTCGGCGCGCGCCAGATCCCGCTGCCGGGCAAGCGCCTGCCGGTGCTGGTGCAGCAGCACGGGCTGGTGGTCGATCACGATGCACCGCCGGTCACCATCCCCGCCGCGACCGACGACACCGACTGGGCGCAGCCCGGCGGCACGCCGGCGCATGCCGGCGGCAATCTGGCGCTGTCGGCCAACCCCGGCCTGGCCTGGCGCGCGGATACCGGTGCCGGCACCGGCTATCGCCAGCGCATCACGGCAGCGCCGGTGGTGGCCGGCGGGCGCGTCTTCACCATGGACGCGGATGCGGTGGTGCGGGCCTTCTCCGCCAAGGATGGCAGCCTGATCTGGCGTGCCTCGACCCGCGCCAAGGGCGACCGCAGCACCAATGTCGGCGGCGGCATCGCCTTTGCGGGCGGCACGATCTACGCCACCACCGGACGCGGTGATGCCGTCGCCTTCGCGGCGGAAACCGGCAAGCGGGTATGGGCGGCGCGCTTGCATGGCGCCGCGCGCAGCGGGCCCACCGTGGTCGAGGACCGGCTGTTCGTTGCCCTGCTCGGCGACGCGCTGGTGGCGCTGTCGCGCAAGGACGGGAAGATGCTGTGGTCGCACCAGGCCGCACAGGTGGATTTCAGCTCGCTCGGCGAGCCGGCGCCGGCCTATGCCGACGGGGTGCTGGTCGCGGGCTTCGGCTCCGGCGATCTGCTGGCGCTGCGCGGGGTCTCCGGCATCGTGCTGTGGGGCGACAGCCTGGCAAGCGCCAGCGGGCGCGGCGCGGTCGGCGCCCTGTCCGCGGTGCGCGGCATGCCGGCGATCAGCGATGGGCAGGTCTTCGCGGTGAGCCTCGGCGGCAGCGCGGTGGCGGATGATCTGCGCGCCGGGCGGCGGCTCTGGTCGCGCGACATCACCAGCAGCGAGTCGCCGTGGGTCGCCGGCAATTACGTCTATTTCGCCACCCAGGACGCGCGCGTCGCGGCGGTCTCGACGGCCGACGGGCGGATCGCCTGGGTGACGCAGCTTGAGGCGTTCACCGACCCCAAGGTGAAGAAGCACCCGGTGCTGTGGCATGGGCCGGTGATGGCGGGCGGGCGGCTGCTGGTGGTGGGCGAGCAGGGCAAGGGCGCCTGGCTCGATCCGCTGAAGGGCACGCTGCTCGGCGAGATGGCGCTGTCGAGCGGTGCCGCCGTGGCGCCGGTGGTGGCGGGCGGCACGCTCTATGTCGTGACCATGGACGGCGCGCTCAGCGCCTATCGCTGAGGCCATGCTGCCGCTCGTCGTCATCGCCGGGCGGCCGAATGTCGGCAAGTCCACGCTGTTCAATCGTCTGGTCGGCAGGCGTCTGGCGATCGTCGCCGATACGCCGGGGGTGACACGCGACCGGCGCGAGGCGGAGGCACTGCTGCGCGGGCGGCGGGTGCGCGTGGCCGACACCGCGGGGCTGGAGGAAGCGCCGCCCGAGAGCCTCGCGCGGCGCATGCACGATTCCGCCACGGGCGCGATCCGCGAGGCGGATCTCATCCTCTTCGTGGTCGACGGGCGGGCGGGCATCGTGCCCGACGACGAGCATTTTGCCGCCTGGCTGCGCCGGCAGGGCCGGCAGGTGCTGCTGGTGGCGAACAAGGCCGAGGGGCGCGACGGCTGGGCGGGCGCGCTGGAGGCGCATCGGCTCGGCTTCGGCGCCGCCCTGCCGGTCTCGGCCGAGCATGGCGAGGGGCTTGCCGAGCTGATGGGCGAGATCGCCGACCGTCTGCCCGAGGAGGTGGCCGAGCCCGGTGCGGCGACGGCGCTGAAGCTCGCCGTGGTCGGGCGGCCGAACGCCGGCAAATCGACGCTGGTCAACCGGCTGCTCGGCGAGGCGCGGCTGGTGACCGGGCCCGAGCCCGGGCTGACGCGCGACGCGGTTTCGGTGCTGCTGAGCGACGCGGAGGGGCCGATCGAGATCGTCGATACCGCGGGGATGCGCCGGCGCGCGCGGGTGCAGCAGGGGCTGGAACACGCCTCGGTCGCCGCCAGCCTCTCGGCGCTGAAGCTGGCGGAGGTCGTGGTGCTGCTCGCCGACGCGGCACTGGGGCTCGAGGACCAGGATTTGCAGTTGGCACGGCTGGTGGAGCGCGAGGGCCGCGCGCTGGTGATCGGGCTCAACAAATGGGACGCGGTGGCGGACCGGGGTGCCGCGCGGCGGCTCGTGGCCGATGCGCTCGAAGCCTCGCTGGCGCAGATGAAGGGGGTCGCGGTGGTGCCGTTCTCGGCACTCACCGGCGCGGGCGTGGACAAGCTGCTGCCGGCGGTGCGCGCGGCGCATGCGACCTGGAACAAGCGCGTGCCGACCGGCGAACTGAACCGCTGGTTCGAGGCCGCACTGGAGCGTCACCCGCCGCCGCTGGTGAGCGGAAGGCGGCTGAAGCTGCGCTATGTGACGCAGGCCAAGGCGCGGCCGCCGACCTTTGTCGTGTTCGGCACACGCGCCGAGGCCACACCCGAGGCTTACCGGCGCTATCTCGCCAATTCGCTGCGCCAGGATTTCGACCTGCCGGGCGTGCCGCTGCGGATCAACTTCCGCGGCACCGAGAACCCGTACGACGACAAGTAGGCCGGCGATGAGCGCAGGGGGCCCGGCGCGGCGTGTTGATCGTCGGCAACCCTGCTGAGCGGCCGTGACGCAGGGAGGGTGGCGTCATCGCAAACAAAAAAGATTCAGTGGTGCGGATGCATGCATTGTCCGTGGTCGGCGAGCACCTCGATCACGCGGCATTTGGCCAGACGGCCGTGGCAGCATCCCTGGATCATGGCCTCAAGCTCGCTCTTGAGGGCGGTCAGGCTGAGGATCCGCTGTTCGACCTCGACGAGCCGCGCCTTTGCAATGGCATCGGCCGACTCGCATGACCGGTTGGGATCCTCTTGCAGGTCGAGAAGGGTCCGCACCGCGCCAAGTTCGAAACCCAGCTCACGGGCATGCCGAATGAATGCCAGCCGACGCATATCCGCGGCGCCATAGAGCCGACGGTTGGCCTCCGTGCGCGGCGGCGTCGGCAGGAGCCCGATCTGCTCATAATAGCGGATGGTCGGAACTTTCACCCCGCTGACCTTCGCCGCTTCGCCAATCGACACATCGCGCCGCATCGCTCACTCCTCTAGTGACTAGAGAAGTAAGCCGGCGCTGCCTAGTCTTCAATGCCCGCAAACGAGACAGCTTACGCCTGTGCCGGGTGGCCGCCGGCCCGAGCGAACCTGACGAGTTGCGATCAGTCCGCAGGTTTCGCTTGCTCCTCTAGCGGCTAGAGGATGCAGACGGAACGTGGATTTCTTCGAGGATCGGATCATGGCGAGCACAACGCAGCAGGATCGCTATCGCGTCGAAGGCATGGATTGCGCCGCATGCGCGACGAAAATCGATACCGCGGTGCGGCGTTTGCCGGGGGTCGAGGATGTCAGCGTTTCCGTTGCGGCTGGGACGATGACCGTGCGCTACGACGGCGATACGTCCCTTTCGGCCGAAATCGAGAGGCGGGTCAGGGGCCTCGGCTACAAGCTGACGCCGACCCAGACTCGCACCGGGGGGACCGTCCGGAAGGGCGCCGAACCATGCTGTGGCCATGACCACACGGGCCATGACCACACGGGCCACGATCACACGGGCCACGATCACGCGGGCCATGACCACGCCGGGCATGAACATCGTGGCGATGCCACGGCGACACGTCATGGCCACGACCATGGCCCGACGACCGGTCCATGGTGGAGTTCCGGCAAAGGGCGCTTGACGATCTTCTGCGGGCTGGCGCTCGGCGCCGCGTGGCTGATCGGCAAATTCCTGCTGCCGGGGCTGGGGCCACGGATCTTCGCGGCCGCCATGCTGGTCGGCCTGATCCCGATCGCGAGCCGCGCCGTGATGGCGATGCTGGCGGGCACGCCGTTTTCGATCGAGATGCTGGTGACGATCGCGGCCGTCGGCGCGGTTATGATCGGCGCCAGCGAGGAAGCGGCGGCCGTCGTCTTCCTGTTCCTGATCGGCGAACTGCTCGAAGGGGTGGCCGCCGGGAAGGCGCGTGCGAGTATTCAATCGCTCACCACGCTGGTGCCGACGACCGCGCGGCTTGAGGAAAACGGCAAGACCCGGGAGGTGCCCGCGGATAGCCTCGCGGTCGACGCCGTCATCCTGGTGCGTCCGGGGGACCGCATCCCGGCCGACGGCGTGATTTTGTCGGGCGAAAGTGCGATCGACGAAGCGCCCGTCACCGGCGAAAGCACGCCGGTGCGCAAAGGCGTCGACGAGAGCGTATTCGCCGGCACGGTCAACGGTGAGGCGGCCCTGCGCGTCCGCGTCACGGCAGCCGCCGCCGACAATACCATCGCGCGGGTGGTGAAGCTGGTCGAGGAGGCACAGGAGAGCAAGGCGCCGACCGAGCGCTTCATCGAGCGCTTCTCGCGCTACTACACCCCCGGGGTGGTCGTGGTTGCCGCGCTGATCTTGGTGTTGCCGCCGCTGTTGTTCGGCGGCGTTTGGAACGAGTGGATCTACAAGGGGCTTGCCATCCTGCTGATCGGCTGCCCCTGCGCGTTGGTCATTTCCACGCCTGCCGCGATTGCAGCGTCGCTGTCATCCGGCGCCCGCCATGGCCTGCTGCTCAAAGGCGGTGCCGTGCTTGAGAACGTCGGCAAGATCACCGCCGTCGCGCTCGACAAGACCGGCACGCTGACGCAGGGCAGACCGCGGGTCACCGACGTGATCGGCTTCGCCCGGACCGAGGCCGAGGTGCTGCGGCTCGCGGCGGCGCTCGAGACCGGTTCGAGCCATCCGCTTGCCAAGGCCATCCTCGCCCGTGCCGCGGCCGATGAGATCCGGGTGCCGCCGATAGCCGACGCCAAGGCTGTCGGAGGCAAGGGCGTGACGGGAACGGTGGAGGGTGTCGGGGTCTTCCTCGGCTCGCCCAAGGCGGCGGCGGAGGAGGTTGCGCTGAATCCGGACCAGTCAACCCGCATCGCGGCGCTCAATGGCGAGGGAAAAACCGTCTCCGTCGTCGTGGCCGGACGCACGATCGCCGGGATTCTGGCCATGCGCGACGAGCCGAGGCCGGACGCGCTGGCCGGGCTCAAGGCGCTGACCGCGGCGGGCATCAAAACCGTGATGCTGACGGGCGACAATCAGCGCACCGCGCAGGCCATCGGCCAGCAACTGGGCATCGAGGTTCGGGCCGAGCTGCTGCCGCAGGACAAGCAGCGGATCGTTGGCGAGCTGAAACGCCAGGGCTTCACGGTCGCGAAGGTCGGTGACGGCATCAATGACGCCCCCGCGCTGGCCGCGGCCGATGTCGGCATTGCGATGGGCGGAGGCACGGATGTCGCCCTTGAGACCGCCGATGCCGCTCTCCTGCATGGTCGCGTCGGCGACGTGGCGCAGATGGTCAACCTGTCGAAGCTGACGATGACCAACATCCGGCAGAACATCAGCATCGCCCTGGGGCTCAAGGCGGTATTCCTGGTCACGACCATCATCGGTATCACCGGCCTATGGCCCGCGATCCTGGCCGACACCGGCGCGACCGTGCTGGTGACGGCCAATGCCATGCGGCTGCTCGGCTGGAAACCGCGCCTTGCCTAGCTACAGCCGCACCACCTCGCCGTGGCGGGTCTCGGTCTCGGCGCAGAGATCAGCGATGGCGGCGGCGAATTGCTCGGGCTGGGGAAGCAGGTCCTGGTCCTCGCCGGGCATGGCGTGGCGGCGCAGGCGGGTGGCCATCGGCGGCGGCTCGGCGAGGTTGATGCGCAGGCGCGTGCTCTCGGTCTCGCCCGCCCAGGCCAGCACCAGATTGTGCTGTGCTGCCTTCGAGGCGCCGTACAGGCCCCAGTAGGCGCGCGGGCGCGTGGCGATGGTATCGGTGACGAACACCGCCCTGCCCGCCTCGGCCAGCAGCAGCAGCGGCGCCGTGCTGCGGATCAGGTGCCAGGCGGCGGTGGCGTTGACCGCCAGCGTCCGCGCCCAGTCGCGGTCGGCGATCTGGTGGGCGGGTGTCAGCACGCCGAGCATGCCGGCCGCGTGCACCACGACATCGAGCCGGCCGAAGCGCTGGTAGAGGCTGGGGCCGATGCGATCGACCTCCTCGCCCTCCATGAGGTCGAGCGGCAGCAAGGTCGCCTCGCCCCCCTCGGCGCGCAGCGTGTCGTCGAGTTCCTCAAGCGCGCCCTGGGTGCGGGCGGTCGCGACCACATGCACGCCGCGCCGCGCCAGTTCGCGCGCGACCGCGCGGCCAAGGCCCCGGCTGGCGCCGGTGACGAGGGCGATCCGTTGCGTCATGAAAACTACCTTGATTCGGCGAGCAGGCTGAACTGCCTGGTGTCGTTGTCGCCCATGTCCGGCAGCGCGATCGGATACTCGCCGGTGAAGCAGGCATCGCAGTATTGCGGCGCGACGGCGTTGCGCCCCCGGTGGCCGAGCGCGCGATAGAGCCCGTCATTGGAGATGAAGGCGAGGCTGTCCGCGCCGATCAGCGATGCCATTTCGTCCACGGAATGAGTTGCCGCCAGCAGCTTGCTGCGCTCCGGCGTGTCGATGCCGTAGAAGCAGGAATGCGTGGTGGGCGGCGAGGAGACGCGCATGTGCACCTCCCTGGCACCGGCGGCACGTACCATCTCGACGATCTTGCGCGAGGTGGTGCCGCGCACGATGGAATCGTCGACCAGCACCACCCGCCTGCCCTCGATCGCGCCGCGATTGGCGGAGTGCTTCAGCTTCACGCCGAGATGGCGGATGCTGTCCGTGGGCTCGATGAAGGTGCGCCCGACATAGTGGTTGCGGATGATGCCGAGCTCGAAAGGAATGCCGCTCTCGGCGGCATAGCCCATCGCCGCCGGCACGCCGGAATCCGGCACCGGAACGATCACGTCGGCCGCCACCGGCGCCTCGCGCGCCAGTTCGGCGCCGATGCGCTTGCGCGCCTCATAGACCGGCTTGCCCTGCACCATCGAGTCCGGGCGGGCGAAGTAGATGTATTCGAAGATGCAGAACCGCTCCGGCATGTGGCCGAACGGGCGGATGCTGCGCACGCCCTGGTCGTTGATGACGACGATCTCGCCGGCCTCGATGTCGCGCACGAAGTTGGCGCCGACGATGTCGAGCGCGCAGGTCTCCGAGGCGAGCACCCAGCCGCCATTCTCGAGCCGCCCGAGGATCAGCGGGCGGACGCCCGAGGGGTCGCGCACGCCCAGCAGCGCCTCCTCGGAGAGCGCGATCAGGGAATAGGCGCCGACCACCTGCTTCAGCCCGTCGATCAGCCGGTCGACAACCGTGGAATAGAGCGAGATCGCCATCAGGTGGACGAACACCTCGCTGTCCGTGGTGGACTGGAACAGGCAGCCGCGGCGCACCAGCGAGCGGCGCAGTGCGGCGGCGTTGGTGAGGTTGCCGTTATGCGCCACCGCGAAACCACCGAACTCGAAATCGGCGTAGAGCGGCTGGACGTTGCGCAGCACCGTGTCGCCGGTGGTGGCGTAGCGGTTGTGGCCGATGGCGATGCGCCCGGGCAGGCTGGCGATGACCCGCGCGTCGCTGAAATTCTCGCCCACCAGCCCGAGGCCGCGATGCGAGTGGAACCGCTCGCCGTCGAAGCTGACGATGCCCGTGGATTCCTGGCCGCGATGCTGCAGCGCATGCAGGCCCAGCGCCACCATGGCCGTGGCATCCGGGTGGTTCCAGACGCCGAAGACGCCGCACTCCTCGTGCGGCTTGTCGTCGTCCCGATCGTGGATCATGGGCTCAGGTCTCCGCGTGACGGGTTCGCGAGGGGTAAGGTTCAGGTGTCACGGTTTTGCGGGCGCGGCGCCGGCGGACGGTGTCGCGAAGGCGGGGGGAATGGCGGGCACGCCTGGCGTTGGTGCTGGCGCGGCTGGCGATGCCCCAGGGGATGATGTCGCAGGGGAGGATGTCGCAGGGGACGATGTCGAGGCTGCGGATGGCGTGCCGACTGGCAGCGCCGCGCCGGCGGCGTTGCCCACGGCGCTCGCCGCCGCACCGATCACCGCCGGCGTCAGCAGGCGCGGCAGCGGCAGCAGTTTTTTCTCGTCGAGGGACGCGACCCTGGGGCGGAAGCCGCCCGGCAGCAGGCCGGCGAGCCAGACCGCGCCGTCATGCGCGAAGGGCAGCAGCCGCGCCTGGCGCACCGGCTGCGGCCATTGCGCCGGCGGGATCGCCATGCCGGCGACGATATAGGCGATGATGCCGATCAGCGCCCCACGCAGCACGCCATAGGCAAGGCCGAGCGTGCGGTCGAGCCCGCCGAGCACGGAGCCACGCACCGCGCGGCCGATGATGTTGGTGATGATGGTGAAGATGATCAGCGCCAGAACGAAGACGATGCCGTAGGTCGCGATGTCGGCGAACTGCTTGTTGGGGATCCAGCCCAGCACGTAGGGGTTGGCCACCGGATAGCCCCTCCAGGCGACGTAGGCCGCGGCCGCCCAGGCGGCGATGCCCAGCACCTCGCGCACGAAGCCGCGCACGAAGGCGACGAACGCGGAGACGGCAACGATGGCCAGCAGGACGAAGTCTGCGGAGGTCAAGGGCAACGATCCCTGGGAACGGCGGTGGGCGCGGGTGGCGGCGTGCCAGTCACTCTATATCCGGTCACTCTATATCAGGACTCTCTATATCGGGCGCGGCATGCCTGTCGCCAGACCGTCATGCGGATGGCTTGCCTGCGCCTCATGCGGATGCTGTCGTCTTGTTGGTCAGGAACCGTGCCACCAGATCGCCGAGATGGCCGACCTCCGCCAGGGAAAGCCCCTCCGGCGCGGCCGGCTGGCGGTTGCCGCGGGCCACGCGCCGGGGCAGGCAGGCGGCGGAAAACCCGAGCTTCTGCGCCTCTTTCAGCCGCGCCTCAGCATGCGCGACCTGGCGCACCTCGCCCGAAATCCCGACCTCTCCGAAAAACACGCAGCCGGCATCGGTGGGCTGGTCGGCGACCGCGGAGACGATGGCGGCGGCAACCGCGAGGTCGGCCGCCGGCTCCGCGATGCGCAGGCCGCCGGCGACGTTGAGATAGACGTCCGAGCCCGAGAGCCGCAGCCCGCAGCGCGATTCCAGCACCGCGAGCAGCATCGACAGCCGCGAGGAATCCCACCCCACCGTCGCGCGCCGTGGCGAACCGCCGGCATTGCTCGCGAGCAGGCACTGGATTTCCACCAGCACCGGCCGCGTACCCTCGACGCCCGCGAACACGGCGCTGCCCGAGACATTGCCGCGCCGCTCGGCGAGGAACAGGGCCGAGGGGTTGGCGACCTCGGCAAGCCCGGTTTCCGTCATCTCGAAAACGCCGATCTCGTCGGTCGCGCCATAACGGTTCTTGACCCCGCGCAGCACGCGGAACTGGTGGCCGCGATCGCCCTCGAAGTAGAGCACCGCGTCCACCATGTGCTCCAGCACGCGCGGCCCGGCGATCGCGCCCTCCTTGGTCACATGCCCGACCAGCACCACGGCGAAGCCCTGGGATTTGGCGAGGCGGATCAGCTCGAAGGCGGAGGCGCGAACCTGGCTCACCGAGCCGGGGGCGGCATCGAGCGAGTCGAGCCACATCGTCTGGATGGAGTCGATCACCACCAGACTGGCATCCCGCGCCGCCTCCAGGGATGCTGCGATGTCGCGCAGGTTGATCGCCGCCGCGAGTTCGAGCGGTGCCGTGGCGAGGCCGAGGCGGCGGGCACGCAGGCGCACCTGCTCGATGGATTCCTCGCCGGAAATATAGAGCGCGCGCCGGCCGCCTTCGGCGAGGCTGGCCGCGGCCTGCAACAGCAGCGTCGACTTGCCGATGCCGGGGTCGCCGCCGAGCAGCACGGCGGAGCCCGGCACCAGCCCGCCGCCGAGCACACGATCGAGCTCCGCGATGCCGCTCGCGGCACGCGGCGGTGGCTCTGCCTCGCCGGCCAACGCCACGAAATCGAGCCGCCGGCCCTTCGCACCGCCGCGCGCGGCGCCGGGTGCGGCCGCGGAGGGGGTCGATGCCTCCTCGGCGATCGAGTTCCAGGCGCCGCAGGTCTCGCAGCGGCCGGCCCATTTCGGCGTCACCGCGCCGCATTGCGCGCAGACGAAGCGGGGGACGGCGCGGGCTATCGCCGTAGCTCCATGGTGATCGGCCCTTCGCGGCGACCATGGGTGAACTGATCGACCACCGGGTTGCCGCTCGCCATCAGCGCCTGCGGACCTCCCTGCCAGATGATGCGGCCCTTGTGCAGCATCGCGACCTGGTCGGCGATGCGCGCGGCACTCGCCATGTCGTGGGTGATGGCGATGGCGGTGCTGCCGAGGCGCCTGACCACATCGACGATCAGCCCGTCGATGACGGCCCCCATGATCGGGTCGAGCCCGGTGGTCGGCTCGTCGAAGAACAGCAGGTCGGGGGAGGCCGCGACGGCACGGGCCAGGGCGACGCGCTTCTGCATGCCGCCCGACAGCTCCGCCGGCCAGAGATCGCCCACGCTCGCGGCAAGGCCGACCTGCGCCAGCACCGCATCGGCGCGCCCGCGCGCCTCGCGCCGGGCCACGCCGTGCCGGGCGAGCAGGCCGAAGGCGACATTTTCCCAGACCGGCAGGCTGTCGAACAGCGCGCCGTTTTGAAACAGCATGCCCATGGTGGCCATCGCCTGCTCACGCGCCTCGCGGCCCATCGCCAGCAGGTTCCGCCCGTCGAGCTCGATCGTGCCGGCGTCGGGTTCGACGAGGCCGAGGATGCATTTGATCAGCACCGACTTGCCGCTGCCGGAGCCGCCGATGACGACGAGCGAGGTGGCGGCGGGCACGTCGAGGTCGATGCCGTCCAGCACCTGCTTGGCGCCGAACGCCTTGCGCAGGCCGCGGATGCGCAGCTTCGGAACGGCGCCATTCGCTGGCGTGTTCATCGGACGAAAAAAATCTCGGTCAGCACATAGTCGAAGGCAAGGATGAGCACCGAGGCCGAGACTACCGCCGCGGTGGTGGCGCTGCCGACACCCTGCGCGCCGCCCTTGGAGTTGTAGCCGTGGTAGCAGCCCATCAGCGCCACCAGAAAGCCAAACACCGAGGCCTTGGCGAGGCCGGAGACGACGTCCTGGGTCTGCACGAAATTGAGCGTGTTTTCGAGATAGACATGGCCGTTGAAGCCGAGCCGCAAGGTGGCGATGATATAGCCGCCGAGCACGCCCAGGATGTCGGCGACGACCACCAGCAGCGGCAGCGCGATGGCGCCGGCCAGCAGGCGCGGCGCCACAAGGTATTTCATTGGGTTGGTCGAGAGCGTGGTCAGCGCATCCACCTGGTCGGTGACGCGCATCGTGCCGAGTTCCGCGGCCATCGCGGCGCCCGCGCGGCCGGCGACCATGAGCCCGGCGAGCACCGGCCCCAGCTCGCGCGTGACCGAGAGCACGACCAGGCTGGCGACCGCGGACTCGGCGGAGAAGCGGGCGAGGCCGGTCGCCGATTGCAGCGCCAGCACCATGCCGGTGAAGATCGCGGTAAGCGCCACCACCGGCAGCGAGAAATAGCCGATCTCCGCCAGCGCCCGGCCGAACATGCGCGGGTAGAAGGGCGGGCGGACGATCTGCGACACGCCTTCGGCCGCGAACAGGGTGATGCGCCCGCACAGCCGCGCGGCACCCAGCACGGCGGCCCCGATCGACGCCACCCCATCGAGCAGGCGCTGCATCAGCGGCACCGCCGCGTCAGCGGTAGCATCGCGCGACCCGCGGACCGAGGCGCGTCAACACCTCATAGGCGTTGGTGCCGGCCCAGGCGGCGACGGTCTCGGCGGCAAGGCCCTCCCCAAGCAGGGTAACGCGGGAGCCCTCGGCAAGGCCGGGCACGCCGGTGGCGTCATAGGTCGTCAGGTCCATGGAGACGCGGCCTACCAGCGGCAGCACATGCCCGTCAAAGAGGGCGTGGCCGGAATTGCCGAGCACCCGCGGCCAGCCATCGGCGTAGCCGACGGCGACGGTGGCGATGCGGCTGGGCCGCGCGGCGCGCCAGGTGGCGTTGTAGCCGACACTGTCGCCGGCGCGGATGTCGCGCAGTTGCAGCACCGGGGCGGTGAGCCGGCCCGCCGGCTGCATCGGGTTGGCGTGGCCGGGCGTGGCGTTGATGCCGTAGAGCGCCGCCCCCGGCCGGGCGAGATCCGAGGCGAAATCCGGCCCGAGAAAGATGCCGGAGGAGTTGGCGAGGCTGGTCCGCCACCCGGGAAACCGCGCCGCAAGCTGCCCGAAGCGCTCTCGCTGGGCGGCGTTGGCGGGGTTCGCCGGCTCCTCGGAGGCCGCGAGATGGGTCATCAGCAGCGCCACCTCGATGCCGGCGAGCAGCCCGGGCTCCGCGGCGATGGCGGCCATATCGGCCTCGCTGAGCCCGAGGCGGTTCATGCCGGTATCCGCGTGCAGGAACGCGGTGCCGCCGCCGGCGCCGCGCCACAGCGCGATCTGCGCCAGGCTCGACAGGACGGGCACGAGATCGGCGGCGCGGCAGGAAGCGATCTCAGCCGGCCCGAGACCGTTGAGCACGGCGATGCGCGGCGGCGGCAAAGATGCGTGGAGGGCGGCGCGCAGGGCGCGCGCCTCGGCGAAATGGGCCGTGAAGAAAACCCGGCAGCCGGCGCGGGCCAGCGCCGGGGCGATGGCGACGGCGCCGTGGCCATAGGCATCGGCCTTGACCACGCCGGCGGCCTCGGCGCCGTGGCGGCGTGCCAGCTCGCGCCAATTGGCGACGATCGCGCCGGTATCGACGCTGAGCACCGCCCCCTGATGCGCGCGCCCTTCATCACCCTCCGTCGCTAGGGGCGCGCCGTGGTCGCTCATGCCATGCACCGAGCTTGTGCCACGACCCGAACTCGTCCCAGGCCCGGAACTGGTGCCATCCTCAGAACTCGTCGTTATGCACCTGGTCGAGATCGGCGAAGCGGGTGAACTCGCCCTCGAAGAAGACCTCGACCGTGCCGGTGGGGCCGTGACGCTGCTTTTCGATCAGCAGCTCCGCCTTGTTGTGCACCTTCTCCATGTTTTCCTGCCAGCGCGCCAGCGCGTCCTCATGCTTGGCGGGGTTGTCGAAGGCCATGGCCTTCGGCTTGCGCATGTTGAGGTAGTATTCGTCGCGGTAGATGAAGATGACGACGTCGGCGTCCTGCTCGATACTGCCGGACTCACGCAAATCGGCAAGCTGGGGGCGCTTGTCATCGCGGCTTTCCACGGCGCGTGAGAGCTGCGAGGCGGCGATGACCGGCACATCGAGCTCCTTGGCAAGGGCCTTGAGCCCCTGGGTGATCATGCTGATTTCCAGCACCCGGCTTTCCACCCGCTGTCCCGGCGAGGGGCGCATGAGCTGGAGGTAGTCCACCATCACCAGCGCCAGCCCGTTCGTGCGTTTGAGCCGGCGGCAGCGGCTGCGCAGCGCGGTCATCGTGATACCGGGCGTGTCGTCAATGAAGATCGGCAACGATCCAATCTCGCGGCTGACGCCGACGAAGCGGTCGAAGTCGCGCTGCAGGATGTCGCCGCGGCGGATGCGGTCGCCGGAGATGCGCGCGGCGTCGGCGAGGATGCGGTTGCCGACCTGCTCGGCGCTCATTTCGAGCGAGAAGATGGCGACCGACCGGCTCGGCATGGCGTTGGCGTCGGTGGTCCTTGCCTCGGCGAGGAAGGCGCGGCCGGCGGCCTGGGCGATCGAGGTCAGGAGCGAGGATTTGCCCATGCCCGGCCGCCCGGCCATGATGATGAGGTCGGATTTGTGCAGGCCGCCCATGCGCTTGTCGAGGTCACGCAGGCCGGTGGTGATGCCCGAGATGCCGCCCGAGCTGCGCAGCGCTCGCTCGGCGGTGGCGACGGCCTGGGAGAGTGCGGTGTTGAACGTGACGAAGCCACGCTCGTTGTCGTGCTCGGCAAGCCGGTAAAGCGCGCCCTCCGCCTCCTCGATCTGGTGCTTGGCGTCGAGATCGGGGTTGGAGGCGAAGGCACCATTGACCACGGTCTCGCCGATATCGATGAGCTGGCGGCGCAGCCAGGCGTCGTGGATGGCGCGGCCGTAATCGGCGGCATTGATGATGCCGACCATGGCCGACACGAGTTGCGCCAGATAAACGGTGCCGCCGACCTCGCCGAGCAGGCCGGAATGCTCGAACTCCGCCTTCAGCGTGACCGCGTCCGCGATCTGGCCGCTGCTGATGCGCTTGGCGATCGCGGCGAAGATGCGGCCGTGAATCGGGTCGGCGAAGTGCTCGGGGTGGAGGAAGTCCGAGACCCGGTCGAAGGCGCCGTTATTGGCCAGCAGCGCGCCAAGCAACGCCTGTTCCGCCTCGACATTGGTGGGCGGCAGGCGCTGGGAGAGGCCCAGCAGCGACGACTCGGTCTCAGTTGCGTCCATGGGGACCAGCCTACTCCCGGGTCGCGGATCGCGCACGATGGGCCAGGCTGTGGATGGTTGTGGATAGGGGGGATGGGATGACAGGCGGCTGCGTCGGGCAGAAACACGGGGGCGCGGGCTGGCCCGCCCGATGCCCGGTGCCCGGTTGGGGCAGCCCGCGATGGTTGCATCCCCAGGCCAGCGCACGCCGGATTCCCCGTTGCACCGATGCCAGGGCCGGAGGATGGTCTCTTGCTGCCCGGTTGCGATATCGACTGGCACTGATCCGGAGACCCGATGACCGCACAGGTTTCAAGACCACCATCATCGCGGCCATGGGGGCCGCCAATCGAGGTGACCCGATTATCGCCCGCGCTGGTCTGGCAATATGATAATTCCGGGCCTTGGGAGAGGGACTGGATCCACGAGCTGCTCGGTGATGTCTGTTCGCACGAGATCTATGATGATCGACGCTATCGAAGTACGTACGGTTTTATGTATGTTGTTGAAAACGAGGTGACTAAAACATTCCACAACTATTGCCTCGATGCGAAGGCGCGAGGATGCGCGATAAGACTTCTTCATTTGGGCGACGAGGGTTTGCAACACGATCTCGGCGTCTACGCCTGCTGTGCAAAAATCTGGCGCAACCACTGGTCCGCATCGTTTCGACTTCATAACAATATCCGTTTCCTGCCGCTGGGCTACAAGTCTGGCTTCGCGCGCACCACGGCGCCACCGGCGTCGAGCGCACGCCCCTACCGATGGGGTTTTGCCGGCGATCCGCACAAGACCACGCGCCAGGACATGCTCGCGGCCATGCGAACCGTGGCCGACGGGCGGGAGCACCTGATCGCCGGCTGGGATGCACCTGATTCGCTGGACGTAAACAGCTACCGCGCCTTCATGGAATCCGTGGTCTTCGCTCCCTGCCCGCGCGGGTTTGTGTCGCCCGATTGCTTCCGGGTCTACGAGGCCCTCGAAGCGGGATGCATCCCAATCGTGGAGCGGCGCGGCAACGGCCTCGACGATTATTTCACCGCGGCACTCGGCGATCATCCGCTGCCGTCGCTCGATCGCTGGAGCGAGGCGCCGGCACTCATCGCGGGGATTGCGCAGCACAACGGGATATCGTCGCTACAAGCCATCTGTCTGTCATGGTGGGCCAGTTACAAAAAAGATTTGAAGAAAAAACTCTCTCGTGATTTCTCTAGAGCGTGATCATCTTACACTGAAGCATATCCTGCGTGGCTGAAGTAGTTTGCGCACTCGGTTGGGGAGAACTGGCTGAGGAGTTCGCCGATGCAGTGCCAGACGTCGACGATGGATCGCTCGTTGGCCTTTCGGAGCAGGGTCTTGAGCTTGGCGAACATC
>JAJXXT010000098.1 GCA_021780935.1 Pseudomonadota bacterium
CGGGGGTGCTGGCCGTGGCCAGCGGCGGCAGGGTCGGGCCGGTGACGCGGCGCGGCTGCGGCGGGCGGGCGGCGCGCCCCGGCTCACGGCGGATCGGTGACGGGCGCGACGGCAGGTTCAGCCGATGCGCCTTGCCTACCACGGCGTTCTTGGAGATGCCCATGCGGCGGCCAATCTCCGCTGTCGAGTAGCCCTCCGCCCAGAGGCCACGCAGGCGCTCGATCGTCTCCGTGTTCCACTCCATATCGCGGTCTCCCCAGGGCTCACCCGCTAGATACGGTAGAGGCCTGGCTGGAAAAATCAATAAAGTTCACGACTTGAAACCACAAAAACTTGTGGAAAACCGCCACAGCAACCCCAACCCATTGGGGATTGTCGCGTCCAATGAGAAAAATCCGGCGCGGCGCCGCAAAATCAAAGTATTGATTTCGCGGCTCTCCGCCGACCTCCTCCGCGCCTGACTAAAACAGCAGGCCCCGGCGCAGCATGCCATGCACACCCTTCTCGCCGTTCACCGTCTGCGTCACCCGGAAATCCACCGCCAGCGAGCAGAACTGATACGCCTGTTCGCGCGACAGGTTGGAGCGGGCGACGATCAGCGCGATCATTTCCCGCAGCGCCTGCTTCATCGCCAGGTCGAGATCCTCGTTCATCCCCATGGTGATCCAATGGGTTGCCGTTTCCGCGCGGGGATAGGCCAGCAGCGGTGCGGCGCCCTGGCGCTTGTGCAGCAGGAACGTAAAGGTGCCGGTGAGGCAGATTTCGAGCGCGTTGATGCAGACCTCGCCGTCGCCCTGCACGCCATGCCCGTCACCCGCCGAGAACAGCGCGCCCGGCGCATGCACCGGCAGGAACAGCGTGGTGCCGGCGACCAGTTCCTTGTTGTCGAGGTTGCCGCCATGGGCGCGCGGCTGGATGGTCGAGATGGTGCCCCAGGCGGCGGGCGGCGCCACGCCCATCACGCCGAAGAACGGGGCGAGCGGCAGCTCCAGCCCGTAGGGCAGGCGGCAGGTGCGGCGCGCCCGGTCCACCGGGATATGGGTCAGGAAGCGCTCGGGGAAGTCCTCTGGCAGCGTGCCGGCGAGCGGGCGGAAACCGCAATATCCCCAGTCCGCGCCAAGCTCGATCGCCTCGATGCGGATTTCCAGCGCGTCACCGGGCTCGGCGCCGGCGATGGCGATCGGGCCGGTGACGATATGCCCGCCCATGCGCGGCAGCTTCGCGGCGTGGATCGCCGCCAGCGCCGGCGGAACCGCCATGCCGGAGCCCGAAGGCGGCATCACCTCTGGCGGGCCGGAGACGCATTCCACGGTGACGGTATCGCCGGGGGCGACGGTCAGCACCGGCTGGTAGGCAGCATCGAAACTGCCCCAGCGCACGGTCTCGGGGGTCGCGGCAAGCGTGTGTTTCATGGCGGCTCCGGCAGGTTGAAGGCATGGGCGACGGCGGTGAAATCCGGCCCGTGCGGATGGCGGGCACTGGCGAGGGTGCCATCCGGCGCTCGCACCAGTTGGAACGACAGAAACCCTGCTTCCCGCGCGGCGTCCAGCTCCGCCTCGACATCGGAGAGGAACAGGATCGCAGCCGGCGCCAGGCGCAATTGCCCGGCGATGCGGCGATAGGACTCGGCCTCGCGTTTGGCGCCGACCCGCGTATCAAAGAACGCCTGGAACAACAGCAGAAGATCGCCGGCCAGGGAATGGCCGAACAGCAGCTTCTGTGCCGCGACCGAGCCCGAGGAATAGACGCCGACCCCAACCCCCCTGCCCGCCCATGCCCGCAGTTGCGCCGCGACCTCGGGATAAAGCGCACCCTTGAGCGAGCCATCGGCATAGCCCGCCGCCCAGATGCTCCCCTGAATCTCCTTGAGCGCGGTTTCCTTGCGGTCGGCGTCCATCCACGCGAGTAGGGTGGCATGCCTGTCGCCCGGCACATCGGCCAGCACCGGGCTGTCCGCGTGGGCCGCCAGCCAATCGGCGAGCCGCGCCCGCGCATAGGGAAACAGTGTATCGCGGACAAAGGCGATCGGGGTGGTGGTGCCCTCGATGTCTGTAAGAACGAAGCTGGGCGTCACGCGGAGGCAGAAAACCGGGCGCTGATGTCGTCGCCGGTATAGTGCGCGACCCAGCCCGACGTGTCCGTGAATACCCGCAGCGCCGTGAAGCGCGGCGCCTCGCCGGCGTCGAACCAGTGCGGGGTGTTGGCCGGTACCGAGATCAGGTCCCCGGCCTCGCAGCGCGCATCCCACACCCGGCCGGCGACATGCATGATGAAATTTCCGCCGCCATGGACGAAAAACCGCACCTCGTCCTCGGTGTGGGTGTGTTCGGAGAGGAATTTCTGCCGCAGCGCCGACGCATTGGGGTTGTCCGGCGTGAGCTTGATGACATCGGCGGAACCGGCGCCGGTCTCGCCCATCAGCCCGTCGAGATAGGGCCGGTAGGCGGCGAGAATGGTCTCGGCGTCGTCCTCCGGCGCCAGCGTGACCGGGCTCTGCCAGCGCTCGAACCGCACGCCGATCTCGGTTAGCGCGGCGGCGATCTCGCCGGGGTTCTCGGTCGCCAGCACCGGCGTGCCGGGCGCCTCGTCGCGATAGACGGTCAGGCGACTCATCGCTTCCTCCGTTCCAGTTCGCAGGCCAGCAGGAACTCCAGCGCCTCCAGTCTGGCGCGGGCGGTCGGCATGTCCGGGCCCCAGGCATAGACGCCGTGTCCGCGCAGCGCGTAGCCGAGCGCCGCGCCACCTTCCAGGGCCCCCGGTTCCAAAATCTCCCCTTCCGCGCCTGGGGCCGCCAATCGGGGCTCGATGCGCGCGGCCAGCGCCGCGATGTCCTGGGCGTTGTCGAACACCGGCAGCACCGCCTCGACCTCATGCGTCGGAAAGCCGAACGCCTTCAGCACCTCGTAGCCGCTGAACACCAGGCGGTCCGGCGGCGCCCCTTGTTCCGCCATCATGGTCAGCACGGTCGCCGCCACGGAATGCCCGTGCAGCACGGCGCCGACGTCGGGAAACAGGCGATAGAGCTGGCAGTGGAGCAGCGTCTCGGCGCTACACCGCGCAGGGGTGACCGCCCGGCCCGCGAGGTCCACCAGCATCACATCGTCCGGGGCCAGAAACCCCTTGTGGCAGCCGCTGCGGGTGATTGCGATACGGTCCTCGGCCACCCGGACGCTGAGATTGCCCGCCGTGGCGCGCACCCATCCTAGGGCATCCATCCGCCGGCCAGCCTCGACGATCGCCTCGGCGGCCCAGGATGGAACCGTCTCAGGCGTCTCGACCGGGTCGTCGGTCAGCGGCAGCGCGGTCGCGAGCTCGAGCGCCAACCCTCAGCCCCCGCCGACCTTAGTCCCTGCCAACCTTAGCACGTGGTAACCTCAGCCCTGGGGCGCGGAGGTGGTGGTCTGCGTGGTGGCCTGCGTGCCGACGGGGTTGGCGTTGCTGATGGATGCCGCCGGCTTAGGCGCCGAAGCCTCCATCGAGGCGTCATCGTCCTCGGCCATGTTCTTCTTGAAGGCCTTGATACCCTTGGCGAAATCACCCATCAGATGGCTGACCTTGCCGCCGCCGAACAGCAGCATCACGACCAGCAGCACCACCATCCAGTGCCAAATGCTGAATGAACCCATTATGCCCTCCTGCAAGGGGACCAGCCCCCTTTGGACCTGCACATGGACTGGCCCCGCGCCCGATGCAAGCCATGTTTCGCTTGCGCGACGACGATGGCGCAGCCCTCAACCTCCCGCCTGCGGCTGGACGATCGCGCGCGAGAGACCGAGCCTCAGCCCTGATGCGCGGCGGTGGTGGTCTGTGGGTTGGTTTGGGCGTTGGCCTGCGTGGGGGCCTGTGTGCCCGCCGGCTTGGCGCTGCCAATGGACGCCGCCGGTGCCGGCTGTTGTGCCGAAGCCTCCATCGAGGCGTCGCCGTCGTCCGCCATATTCTTCTTGAACGCCTTGATGCCCTTAGCGAAATCACCCATCAGATGGCTGACCTTGCCGCCTCCGAACAGCAGCATCACAACCAGCAGCACCACGATCCAGTGCCAGATGCTGTACGGATCCATGACCTAACTCTCCTACAAGGGGATCAATCCCCCTGGCGCCGCCAATGGACCCGTGCCGCGTCCGGCGCAAGCACTGTTCCGCTATCATAACGACAACGGCCGGCACCGGGGCTCAGCTGCCGGCATAGCGCCGGGCGGTCGGTGGCGGCCTTCCCACGGTGATCATGCCCAGCCGCGCAGCTTGGGACACGGCGCGCGCGAGCTCGCCATGTGTCGCCGGGCTCGGCGGCAGGATGAAGCCGCGAACGCGATAGGTCGTGATGCCCAACGTGTTGGTTGGCGGCCACCATACCCGCACACGGGACCAGTCATTGCGCGGCGAAACATCGACGACGAGCTGGTCACGGTCGACCATCCCCGGTTCCCAGTTGGCCTGCATCACATCAAGGTGGCGGCGGTCGATGAGGCGGGAGACAACCGCGACATGGCCGTTGGGCAGCCTGGGCTGGTAGCCCATGACCAGCACCGCCCCGACCTCCGGCCGGTGGCTGCGGCGATAGCGGCCCGCCGCCTTGCGCCACCAGGTTGCAGCGTCGCCGTAAAGCGCGATGCCGGAGAGCTGGTTGGCAAAGGGCGCGCATTGCAGGCCGGGATGGTAGCTTTCCCCGGCGACGTAGGGGCCGGTCGCGGAGCCGGACGCGCAAGCCTCCAGCAGGGCCGGCAGCGCCAGCAAGGCGAACCGAAACAATGCTCTACGAAACATGGCGGCATTAGAATATCAGAATCGCCCTGCAAGACGCCAGAAAAACCATTCCGGTGGACCATCCGGCCGCCAGGATCGACGGGAGAAGCGCGGGCAACGGGAGAAGCCCTGGCCGGCGGGCGCACGAAGCGGCGGCGCGAAAGCCGGGGCGCGCGGGCGTGGCGGCCATGCGCCCGGCGCGTGGCCAAATCATCTCCCAACGCCTGCGGATTTTGGGGGATTCACGTTCGGATCACGCAGGCCCCGGTAAGACACGGACGAGGCCGCTGGGCGGCTTCAGGACTCCCTCCTAATCCGCGGCGCCCCGCCCCCCGGGGTTGCTGGCCGCGGCACCTCGGGGGCGGCGCCATCCACCCTTCCGGCGCCGCCCTTTTTTTGTGCCAGCCCCGCTGATGGGGCCCCTCTTGTTGGGCGGGGGTTTGTGATACCGGCTTTTATGAGAGCCGATCGGCCGTCGGGGCGGCGTGCCCCGCGCCCCCGTGCCATACTCGCAGCGGTTTCACCGCAGGGCACAGCGAGCAGCCGCATGGCATCACGCGTCAGGGTCGATCCGGGTCGTCTTCTCGATTTCCTCAGCGTGGCGAGGCACGGTTCGTTCAGCGCCGCCGCCGCCGCGATCAACGTCTCGCAGCCGGGCCTGTCGCGCAGCATTGCCCTGCTTGAGCGAGAGGCGGGCGCGAAACTGCTCGATCGCGGCCGGCACGGGGCGCGGCTCAATGCCCTGGGAACGGCGCTGGTGTTTCATGCCGAGGCGCTCGAGGCGCTGCTCGCGCGGGCGCACGAAGAAATGCATCTGCGCACGCTCGGGCTCGAAGGCGCCGTGAAGCTCGGCGTCACCCCGATCACCGCGGCGGGAATCGTGCCGCGGGCGCTGGAAGTCCTGGTCGAGCGCGCGCCGCTGGTAGCCGTTTCGATCACCGAGGGGCTGGACAGCGAAATCGCGGACCTGCTGCGGCGGGGACATCTCGATCTGGTGATCAGCCGGATCGGCGGTGCGGCCGACTACCCGGCGCTGAGCCAGGAGGAACTGTTCTTCTCCGATTGGGGACTGATCATGCGCGTCGCGCACCCCCTCAGCGCGCGCCGCGCGGTGCGGCTTGCCGAGTTGAAGGATGCGCGCTGGGTGTTGCCGACCGGCGGCAGCGCGTTTCGCCAACAGATGCAGGAGGTGTTCGCCGCGTTCAATCTCGGCTGGCCGGTGAACAGCATCAGCACGAACTCGGTGCTCGCGATCAAATCCATCGTCATGTCGACGGACTGCGTGTCGCTGATGGCGCGCGAGCTGGTGGAGGTGGAGGTCGCCGCCGGGCGGCTGCGCGTGGTGGCACTCAAGGACGTCGGCAACCAGCGGCCGGTCGGCATGATGTGGCGGCGCAGCGAAGCGCTGTCGCCGATCGCAGCGCGCGTCGCCGGCATCTTCCGCGACGTGGCGCGCGATGAGTTCGCACACCCCGCCGCCGCGTCGCGCCGGCACCGGAGAGGCTGAGCGTTCCATAACAATACAGCATGGAATATGGAATAATTCGTATTGGACGCATAGAAACCTGCGCGGTATCGCTGCTGCAAGGGAGGACAACAGGATCGGCTTCGCCGCGCGTCACCATCGGCAATCCGCAGCGCCCGAGACCCGAGCACCGATCCTGAAAATCCGCCTCGTTCCCACGGTGCTGGAGGCAGGCGACCATGAAACTCGTGACATTCAAGACCAAATCCGAACAGTTCGTCGGCGCGCTCGAAGGCGAGGAGATCGTCGTCCTCAATGTGCCAACCATGCGCACGCTGTTCGAAATGGGCGCCCCGGTGCAGGAAGTCGCAAAGCGGCTGAAGACCGCGCGACGGGTCAGACTCGCCGACGCAGCGCTCCAGGCCCCGATCATTCCGAAGAAAATCTTCCACACCGCCGGCAACTATGCCGAACACGCGCAGGAGGGCGACCGCTCCAACTGGGTGGCGGCGATCAAGCCCTGGATCGTGTTCTTCCAGAACGTCGATACCATCATTGGTCCCGACGCGCCGATCATCTACCCGGAGCATCTGACCCGGGAGCTCGACTACGAACTCGAGCTGTCGATCGTGATCGCCAAGCCAGGCAAGCATTTCACGGAGGCGGAGGCAAAGGACTATATCGGCGGCTACGTCATCTTCAACGACATCACCGCGCGCGACATTCAGCGCCGGGAGATGCAATCAGCGAATTTCAGCTTCTCGAAGTCGATCGACACGTTCTGCCCGTTCGGCCCGTGGATCGTGACCGCCGATGAGATCCCTGACCCCTACAACCTCAATCTGGAGCTGCGGGTGAACGGCGAGAAGCGCCAGATATCGAACACCAGCCACATGTCCGTGACGCTGCCGCAACTGCTCGCGAAATTCTCGCCCGCCGGATATTCCGCCGGCGACATCCTGACCACCGGCACCGTCTCCGGCGTTGCGGCATTCAGTGCCAACCCCGAGGCCTGGTACCTCAAGCCCGGCGATGTGATCGAGGCGGAGATCGAAAAGATCGGCGTGCTGCGCAACCGCGTGATCTCCTGGCAGGAGGGGCACGGCGTCCCAGCCCCGCCGTTCCAGGGGTTCTGAAGAGCCGGGCGCGCGCATCAGCAAGAACGGGAGGAATCGATGGCTGGATTCGGGGGAAAGAAAGTTCTGGTCACCGGCGCGGGAAGGGGCTTCGGCCGCACGCTGGCACTCGCCTTCGCCGAAGCGGGATCCGACGTCGTTGTCCACTATCACAGCTCCGCCGCGGGCGCGCAGGAGGTGGCGGGCGAGATTCGCGCTCTCGGACGCGAGGCCGCGACGGTGCGGGGCGACATCTCCCGCCACGCCGATGTGGTGCATATCGCCAACACCGCCTTCGCCGCGATGGGCGCGATCGACATCCTGGTGAACAATGTCGGCGACATGGCGCTCGACCAGGTGTCCTGGCGGGAGTTCGACGAGAAGGTGATCGACCACACGCTCGCCGTCGACGTCAAAGGCACGATGTTCATGATCCATGAGGTCGGCGTGCGGATGGTGGAGGGCGCGGGCGGCGTGATTGTGAATATCGGCTCGCAGGTGGTGATCGCCGGCAGCCCCCGCGCGCCGCAATATGCCGCAGCGAAATACGGCGTGATCGGGCTGACCAAATCCTATGCGCGCGCGCTCGCGCCAAAGGTGCGGGTGAACACGCTCGGCGCCGCCTTCATGGAGACCGAGGCGCTCAGGAACCGCCACGACTGGAAGAACGGCCGACGCGAGGAGGTGCTGCGGCAAACGCCGCTTGGGCGCATCGCGACCCCCGAGGACATGGTGGGGCCGACGCTGTTTCTCGCGGGAGACGACTCGCGGCACATGACCGGACAGTTTCTATTATGCAACGGTGGGCTCGCGATGGTGGGAGCCTAGAGCCCGAGACCCGAACAGATGGCGATATCTGACGGGATACTTCTCTAGCCAGACAACACGACCAGAAGGCGGCCGGCGATAGAACAACAAGCCGCCGCGCGGGGAGGACATGATGGCGGTTGCACAAGACATCACCGGTGACGGACCATCGGCCACACGCGAGGCGTCGCCGGCGTTCAGGCGGCTGGCCATCGTCGCGTCGCTGGGCTCGGCCATCGAGAACTACGATTTCTTCGTCTATGCGTTCACCGCGCCGATCGTGTTCGGACGATTCTTCTTTCCCAGGATGGACCCGCTTGCGGGGATGCTCGCGGTCTACGCGACCTTCGCCGCGGGCTTCGTGGCGCGGCCACTGGGCGGACTGGTGTTCGGTCATTACGGCGACCGGATCGGCCGCAAGACGATCCTGATGGTGACGTTCCTGATGATGGGCGTTGTGAGTTTTCTTATCGGCTGTCTGCCGAGCTACGACACGATCGGTATCGGCGCGCCTATTGCGCTGGTGGTGCTGCGCTTCATTCAGGGCTTCGCGTTCGGCGGCGAGTACATGAACGCGGTGTCGCTCACCATCGAGAACGCGCCGGGCCGTCGGCGAGGCTTTTTTGCCTCGTGGGTCAACGCCGCCGGCCCTCTCGGCGTGGTTGCGGCCTCGGGCCTGATCGCGATTCTCGGTGGCATGGTCTCGCGCGAAGCGTTCGCGAGCTGGGCTTGGCGCGTGCCGTTCCTGTTGAGCTTCGTGCTGGTGTTGATCGGCACGTATGCCCGCACCCATATCGACGAATCGGTGCTGTTTCTCGCGGCCAAGGCGCGCGCGGCGGACGAACGGGCGCCGGTCACGGCCATTCTGCGTTCGTGGCGGACGCCGGTCCTGCAATCCTGCCTGGTGAACATGGTGCACAGCGCGTTTCTCTACATGAGCACCGTGTTTGTGCTCGGCTTCGCGATCCACGCGCTGCATATGAAGGTGGGTTCGATCGTTTCAGGTCTGACGATCGCCAATCTCGTCGAGATGTGCACCGTGCCGTTGATCGCCTCGTTCAGCGACCGGATCGGCCGACGGCCCTTCATCATGCTGGGGATCGTGCTCGCCGCTGTCTGGTATCCGATTTTCTTCCAGATCCTGCAGACCAGGAACGCGCTTGCGATCATGGGCGGGTTTGTCGTCTCCGCGGGCCTCGTGCATGCGCTGATGTTCGCGCCGGAGGCCGCGTTCAGCGCGGAGCTGTTTCCGACCCGGGTCCGCGCCAGTGGCAGTTCGCTCGGTAAGCAGCTCGGCATCGTGCTCGGCGGCGGTCTGGCACCGTTGATCGGCACCGCGCTGATGGGCAGAAGCACGAACTTCGCCCCCGTGGTGGTGTATTTCGAGGCGATCGCGGTGCTGGCACTGATCGGCGTGTGGCTGGCGCCCGAGAGCGTGCGCGCGCCGCTCGACTGAGGCCGGCGCAAGGTTCCCTACGGCGCCGCGCCGGGGGCTCGCGGAACCAGCACGGCGGCGAGCAACCCGGCGGCGGCCCCGAGCGCGAACAGCGGCAGATGCGAGCCGGTGGCGGCCAGCAATGCCGCGAGCGCGAAGCCGGTCGCGGTCTGCGCTGCCCCCCAGGAAGCGGTGCCGAGGCGCCAGATGGAAGGTGCCAGGTCGCCCGCGAGTTCGCGCCCGACGGGGATCATCAGCGTCGTCGCACCCAGGGCGCTGCTGCCGGCAAGCAGGGTCGAGACCGCCAGCGCCGGCACCGAATGCAGCAGCACCGGCAGCAAGGCCGCCACGCCCTGGGTCGCCACACTCACACGGTAGGACGTCACGGTACCGAAACGTATTGCCAGCGCCGAGAACAGGCCCGGGCCCGCGATCGCGGCGAGCCCAAACCCGAGCCAGCCGAGTGCCCCCGCTCGCACACCAAAGCCAAGGCCTCGGGCGATGAAATCGGGCCAGAACAGCATGTGCGGCGTGATCGCGACAGCGGAAGCGGCGTAGGACAGGATCAGCATCCAGGCGCGGCGAGGCAGACGCGGCAGGCCGGGGTCGGGCGGCGGCGGCACGTCCGGCACGTGCCGCCAGGCCAGCATGGAAAGTGCCGCGGCCGTGACCGCGAGCACCCGCCAGGTGGCGGCGACGCCCCAGGGCAGCAGCAGCGGCACGATGACGGCGCCGATCGCGATGCCGCTGCCCACGCCCGCGAACATCACGCCACCGGCGCGGGCCCGCTTGCCCGGCGGAACGGAGGCGTGCACCGCGGGGCCGGCCAGCACCATCAGCGTGCCGCCCGCCACCCCCGCCAGCGTGCGCCAGGGGAGCAGCCAGATCAGCCCGCCACGATGGGCGCACAGCAGGAAGCAGCCCGATGCGACCAGCATCGCGCCGCGCAACGCCCGCCGCACGCCAAACAGCCGCCCGGTCCAGCCGGCGGCCAGGGCGCCCACGAGATAGCCCGCGAAATTCGCCCCGCCCAGCGCGCCGGCCGCACCAGGCGAGAGCCAGCGCGCCGCGACCATGACCGGCAACAGCGGCGAATAAGCGAAACGTTGCAGTCCGACCCCGAGCAACGTTGCGCACAGCCCGGCCAAAATCGCGCCCCTGGGCATCGCGCCCGTGGAAATCGAGCTAGTGGAACTCGGGCCAGTGGAATTCGGGCCAGTAGGCGGGCGCCTCATTGCAGCAGCCAGACCGACCAGGTCGCGGCGGTACCCAGCAGGATGCCGATGGCGAGGTTGCGCGTGGCAGCCATGATGCCGACCGTCACCGCCGCGCCAACCCAGGACGGCAGGCCGCCATGCACCAGCGCCGGCGTGACATAGCTCATGAAGATTCCGCCAGGGATGTAGGACATCACCGAGCGCAGGAACGGCGTCGGGCGGATACGGGTGAACAGCAGATAGCCGCCGGCGCGGCAGGCATAGGTCGCCACCATCATCGCGAGGATCGCGGCCAGCGTGGCAAGCGACAGGCTCATGCGCGCAGCCGGTCGCGGATGGCGCCGGCGAGGCTGCCGGCGATGGCACCCGCCACGATGTACCAGCTCGTGTGCGGCAGCAGCCGCGCGGTTGCCAGGGCCACGCCGCCGGCCACGGCCCAGGGCAGAACATCCCGCCGGCCGCGCCAGAGAGTCACCAGCATGCAGATGAACACCGCCAGGGCCGCGAAAAAGATCGGGTGGCCCGGCACCGGCCGCAGCCCCGCGCCGAGCACACGCCCGACCATGGTGGTCGTAACCCAGGTGACCAGCATCGGCACACCGGTGCCGAGAAGCTGGGCGGCGTCGCGATCACCCGAGTTCATGGCGCTCACCGCCATAGCCCAGTTCTGGTCCGCCATCAGGAACAGGCTGGTCCACAGGCGCCAGCCCCGGATGCGGTCGAACCAGGGGGCAAGCACCGGGCCCATCAGCGCCAGACGCAGATTGACCACCAGCGCCGCGAAACCGGCGGCCAGCGCCGAGGCTGGGTGGGTCCAGGTGGCGAGCGCCACGAGCTGCGCCGAGCCGGCATAGACCAGGGTGCTCATCAGGAAGGTTTCGAGATAGGACAGGCCGGCGCCCTGCGCGACGATGCCGCAGACGAGCCCGAACGGCGCGGTCCCGATCAGCACCGGCACGGAAAGCCGCATGCCCCGACGGAACCCCGCCCAGGTGAAAATGACGGGGTCGTTCACCCGCGGTTTCTGGCGAGCAGGATTGTCTCCGCGGTGTCGGCGTCGGTGGCGAGCACCCGCTCGGCCACGGCGCGGGAAAACCCGGCGCGGGCGAGCCTGGCCAGTGCCTTCAGCGGGTCCGCCGCATCGGCCCCCGGACCGAACGGCCCGATACGGCGGCGGCGGGCATAGGCGAGTGCGGCGGCGTAGTCGCGCTCCGCACTCTCGGGATCGGCAGCCTGGGCGATCGCCGCTTTGACGCCGCGGGCCGCGAGATGGGCGGCAACGGTGCGGCGGGAGGCGCCGCCGCGCGCCAGGCGCCGGGCGCGAGCAGCGGCGAACGCCGCGTCATCCACCGCGCCGGCAGCGGCGAGGTCGTGCACGATGCCGGGGATGGCGGCGCGGGCGGCGCGGGCCGCCTCGGGGTCGCCGCCGGCACGCTCCCAGCGCTCCACCCGGCGCGCCAGCACGCGCGCAAGCCCGGCCTCGGTCGCAGCGAATCGCGCGAGATGGGTGAGTGCCGCCTCGCGCAGGGAGGCAGCATCGGGCGCGGGTCGTTCCGCCATGCGGTGGTGCATGCGATCGGGCATCGGCGGGATGCTGCCACGACCGGCGCGCGCCGCGAAGGGTAGCGGCCAGGGCGCCGAAGTTCCGCCAGCGGACGGTTGGGGTTAGGGTGCGGCACAGGCAGCAGACGGGATGAGCGGATGACTGAGATCGGGTTCATCGACCGGCGCGGACCGGATTCCCCGCGCGCGTTCAGCGGCGCGACGGTCGCGAACGGGTTCGTCTTCGTCTCCGGCCGCTCGGCGCCGCACGATCCCGCACAGGGCATCCATCGCGGGGCGACGCCGCAGGAGGAGGTGCGCGGCGCGCTGGCGCTGGTTGAGGCCGTGCTGCGGGAGGCCGGCTCCGACCTGTCACGCGTGGTGCAGATGACGATGCTGATCCGCGACCCCGCGGATTACGACGCTTGCAACGAGGAATATGTGAAGCATTTTCCGGCCGGCCTGCCGGCTCGTCACACCGCGCGGTTTGGCGTGCCGACCGAGGCCAGGGTGGCGTTTGCCTGCATCGCGCTGGTGGCGGGATAGGCGTTCCCCACCCGGAACAACCGCGGTCGGCCCGAGACAGCGCCTGCGGCACCGCCCGCGGCGCGGGCCGTGCCGCCTGCGTCCGATCAGGGAGCGATTTCCAGCGAGGCGATGGCGTCGCCCCGCAGCACGAAGGCGTAACGAAGATCGACGGAGCTGCCGGGGAAATCGCCGACGACGCGGCTGGAGACAACGAGCTTGCCACCCTGCTCCTCGGCGGCAACGGATTCGTAAGCATAGGTGAAGCTGGACGCGGAGGCCGCTTTCCAGGCGCGGATGGCGGCGCGGCCAGTGTGGGTGCGGCCTTCGTCCCGCACGACGGCGTCCTCGGTGAAACAACTCGCGAGTGTGTCGATATCGTGCCGGTCCGTGGCGAAGTAGCGGGCAACGGGCACAGGCAGAGCGGTTGGGTTTGTCATCGGGCACCTCCTGGCTTGGCGGTGAGGATTTATCCATTCCCATCCGATGGCAGGAGAACGCTAGAATAACATACATCCCATCCAGGGGCGACATTGACGGCCATGGACCGGATCGGCGCAATGCGGGTGTTCTTGCGGGTGGTGGAGCGCGGCAGCTTCTCGGCCGTGGCGCGTGAGAGCGGGCTCGGGCAGCCGGCGGTAAGCAAGCAGGTGGCGGCGCTGGAGGCGCGTCTCGGCGCCCAGTTGCTGCGGCGGACATCCCGCCGCCTGAGCGTCACCGCGGCGGGGCAGGATTACTATAGAATCGGCGGTGCGGCTGATCGGCGACCTGGAGGCTGCGGAATCGCGCGTGGGCCGGGGGCAGAACGCACCCTTCGGGCTGATCCGCGTGACGCTGGCGCCGGTGTTCGGGGAGTTGCATGTCGTGCCGCGGCTGGCGGAGTTTTTCGCGCGCTACCCCGATATCACCGTGGAGATCGTGGTGAACGACCGCACGGTGGATATGGTGGCGGAGGGGATCGAACTCGCTATCCATAACGGGGCGTTGCGGGACTCCACGCTGATCGCACGGCGGATCGCGACGACGCCGGTGATCACGGTCGCAAGCCCCGCCTATCTCGCCGCGCACGGCGTGCCGACGGCGCCCGGCGGGCTGGATCGGCATCGGTGTATTCTGTTCGCGCTGCAGGGAGAGCCGCGGCCATGGGGTTTCACCGGGCCACGCGGGCCGATCGTCTACCGGCCGAATGGGGTGCTGCGGACCAACGATGCGGCGCAGATCCGCGCGGCGGTGCTGGCCGGGCTTGGCTTGGCGCATGCGCCGGGCTGGCTGTTCGCACGCGAGATCGAGGCGGGGGGCGTACGGCGGATCATGCGCGACCACGAACCGGCGCCGCTGCCGATCAGCGCCGTACACCCGACCGGACGACTTCTGGCGACGAAGGTGCGGGTGTTCATGGAGTTTCTGGCCGCCGTGTTCGCCACGAGCCGGGCCTGGCATTGGCGGGCGAGGACACAAGCCCGCCGTGGAACCGGCCCTAGAGCGTGATCGCGATGGACGGAATCGGATTTGGGATTCCGGCGCGGGGTGACTTCTGATTCAAGCTGCTGGCTGGGCGGAGGCCAGCGACCCATGACGCGAGCGTTGTCGACGGATCTGCGTAAC
>JAJXXT010000053.1 GCA_021780935.1 Pseudomonadota bacterium
TCGCAGGAAACCGCTTCAGCCGGCAGCCCCCTGGCACGCGCGTGCTCCAGCGCTGCCTCAGCCGCTTCGCGGTTGATGTCGATAATGCCGATGGCGGTCGCACCAGCGTCCACCGCCATGCGGGCAAGCACCGCGCCAAGTCCCGAACCCCCGCCGACGATAAGTGTCGAAAGACCCTTCATCACTCGCTCCCTACTTTGTTCCGCTTGGTGTGACCGGCCTTGTCGGGACGATATCAAAACGTGATACGTCGGCCCTCGCGGGCAATGCCAGGACCGCCACCACAACACTGGCGACGTCTTCTGGCTGCAGCGCGACATCACCAGCATACATCGCCGCGCGCGCGCCCTCATTGAGGATGGTCTCATAGAGCCGTGTCTCGACGCGCCCAGCGACGATTTCGGTCACGCGGACCCCGTGCGGCGAAAGATCGGTGCGCAGCGAGGCAGCGAAGCCAGAGATCGCGGCCTTGGTTGCAGCGTAGATAGCAATGTTGGCAAAGGCACTGTGCCCCGCAACGGAACCCGTGAAGATGACGTGTCCCGATTGGCGACGCTGCATCTGCGGCAGGACGAGGCGGGTGAGGAGAATGGGCGCGTTGAGATTGATTTCGAGCGCCGCATCAATATCGGCGACATCCATCTCAGCAAAACTACCCAGCGGCGGCATGATGCCCGCATTGTTGATCAGAACGTCGATAGTGAGATCCGCAACCACCGTCGCTACCGCATCACGGTCGGTGATATCGAGGCAGAACGGCGTGATACGCGGTCCTGTCCGCTGGAGTTCTTCAAGCGCCGCCTCATTGCGCCCCGCGGCGTAAACGTCGTAGCCGGCTTCACTCAGCGCGAGCGCCATGGCCCGGCCAATGCCGCTCGTCGCTCCGGTAATGAAAACCGTTGGCACGTCAGGACTCCTGTCGCGTCGGGGATGATTTGGCCGGCATGTGGGCGTTCGATCGTCGCTGCGTCAGCTTCACCGGCGGTTTCAGCCCCAAGAAGAGAGCGGCAGCCGCCTGCTTCTGCTGCTCGTCCGTCGCTTCGACGCCGGAGCCCTGTGCCAGCGCACGCACCCGAGCGAGACTGTTGGAAAGGTGCCGGTGCATTGCCTTCCGGGCCGCGCGGTCATTCTGCTCGTCGATCGCGTCAACGATGGCTTTGTGCTCGCCATGGATGCCGGCATAATAACGATCCTTGAGTGCCGGATCGACAACGTAACCAAGCCGAAGCCTCGGTACGATTCGCGGCTTGAGATAGCTCAGGAAACCGTAGATGAACTCGTTACGGGCTGCCTTGGCAATGGCGAGATGAAAGTCGTAATCGTAATGGACCTGGATCGTGCTCGGATCCTGCTGCTCGGCGTCGATCCGTTCCATCATCGCGCGGATTGCGACGACCTCGCCTCTCGTCCGCCGTTCCGCACAAAGCCCCGCGGCCTCAACCTCGACGCTCAGGCGCAGCTCGAGAAGGGCAATCGTTTCGGGTAGCGTCCGTAGGGCCTCGTCCGGGATCGTAAAATTCTGGCCTCCCGGAATCTGACTGACGAACATGCCGCGCCCCTGCTGCGGTATCACCAGCCCATCCGAACGCAACCGTGCCACCGCCTCCCGAACCACGGTGCGACTCACGTCGTACCTGGCGCATAGCTCCGCCTCTGTCGGCAGCTGCGCGCCGGGCTTGAGGCGGCCGGAACGAATGGTCCCCGCGAGGCTCTCGGCCACCATGGTGGACAACGGCCGTCGCAGGGTCATCGCTTCCCTCCTCGCTCGAAGCTGCGGTTATGGCCCACGGCCGCGGCTCCCGATCAAGCGGCGGTGGCCGGGCGAATCGGGTTGCCCTGCAGATAATGCGCGTAGGGCGCCTGCACCAGCCAGCCGGCATCGACTGGCAGGGTGACACCGGTGATCGCTCCCGCGCGGTCCGAACACAGGAACAGCGCCGCCTCCGCGACGTCGCGAGGCTCCACGAAGCGCCGCAGTGCCGTGGTCGCCTTGATCGCCTCGGGATTGCGCTCTCCCTTGGCGATCTTTTCCTGCAGTCCGTCGGACAAGGTGTAGCCCGGCGCCACGGCGTTGACGCGCACACCGCGCGGGCCGAGTTCCGCCGCCAGGATCTGCGTCAGCGCCAGCACCGCATGCTTGCCTGGCGTATAAGCCGGCAGCGACAATGGTGCGAACGAGGCGAGCGATCCGACATTGAGGATCGCACCCCGACCGACCGCGGCCATCATTCGGCCAAACACCTGGCAGCCAAGCAGCGTACCGCGGTAGTTGACGCGCCACATCACCTCGTCCTCGTCGAGTGCCTGATCAAGGACACGCTTGCCGCTCTGCAGGATTCCGGCGCAGTTGATGAGCACATACGGTGCGCCGAACTCACCGGCCACAGTCTTACCCAGCGCCTCGACCGAGCTCGGCTCGCCGACATCCGTCTCGACATAGCTTGCCGCCGGCGCACCCGCCGCTGCGCAGGCACGCGCCGCCTCCACCCCCGGCGTCTTGCCGCGCCCGGCAACGACGACCCGAGCGCCGTCCTCGGCGAAGCGCAGCGCGATCGCCCGGCCGATACCGCGCGTCCCGCCGATCACGACGACGGCGCGCGCCTCAGCCATGGTCGCGAGCCCGGCGATCGATATCGAAGAACTCCGCCATGCCGCGCACCTGGTAATCCATCATCGGCCGACCAGGCTGTATGCGACAGCCGATTTTCTTTGCGTGGCGCAGGAGCGCCGTCTCGGCCGGATCCATGATGATGTCGACGACCGTCATCGCGGGCGTCAGCTTGCTCACGTCCATCGGCAGCGGATCGTTCTCGTGCAGGCCGGATGGCGTCGCGTTGATGGCCATGTCCATGCCCGAGGGATCGGCCGCCCCCACCTCGATACGACAGGCGGGAAACGCCTTCGCCACCAGCGCCGCCAGCGCTGCGGCGCGCGTGGAATCGACGTCATTGAGACGGATTTCCGCCGCCCCCTCGTCGGCGAGGCAGTAGGCCAGCGAGGCACCGGCGCCACCCGCGCCGACCTGCAGGATCTTGCGCCCGCCAATAGCGTGGTTGCCTGCCTTGAGACCTTCGATGAAGCCGACACCGTCGAAATTGTCGGCGTACCAGCTCCCGTCGGCCTGCCGGCGCACGGAATTGGCGCTCTGCACCCGCGCAGCGCGCGGGTGAGCCGCGGCGCATTTGTGGTAGACGGCAACTTTGTAGGGGACCGAAACGATCACCCCGCGCACGTTCTGTGCGGCCGTGACGCCGGCCCAAAATGTGTCGAAATCCTCCGGCCGGCAAGTGATCGGAACCATCAGGCTGTCGAGGCCCTTTGCCTCGAAGATTTCGTTGAACATACCGGGGCTCTTGGTATGCCCGATCGGGTGGGCCAGCATCAGGAAGACATCCGCCTTGCCGCTTCCACGCATGCTCTTGATCCTTTTCCTTCGACGTTCGGTGGCGTGGGGCCATTCCGCAACTCTGCTCGCCAGGCGGCTTGCTCGCCATCCATAGCGTATGATATAGGATGTCATACAAATATCAACCCGCCGGGAAACGCCTTATGCTGGACCGCTCGAACCCGCCGCTCGTGCAGGCCGCCATTCGTGCCATGCGACCGGCCACCACCCGCGTGAGCCAGACCAGTGGCATCCTTGCGCCCCTCAAGACGGATGCCGCCAATGACCTGGCCGGGAGCGTCGCCGCGATCACCCTTGGATCGGATCCCGATCTGCTTGCCCGCGGCGCCGGCAACCTGATGCCCGCCTTCGCCCGCTGAACCCGGAGCTTCGTCGATGCCGATTCCCTCGTACAAATCCCCCACCCGCAAGGCCTACGACATCGTCATTGTCGGCGGTGCGGCGGTCGGTTCCTCGGCCGCCTACTGGCTGAGCCTGGCACTCGGGCGAACCGCCTCCATCCTCGTCGTCGAGCGTGACAGCAGCTACGAATTCGCCTCCACGGCCTTGTCGACCAGTTCGATCCGCCAGCAGTACTCGAATCCGATTAACGTCAAAATCAGCCAATTCGGCATCGAGATCATCCGTGGCTTTCAGGCGCGCATGGCGCCATTCTTTCCTGGCGAAACCGCGCCCGATCTCGGCTTTCGCGAGCATGGCTACCTCTATTGCTGCTCGCCCGACGGCGTGGACGCAGCCAAGGCAAGAGTCGCGCTGCAGAGCAGCCTCGGCGCCGGCACGGTGTTTCTCGAGCCTGGGGCCCTGAAGGAAAAATTCTCCTGGATCAACGTCGATGATCTCGGTGGCGCCTCCTGGGGCTCGCGCGACGAGGGATGGTTCGATTCCATGGGGCTGCTAAACGGCTTCCGTCGCGCCGCCCGCATGGGAGGCGTCGAATACCTCGACAATGCGGTGACGGGGCTGGACCTGGTCGACAACCGGGTCGTCGCGGCGCACCTCGCAACAGGCGATTCCGTCGCCTGCGGCACATTGGTCAATGCCGCCGGCCCACGCGCGCAGGTGGTGGCGCAGATGGCCGGCCTCTCGATCCCGGTGCGGCCCTACAAGCGCTACAGTTTCGTTTTTGCCAGTGCCACGCCGATCCCGGGGCGCATGCCGAACGTCATCGACCTCTCCGGGACCTTCGTGCGCCCCGAGGGGGAGCTCTTCCTCACCGGCAACACGCCGCAGAATGACGGGCCCGCGGACTACGACGACTTCGAGATGCATCATGAGGAGTTCACGGATTACATCTGGCCCGCGCTGTGGCATCGCATTCCCGCTTTTGATGCCCTCAGAGTGCAGTCGAGTTGGACTGGTCATTACGAATACAATATGATGGACCATAATGGGATTGTCGGTTTCCATCCCGACGTGAAAAACTTCATGTTTGCCAATGGGTTTTCGGGACACGGGCTGCAGCAATCTCCCGCCGTCGGCCGTGCGGTTTCGGAGCTGATCGTTCATGGCGGCTTTCAGACACTTGATCTCTCGCCGTTTGCCTACGAACGCATCCCCCGTAACGAGCCATTCCTGGAAGAAGCCGTGATCTGAGAGCCGCACCACGATCGGAGTATGGCGATGAAAGTGCAGGTACCTGGATCGCGGCGGCTTCGAATGCCCTCCGAGAGGGCCGGCGAGGCCGTCGGTGCGGCAATGGGAAAGTTTTTCTTTTGCCTAAGAAAACGAACTTGAGCGACGGGTCGGCGAAGTGCGACTAGGGTTTCACGCTTCCACGGTCCGAAACGTCGGATCGTCCAGGAAACCCGCAGACGAAAACAGGCAATAATCAGGCTTCCATCAGGAGGGGACGACATGAGAAAAATGCTGCTAGCAGCCGCCGCGATGGCACTTGTCACACAAGTCGCCGCGGCACAGACGGTCAAGATCGGCATCCTGCTGGGCTTCACTGGCCCCGAGGAGTCGCAGGCCCCTGGCATCTACAATGGCGCTGCACTGGCCATCAAGGAAATCAACGCGTCGCACGCGTTCCTCAAGGGCGCTAAACTGGTGGGCATCAAGGGTGATGACACCTGCACCGACGCGTCGGCCGCCGTCGCCGCCGCGACCCGTCTGGTGACGTCCGATCACGTCGACGGCATCGTCGGCGGGCACTGCTCGGGCGTCACCGGCGCCGTGTTGCAGTCGGTGGCGCGCCCGAATGGGATCGTCATGGTGTCGCCCTCAGCAACGTCTCCGTCGCTGAGCACCGCTCCCTCCGACGGTCTGTTCTTCCGCACCGCTCCCTCGGATGCGCGCCAGGGACAGGTGATGTCCGACGTGCTCATGAAGAAAGGCATCAAGAAGGTCGCGCTCACCTACACGGACAATGATTACGGCAAGGGCCTCGCCGACGCGTTCAGCGCCGCCTACAAGAAGGCCGGCGGCACGATCACGGTCTCGCTCCCGCACCAGGACGGCAAGGCCGACTATTCCGCCGAGGTCGCGACGCTGGCGGCGGCGGGCGGTGACATGCTGGTCGTGGCCGGTTATGCCGACCAGGGCGGCAAGGGTATTGTCCAGGGCGCGCTGGATACTGGCGCATTCAGCAAGTTCTACCTGCCCGACGGCATGAACACCGATGCCTTCCTGAACCACTTTGGCAAGGCGCTGGACGGTTCGCTCGGCGATTTCGGCGAGAGCAACGGCAAGGGCTTCAAGGCATACGTCGCCGAGGCGAAGACCGCTGGCTTCGACGGCACGGCCGGCTACTCGGCCCAGGGCTATGACGCGGCAGCGCTGATCGCGCTGGCCATGGAAGCGGCTCACTCGACCAAAGGCTCGGTATACAAGAACAAGATCGAAGCGATCGCCAACGGCCCCGGCGTGAAGATCTATGCCGGACAGCTGGCCAAAGGTCTCAAGCTTCTCTCCGAGGGCAAGCCGATCAACTACCAGGGTGCCTCGAGCGTGCACCTGATCGGGCCTGATAGCGCCGGCACCTATCGCATCTACACGATCGAGAACGGCAAGCGCGTGACCCTCTATTACGAATAATCCGGGACTTCGCTATCCTTGGAACGGCCCGGCCTGGTCCGGGCCGTTCACGCTGCCCGAGGCTCGTCCGCCATCCAGCCAACCGGCGCTGCGGTAAGGGGGGAACGACATGATCGTCGTCGACAAACTGCAAAAGAATTTTGGTGGCTTCCACGCCGTCCAAGGCGTCTCGCTGACGATCGCAACCGGTTCGATCACCGGGCTTATCGGACCGAACGGCGCCGGCAAGACCACGCTTTTCAACGTCATCGCGGGCCACCTCTCGCCAAGTTCCGGCCGCGTAATGATGGATGGCGAGGACATCACCGGGCTGCCACCGCACGAACTGTTCGCCAAGGGATTGCTGCGCACCTTCCAGATCGCGCGCGAATTTGGCTCCATGACGGTACGTGAGAACCTCATGATGGTTCCCGGCGGGCAGAACGGCGAGACATTGTGGAACACCTGGTTCCGCCGCCGCGAGATCGCGCGGGAGGAACAGGCGCTCGCGAAGAAAGCCGACGAGGTGCTGGAGTTCCTGACCATCTCGCATCTCGCCGACCACAAGGCGAGCCAGCTCTCGGGCGGACAGAAGAAGCTGCTCGAGCTTGGCCGCACCATGATGGTCGATGCCAAGATCGTCTTTCTCGACGAGGTCGGTGCCGGTGTGAACCGCACGCTGCTGAACACCATCGGCGACGCCATCGTCCGTCTCAACAAGCAGCGCGGCTACACATTCTGCGTCATTGAGCACGATATGGATTTCATTGCCCGGCTGTGTGACCCGGTGATCGTGATGGCGGAAGGAAGGGTGCTCGCCACTGGCTCCGCCGACCACATCATGGAAAACGAAGCGGTGATCGAGGCGTATCTCGGGCGGGGCTTGAAGAACAAGATCAGGGCCAACGCGTAGCCGGTGGTGAGGGAAAAGAGAGCATGGGAGCGCCCTTCCTGATCGGAGAGAAGATGACCGGCGGCTATGGCGCGGTCGACATTCTCCATGATTGCACGATCGCCGTCGAAAAGGGCGAGATCGCGGTCATTGTCGGGCCGAACGGCGCCGGCAAATCGACGGCGATGAAGGCCGTCTTCGGCATGCTGGCACTGCGCCACGGACAGGTGCGCCTGGACGGGGAGGACATCACCGAGTGCTCGCCACAGGCACGCGTAGCCAAGGGCATGGCCTTCGTGCCGCAGACAGACAACGTGTTCCTTTCCATGTCGGTGGAGGAAAACCTCGAGATGGGCGCCTTCCTGCGCCGCGACGACATCCGCCCGACCATGGCGAAGGTCTACGATCTGTTTCCGATCCTCAAGGAAAAGCGACGCCAGCCGGCCGGCGAGCTCTCCGGCGGTCAGCGCCAGCAGGTCGCGGTCGGGCGCGCGCTGATGACGCAGCCCAAGGTGCTGATGCTCGACGAGCCGACCGCCGGCGTCTCGCCCATCGTCATGGACGAGCTCTTCGACCGCATCATTGAGATCTCGCGCACCGGCATTTCCATCCTGATGGTGGAACAGAATGCCCGCCAGGCGCTCAACATCGCCGACAAGGGCTACGTGCTGGTCCAGGGCGCCAACCGCTACACCGACACGGGCGACGCGTTGCTCGCCGATCCGGACGTCCGCAAGACGTTCCTGGGAGGCTGACCGCATGAACGTGCTCGACGCCGTGGTGGTGCTCCTCAACTACCTGATCATCCCGGCAATCTCCTATGGCGCGCAGCTCGCCCTGGGCGCGCTCGGCGTGACGTTGATCTACGGCATCCTGCGGTTCTCGAATTTCGCGCATGGCGACACCATGGCCTTCGGTACCGCCGTGACCATCCTTCTCACCTGGGCGCTTCAAGCCGCGGGCATCAGCTTCGGTCCGTTGCCGACGGCCCTGCTCGCCCTGCCCTTCGCGATCGCGGTGACCGCCTTCGTCCTGCTGGCCACGGACCGTGTCGTCTATCGCTTTTACCGCAAGAAGAAATCGGCACCGGTCATCCTCGTCATCGTTTCGATGGGCGTTATGTTCGTCATGAACGGTCTCACCCGCCTCATCATCGGCGTGCAGGACCAGAGTTTCTCAGACGGCCAGCGCTTCATCATCAACGCGGTCCAGTTTCGCAAAATGACCGGGCTGGCACAGGGCCTGGCGCTGCGGACAACGTCCGTCATCACGCTCGTCACCGCGATCGTCGTGGTCGCGGTTCTGTTCTGGTTCCTCAACCGTACGCGCACCGGCAAGTCGATGCGCGCCTTCTCCGATAACGAGGATCTGGCGCTGCTTTCCGGCATCAACCCCGAACGGGTGGTAACGGTAACCTGGCTCATCGTCGCGGCCCTGGCGACGACCGCCGGCGTGCTCTACGGGCTCGACAAATCCTTCATGCCATTCACCTACTTCCAGCTTCTTCTACCGATCTTTGCCGCAGCCGTGGTCGGCGGGCTCGGTAACCCGCTCGGCGCGATCGTCGGCGGCTTCGTCGTCGCCTTCTCGGAGGTGATGTCGACCTACGCCTGGCGCATGGTGGCGGCCTATGTCCTGCCCGGCAGCCTGATGCCAGGCGGGCTCATGCAACTGCTGACGACCGACTACAAATTCGCCGTCTCCTTCGCCATTCTCGTGGCCGTGCTGCTGTTCAAGCCGACCGGCATCTTCAAGGGGAGATCGGTATGAACGTCCGGTCGCGCACGCTGTCGCTGTTCGCCGCCGTCGGCCTGCTCTACGTCGCCGTGGGCGTGCTGCAGAGCTGGCCGCTCGCTCTCACCATCCTCAATGACGGGTTGATCGTCGCCATCACGGCCCTCGGCGTGAACATGCAGTGGGGCTACGCCGGGCTTTTCAACGTCGGTGTCTCAGGCTTCTTCGCTCTCGGCGGGCTCGCGGTCGTGCTGGTCTCCATGCCGCTCGATGCCGCGGCCTGGTCCGCCGGGACGCCACGCCTGCTGGTCGCACTCGCGATCCTCGCGGCGATCGTCGCTGCGGCGATGCGCCTCTATCGCATGCTCGGCGCCGGTTGGTCGCGGGTCGCCAGCCTGGTCGTGTTCCTCGCCATCGGCGTCACGATCTTTCGCATCGTGTTCAATCCGGCAGCCAGTGCCGTGGAAGCCATCAACCCGGCCGTCACCGGCAATATCGGTGGCCTTGGTCTTCCCGTCCCGCTTTCGTTCTTCATCGCGGGCGCCTTCGCCGCCGCGGCCGGCTGGATGGTGGCGAAGATCGCGCTCGGCCTGCGCTCGGACTACCTGGCGATTGCGACGCTCGGTATCGGCCAGATCGTCATTTCGGTCCTGATGAACGAGAGCTGGCTCGACCGCGGCGTGAAAAATGTGGTCGGCATCAGTCGCTGGCCAGTGCCGGACGAGGTCAGGCTGCAGAAGCAGTCGTGGTTCATTGACCTCGCCCATGCACTTGGCATGCGGCTGACGACAACCTCGACCGTCTTCGTCGCCCTTTGCTTCGCCGCACTGTTCACCACGATCCTGCTGGTCATCCTGCTGCTCGCGGAACTGTCGCTGCGCTCGCCCTGGGGGCGCATGATGCGGGCCATCCGCGACAACGAAGTGGCAGCCGAAGCGATGGGAAAGGACGTGAAGCGCCGGCACCTGCAGGTCTTCGTGCTGGGCTGTGCGGTGATCGGCATCGCCGGTGCGCTCTTTGTGATGCTGCACGGTCTGTTCGCGCCAGTGAACTACAACGATGCCCTGCGTTACACGTTCCTCATCTGGGCGATGGTGATCCTCGGGGGCTCCGGCAGCAATTGGGGCTCGGTGCTCGGCGCGCTCATCGTGATGCTGATCTGGGATGAGGCAGGCAGCGTCGGGCCACACCTGTTCGCGTCAATGACGTCGCCGCTGGCCGACGGTCCGCTCAAGACCCACCTCGTCAACAGCGCCGTAGAGATGCGGCTGCCAGCCGTGGGCCTGGTGCTCCTGCTGGTGCTGCGCTTCAGCCCGAAAGGGCTCATCCCCGAAAGCTGAGCGAGAGCCGAGGCGCGCCCGCCGATCCCGCCTCAGCCCGCGCCGAATGCCCCCCAGGGAACGAAGGCGATCACCAGGAGGCCGAGCACCAGCGCCGTGAGATAGCCCCAGATCGGCCGCAACCCCTTGTCGGGATCGATCTCGGTGATGATCCCGGCGGCATAGTAGCCGAGGCCGACCGGCGGCGCGAACAGGCCGATGCCCATCGCCAGCACCACCACGATCCCGTAATGCACGTCGCTGATGTGCAGGTTGCGCGCGATCGGGAACAGGATCGGGCCGAACAGCACCAGGATCGGGATGCCTTCCAGAATGCTGCCGAGAAGGATCATCAGCGCAATCGATCCGAGCATGAAACCATACCGGCCGCCAGGCAGTGCCAGCATCAGGTCCGTAATATCGCGCGCGAAGCCGGACTGCGTCAGCGTCCAGCTCATGGCGGTGGCAACCGCGATGATGAACATGATGGCGCCGGCGAGCCCGACCGTCTTGGCGGCGCAATCGTAGAGGGCCGCCGGCCGGTAGCCGCCATAGAACACGGCACCGAGCACGATCGCATAGACGGTGCCGATGGTGGCAACCTCGGTCGCGGTTGCGATGCCGTCGATGACGCTGAAGCGGATGACAAAGGGCAGGATCAGCGCCGGCAGCCCATAGAGGAAGCTGCGCAGGATCTGCCGTGCGTCGGCCCGCGGCCCCGAGGCGGTGCCCCGGGCGCCGATCCAAAGCCGCGCCAGCAGTGCCAGGATGCCAGCCAGAAGGACCGCCGGCATCAGCCCCGCCGCGAACAGGGCGGAGATGGAAGTGCCGGTGACGGCACCGATGATGATCAGCACGATCGAGGGCGGAATCGTCTCGGCCATCGCGCCGCAGCAGGAGACCACCGAGAGGATATGTCCCTCGTCGAGCCTCTGTCGTTTCATTTCCGGCACGACGACGGGGGCCACCGCGGCAAGATCCGCCGTCTTGGCGCCGGAGATACCGGAGACAAGCAGGATGCCACCGATCAGCACATAGAAGAGTCCGCCCTTCACCTGCCCGATCAGATCGGTGAGGAACTGCATCATCGCCGGTGCCAGCTTCGTCACCGACAGCAGGCCACCAAGAAACACGAACAGCGGCACCGCCAGCAGCAGGATCGAGCTGGTGCCCTGCTCGACCTGGCTTGCCATCACGGCGAGCGGCGCACTGGCGGTGACCGCGAGGTAGAAAGCGGTGCAAAAGGCGAAGGCGAACGCAATAGGCACACCGATCAGCACCGCGGCGAACAGCATGACGGCGAAGACGAAGATCACCTCGGGCAACGCATAGGCAGCCAGCCCTCGCCCCGCGAGCCAGGCGAGACCGACCAGTACCGCGGTCCCCAGCGCCCCGCGCCAGAATGCACTGCCATGATGCGCGAACAGATCGCGCACGAGATAGATCGCGATGATCAGAAAGCCCGCGACCAGGCTTGCCGCTTCCCAGGCGCTGGAGATTCCGAGGTCGGTCAGCGAGGACAGCCGCTCGATGTCGAGAAAGGCAAGGCTCGGGCGGATCATGGCGAGCACGGTCACGAGCTGGATGACGTCCGCGGCGGCCCGCAGCCTGGCCTGCCATGCCTCCGGCAGCGCCTTGACGAACGCCGTCATGCGCATGTGCCGGTCGTCGCGCACCGCGATCGCCGCCCCCACCATGGTGAGCCAGACGAACACCAACTCGGCAAGATCGGAGGACCAGATCAGCGGATGGACGAAGACGCTGCGTGCGACGATGCCGGCGAACAGCACCAGAACCTCGCAGCCGAGCAGCAGGACGCCGAGCGCGTCGAGCGCCGCGTCCGCGCCGCGGGCAAACCCGCTCCGCGCCCGTACCGGCTCCGCCGCCGCGAGCTCTGCCTGCATGATTGCTTCCTCCCCTCCCGGTCCGTCACGACGCGCGCGTCAGCATCGCGCCAGCCGCTCGGACCGCGCCAGGCCCGACGGGGCGGGACCGGGCAGTGCCCCGTCCCGCCCGCGCGAGTCTCAGCCGAGCTTGCCCGTGGTCTTTTCCAGCAGGCCCCAGGCTTCGGGGCCGAATTTCTGCTTCCAGTGCGCATAGTAGCTGGTCTTGGCCAGGGCGCTCTGGAACGCTTTCGTATCGACGTCGATCAGTTGCATGCCCTTGGCAACGAGCTCTTTGCTGAGCGAGGCGCTCAGGCCGGCGATGTCCTCGCGTTCGGCCCGGCCGGCGGCACTGAACGCTTCGGTGACGACCTGCTGCCACTTCGCCGGCAGCTGCGCGAAGGCCGTCTTGCTGGCGATGATCAGGTAGCCGTCCCAGGCGTGGCGCGTCATGCTGAGGTATTTCTGCACCGCGTAGAGCTTGGCCGTGGCGATGATCGCCAGCGGGTTCTCCTGTCCGTCCACCACGTGGTTTTCGAGCGACGTGTAGACCTCGCTGAAATCCATCGAGGTCGGCGCCGCACCGAACGCGGCGAACATCGAGGACAGGATCGGCGCCGGCGGCACGCGGATCTTGAAATTGTGCAGGTCCGCCGGCCCCTTCACCGGCTTCGTGCCGGAGGTGAGGTTACGGAACCCGTTCTCCCAACTCGCCCCGAGCTGGTGCATCCCGTGCGCATCGATCTGCGCGGCGACGTACTGGCCGAGCGGCCCGTCCACCGCCTTCCAGACGTCGGTGGGCGAGAGGAAGGCATAGCCGATATTGACGATGCCAGCGGCCGGAATCGTCGTCGCCAGCACGGAGCTGGCCATGTTCATGATCTGGATGCCGTTGAGCCGGGTCTGCGCGATCAGTTGCGGATCGGTGCCGAGCTGGGCCGCTGGATAGAGCTTGATGTCGAGCGCACCGCTGGTGGCCGCCTTGATCTTGGCGATCGCCTCGGTTGCGCGGACGTTCACCGGGTGGCTCGGCGCCTGACCGGTCGCCATCTTCCAGGTGAACTGCGCCGCCTCGCCGCGTCGCGTCAGGATCGCGAAGGCAGGCAGCGCCGCTGCTCCGGTGAGCAACGTGCGGCGGCGAAGAGTGGGGCTGAGCGTCAAATCATCCTCCTGTTGTTGACCCCCGGCGGGGGTGTTTTCGTGGCCCGCTAAAGCCAGGTCTTGATCTGGCTCGCGATCGCTTCGGCGGAAATGCCGTATCGGTCGTGCAACGTCGGCAGTGCGCCTGCGGCAAGGAATTCGTCGGGCAGGCCGATCTGGCGGAACTTCGGAGCGACGCCTGCGCGCAGCATGCCAATCGCGACCGCCTCGCCTAGGCCGCCGACGACGGTGTGGTTCTCGGCGACGACGACGAGCCGTCCGCCCTTGGAAGCGGCGGCGAGGATGGTGTCGAGATCGAGCGGCTTGATCGTCGCCACGTGCAGCACCTCGACGCCGATCCGCTCCTTCTGCAGCTGCTCCGCGGCCTGCAGCGCGCGCATGGTCGCGAGCCCTGTCGAGATCACCAGGACGTCGTTCCCCGGGCGCACCGACTTTGCCTTGCCGAGTTCGAATTTGTAGCCGTACTCGTCGAGGATCAGCGGCACGTTGCCGCGCAGCAGGCGCATATAGACGGGCCCCTGATGCGCCGCGATCGCCGGCACCGCCTGCGCGATCTCGAGTCCGTCGGCCGGATCGACGATGGTGAGGCCTGGCATCGCGCGGAAGATCGCGATGTCCTCCGTCGCCTGATGGCTCGGCCCGTAGCCGGACGTGAGGCCGGGCAGCGCGCAGACGATCTTGACGTCGAGCTTCTCCTCGGCGATCGCCATGCAGATGAAGTCGTAGGCGCGGCGCGAGGCGAACACCGCATAGGTGGTCACGAACGGCAGCGCGCCCTCGCGCGCGAAGCCCGCGGCGGCGGCCATCAGCAGCTGCTCGGCCATGCCCATCTGGTAGAAACGCTCGGGATAGGCTTTCGCGAACACGTGG
>JAJXXT010000058.1 GCA_021780935.1 Pseudomonadota bacterium
GTTCGCGAGACGATCGACGGCACCGACCGTCGCCTGCTGCGGCTTCTCGCCGGTGACGCCAGCCTGCCGCTCAGCGACATCGCCGCCGCCGTCGGGCTATCGCCGACGCCGTGCTGGAAGCGCATCCGCCGGCTCGAGCAGCTCGGGGTGATCCGGGGCAGGGTCGCCGACCTGGACCCGGCGAAGATTGGCCTCGCGGTCTCCGTCATCGTCGCGATCGAGACTGCCGACCACTCCTCGGCGTGGCTCCAGCGCTTTGCCGGCGTGATCGAGGCCATGCCCGAGGTGGTGCAGGCGTGGCGCATGAGCGGCGACGTGGACTACATCCTGCACGTCGTTCTGCCGGACCTGCCGGCCTATGACGACTTCTATCGTCGCCTGATCGAAGCCGTTCCGCTGCGCAACGTGACCAGCCGTTTCGTCATGGAGCGAATGAAGAACTCACCGCTGCCCGTCTGACGTCGCCGCCGGGGCGGGTGCCTGCACCGCTGCTGCCCAAGCAGCGGCGTCCACGGCCGTCTCCACCGATCCGTCCCGGTCGCGAAGCGCCGCTGCGTGATGCGCGGCGAGTTCGTCTCGGGGCTCGGCCCGGGCGGCTGCGGCAAGAGCGCGCCGATGCTGCCGGCCCGCGGCCTGGCCAGGCAACCAACGGCCAGCTGCGCGTGGCCAGTCAGCACGTTCGCCGCGCCGCAGATATTATGATGATGCAATGATTGCGGACCGGACCGCCGGCATCGCGGGGGAGCGGGGCGGGGCGCGGGCGCGGGGACCGTGTCGGGCATCGCGCCGCAGCTTGGCCGCCGGCATGCGCGCCATTGGCCTGCGCGGGCATGATGACGCCCGCTATCCGGGCAGCGGCGGCAAATCTGTTTGCCCCCGTGGAGCGGATGAATCTATCGAGGCCTCGACACGTTCGCGTTGACGCGCCGGAACGGCATTCAGGACCGACGGAGAAGTCGCGACAGCGATTCCGCGGCCGCCCCGACCGGCGACATCGGCGAACGCCATCGGCCGCAGAGCCAGCGAGGGAGAGAAGCATGACGCACCACAATGATGGCGTGACCACGATGCCGCCAACCGCCGCCGCGGCGCAGGCGCACCGCCGCACCCTGCTCAAGGCCGGGCTGTTCGGCGCGGCGTCAATGGCGGCGGGGCTGCGCGCCCCCGCGGTTCGCGCCCAGGCCAAGCGGTTCGCCGGCGTGACGATCAACGGCGCGGCCTTCCAGCACAGTTTCCACGCGGCGCTGAAGTCCTGGCTGCCCGAGCTCGAGGACAAGACCGGGCTCAAGGTGAATTTCGAGCTGCAGTCATTCCCGATCTACAACCAGCGTATGGACCTCGAGCTGTCGACCCACGGCTCGGCTTACGATTTCTGCAACATCGGCACGCCTTACGCCGGGCGCTGGATCACCTCGGGCTGGATGACGCAGCTCGACGAGTTCGCGCATAACGCGAACCTGACCGCCGCCGACTGGGAGCCGGGCGACTTCGCGCGCGGGCCCCTGGCGATCCTGAGCGACGCCAACGGCCATATCTTCGGGTTCCCCTGGGTCGCCGGCGCGATCGTGATGGGCATCGCCCGCAGCGACCTGCTGGAGAAGGCGAAGCTGCCGATCCCCGCGACCCTCGATGAGCTGGTCCAGACCTGCCTCAGGACCAACGCTCCAGGCAAGACCTACGCCTTCGTCAACGACCAGCTGCATCACTGGGAGTGGCCGCCGTACCTGATGAACGAGGGCGGCACCATCTTTCGCCAGCCGCCGACCGATCTGATGCCGATGCTAAACACGCCGCAGGCGATCAAGGCGGCGGAGATCTATACGCAATTGCTGTCGTCCAAATGCGCGCCGCCCGGCGTCCTTTCATACACCGACGATCAGAGCCAGCGCATGCAGCTCGCCGGGCGCGCCAATATCCGCACCGCCTCGATCGACTGGCTGGTCCCGCTCGCCAAGCTGAAGGACAGCAAGGTCAGGTCGACGGTCCGCTATGCGCCACTGCCCAAGGGGCCGGGCGGCAGCTTCCCGGGCGTCAACGCGAACGGCTTCGGCATTCCGGTCGGGGCGAAGAACAAGGAAGCCGCCTGGACCTTCATCCAGTGGGCGCTGTCCAAGGCGTCGTTCGAGCGGATGGCCCTCCAGAAGGCGTATGTCACGGTGCCGCGCCGCTCGATCATCGCCACGCCGCAGTTCAAGGAAGCGATGACCATCAACGGCCAGGACGTTGGCCAGCTCTACATCGACACGGTCGATGCGCCGGGCGTCAGCGACTACATGAAGTACAGGAACATGGCCGTGTTCCCGCAGGTCGGCGAAAAGATCAACATCGCGATCTCACAGATCATCTCCGGCCAGGCGAACGCGAAGACGGCGCTCGACCAGGCCGAGAGCGCGGCGATCGCCGATATCCGAAAGGCTGGCGTGAAGCTCTGAGCACCGACTGACGTGAGCGGTGCGACTCTCGCGGCGCCGGTTGCCTCCCGACTGCGGCCGGGAGGCAGCTTCGCGCTGCAGCAGCGGCGGTTCTTCTGGATGCTGCTCGGGCCGGTGCTGGCGGTGCTGGCGGTCATCACGTTGCTGCCGACCGTCTATCTCTTCGTCATCAGCCTGACACCGCTCAACCTCACCAAGCCCGGCACGGCCGGCGATTTCTCCCATATCTGGCAGAACTACCGCTACATGCTGGCGGACATGCGCCTGCGCGACAGCCTCTGGACGCAGGTGAAGCTCTCGGCGTCCACGGTGGCGTTCCAGGTCGTCCTCGGGTTCCTCGCCGCGCTGCTGCTCAACCACAGTGCCCGCGTCGGCCGGATCGTCAGGACCAGCCTGCTGATCCCGATGGTGCTTCCGCCGATCGTCGTGGCGATCATCTGGAAGATGGTCTTCTCCCCGGACATCAGCCCGCTGTGGTGGCTGTTCAACTGGTTCGGCTGGAACGTTCCCGTGCCCATCACCGACGCGCGCTTCGCACTCGGCTCGATCGTGCTCGCCGACACGTGGGAATGGTTCCCCTTCACGATGATGATCATCCTCGCCGCGCTCAGCATGATGCCCGAAGAGCTGGTCGAGGCCGCGCGCCTGGACGGGGCGACGCCGGTCCAGCTCACCTGGTACATCACCCTGCCCTATCTGCGCGGCGCACTGCTCGTCGCCGGCCTGTTCCGGCTCATCGACAGCATCAAGGCGTTCCCGCTCATCTACCTGCTGACCAGCGGCGGGCCCGGCACGGTCACCGAGGTGCCGAACTATTACATCTTCGTCCAGTCCTTCAACTTCAGCTATGTCGGCTATTCCAGCGCGATCACGGTCGTGCTTGTGGCGATGGTCTGTGTGCTGAGCTGGTTCATCGTCCGCGTGGTGAGCGGAGGCGACCGTGCGGAATAGAAACGCGCCGACGCGGGTGGTGCTCAATGCGGCCATCATCCTGCTCACGCTTCTCATCCTCATGCCGTTCCTGTGGTTCGTGAGCATGGGCTTCAAGAGCAACGACGACATCATGGCCGGATCGTCGAGCGCGCTCTTCGTCCCGACGCTCGCCAACTACGCCAGCCTGATGACGCGCGGGTTCATCCGCCCGTTCGGCAACAGCCTCGAGGCGAGCCTCACCTCGACGCTGCTGTCGCTGGTCATCGGCGTGCCCGGCGCGTACGCGCTCGCGCGCGCGCCGCTCAGGCTCGAACGGCCGCTGTCGCTGCTGATCCTCGCCTCGCGCATGGTGCCGCCGATCGCCTTCACGATCCCCTACTTCCTGGTCTACCGCTACGCCGGCCTGCTGGATACGATCACCGGCCTGGTCCTGATCTACATGACGTTCAACCTGTCGCTGGTGATCTGGCTGATGCGCACCTTCTTCGAATCGACGCCGCGTTCGCTCGAGGAAGCGGCGTGGATCGACGGCGCCAGCCTCTGGCTGACGTTCCGCCGCGTCGTGCTGCCGCTGTGCACGCCCGCCGTCATGACCACCGGCGTGCTGTGCTTCATCTTCTCCTGGAACGACTTCTTCTTCGCGTTGACGCTGACGCGCGAGCAGGCGATGACGGCACCCGTGGAGGTCGTGAACTTCATGAACTATCAGGGCTGGGAGTGGGGCAAGATCGCCGCGAGCGGCACCCTGATCCTGCTGCCGGTGTTTGCCTTCTCGCTGCTGATGCGACGCTTCCTCGTGCAGGGAATGACCGCCGGTGCCGTCAAGGGCTGATCTCGACGCCGTCCTGTCGCGTCTGCGGGCGGCGCTCGGCGACGATACCGTTGTAACATCGCAATCAATACGCGAGCATCACAGCCGCGGCGAGGGCGTGCCCGACGCGGCGCTGCCCGACGCGGTCGCGTTCCCCGGCGATAACGAGCAGGTCGCCGCCGTGCTGCGCCTGTGCAACGAGTATCGCGTGCCGGTCATCCCCTATGGCACCGGCACCTCGCTCGAAGGCCACATCGCCGCCATCCGCGGTGGCATCACCATCGACCTGTCGCGACTCGACCAGATCCTCGACATCTCGCCCGAGGCGCTCGATTGCCGGGTGCAGGCAGGGGTCACGCGCGAGCGCCTGAACGCGCATCTGCGCAGCCACGGCTTGTTCTTTCCCGTCGATCCGGGAGCGGACGCCTCGCTCGGCGGCATGGCGGCGACGCGCGCTTCGGGCACGGCGGCGGTGCGCTACGGCACGATGCGCGAGAACGTGCTCGGGCTGACCGTGGTGACGGCCGACGGGCGCTGCATCCCGGTCGGCACCCGCGCGCGCAAGAGCGCGACCGGCTACGACCTGACGCGCCTGTTCGTCGGCAGCGAGGGCACGCTCGGGGTCATCACCGAGGTCCAGCTCCGGCTGCATGGGCTGCCGGAATCGATCCGCGCCGCGGTGTGCCAGTTTGCCAGCGTGGACGCGGCGCTCGGGACGGTCATCAACATGCTGCAGGCGGGCATCCCCATCGCCCGCGTGGAGCTGGCCAACGCGCTGCAGATGCGCATGTCCATCCGGTATTCGAAGCTCGAAGGTCTGGAGGAGCTGCCGACCCTGCTGCTCGAATTCCACGGCAGCCCGGCGGCGGTGAGCGAGCAGGTGGAGACGGTCCAGGCCATCGCCGCCGAGCACGGTGCCAGGGGGTTCGACTGGGCGGAGACGCCGGAGGCGCGCTCGCGGCTGTGGGCCGCACGGCACGCCGGATACTACGCCAACCTGCACTACATGCCCGGCCGGAGCGTCATGGGCACGGATGCCTGCGTACCGATCTCGGCCCTCGCGCAGATCATCCGCGAGACCGAGGCCGATATCGAGCAGAGCGGTATGATCGCGGCGCTCAACGGCCATGTCGGCGACGGCAATTTCCATCTCGGCATCTTGTTCGATCCCACCGACGCCGCCGACCGCAAGCGGGCGGACGCGCTGGCGCACCGCACCGGCGAGCGCGCGATCCGTCTCGGCGGCACGTGTTCCGGCGAACACGGGATCGGCATGCACAAGCTGGATCTCGCCGCGCTCGAACATGGCGAGGCGACATCGCTGATGTGGTCGATCAAGCAGGCGCTCGATCCCAGGGGCATCATGAATCCCGGCAAGCTCCTGGCGGAGATCGCGCCGCACACGGCACGGTGACGTCGCGCGGCCGCTCCCGCCTTCGGCACCCGCGCATCGAGGCGAGGCACGCGGAGGATTGGTATGGCGATCGTCAACCGGTTTGAAGAGGTCAACCCACGCCGCCGGCGCTATGGCGGGCGCGATGTCGGCAAGGCGAGGACGATCGACGACCTGCGCTGCATGGCGCGGCGTCGCCTGCCCAATTTTCTCTACGAATACATCGAGGGCGGTGCGGAGGACGAGTGGACGCTGCGCAACAACCGCGCGGCCTTCCATCGCTATCGCTTCCTTCCCCACGCGCTGCGCGACGTGTCCCGGCGCACGACCGAGCACCCGATCTTCGGCCGGCCCTCGGCGCTGCCGCTGGTGATCGCGCCGACCGGTTTCGCCGGTTTCTTCTGGCCCGACGGCGACATGATGCTGGCGAAGGCAGCGGCGGCGGCCGGCGTGCCGATGGCGCAGAGTACCGTCTCGAACGCCCGCGTACGCGATGTCGCCGCGGTGGCGGGGCTGCGGCATTGGGCGCAGTTCTATGCCTGGGGCGGGCTCGAGGTGCAGGACGCGTTGCTCGACCGTGCGGCGGCCGCCGGCAGCGAGGCTCTCGTCGTCACCGTCGACGGCCCGCTCTCCGGCAACCGCGAATGGGACCAGCGCAGCTACGCCGCCCCGGACCGGCCGTCGGCGGCGACGCTGTTCGAGGCGGCCTGGCATCCGCGCTGGTGGCTGCGCATGCTGGCGCGCCGGCGCCTGCCCAACTTCGAGAACCTGGTGGACCTCATCGGCGCGACGAACCCGGATATTTTTGCGGTCTCGAAATGGATCGGCGCCAACCAGAATCCCGCCCTGTGCTGGCGTGATCTGGAACGGATCCGCGCGCGCTGGCCCCGCAGGCTGGTGATCAAGGGGCTGTTGCGGGCGGAGGACGCGCTGCGGGCCGCCGGGCTCGGCGCGGACGCGATCGTGCTCAGCAATCACGGCGGGCGCCAGGCGGAACCGGCGGCATCGCCGCTGGAGACGCTGCCCGACGTTCGCGCCGCGGTGGGAGACCGGCTTTCGCTGTTCCTCGACAGCGGCGTGCGGCGCGGCTCGGACATCGCCATGGCGCTCGCTCTGGGGGCCGATGGCGTGCTGGTCGGGCGGGCAACGCTTTATGGCCTGGCGGCCGGCGGCGAAGCAGGGGTCGGGCGGGCGCTGGAGATTCTGCGCACGGAGTTCGACCGCGTGCTGGCGCTGGTCGGCGCAACGCGCCCGGCGGAGCTGGATCGCAACCTGCTGCTGCCCGCAGCCCAGGCCTGATCGCGCCAGCCTGGCCGGTCAGGCGCCGGGCGGCTCAGGCGGCGTTGCGCGGCGGCGGCCGGCCGCGCGCTGCGGGCGGTAGCCGAGCTGGGCAGAAATACCATCCGCGTATTGCACGACCAGCCGCGCGTTGCTCGCGATCCTGGCCCTGGTCATCCGGCGCGACGGGCCGCTGACGCTGATCGAGGCGAAGACCTGGCCCGAGACGTTGCGGATCGGTGCACCAACGCAACGAATGCCCAGCGAATATTCCTCATCGTCGATCGCGTAGCCGCGGTGGCGGATTGCCTCGAGTTCGCGCAGCAGCAAGGCCGGCTCGACGATCGTCCTGGCGGTGAAGGCGCGCAGCCCGAACGCGATCACGCGGCTGACCACGCCCCTGGGCTGAAAGGCGAGCGCCGCCTTGCCGGTGGAGGTGCAATAGGCCGGGGATGCCTCCAGAACCATGATCCTGTTGGTCCGTTCCCGGGTCGGCTCGGCGCGCCTGACGACGGTGGTCTGCCGGCCATCGAACACGCAGAGATGCACCACCTCGCCGGTGAGTTCGGTCAGCGCTTCCACGAAGCTCTTGGCCTCGCGCTGGAGATCCATGTTGGCGAGGAAGACGTTGCCAAGCTCGAACAGCTTGATGCCGAGGCGGAATTTGTCGCGCTCCTGCTCCAGCAGCCCGGCTTCGCGCAGGGTCGTCACGACGCGATGCGCGGTGCCGCGCGGCATGCCCGTCCGCCGGGCGATCTCGGTGGCGGTGAGCTTGCGCTCGCGGGTGGAAAAGCAGTCGAGCGCGGACAGCGCCTTCAGCACGCTCTTGAGCAGCGTGTCATTGGCCGGCGCGATGTCCTTCACGTCCATCTTCTGCCCGGTATCCGGGCGCGCCCATGGCGCATGCGTCCCTCCTGCCCACCCGGCACCGTGATGGCCTCACGCACGGCGCCGCTGCGATCAGATGACCCGGCCGGTCTCGTCGTCGATCAGGTGCATCTGGTTGAGGTCGGCGGCGAGCTTCAGCTTCTCGCCGGGCGTGGCCGGCACCGCCGGATCGATGCGCGCGCAGACCGGCACGCCGTCGGCGAAGAAATGCACCATCGTCTCCATGCCCATCGGCTCGATCACATCGACGTCGGCCTCGAGATGCACGACGCCCGGCTTCTCGCTGGCATGCGTCTCGGTGAGGTGCTCGGGGCGCAGGCCGAAGGTCAGCTTGCGCCCCTTCGCCTTGCCGTAGCGATCGAGCCGCGCGGCCGGCACCGGCAGCTTGTCGCCGGTCGCCAGCCGGACCTTCAGCCCGCCTTCGTCCACCAGCTCCGCCGGCAGGAAGTTCATCGCCGGCGAGCCGATGAACCCCGCGACGAACCGCGTCAGCGGGTGGTGATACAGCTCCTGCGGCGGGCCCACCTGCTCGATCACGCCATGGTTCATCACCACCACCCGGTCGGCCAGCGTCATCGCCTCCACCTGGTCGTGTGTCACGTAGACCGTGGTGGTGCGCACCGTCTGGTGCACCTTCTTGATCTCGGTGCGCATCTGCACGCGCAGCTTGGCATCGAGGTTGGACAGCGGCTCGTCGAACAGGAACACCTTCGGGTTGCGCACGATCGCGCGGCCCATCGCCACGCGCTGGCGCTGGCCACCGGAAAGCGCCTTGGGCTTGCGCTCGAGCAGCATCGCGATGTCGAGAATGCGCGCCGCCTCGTCGACCCGCCGCTTGATCTCGTCCTTCGGAAACTTCCGCAGCTTGAGCCCGAACGCCATGTTCTCGAACACGCTCATGTGCGGGTAGAGCGCGTAGTTCTGAAACACCATGGCAATGTCGCGGTCGCGCGGCGGAACGTCGTTGACCACGTCCCCGCCAATCCAGATCTCGCCGCCAGTGATCTCCTCCAGCCCCGCAATCATCCGCAGCGTCGTCGACTTGCCGCAGCCCGATGGCCCAACCAGAACCACAAACTCCTCGTCGGCTATCTCAAGGTCGATCCCCTTGACCGCCTGCACCCCGCCTTCATACGCCTTGACCACCTTGCGGATTGAAACTTGCGCCATCGTAACGGTTATCCCTTGCCCAGTGATCAGCCCTTGGTCGCGCCCGCGGTCAGGCCGGCGATGTAGTAGTCCATGAGGAAGGCGTAGATGATGATGGGCGGACCGGCGGCGAGCACGCAACCCGCCATGATCTTACCCCACTGGAACACGTCGCCGCGGATCAGATCACTGACGATGCCGACCGTCAGCACCATCTGGTTCGATGTGTAGAGGTACGCCATCGGGTAGAGGAATTCGCCCCAGGAGACGGTGAAGGCGAAGATCGTCGCCGCGATGATCCCTGGCATCGCCACCGGGATGAAAATCTTCCACAGCATCTGCAGGTAGCCCGCGCCGTCGATCAGCGCGGCTTCGTCCAGTTCCTTCGGGATGGAGGAGAAGTAGCCGATCATGATCCACGTACAGAACGGCACCGCGAGCGTGGGATAGATCAGCACCAGACACCAGGTCTTGTTGATCAGCCCCAGTTTGCCCACGATCTGGAACAGCGGGATGAACAGCAGCGAATCCGGAATGAGGTAGGTCAGGAACACGCCGGTCGCGATGGTCTGGCTGCCCCAGAACCCCATCCGCGCGAGCGAGAAGGCCGACAGCACCGCGATCACCATCGAGATCGCGACCACCAGCACCGTGACCTCGACGGAGTTGATAAAGAAGTCGCGGAAATCCTGCATGTTGAAGAGATCGATGTAGTTCTGCAGGGTGATGGCGTGCGGCAACCAGGGGTTGCCCTTTTCGGCGCTGATTTCCTGCGCCGATTTGAGGCTGGTGACCACCATGTAGAACGGCGGCACCAGAAACATGAAGACGAAAATGCTGAGCGCGCCGTAGCTGCCCCACAGCGCCCAGCGGCGCTGGTTGTGCAGGCTGCGGCGCCGCTGCCGCTTGGCCCGGGCGTCCAGCGGCATCGTCGTGGCGCTCATGCGGCAATCTCCCTGCTGCGCTTGGTGACGCCGCGCAGCACGAAGAAGGCGAAGACGGCGAGGATGGGGAACATGAACAGGCTGATCGCGGCTCCGACCGGGATGTCACCCGACTGGATGCCCGAGGTGAAGGCGTAGGTCGCGAACACGTGCGTCATGTTCTCCGGCCCGCCGGCGGTGAGGATGCGCACGATGTCGAAATTGGCAAAGGTCACGATCAGCGAGAACAACACCGTGATCGAGATGATGTTGCGCATCATCGGCAGGGTCACGAACCAGAGCTTCTGCCAGGCCCCGGCGCCGTCGATCGCCGCCGCCTCGAACAATTGCTCGGGAACCGATTTCAGCGCCGCAAGATACATGATCATGAAGAACGGCGTGCCGTACCACGTGTTCACGGCGATCATGCAGAAGCGCGCGATCCAGGCCTTGCCGAGCCACGGCACCGCCTGGAAGCCGAGCGCCTGCAGGATCCAGTTGAAGGCGGAATACGAGGGGTCGAACAGCCACCACCAGCCGAGCGCGGAGAGCGCCAGCGGGATCACCCACGGCACCAGCAGCAGGCCGCGCCAGATGCGCTGGTTGGTGCTCGGGAGGTTGTGCATGAGGTGGGCGAGGACGAAGCCGATCAGCGCCTTCAGCACCACCGAGGTGACGGCGAACAGGGTGGACTGGAAGATGACGAGCTGGAACGTGTCGCGCTGCAACAGATAGGCGAAGTTGCTGAGCCCGATGAACTGCGTCATGTGCCGGTTCATCATCGACAGATAGATCGCATAGAGGGCCGGGTAGACGACGAGCCCTCCCAGCATGATCAGCAGCGGCAGGCACATGACCAAAGCGATCGTCGAGCGGCGGCGCAGGAACACCTGCATGCTGCTGCGGCGTCGGCCGTTCCCTCCCATGAGGTCGGCGGTGGTGGCAGTGACTCCGTCGGCCATGGTGTCGGGTTCCCCGAAATCGGTGCGGCGGGATCAGTGCGGCGGGGCGGGCAGGGTCACCCCCGCCCGCCCCCAGCGATCAGTGCATGAAGCCTTCGAGTTCGTTCTTCGCCCAGGCGAGCACCTGCTTGATCGACTGGCCGGACTGCAGCTTTGCCAGCATCGTCGACTCAGTGCCCTGGTTGTAGATCTGCACCGCGATATCCGGCGTCGCGTAGGAGCAGGCAACGTGCGACGTCGTGTGCTGGTCCGGACGGATCGGGTAGTTGAACACGGTGCCCTTCGGCGGCTCCACTTCTTCCCAGATCTTGAAGTTGTCCATCGACTGGAACGGCGGGATGTCGTAGCCGGCCACCGCGTTGGCGCGCTCCTCGACGTTGTCGCGCTGGCTGAGGTAGGCGATCAGTTCCTTCGCCGCCGGCTTCGCCTTGCTGAACTGCCAGATGCCCCAGAAATACGGCAGGTAGGACGTAAACCGCCCGGCCGGCCCCACCGGCGGGGGGAAGGTCCAGCAATCGGCGGCGATCTTTGGTGCCGTCTGCTTCGCCACCGCCCAGGCCGAAGGCGGGTTGTAGATCAGCGCCCCCTGGCCGGAGATCAGGGCGCGGTTGTTGGAGGCGTCGTCGTAGCTGACCGCGTCCTTGGGCAGGAACTTCACCAGCTTCTGGCCGAACTCGAGCGCCGCCATCACGCCCTCGGACTGCAGGTTGATGTTGCCCTTGGGGTCGATCAGCGCGGCGCCGAACGAGGCGAAGAAGCTGCCGGTCGAGTCCACCGAGTCCGTGGTCTGGCCGAGGCCGATGCCGAACGGCTTGCCGGCCTTGGCCGCGAGTTCCGCCTGCTTGAGGAACTCGTCCATGGTCCAGGCCTTGGTGCCGGGCATCTCGATCCCGCTCTTGGCCGGATACATCGCCACCGGGTCGAACCCGTGCGCCTTGAGGATCGAGATGCGGCCGCACGGCCCCTTGTTCTGCGTCCCCGAGGAGGAGGGCACGGCCAGCCAATGGCCCTTCACCTGCGCAAGATAGGAACAGACCGGGTTCACCGCCCCGTACTGTCCCTCGAGCTGCTTCACCACGTCGTCGACCGGCTCGAGCTTGTCGGAGTGGTTGTGCACTTCCCAAGTCGGGAATGCCTCGATGTCGTGGCCCGCGCCGGCCTGCGCCTCGGCGGCGATGGTCAGCAGGTTCTTGTTGCCGACCGAGGTGATGAAGTCTGCCTGCACGGCGATGTTGGTTTTCTTCTGGAAGCGCTCGACCTGCTTCTTCATCACGACGTTGCCGGCGGGTACCCAGTGATCCCAGAAGCCGATCGAGACCTTGCCCGCGGCGCCTACCTCACGAATGTGAAACAACGGCAGTGCCGCCGCGCCGGCGCTGGCTTGCAGCACGCCGCGGCGCGACAGGCCGAATTTCGAGAACCTCTTTTTCGTCATGGGATCCTCCCGTTAATGCGCCGTGCCGTTTCCCGGGGGGCGTGCCGACCGCTATGTGTGAAATCCGCGCGTGGTGCCGTCCGCGCTTGATGATAAGCTAGGCATAAACGATGGCCGGATGCAAACGATGGGATCGCTATCAGCCGAGCGCGCGATGGCCCGCCGCGATCACCCGGTCCACGAACGCCCGCGCCGCGCCAAGGTAGTGGCCGGGCTCGGTCAGCGCGGCGATCGCCGCATGGTCCATCCGTGCCGCAACCGCGGGCTCGTCGGCCAGCGCCGCGGCCAGCGTGCAGCCTTCGGCGAGCGCCCGGTCGCAGGCGTGCTTGACCACGTGATGTGCGCTCTCGCGCCCGAGCGCCGGCGCCAGGCCCATCATCACCGCCTCCGCCATGATTGTCCCGCCGCCGGCGGCGAGGTTGGCGCGCATCCGCGCGGCATCGACGACGATTCCCTCAGCGATGCTCGCCGCGTGCAACAAGGCGCCGTGCGCGAGCACGAACGCGGGCCCGATCGCCAGCGCTTCGGCCTGCCAGGGCCCGGTGGCGCGCTCGTGGTCCTGCACCATCGCCCCGAGCATCAGCCCCGCCTGCGCCTGCACGCCGCGCGCCGCGGCCTGCACATACTCGCTGGCGATCGGGTTGCGCTTCTGCGGCATCGTGGAGGAAGCGCCGCGGCCGGCGACATAGGCCTCCGTCGCTTCCGCCACCTCGTTCTGTGCCAGCAACGAGACGTCGAGCGCCATCTTCGCGAGGCTGCCGCACGCCAGGGCGAGGAAACACACCGTCTCCGCCAGGCCGTCGCGCGCCACGTGCCAGGGGGCGGGCGCGAGCCCGAGGCCGAGCTCCGCCGCCAGGGCCTCGGCAACCGCCAGCCCCGCGTCGCCGAGCGAGGCGAGCGTGCCGGCGGCGCCGCCGAACTGCACCCGCAGCGCCCGCGGCGCGAGCTGGTCCAGCCGCTCGAGATGCGCGATCAGCGGCTGCGCCCAGATCGCGCATTTGAGCCCGAACGTCGTCGGCAGCGCCTGCTGCAGATGCGTCCGTCCTGCCATCACCGTCTCGCGGTGCCTTGCCGCCTGGTCGCACAGCGCGCGCAGCACCCGCGCGAGCCCGGCGCGGATCAGTGCCAGCCCGTCGCGCACCTGCAGGACCAACCCGCTGTCCATGATGTCCTGCGTCGTCGCACCCCAATGCGTCCAGCCGCCATAGGCGCCACTGGCCTGCGAGAGCGCCCGCACCAGGCCCACGACCGGATAGCCGACATTGCGCGCCGAGGCCGCCAGCGCCGCGGCGTCGAGCAGATCGCCCGCCGCCGCCGCGCCGATCGCATCGGCGGCCGGTTGCGGAATGATCCCGAGCCTTCCCTGGACGCGCGCGAGCGCCGCCTCCACCTCGAGCATGCGGCGGAAGAAGGCGGTTTCGTCGAACACCGCGCGCATCGCATCGGAGCCATAGAGCACGCCGAGGACCGGCCCGTCGGCCGGAAACGTGGCATTGTGCATCAGCCTCTCCCCATTCCGCCCGTCACAGCGCATCGAGCAGCGCGCGGGCCTTGACGTCGACATCGGCGGCGGTGTCGCCCGGTCGATACAGCGCCGAACCGATGCCGAACCCCGCCGCTCCGGCCCCGCGCCAGGCGGGGATCGTGGTCGCATCCATCCCGCCCACCGGCAACACCATCGTGCCCGGCGGCAGCACTGCCCGCATCGCCCGCAGTGCGGCCGGCGATGCGGCCTCCGCCGGGAACAGCTTCAGCGCATCCGCCCCGGCATCGAGCATCGCGAAGGCCTCGCTCGGGGTGAAACAGCCGGGGACGGCGAGCAGCCCGTGCGCCTTGGCTTGCGCCACCGCCGCGGCGTCGGCGTGCGGCATCACGATCAGCCGCCCGCCCGCCGCGGCGACAGCCGCGACCTCCCGGGCACGCCGCACCGTGCCCCCCCGATCAGCAACCGTCCGCCGAAGCGCCGCGCGAGGCGCGCGATGCTGTCGATCGGGTCGGGCGAGTTGAGGGGCACCTCGATGATGACGATCCCGGCGGCTTCCAGCGTGGTCGCGATCTCCT
>JAJXXT010000124.1 GCA_021780935.1 Pseudomonadota bacterium
CGCGAGCAACCCCAGAATCACCACGATGCCGGGCGTAAAACGACCGGTCAACTGCTGAGCCGGATGCGCGGGTCGATGACCGCGTAGACGACGTCGGCGAGAAGATTCATCACGATGAACACGAACGAAACGAACAGTACGATCGCCTGTACCACCAGGAAGTCGCGCGCCGCGATCGCCTGGATGGCGAGCTGACCGATGCCCGGCCAGGCAAACACGGTCTCGACGATCACGGCGCCGGCAAGCAGGTTGCCGATCTCGAGCGCGGCCACGGTCACCACCGGGATCGCCGCGTTGCGCGCGACGTGGCGGGCGACGGCGGCGCCCAGCGAGAGCCCCCGGGCGCGCGCGGCGGCCACATAGTCGCGCGAGAGTTCGTCGAGCACAGCGATACGCGTCATCCGCGCGAAGCTCGCCATACTGAGCGCCCCCAGCGCGATCGAGGGCATGATCAGCGACGGCAGGCCTGCAACGCCCGAGGTCGGAAGCCAGCCGAGGACGACGCCGAACAGCAGGATCATAAGGATTCCGGACCAGAACGTCGGCATGCTCTGCCCGGCGAATACCAGCGCGGCGAGCGACCGCTCCACCAACGAGCCGCGCCAGACCGCCATGGCGACGCCCGCGGGAATGCCGATGCCGACCGCGACCACGAGCGAGCCGGCCGCGAGTTCGATCGTATAGGGGATGCGCGAGCCGAGGATGCTCGCGACCGGCATGCGCTGCACCAGGGAAGTGCCGAGATTGCCCTGCAGTAGCTGCCGCAAGTAGGCGACGTATTGCACGATCAGCGGTCGGTCGAAGCCGAGCTGATGGCGAAGGATCGCTATCTGGTGCGCACTGGCACCCTGTGGGACCAGCAGCAAAGTCGGATCGCCCGATAGACGCATCAGGAAAAAGACGAGCGTCAGCACGCCGAACGTGGTGACGACCGCCTGCCCAACGCGCCCCGCGATGTGGCGCAGCACGCGGTCAGCCCCGCATCGACGCCGCTATTTCCACTTCATGTCCATGATAAAGAAGGCTTCATTCGGTGTTGGCGTCCATTGCAGCTGGCGCCGTGCGCCATAAATCGCGGCCGCCTGATATAGGCCGACACCAGGCACGTCCTTGCGCAGGATCTCAAAGGCCGTGTGGTAGTCGGCCATGCGTGCCTTTACGTCCAGCGTCGAACGTGCCTCGTCGACCGCCTTGTCGAAGGCGGGGTTGGAGTATTTCGACCAGATGCTGCCGGTGTGGAACAGCGGCCAGATCGTGCCGTCCGCGTCCTGGCAGGCGCAGGACCACAGGCCGAAGGCGAGGCTGCCGGCCTCCTGCGGCGTGCCCTGGCGGTCGCGCAGGTAGCTCGCTTGGTCCATCTGGTGGATCACGACCTTGAGCCCGACCTGGTCCAGCATCTGCTGGATCGCCTGGATAATGTTCTGCGGATAAGCGGGCGAGGTGAGGAAGGGCAACGTGGCGCCCTCGGCGCCCGCGGCCTTGATCAGCGCCGCGGCCTTCTGCGGGTCATACGGCCAGGGCTTGATCCCGGTGGGGTAGCCGAAGCTCGCCGGCGTGAGCACGACGCTGACCGGCTTGGCGTAGCCGCCGAGCAGCGCGGAGATCAGCCCCTTGCGGTCGATCGCCATCGCGATGGCGCGGCGCACACGCACGTTCTTCGTCGGGCCCCATTCGGCGTTGATAAAGAGGTAGCCGACGCGCTCGGTCGGCACGGCGAGCACCTGCACCGCGCGGTCGGATTGCAATGCCTTCGCATCGTCGGGCGTGATCTGGCGGACGATGTCGGCAACGCCGGCGCGCAGGTCGGCAACGCGGGTCGCGTCCTGCGGCACCACGCGGAACACGACCTTCTCGAACGGCTGCTTGCCGCCCCAGTAGCCGGGGGTCGCCGAAAGCACGGACTGCACGCCGTGCTCCCAGTCCGATAGCTTGTAGGGGCCACTGCCGATCGGGTGCAGGTTGAACTGGGTGTCTCCGACCTTCTCGATATAGGCCTTGGGCACGATCGAGAGCTTGACGAGCTGTGCGAGTAGGACCGGGTAGGGCGTCTTGGTGGTCAGGGTCACCTGATTCGGCCCGGTCACCGCGGCGCTGGTGATCTCGTCGAACTGGCTGAGCTGCGGGCTCTTGAAGGCCGGGTTGGTGATGCGCTTGACCGAATAGACGACGTCAGCGGGCGTGAGCTTGCTGCCGTCCTGGAAGCGGATGTCGTTTCGGATGGTGAAGACGATCTCAGTCGGCGACGTGTAGTGCCAGGACGATGCCACCTGACCCACGATCTTGCCGCTGGTGCTGCGGGTGACCAGGTTGTCGAAGATGTTGCGGTAGACCGAGTAGCTATCCGTGTCCCATTGCAGCTGCGGGTCCATGGTCGCCACGTCGTTGGGCAGATCCACGGTAAGCTTCGTCTTCGGCGCTGCCAGTGCCGGGGCAGGTGCACCGATAAGGCCGACGATTCCGATGGTCGTTATGGCCGCCACCAGGAAAGCCGATTTCATGCTGCCCATAATCATCTGTCCCCCCACGCAAGGCAGACAAAGTTGTGGACGCGCGCGGCGGTCAGCGCAATAGAGCGCGCCCTCCCGTCAGCCGGAGTTCAGGTCCAGGCGGGAGAGCTTGGGGAGTTTCCCCGCGGCGTCTTCACCGCAAGCCCCGCCGCCGACGAAACCGAAGCGGCGGCAGAGGGTGAACACCGCCTCGAACGTAGCACTATGTAGGCCGCACTTGCCTGGCGGCGGCCTGCGGCCAAGCGCTCAGCGTACCTCGTGAACGTAACGATGCTGTTCCGTTCGTGCGCGGTGCGTGGCGAGCAGGCAGGGTCTGCCCGCCTGGTCGTAAGATGTTTCCTCGATCACCAGCAGCGCCGCAGGCTCCGGCAGCGACAGCAGGGCCCGATCCTCCGTGCTCGCCAGCACCGCCCCCAACTCCTCGCGCACCGCGGTGACGCGCAAGCCCCAGCGGTCCAGCAGGTAGAGGTAGAGCAGCTGCGGCAGCGCCACGGGATCACGAGGGAAACCTGGAACCAACGCGACAGGTATCCTGTACATATCCAGCATGATCGCCTGGCCTTCGATGCTGCGGCGACGATGGATACGGATCACGGGCTCGTCCGTCGCGATACCAAGTCGGCGCGCGTCCTCCGCCGACGGTTGTTCCTCGAATAGCGCCAGCGTCTCGGCCTTCGAGTGCAACAGCACGCCATCGGCACCGCGCAGGCGGAAGTAGCGGAAGAAGAAGCGCAACGAATGCGCCGGGCTGCGCCCCGTCACCACCGTGCCGACGCGCGGGCGGCGGGTCAGCATCCCCTCGGCCACCAGCGCCGCCAACGCCTTGCGCACCGTGCCGACGGCGACACTGAACTGCGTGCTTAGCTCGACCTCACCTGGAATCGCGCCGCTAGGCGCCCACTCACCGAGCAGGATGCGCTCGGACAGCGTGCGCTTCAGCCGCTCATGCAGTGGCACGAACGCTCGGTTTTCATCGCCGTCATCGACGTCCTGGCTTGACAACCTTGCCGGTTCCCTGGGCATAGTTGATTTCTGCATAGAAATATGGCGGCGTCCAATCCCTATTCCGGCACAAGCGTCCACGCCCGCTACCCTGACCCACGCCGCATCTTACATCGGGGCGCGGCAGGACACGTGGCTGGACGCCCTGCGATCCTTGGTGGAGATCGATACCAGCTTTCCACCGGGAGGCGGATACGCCGCCTTTGCCGACCTGCTGGAAGCGCTGTTCGCCCCGCGCGGGTTCACCTGCCGGCGCGTGGAGGTGCCCGAGGCGTTGTGGGCAACGCCGGAGAGCCATGGTTCGCGCGTCAACCTCGTCGCGGAACCGATGCAACGGCGCCACCCAGCCTGCGGCATCTATGTGCATACGGACACGGTGCCGGCCGGCGAGGGCTGGACGCGCCCGCCCTTTGCGCTGACGCGCGAGGGCGACTGCCTGTACGGCCGCGGCACCGCGGACATGAAGGGCACCATCGCTGCGTTAATCGCTGCCATCGACGCCGCGGCTGCTTCATGCCTGCCCCTTGCGCGCGACCCCGTACTTCTCGCCTGCACCGACGAGGAGGGTGGTCTCTATCCTGGCGTGCGTTACCTCGCCGAACAAAACCTGCTGGGCTGTGAAGAACTTATCTGCCTCAATGGCGGCGCGGCGCCGCGCATTTGGGCAGGCTGCTTCGGCAGCCTCGATATCGCGATCATGGTGCAGGGCCGCGCCGCGCATTCCGGCGACCCGGGGCCCGACGGTGTTAACGCGGTGGAGGAGGCCCTGCCCGCGCTGACGGCGCTGATGGCGCTGAAGCGCGAGGTGGAAACGCGGATCTCGGCGCTCCCGCCGCCCCCTACACGTGGCCAGCCGCTCACAGCGCGGCTGACCATCGCCTCGGTACGGGGCGGCGCGAAGGGCTCAGCGCTGCCTGGAAGCTGCCGCATCCTGGTCAACCGCCGCGTGATTCCTGAAGAGACGATGGAGGGTGCACTGGCCGAGATCGAACAGACCGTCGCCGGCGCGCGCGGGCACAGCAAGGCCCTTTCCATCACGACCCAGCTCGTGGGCCGTCTCGATCCCGTTACGAACCCCGATGGTGCGCGCTGCTGGCCGCGCTGGCGCCAAGCGCTCGGCTGGGGCTTCGGCTGGCCCGAAGCCAGCTTCGCCCGCTACGGTTCCTCCACCAGTTCGGACATGGGCTTCGTGCAGCGCGCGGGCCTGTCCGAGATCATGCTTGGCGGCTTGGTGCGCCCGGAAAGCCACGGCCACGGCCCTGACGAGTTCACCACGGTGCAGGACATCGCATCGCTCGCGCGTGCTCTGCTCGCCTACCTCGCCGATTCACCCATCCCCGCAGGAGACACGCCATGACCCCTCGCCGCACACTCCTCGCCGGCGCCGCAGCGCTCGGTGCCATCCTCCCCTTCGCGCCCGCCTTCTCCTCGGCGGAGGCAGCGACCGCAACGCCGCGCCAGGGTGGCGTGCTCCGCGTCTCGGTGAACCAGGCGGCCAGTGTGCTGAACCCGCTACTCACCCGCGTGAACCCCGAATATCTCGTGAGCGAACTGCTCTATTCCGGCCTCACGCGCCTGCGCCTTGACATGACCGCCGAGCCCGATCTCGCGGAGAGCTGGACCACCAGCGCGGACCTCGCCACCTGGACCTTCAAGCTGCGGCCCAACCTCGCCTTCCAGGACGGAACGCCCTGCACCGGCAAGGACGTCGAGGCGAGCTTCCAGCGGATGATGGACCCAAAGGCCGGCTCCGCAGCACGCACCAATATCGGCCCGGTGAAGGACGTCGTGGCCACCGACGCGACGACGGTCGTCTTCCACCTCCAGGGCCCCTACGCGGACCTGCCCGTGGCGCTCGCCTATACGAACGCCAAGATCATTCCGGCGGCGATCGCCAAGGGCGACATGAGCGTGCTGTCGCACAGCGCCAACGGGACCGGCCCGTTCAAGCTCGTCTCCTTCTCGCCCGAGCGCCAGATCGTCGTCGAGCGCAACCCGCATTACTGGGACCCCACGCGCCCGCACGTCGATCGCGTCGAGGTGGTGATCTATCCCGACCCGACGGCCGAGGCTTCAGCACTGATCGCCGGTGATACCGACCTCATGGCCGAGACCCAGCCCTCGCAGTTCGGCCGGCTCAGATCCGCTAAGGGGGTGGTGCCGCTGCGTGTGCCCTCCGGCCAGTTCCTGAACGTCAACATGGCCTGCTACGCCAAGCCGTTCTCCGACATGCGCATCCGCCAGGCGCTGGCGCTCACCGTCGATCGCAAGGCGATGGTCGGGTTCGTGGCGGAGGGCTACGGCACGCCGGGCGACGACACGCCGATCAGCCCCGCCTACCATTTCTACGACAAGATGCCGTTGAAGCAGCGCAACATACCTGAGGCGCGCAAGCTGCTGGCTGAAGCGGGCTATCCCAACGGCATCGACCTCACCCTTGTCGCCTCGGTGAACCCGTCGACGCGCGCGCAGCTGGCAGTGGCGATGCGCGAGATGGCGAAAGAAGCCGGGTTTCGTATCAAGGTGCAGACCATGCCGCACGCGACCTACCTCGCGACGGTCTGGAAGAAGGGCCATTTCTACGTCGGCTTCTACAACATGCAGGCAACCGCCGACGCCATCTTCTCGCTGCTCTACACCTCCAACGCCGCTTGGCCGGAGACGCGCTGGGATAACAAAAAGTTCGACCAGCTGGTCGAGCAGGCACGCATCACCACGGACGAGGCGAAGCGGGCGGCGCTCTATGCCCAGGCGCAGGAGCTGATGAACCAGCAGGTGCCCTCCGTCATCCCGGTCTTCTTCGACCTGCTGGCGGCCAAGCGCGGCTATGTGGAGAACTACGCGCTCAATCCGCGCGGTGCCGTGTTCCTGCTCGACAAGCTGTGGCTCGGCAAGAATGCACCGCATCGTGCCTGAGATGGCCATCCTCGAATCCGCGGCGGCCTGAGCGGGCCCGATGTCGCTCGCCTGGCTGCTGCGTCGCCTGCTGCTGATGGCGTACACCATGCTCGTGGTCTCGGTGCTGGTGTTCGCCATCACGCAGGTGCTGCCCGCCGACGCCGCGGTGACGCTGCTGGGACAGAACGCGACCCCCGCGGCGCTCGCTGCCCTGCGTCAAGAGCTCGGCCTCTCCGATCCCGTGGGGCTGCAGTTCTGGCACTGGTTCTGGGCGCTGCTGCGCGGGAATTTTGGCACATCAATGCGCACCGGCCTGCCGGTGGGCCCGACCATGTTCACGGCACTCTCGCGCTCCCTGCTGCTCGCGGCGTGTTCCATCATGCTGATGCTCGTCGTCGCGGTGCCGCTCGGCGTCCTGGCGGCCCTGCGCCGCGGCCGGGCGCTCGATCTCCTCGCCGGCCTCGTCTCCTATCTCGGCATCTCGGTGCCCGAGTTCGTCACCGCCACGTTCGTCCTCGTCGTGCTCGCGGATCGGCTCGGCTGGCTTCCGGCTACTGGCTATGTGCCAATCACGAAACATTTTATCGGCGGCGTGCGCCATCTCATAGCGCCGGTTCTGACGATCTCGCTGGTGCTGATCGCGCATGTCGCGCGCATGATGCGCTCGGAAACGATCGATGTCCTGGCCAGCGACTATGTGCGAGCGGCAGAGCTGAAGGGGCTCTCGCGCCGGACCGTGCTGCTGCGCCACGTGCTGCGCAACGCGCTGCTGCCGGTGGTGACGGTGGTGGCGCTGGATGTCGGCTACCTGCTCGGCGGCATCATCGTCGTCGAGGAGATCTTCGCCATCCCCGGCATCGGCCGCGAGTTGTTGATCGCGATCCAGAACCGAGACCTGCCCTCGATCCAGGCGGGTGCGCTGATCATGGCCGGCACCTATGCCGTCACGAACCTGCTCGCTGATATCGCCTACGCGCTGCTTGACCCGCGGCTACGCTATGACTGACCTGTTCCGCCGCCTGCTGCGCACCAAGCAGGGCGCGCTCGGTGTCGTGATCCTGCTGGGCATCACGCTTATCTGCGTCTTCGGGCCGGCGCTCGCGCCATATCGCCCGGATCACATGGATTACGTCAGCCGCTTCGCCGCCCCCGGCGTACAGCACTGGCTGGGCGCGGACCAGTTCGGGCGCGACGAGTTGTCCCGCCTGCTCTACGGGGCGCGCGAGACTGTGCCGCCCGCTCTGCTCGCGACCCTCGCCGGTACGCTCGCCGGCGCCATCGTCGGCACGCTCTCCGCCTATGCTGGCGGGCGCTGGGACGAGGCGATCATGCGTACCGTCGACGCGGTGCTTGCGATCCCCGGCCTGTTGCTGGCCCTCCTCATCGCGAGCGCGCTCGGCGCGGGCGAGCAGACCGCGCTGCTTGCCATCGCCATCGCCTTCGCACCCGGCATGGCGCGTATCACCCGCAGCGTGGCGCTGGCGGCACGACAAGAAGAATACGTCGCCGCCGCGATAGCCCGCGGCGAGTCTGGTACGCGCATCGTGCTGGCCGAGATGCTTCCCAATGTCATCGCCCCGGTGATCGTCGAGACCACGATCCGCGTCGCCTTCGCGGTGATGTTGCTGGCGACTCTGAGCTTCCTCGGCCTCGGCGCGCAGCCACCCTCCTCGGAATGGGGATTGCTGGTCAGCGATGGTCGCGCCTATCTGCATGATGCGCCGTGGCTGGTCCTCGCCCCCGGCGCCGCGATCGGCATCACCGCGATCGGCTTCAACTTGCTGGGGGACGGGCTGCGCGACGCACTGAACCCGCGCGACGAACGATGACGGCGCTGCTCGACATCGCCCATCTCACGCTCGACTACGCCACCGCGCGCGGCGTTTTCCGCGCACTCGATGACGTTTCACTTTCCGTCGCGCCGGGCGAGGTGCTGGGCCTGGTAGGCGAGTCCGGTTCCGGAAAGACCTCGCTTGCGATGGCAGTGATGGGCCATCTCGCCGGCAACGCGCGGCTCGCGGGTGGCTGCGTCCGCCTCGGTGGCGCGGACCTCACCGCGCTCGGCCCCGCCGCCATGCGCGCCATCCGCGGCAAGCGCATCGGCATGGTGTTCCAGAATCCGGCCACCTCGCTGAACCCGACGCTGACGCTGGGCCGGCAGATCACGGAGGTGCTGGAGCGCCACCGGGGTCTGTCCTCGCGCGCCGCATGGAAGGAGGCCGTTTCCTGGCTCGAGCGCGTTGAGCTGCGTCGCGCCGAGGCGCTGATGCACCGCTATCCGCACGAGGTCTCCGGCGGCGAAAAGCAGCGCGTCGTCATCGCCACCGCCTTCGCACCGCACCCGGACATCGTCCTGTTCGATGAGCCGACTACAGCGCTCGACGTCATCACTGGCGCGCGCATCCTCGATCTGTTCCATCGGCTGCGGGCGGAGACGGGCGTTGCCGGCCTGTACATCTCGCACGACCTGGGCCTCGTCGCGCGCGTGGCGGAGCGCGTTGCCGTGATGCGCGGCGGGCGGGTGGTGGAGACGGGGCCAGCCACGCGCATTTTTACCAACCCCGCGCACGACTACACACGCCGCCTGGTGGACGCGGTACCCCGGCCCCACCGCCGCCTCGTGCAGGATGAGCCGCCACCGCACGAAGTGCTACGCGTTGAGGCGCTCGGCGTCCGCTACGGCCGCAAGCGCCTGTTCCGTAAACGTGCCGAAGGCGGCGGCATCGCCAGCGTGAGCTTCGCCATCCGCGAGGGCGAGATCCTCGGCGTGGTGGGGGAGTCCGGCTCCGGCAAATCCACCATCGCGCGGGCACTGACAGGTCTTGTGCGGGCTGGGGGCGCCATTCGTCTCGATGGGGTGCCGGTCACCCGCATGCGCCGGGATTATCGCCGCGCGGTGCAGATCGTCTTCCAGCACCCGGATTCCTCGCTCAACCCGCGTCAACGCGTGCGCGACATCCTCGCTCGCCCCTTGCGCCTCTACGGCCGGTCGCTGGACGAAATCCCCGCCCTGCTGCGCCAGGTGAACCTGCCGGGGGAATACATCACGCGCTGGCCGCACCAGCTCTCGGGCGGCGAGAAGCAGCGCGTCGCCATCGCCCGCGCCTTCGCCGCCAGACCCCGCCTCGTGATCTGCGACGAGATTACCGCGTCGCTCGACGTGTCGGTGCAGGCCAGCACCATCGAGTTGCTGCTGGAACTGCGGCGCCAGCACGGCACCGCCTACCTGTTCATCACCCATGACCTCAACCTGATCCGCCAGATTGCCCACCGGCTCATCGTGATGCGCGAGGGCACTCTCGTTGATCGGCTTGACATCCGGGCTCTCGGCAGTGGCCATGAGCACGAATACACGCGGGAGCTGATCGCAGCCTCACCCCTACCAGTCGGAGAGGAAACCAGAACGTGACCCCACAGGAACTCATCGCGCGCGTCGACGAGAAAGCGTGCCTCGGATTTCTCGGAACCATGGTCCGCCACAAGAGCCACACACAGACGCCAGGCGAGCGGGATCTCGCCGCGTACATGGCCGAGCAGATGCGCAAGCTGGGGCTCGAAGCGGAGATCGCGCCATTCGAGGGTGAGCGCGTCAACGCCGTCGGGCGCTGGCGCGGCCAGGGTGGCGGCAGGAGCCTTTTGTTCAACGGCCATCTCGACACCAACCCCGTGACCGAGGGCTGGACCGTCGATCCCTACGCCGGAAAGATCGACGACAAATTCATCTACGGCATCGGCGTCTCCAACATGAAAGCCGGCGACGCTGCCTACTATTGCGCTGTGAAGACGCTGCTCGATGCCGGCGTGAGACTCAAGGGCGACGTGATCCTCACCTTCGTCGTGGGCGAACTACAGGGCGGCGTAGGCACGCTGGCGCTGCTGAAACAGGGGCTGCGCGCCGACTACTTCGTCAATTCGGAACCAACGGACCTGCAAGCGCTCTCGATGCATGCGGCGGCCTTCACCTTTATCATCGAGCTCGTCGGCAACACACGCCATCTGTCCAAGCGCGAGGAGGCGGTCGATGCGATCATGGCCGCCTGCGACCTCATTCCGCGGCTCAACGCAATGACCTTCTCCGGCGCGCCGAGCGAGGAGCATCGCTCGATCAACCGTTGCCATGTCGGTGTGGTGCATGCTGCCCTTGGGCGCGAGCTTGAGGAATGGCGCCCGCCGCAGGTGGCGGACTATGCGCGCCTCAAGGGCTCCTGCCGCTACGCGCCAGGCCAGAACGAGGCGCGGGTGCTGGAGGACATGCAAGCTGAGCTCAGGGCACTGGAGGCGCGCTTCCCGGGCCTCAAGGCCACGCTGACCCCGGAACACCTCAAGGGCCGCCCGATGATGCCGACCTTCGAAGTGGGGAAGGATAGCCCCATCGTGCAGGCGATCAACCACGCCTACAAGACCGTTCGCGGGGTGGAACAACCCACCGGCGCCATCCGCCCGCCCGCCTATTACGGCACGGACGCGGCACATCTGCAGCACGCGGGAATGGAGGGCATCGTCTGCGGTCCAGGCGGGCGCTACAACACCATGCCAGATGAGCGGGTGGATATCCCGGACTTCCTCGACATGATCCGCATCTACATGCTGACCATCCTTGAGATCTGCGGCGTGGCATGAGCGGGGATTTCAAGCGAGAGGAATACGAAGAACGCCTCGCTCACCTGAGAGCCGCGATGCACAAGGCCGGCGTGGCCGCGATGCTGATCGACGACGCGGAGATCCTCGCCTACTACACTGGCCACGAGCGTTCCGTCAGCTTCTACCGCGCCTGCATCGTTCCGCTCTCGGGCGAGCCGCTGATGGTGCTGCGTTCCCTGGACGTCGCGCCATTCGAGGAAGCGTGCTGGTTCAAGGGGAACCTGGCCTATGCCGACACCGAGGATGGCGTCGGCGCGGTGGCGCGCGGCATGAGCCGCATGGGGCTGGCCGAAGCAGCAATTGGATTCGATTCCGGCAGCCACGCGATGAGTGTGGATGTCTACCAACGACTGTGTGCCGCCCTGCCCGGCGCGCGCTTCGTTGCCCTCCCCGGCCTGCCCTGGGAACTACGGCTGCGCAAATCACCTGCCGAGATCACCCTCGCCCGCCGCGCCGCCGCGATTGCGGACACCGTCATGGGCGAGATCGCCGCGTGCGCCCACGCTGGCAGCACGGAGCGGGAATGGAGCGCCTATGCCGCGCGCCGCTTCATCGAACTGGGCGGCACGCCTGGCCACGTCGGCCCGATCACAGTAGGGCGCGGCTGGGGTTTCCTGCACGGTCATCTGCACGACACGCCGCTCGGGAACGGTGACATCCTGCACCTTGAGCTCGTGCCGCGTTTCCATGGCTACAGCGCGCGCCTGATGCGCCCGATCGCGATCGGCGGCGCTTCGGCGGCGCAGCGTGACGACGCCGCGACTTTGCTCGGCCTGCAGGACGCGCAGTTCGCCATGATGCGCCCTGGCGCGCGCGCCGCCGAGGTTGATGCCATTCTGCGCGCCGGAGTGCTCCACGCGGGCCTACGAGAGCACTACGACAACATCACGGGCTACACGCTCGGGTACTACTCGCAACAACCACTGCGCTCGAGTGACTTCACGCGCGTCTTTCGTCCAGGCGCGGACTGGGTGCTCGAGGAGGGCATGATCTTCCATATGTACACATCGGCTCGCGGCCTCGCCTTCAGCGAGACAATGCTGGTGAGGCAGGGCGGCGCGGAGCGGCTGACGAGGATCGAGCGCAGGGTTTTCGAAACGTAAACGATCCCGTGACCGGTAATTCATGGGATGCACAATAGCAAGAATGCGACCATGGCAATGACGCTAATTGTAGCGAATGAGGAGAAGGTAAAAAGGCGTTGCAAAGATCTCTTGGCGCGGAATGCCGCTCAGAACCCCTCGCTATTCCCCAGCGCCATAGCGATGCCATTGCAGAAGGTATCGAGCAGGTCGTCTTCGCGGTGGGAGCGCTTGTCGCCGATGCGGAACCTCTCGACATGGTCGAGCAGGTGGTTGCGTGAGGTGCGTTTGTAGTCGGCGATCTTGTTGAAGGCGGGCTCGGTGTATTTCACCAGGCCCTGGTGGATGTAGCCGGAGACGGAGAGCGCACGCTCGTCCTTGCCCAAGGCGGTGAGGCGGGATTCGATCTTGCGGGCTGGCAGTCGGCGCCGGAGGGCTTGCTGCAGGAGGATTGCCCCTGAGTTCTTGTCCTCGATGCACGCACCGATCGAGCCGTACCGGGCTCGGCATTGGCGGGCCAGTTCGTCGAGCCGGGTGAAAACACGGAGCAGCCAGGCTTCCAGCAGGGCGCCCTCGATCTGCACGATGTCCCAGTCCAGGATGCAGAGCGGCCGGGTCGGGGAGAGCCTGTTGATGGAGAAGAACGTGACGGCCGTGGCATCGTTGTCAGTGCCGGTCGTCGACGCCGTGTCGATCACCGCGAACACCGTGTCGCAGGGTGCTGGGACGGGTATCGGCTGACCGTCCTCCAGCAGCTTGTCACAGCTGAAGAAGGCCTGGCCGGACCAGTCGACGAACTCCGCGAGGTATTCCTGGGCGTGGACGAGGGGATCGTTGTTGTCCTTCAGCGCCTGCAGATTGGCCTGACGGCGCTGGTGCCAGGCCTCCTTGGTCTTCCCGGGCTCGCGCTTCGGCAGACAGGGGTTGTCCTTGGTGGTGGCGTGGAACTCCTGGAAGCCGTGCCGGGGATCCGTGCAGATGGCGTAGAAGAAGTCGCCGGGGTCCTTGTCCGCGGCGTTGGAGCGGACGAGCGCCTGGCCGCCCTGGTCGTAGAGGGTTGACTTGATGGCGGTCTCCCAGAGGCTCTGCATCGAGCCGATGCTGTGGCTGTCCCCGCGCTTTGTGTAGGCCGCCTCGTCGATCACCGCGCGGGCGTAGCCGCGGCCGCTGCCGGCGATGGAGTTTTCGAGGGACCAGAGGTCGAGCCTTCCGCAGGTGGCCAGGCGCATCACGCTGTCGGCGCGGGAGTGAGCTTGCAGCAGCGGCCCCAGGCGATCTCGGAGATCGTGGAAGACCTCGGCGGAGGTCATGTGCTGCGGCGCAATCCAGGCGCAGGCCTCGCCCTGCACCAGGCCCTGCATGATCCAGGATTTGGCGAGCTCGGACTTGCCGAAGCGCCGGCCGCAGCGCAGCGCCTTGAACCGGCTCTCCCGGAGAGCGGCGTAGGCCCTGACCTGTCCCTCGTGCAGCCGGCCCAGCGATATCCGGACCACTTGGTCGGCGGGAGCGTGGCGGCTCATCGCGTGCCCGCCCATGAACATGCGGATGTAAGCACGGTGCAGGCCGGCCGGACCGTTGTGCAGGCGGGTGCCCATCGCGTCGCACAAGCGGTCGGGGCGTGCGGGTGCGAGGTGCTGGTGGCCCAACGATGGGGCTCGAGTCGGCGAGCGCAATTTCCTCGGTGAGCCGCACGCGATCCCGCTGACCGGCGGCAGCGTCGCGGCTAGGGGGCGGCGGCGATTAGGGCGACGAAGAGGGTGAGCCTGCCTTCGGCGGTCTGCAGCTGGGCGGTATCGAGGCGAAGGAAGCCGATCGGGCAGGGCTTGAACGTCTTCGTCGCTGGCGTGTCGCCCCCGACCACCGCCGCCGGTCGCCCGTTGCCCCCACCGCGCGACACGGCATACAACCCGCCGAGGCTTCGCCAGCCGCTGACTGACAACTTGGTGGCAGGTCGATGAGC
>JAJXXT010000019.1 GCA_021780935.1 Pseudomonadota bacterium
CGCTGGAAGCGGTGGAGATCGCTCATCGCGCCGGCTACCGCGCGATCATCAGCCACCGCTCCGGCGAGACCGAGGACGCCACCATCGCCGATCTCGCTGTGGACACCAATGCGGGACAGATCAAAACGGGCAGCCTGGCACGCAGCGACCGCACCGCGAAATACAATCAGCTCATCCGCATCGAGGCGATGCTCGGCCCGACGGCGCGCTATGCCGGGCGGACGATGGTGCGCGGCTGAACCGGCCCCGCACGGCCATCGGGCACCCGCCGGCGGCGCCTGCGCGGCCGACCCCGGGTGGGAGTCCGGCGCTGATCCGGCCAACGCCCGGCTCCGGGCGTTGGCATCAGACCGCTTTGGCAGCAGACCACTACGGAATGTGGACACCGAAATTGATCCCCGGCGCCACGACCACCGGCGGGGGCGCGTAATAGGCGGGCGGGGCCGCATAGACCGGCGGCGCATACACGACCGGGGGCGGCACCGCCGCATAGCCGTAGACGCCTGGCCAACCCCAGCCGCCGCGCCACCAGCCGTCGCGCCGCCAGCCGCCACCCCACCAGCCGTGATGCTCGCGCCATTCGTGGCCCCGCCAACCGCCGCCGCGCCAGCCATCCCCGCCGCGCCAAGGTGGATCGGCCTTGGCCGGCAAGGCCAAGCACAGCAGCGCCAGGGACCCAGCGACCGCCAGAGTGAGCCGTTGCAAACGCATGACGCAGACCTCCTTCATTGATCCAGTCAGGCCCGATAGCCTGGTCCGCTGTCCGCCCCGTCCGTCCGTCGCACGGCGGGCCAACGAATGCAGGTGGCGCGGCCATCGCCCGACCGCACAGATAAGATTTCGCTAATGACATTACTGCGGCTTACGGCTTACATCGTGGTCATCCGCCGTAACGGTCGGTTACACTTGCGGGTGGACGATTCGCCCCGCTTTCAGGAGAGCATGGCATGGCGCTGATGCGTTCGACGCGACGCAGGCTGCGGGCCGCGCTGCTGCCGCTGCTGTTCCTCGGCCTGGTCGGCTATTTCGGCTGGAATGCGACCAGCGGCGAGTTCGGCCTCAAGGCCTACGCCACACGCCAGCACGACCTGCACACGGCCGACGCCGCCCTCGCGCGCACGCAACAGGAGCTCGGGGCCTGGGAAGCCCGCGTGCTGTCGTTGCGCGCGGCTCATCTGGACCGCGACCTGCTCGATGAGCGGGCACGGGCCATGCTCAATCTCGCAGATCCGAAAGAAATCGTCGTGCCACTGCCGCCGGCCCAGCGCAGCAATTAGCCACCAAGCGCTGCCCCCGAGCGGAGATACGACACGAACTATCTCCCCGGCCGCGGCTGTGGACAGGATCGAACATTTTCCGGCGACTGCGCGCAGTTTCCGCGAAGGTCGGCTTTTGCATTGCACAATCAGCGGATTACGCTGGCAGCGCTTGCCGCGGCGCGCGCCAGCGGCTACCTCTGAGCCTGATTGAGGCGTTGGGGCGAGGGTGGCGATGGCGCAGGCAGCCGAGAGCAGGAAGCGCGGCAAGGCACGGGCGAGCGAGCCCGCAACCGAGCATCTGATAAGGGCCTATCACGACATGCTGCTGATCCGCCGCTTCGAGGAGCGCGCGGGCCAGCTCTATGGCATGGGACTGATCGGCGGCTTCTGCCACCTTTATATCGGCCAGGAGGCGGTGGTCGTCGGCGTGCAGATGGCCCTGAAGGAGGGGGACCAGGTGATCACCTCCTATCGCGACCACGGCCATATGCTCGCCACCGGCATGGCGCCGCGTGGGGTGATGGCCGAACTCACCGGCCGTTCGGGGGGGTATTCGCACGGCAAGGGCGGCTCGATGCACATGTTTTCGCGCGAGAAGAACTTCTTCGGCGGGCACGGCATCGTCGGCGCGCAGGTCAGCCTCGGCGCCGGCCTCGCGTTTGCGAATGCCTATCGCGGCAACGACAATGTCTCCGTGACCTATTTCGGCGAGGGCGCCTCCAACCAGGGCCAGGTCTACGAGAGCTTCAATCTGGCGGCGCTGCTGAAGCTGCCGGTGGTGTTCGTCATCGAGAACAACCGCTATGGCATGGGCACCAGCGTCGAGCGTTCGAGCGCGTCGAAGAACCTCTCCCTGAACGGCGCCCCCTGGGGCATTCCGGGCCGGCAGGTGGATGGGATGAACGTGGTCGCGGTGCACGCGGCCGCGGTGGAGGCGGTGGCGCATTGCCGCGCCGGCAACGGCCCCTTCCTGCTGGAGATGCAGACCTACCGCTATCGCGGCCACTCGATGTCCGATCCGGCGAAATACCGGACCCGCGAGGAGGTGCAGAAGATGCGCGCCGAGCACGACCCGATCGACCATTTGCGCGCGCAGCTTGCCGAGGCCGGCGTTGACGAGGCAAAGCTCAAGTCCATCGAGGACGACGTGAAGGCAGTGATCCAGGACGCGGCCGAGTTCGCGCAGACGAGCCCCGAGCCGGACCCGTCCGAACTCTGGACCGACGTGCTGGCGGAGGCGTGAGAGCGATGTCCACACAGATTTTGATGCCGGCCCTCTCGCCGACCATGACCGAGGGCAAGCTCGCCCGCTGGCTGAAGAAGGTCGGCGATGCGGTGCGCGCCGGCGACGTGATCGCCGAGATCGAGACCGACAAGGCGACGATGGAGGTCGAGGCGGTGGATGAGGGCAAGATCGCCCAGATTCTCGTCGAGGAGGGCACCGAGGGGGTGGCGGTGAACACGCCGATCGCCGTGCTCGCCGGCGAGGGGGATGGCGCGGCCCCGGCGGCGAAAGCGGCGCCGCCCGCGCCGGCGCCAAGACCGGCGCCGAGCCCCGCCCCTGCGGCCGCCGTACAGACCCAGGCACACACGGCGGCGGAGAAGGATTGGGGCGCGCAGGCGCCGATCACCGTGCGCGAGGCGCTGCGCGATGCGATGGCAGCGGAGATGCGCCGGGACGGCGACGTATTGCTGCTCGGCGAGGAAGTCGCCCAGTACCAGGGCGCCTACAAGATCAGCCAAGGCCTGCTCGACGAGTTCGGCCCCAAGCGGGTGATCGATATGCCGATCGCCGAGCACGGCTTCACCGGCATGGCCGTCGGCGCGGCGATGACCGGTCTCAAGCCGATCCTCGAGTTCATGACTTTCAATTTCGCCATGCAGGCGATCGACCACATCATCAATTCGGCAGCCAAGACGCGCTACATGTCCGGCGGGCAGATGCATTGCCCGATCGTCTTCCGCGGCCCCAACGGCGCGGCCTCGCGCGTCGCCGCCCAGCACAGCCAGTGCTACGCGAGCTGGTATGCGCACGTGCCTGGGCTGAAGGTGATCGCGCCCTGGTCTTCGGCCGACGCCAAGGGATTGCTCCGCGCCGCCATCCGCGACCCGAACCCAGTGATCTTCCTCGAAAACGAAATCCTCTACGGCCAGACCTTCGATTGCCCGACCGACGACGCGTTCATCCTGCCGATCGGG
>JAJXXT010000114.1 GCA_021780935.1 Pseudomonadota bacterium
AACGGCGCGGCCGGCACCACGCCCGCGCGACCGCGCCGGCGCACGGCGGCGCGGGCGGCCGCGGTGCAGGCGCTGTACCAGAGCGAGCAGGCGGGGATTTCCGCCGAAACCGTGATCGACGAGTTCGTCCGTCACCGGCTGGGTTCCCCGCCGGGCGCGGGTGGGTTCGAGGAGGGGCGGGTGCCGGATGCGGACGTGCCGCTGTTCGCGCGCGTGGTCCGCGCCGCGGCGCTGCATGGCGAGGTCCTGGACGGGATGATCGCCGGCTCGCTGGCCGAGGACTGGCCGCTGGGCCGGCTCGACCCGGTGTTGCGGGCGTTGCTGCGCGCCGGCGCGGGGGAGCTGCACGACGGCACCGGGGCGCCGGCGAAGGTGGTGATCAACGAGTATCTCGACGTGGCGCACGGGTTCCTCGCCGGCGACGAGCCGGGCATGGTCAACGCGATCCTGGAAAAGCTTGCACGAACCCTGCGGCCCGACGAGTTCGGCGGCGGCTGACGGAAATGGCGCTGCCGCTCGAGTTCCAGCGTATCGCGCGGTATTTCGCGCCGCTCGCGGGCGAGGGTGCGCTCGGGCTGAAGGACGATGCCGCGGTGCTGGCCTCGATCCCGGGCAAGCTGGTTCTGTCCGCGGACGCGATGGTCGAGGGCGTGCATTTTCCCGCCGGCGAAGCCCCGGCGCTGATCGCGCGCAAGCTGCTGCGGACCAACCTGTCGGACCTCGCGGCCATGGGCGCCCGTCCGCTCGGCTATCTGCTGACCATCGCCGTGCCGCGCGCCACCGATGAGGCGTGGTTCGCCGGGTTTGCCGAGGGGCTGGCGGCAGACCAGGAGGAGTTCGGGCTGGCGCTGCTGGGCGGCGATTCCACCTCGATCCCTGGGCCCGTTTCCGTCTCCCTGACCATCCTCGGCACCGCCCACGCGGTGCTGCGGCGCGAGGGTGCGCGGGTGGGCGACGACATCTGGGTTTCCGGCACCATCGGCGACGGTGCCCTGGGGCTGCTGGCGCTGCGCGGCGAGGTCGCGGACCCCGACGGATTCCTGGTGTCGCGCTACCGGCTGCCGCAGCCGCGGCTGGAGCTCGGGCGGCGGCTGGTGGGGATCGCGCACGCGGCGATGGATGTCTCCGACGGGCTGGTGCAGGACCTCGGGCATCTCTGTCGTGCGGCCGGACTCGGCGCCATCGTCGAGGCGGCGCGTGTGCCCGCCTCGCCGGCCGCGCTGGCAGCCGGAGACGCGCATCTGGCCCGGCGCATCACCGGCGGGGACGACTACGAACTGCTGTTCGCCGCCTCGCCCGAGGTCGCCGGGGCGGTGGCGGCAGCCGCGGCTGCGTGCGGCATACCGGTCACGCGCGTCGGGCGCTTCCGCGACGCGCCCGCCTGTGTGACGGTGCTCGACGACCAGGGCGGTGCCATCGCCCTCGAACGGGGAGGATGGAGCCATTTCGACGCGGCTGAACCGTAACGTCTGGCTGTTGTTCTGCTGCCAGGCGCTGATCCAGTCGACGACGGTCGGCCAGGTGGCGATGAGCGTGCTGATCGGTCACGCGCTGGCCGCCAACAAGAGCCTGGCAACCTTGCCGTTCGCGCTGCAGATGCTGTCGAGCATGCTGACCGCACTGCCGGCCGGCTATATCTTCTCGCGCCTGGGGCGCAAGGCGGGGTTTCGCGTCGGCGCCGTGGCGGGGCTGATCGCGGCGCTGGTCTTCGCCTACGGGGTTTGGCGCCACAGTTTCCTGATCTATTGCCTTGGCAGCGTGCCGATGGGCATGAGCTCGGGCATCGGCCAGCAATACCGTTTCGCGGCGGCGGAGGTGGCGGCGAAGGAGGCCCATGCCCGCGCCATCTCGCTGGTCATGGCCGGCGGCGTGATCGCGGCGTTGATCGGGCCCGAGATCGTTATCAATACAAAACTTCTTCTGCCGCAGGGGCTGTTTCTCGGCACCTATCTGGTGCTGGTGATCCCGCCGCTATTCGCGCTCTGGGTGCTTTCGGTTGTGGAGCTGCCGCCGCCGCCGCCGCGTCGCGCCGCGACGATCTCGCTCGGTGGCATCATCGCGCGGCCGACCTTCGTCACCGCGGCGGTCGCCGGGCTCGTCGGCTATGGGTCGATGAACATCGTGATGGCGGCCGTGCCGTTGCAGATGCAGTTCTGCGGCTTCGGCGTTGCCGACAGCGTGCGGGTGATCCAGATGCACGCCTTCGCGATGTATGCGCCCGGGTTCCTGACCGGGCGGGTGATCCAGCGGCTCGGCCACCATGCGTGCATCCTGATGGGTGGGGTGCTGACCATGGTCTGCGCCGCGTTCGCGCTGACCTCGCCGAGCTTCGCGCATTTCGCGATCGCGCTGATGCTGCTCGGGCTGGGGTGGAACCTGATGTTCACCTCGGCCTCGACGCTGCTGGCCTCGGGGTTCGGCGCCGGGGAGCGGGTGCGCGCCCAGCTCGCCAACAATGTCCTGGTGTTCGGGACGGTGGCGTTCACCAGTCTTTCCTCCGGCGCGCTGTTCGCGGGGTTCGGCTGGGGCGCGATCAACGCGGCCGTCGTGCCGCCGGTGTTGGTGGCAGCCGGGCTGGTGCTCTGGCACCGCGCGCATACGCGCAGGCTGGCGCTGGCCTGAAGCTGGCGCTGGCCCGAAGCGTGGATCAATCGCGGGCGAACACCACGGCGATGAACTCGCCATCGTCCACCCGGTCCGTCACACGCATGCCAAGGCGCCCTGCGAGCACCTCCGGCGCGCGGCCGAGCGGGAAAAAGACGTGGTAGTGCGTCTCGGCATAGGCATAGGCGTAGCACGGTGAGGCGTGGACCATCCGCCCGCCCGGCGCCAGCAGCGCGGCCATCGCACCAAGCTCGGCAACCGGGTCGATCAGGTGCTCGATGACGTTGTTGGAGAAAATACCGTCATAGGGGCCGGCGAGTGCGGCGGCGGCCGTGATGATATGCCGGCCGCCGGCGCCCGGTGCGGAGGGCTCATAACCCCAGGCGTCATAGCCTTGCCCGCGCAGGCGCTCGACGCTGTGGCTCCAGAGGCCGCAGCCCCAGTTGAGGTAGCGCCCACCGGGGCGTGGCGTGAGCATCGCGCAGGCCCGCAGCTCGCTCGCCGTCGAGTCCGCCTCGCTGTAGTCGGTGTAGAGATTGGCGTAGTCCGCCGCGAGCATGGCGGGGTCCAGCTCCAGCACCTTGGTAGGGCCGAAGATGGCGTCGCAGGTCGGGCAGACATAGCGTTCGAGCCGGCCGCCGGCGAAGGCGCAGATGGCAACACGGTGTTCCAGCGCCTCGCGCCGCGCGGTGGTCGCACAGCACGGGCAGGTGACGTTTCGGCCTGGCAATGTCAGCGCGTCGATGCGGTCCATCGCCTGCCAGAAGCCGCGCATCATCGTCTGGCGCATCATCGCCTGGTTGCGTTCCAGTGTCCGGAGGCGGGTTCGGGTGGTCAGCCAGGGAGGACGCATCGTCTGCCTTCTGCGGTTCAGGCGAGCGCGCGTCGGGATGGCGCTCGATGGCGATAGGCGAGTGCCTCGGCGACGTGGCGGCGGGCGATGACGTCGTCACCCGCGAGGTCGGCGATGCTGCGCGCGACGCGCAGAACGCGGGTATAGCCACGGGCCGAGAGGCGCAGACGGTCCGCGGCCTGCTCCGCGAGCTGACGCGCCTCGGCCTCGGTCGCGAGATCCGCCAGCTCGGCGGTGGCATTGCTGGCGGGACCCTCCGCCCCCCAGCGCGCCTGCTGGGCTGCATGGGCGGCGGCGACGCGGGCCGCGATGGCAGCGCTGGGCTCGCCAGGTCTGGCGCGGGCAAGGGCCGTGGGCGGCACCGGCTCGACGTCGATCGCAAGGTCGATACGGTCTAGCAACGGGCCGCTGATCCGGCCCTGATACTCCTCGCCGCAGCGCGGAGCCTTGTTGCAGGCACGTTCCAAATCCGAGAGATAGCCGCAGCGGCAGGGGTTCATCGCGGCGACGAGCTGAAAGCGCGCGGGATAGGTAATATGCGCGGCGGCCCGCGCGATGGTGGCACGGCCGGTCTCGAGCGGCTGGCGCAGCGCCTCCAGTGCGGCGCGAGGGAACTCCGGCAGTTCGTCGAGGAACAGCACTCCGCGATGGGCGAGCGAAATCTCACCCGGGCGCGCGCGCGCTCCGCCGCCCGCCAGGGCCGCCTGGCTCGCGCCGTGATGCGGGTCGCGATAGGGCGGGCGAACGACGAGACGGCCCTCCTCCAGCATGCCGGCCACGGAATGGATCATGCTGACCTCGAGCGTCTCGCGCGACGTGAGGTCGGGCAGCAGCCCGGGCAGGCGCGAGGCGAGCATGGACTTACCCGCGCCCGGCGGGCCGACCAGCAGCATGTTGTGGCGCCCGGCGGCGGCGATCTCGACCGCGCGGCGGGCGGATTCCATGCCCACGATCTCCGCCATGTCACGCACCGCGGCGGCGGCGGCGGACCCGCTCGGCGCCGGCGGGTCGAGCACCTGCAGGCCACGGAAATGGTTCACCAGCGCGAGCAGCGTCGGCGCGGCGAGAACCTCGATGCGCCCGGCCCAGGCGGCCTCGGCACCCTGGCTCGCGGGGCAGACCAGGCCCTGGTCGCGCGCCGAGGCGGCGATCGCGGCCGGCAGCACGCCGGCGACCTGGTTGATGCTGCCATCGAGGGAAAGTTCGCCGAGGGCCGCGAACTCGGCGACCGATTCCGCCGCGATGACATCCATCGCCGCGAGCACCGCGAGCGCGATGGGCAGGTCGTAATGGCTCCCCTCCTTCACGAGATCGGCGGGGGCGAGGTTGATCAGCACGCGCTTGGGCGGCAGGGCGAGGTTCATCGCGATCAGGGCGGCGCGGACGCGCTCGCGCGCCTCGGTCACCGCCTTGTCGGCGAGCCCGACGATGAGAAAGCTCGGCAGGCCCGGCGCGATCTGCACCTGGATCTCGACCGGCACCGCCTCGATGCCGGCAAACGCGAAGGTACGGACGCGGGCGATGCTCATCCCGGGGCCAGCGCGCCGAAGCCGGTGAGGAAACGCACGAGCAACGCGCCGATCGTTTCGATGTTGTAGCCACCTTCCTGGATGATCGCGGCCGGTCGGCCGAGGCGGGCGATGTGCTCGCCGGCGCGGGCAAAACCCTCCGCCGTCACCGCAAGAAAACTGAGCGGTTCGGTTTCACTAGCATCGAAGCCGAGGCTTACCACCAGCGCGTCCGGCCGAAAGCCGCGGATGGCGTCCAATGCCGTCTCGATGGCGGCGAGCCAGGTGGCGTCGGTGCTGCCGCGCGCCAGCGGCAGGTTCAGATTGAAGCCCGCACCGGCGCCGCCGCCGCGCTCATGCGCGCGGCCGACATACCAGGGGTAATAATGGTCGGGGTCGCCGTGGACGGAGGCGAAGAAGACGTCCGCGCGGTCCCAGAAGATGCCCTGCGTGCCGTTGCCGTGATGCGAGTCGATGTCGAGGATCGCGACCCGCCCGGCGCCCTGCGCACGCAGGTGCTGGGCGGCCAGGGCCGCGTTGTTGATGTAGCAATGCCCGCCGGCGCGCGCGGCATAGGCATGGTGGCCGGGCGGGCGGCACAGCGCGTAGGCATGGCGGCCACGGGCGGCGTCCTCCGAGGCGGCCAGCGCGCAGCCGGCCGCGGCGATCGCCGCCTCCCACGTGCCGTCGCCGATCGGGCAGGAAGTATCCGCCGTGAACCAGCCGGCGCGGCCGATGATCCCCTCGCCGACACGCCCGCCCTGGGCCAGCATCTCGGGGGTCGGGTGGATGTTGGCGACGATTTCCGGGCCGGGTTGCGGCTGCTGTGTCCAGGCGTCGTGGGCCCCGCGGAGAAACGCCAGGTAGGCGTCGGTGTGAACGCCGGCGAGGGCGGCGATGCCGGCCGGGGGAGGCGTTGCCAGGTCGAGCCCGGCGGCTCTCCCGGCTTCGAGCAGGGCCTCGGCGCGGGCGGGCGTTTCGTAGTTGGCGCGGACGGTGCCGCGCTGGAGAAAAAAGCGCGGCGCGTGGCGCGCATGGGCGGGAGCGTGGAAGAGCTTCACGCCCGCAACGCTAGGCGGCGCGACGCCTTCATGTCTACCCGCGACCTGATCTGTCTGTCGGCTCGCGCACCGGGCGGCGCTTGTCGCGCGCTCGCCGCGGCGGCACAGTCCGCGCGACAACGGAGGTGCGACACCGATGCGTCTGGCGCTGGGCGGATTCCTGCATGAAAGTCATTCCTTCGCGCCGCGGCCGACGCGGTATGCGGATTTCCTCCATCCCGGCGGCTTCCCGCCGCTCGCCGAAAGTGCGGCGATGTTCGAGGCGGTGCGCGGCACCTCGGTGCCGATCGCCGGTGCGCTCGAGGTCGCCGAAGCGGCCGGGGCGGAATGCGTGCCGCTGGCCTGGGGGTTCGCCAACCCCGCCGGCCCGGTGGAGGACGAGGCGTTCGAGCGCATCGCCGCCCTGATCGGAGCGCGGCTGTCGGCCGCGCTGGACGCGGGGCCGCTCGACGGCATCTATCTCGATCTGCACGGTGCTGCCGTCGCCGTGAGTTTCGCCGATGCGGAGGGCGAGCTGCTGCGCCGGGTGCGGGCGATCGCCGGCGACGTGCCGCTGACCATCAGCCTCGATCCGCACTGCAACCTGACGCCGGCGATGGTGGAGCGCGTCGATGCGCTGGTGCCGTTCCGCACCTATCCGCATGTGGACATGCCGGCGGCGGGGGCGCAGGCGATGCGGTTGTTGCTGGCGCGTATCGAGCGCGGGCGGCCCTGGGCGCGCAGCTTCCGCCAGAGCGATTACTGGATCCCGATCACCAGCCAGTGCACGCTGGTGGCCCCGATGGCGCCCGTGATGGAGGTGCGCGCGGCGCTGGCAGCCCAACCAGGGGTCGCGGAACTCGCCTTCTGTTTCGGGTTCCCCTACGCGGATTTCGCGGATTGCGGCACCGCGGTCGCGGCCTATGCCGAGACCCAGGCGGAGGCCGACGCGGCCGTGGAGGCGCTGCTGGCGGAGCTGGTGGCGCGCGAGGCGAGCTTCGCCGCCGACGTGCTGCCGGCGAAGGATGCGGTGCGGGAGGCGATTTCCCTTGCGCGGACGGCGCGCCGGCCCGTGGTCATCGCCGACACCCAGGACAATCCCGGCGGCGGTGGCCATGGCGACACCACCGGCCTGCTCGCGGAGCTGGTGGCGCAGGGTGCCGAGGGCGCGGTGATGGTGCTCATCAACGATGCCGACAATGCCGCGTCCTGTCACCGCGCGGGCGTCGGCGCCACGCTGCGGCTCGATCTCGGCGGCAAGTCCGATGGCGTGCCGCTGGCCGTCGATGCGGTGGTGGAGCGGCTGGGCGACGGGCGGTTCACGCTCACCGGGCCGATGGGCAAGGGCAACCCCGGCAATCTCGGTCCCTGCGCGCTGATCCGTGTGGCGCCCGGGGTGCGGGTGGTGGTGGTGAGCCGCAAGATGCAGGCGCTGGACCAGGCGATCCCGCGTCATCTCGGGATCGAACCGAGCGAATGCCGGATTCTGGCGCTGAAATCCTCGGTGCATTTCCGAGCCGATTTCCAGCCCATCGCCGAGCGCGTGCTGGTCGCGGCGGCGCCGGGGCCGGTGGCGGCGGATTCCTCGGTGTTTCCGTTCAGGCACCTGCGGCAGGGTCTGCGCCTGCGCCCGATGGCCAATGCCGCGTTTGCCAGCGCCGGGCGCTGAGCCGGTAGAGAACATGCGGGCGCATCGGGTCGCCCGGCGGCAGGCGCGGGTGCTCGAAATCGTCGCGGCCGTCGCGCGTCATGCCGAGCCGCTCCATCAGCCGCCAGGATCGGCTGTTGGCGGGGCGGGTGAAGGCGACGATCTCCGTCATGCCGCGGGCGAAGCCCCAGTCGAGAGCGGCGCGGGCGGCCTCCTCGGCGTAGCCCTTGCCCCACGCCGCGCGGGCGAGGCGCCAGCCGATCTCGACCGCCGGCGCGCAGGGCATCGGCGGCGCCACGGTGTAGAGCCCCACGGCACCCACAAGCGGCAGCACGCCGGGGACCTCGACCGCCCAGAAGCAGAATCCGTGCTCCTGCTGGTGCGCCCTCTGCCGCTCGATCCAGGCGGCGGCGGCGGCGCGGTCGAGCGGCAGCAGATGGTGCATCACCTCCGCATCGGCGCTCATCGCGACGAACGGGTCGAGATCGGCGTCGCGCCAAGGGCGGAGCACCAGGCGGTCGGTGGTCAGCATGTCGCGAGCGCCGCCACCACCTCGGCGGCCCTGGGGATGGGCGCGACGGCGCCGTAGCCACGCACCTTGAGGCCGGCGGTGGCGCTGGCGTAGCGGGCCGCCGCCGGGGCTTCGTCGCCGGCGAGCAGGCGCGCGAGGAAGGCGCCGGCAAAGGCATCCCCCGCGCCGGTCGCGTCCACCACGGGGCCTGCCATTGGGCCGGGCAGCACGGGGATGGTGGTGCGGGTATCGCCCTCGGCGAGCAGCGCGCCCGCTTCCCCCATGGTGACGACGACGATGGCCGGGCCGAGCGCGCGGTAAAAATCGGCCGCCGCCGCAGCATCGGCGGTACCGGCCAGGGCCGCCGCGTCCTCCGTGCTGGTAAACACGATATCGGCCTGCTGCACGGCCGCATGGGTCAGTGCCGCGGCGCGGGCGCGGGGCCACAGGCGGGGGCGGTAGTTCGTTCCAAATGCAACACGGACATGGTTGTGCCGGGCGATCGCGATGGCGTGCAGCACGGCGTCCGCGGCGCTGTCGGAAATGCCCAGGCTGATGCCCGAGGCATAGAACATGTGTGACGCGGCGATCATCGCCTCCGGCACATCCGCGGCGCCATAGGCGCTGGCCGCGGAGCCGGTGCGGTAGAAATGAAAGCTGTGGCCCTGAGCACCGTGGCTGACCAGGTAGAGCGCGGTGGGGCGGGTCGCGTCGATCCGCACCGCGGCCACGTCCACCCCCTCTGCCCGCCACAGCGCGAGGAAACGCTCGCCGGGGTCATCGCGGCCGACCGCGCTGGCGTAGGCGACCAGGGCACCCTGGCGGGCGGCGGCGATGGCGACATTGGACGTATCGCCGCCGAAACCTTCGAGGTAGAGGCGCCGGCCAGCTTCATCCGAAGGCTGCGCGTTCAGCTCCAGCATCGGCTCGCCCATGCAGATGAGGCCGGGCGTCATGCGCGAACCGCGCGGGCGGCGGCGGCGATGGAGGCGCGGTCGCCGGCGGCGGCGGCCTTCTCGTCGACCAGCGCGCCGCCGATGCCGACAAAGGCCGCACCCGCCGCCAGATAGGCAGCGACGTCGCCGGGCGCGATGCCGCCGGTGGGGCAGAAGGCGGTGCCGGGAAAGACCGAGGCCAGCGCCCGGATATGCGCGGGCCCGCCGGCGGAGGACGCGGGAAAGATCTTCACCACGTCCGCGCCGGCGGCGAGGGCCGCGCGAACCTCGGTCGGCGTCATCGCGCCGAGCATCAGCGCCGCACCGGCCTCGCGGCAGGCGGCGGCGAGAGCGGGGTCCACCCAGGGTGCCACGATGAACCGCGCGCCGGCGGCCAGGCAGGCGCGGGCTGCGGCCTCGTCCGGCACCGTGCCGGCGCCGACCAGCAGCGCCGGGTCGCGGGCGAGGGCGGCGATGAGATCGACGGCGCCGGGCACCGTCATGGTGATCTCGAAGACGCTGAGACCCTCCTCGCGCATCCAGCCGACGGCGCGTTCGGCGTTGGCGGCGCTGTGCATGCGCACCACCGGCACGACGCGGGTGGCGCGCAGGCGCGCCAGCATCTCGGAACAATCCCTGTGCGATTGCATCGGCGTCAGACTCCTACAGTACGATCCGGGCGCCGAGCAGGCGCAGGGTGAGAACCGTCGCCAGAATCAGCACCACGGCGAGGGTCAGGGCGTAGCGCAGCCATAGATAGCCGGCGGGCAGCCAGCCTTTGGCGGCATAGTTGCGTTCCGTGGCGATCACCGCGAGGAAGGATGCGATGAGCAGGGCCAGGGCAAGGCTCGGGATGCCGGCGCCCTGCAGCCCGAGCGCCACCCAGCCGGCAAGGGCGGGCAGCACGCCGAGGGCGAGGCGCATCGCGGCCCGCCCGGGTTCCCCGGCGGCGAGCACCAGACCCCAGTGGACGGCGCCGAGGAAGGCGAGGATCACCGCGCCGTAGCCGATCAGCCAGGACAGATAGAGCATCGCCGTGGCGCCGCTCGCCGACAGGCAGGCCAGTGCGAAGGCGAGAAACGGCAGCACACCGGCGGCGCCCAGAAGGATGGCGACCGGCGGCAGGCCGGCGGCACGAGCCGAGGTTGAGCCAGGGGCCGGGTCTGCGGCAAGGGGCGGGTTGGCGGCAGGCGGCGGGTGGGTGTTCATCGCGGCAACTCCTGGTTCCTGCTTCCGTCGCGCTTCGGGGCCTTCCGCGCCGGGCATCGCGCGCGGGCGGGCGCCCCGCTATCCTCACCCGATCGGTCGCGGGATGAGGCGTTATGCGGGTCGTCTGGGATATTGTCATCGTTGCGTTGTTGATCGGGGTCAACGCCCTGTTCGCGATGAGCGAGATCGCACTGGTTTCGGCCAATCGCACCCGGCTTGCCGCGCTGGAGGCGCGCGGTGTCGCCGGCGCGGTCGGCGCGCGGTTGATGGCCGAGGCGCCGGACCGGTTCATTCCGGTGCTGCAGGCGGGGGTGACGCTGATCGGCGTGCTGATCGGCGTGTTCGGCGGCGAGCCGATCGCGCGCGCGATCGCGCCGCTGCTGGTGCGCCTCGGCACGACCGTGCAGCTTGCCGGCACGCTGGGATTGGCGATCGCGGTGGTCCTGGTCACCCTGCTGACCCTGCTGCTCGGTGAGCTGGTGCCCAAGCAGCTCACGCTGCGCTCGCCGGAACGCTTCGCGATGCTGCTGGCCCGGCCGGTGCGGTGGCTGACCGCCGTGGGCCTGCCGCTGGTCTGGGTGCTGTCCTCCGCCTCGCATCTCGTGCTGCGCGGCTTCGGCGCCGGCGGCGCCGAGGAGGACGTGACCGAGGAGGAGCTCAAGGTCCTGCTCGCCGAGGGCGAGCGCAGCGGCGTGATCGAGACCGGCGAGCGCGACATGATCGAGCGCATCCTGCGCCTCGCCGACAAGCCGGCCCGCGCGATCATGACGCCGCGCCCGGAACTGGTCTGGATCGACCGTACCGACAGCGAGGCGGAGATTCTTCGCACCATCGCCTCTTCGCCGCAGTCGCGCTTCGTGGTCTGCGACGGCAGCGTCGACAATGTCGTCGGCGTGGTGCGGGCGAAGGAGGTGCTGGGGCAGGTCGTGGGCGGCAAACCTGTCGATCTCGCCGCGGTGCTGGCCAGGCCGATCGTGATCCCGGACACCATCACGGCACTCGATGCGCTGGAGCGGTTTCGCGACGACGATCTCGGCCTGGCGCTGGTGCTCGACGAATATGGCAGCTTCGAGGGGGTGGTGACGGCAAGCGATGTGCTGGACGCGATCGTCGGCGACCCGGAAGACGCGGCCCCTACCGGCGCCACGCGCGAGGGCGAGGAGGCACGCGAGCTGCTGCTCGATGGGCTGATGCCGGTGGACGAGGCGAAGGCGCGGCTGGTGCTGCCGGCGCTCCCGGCGGAGGGACAGTATCACACGCTGGGCGGGCTGCTGCTGGCGCTGCTGCGGCGCGTACCGCGGGTGGGCGACCGGATCGTGTTCGGCGGCTGGCAGTTCGAGGTGCTGGCGATGGACGGAAGGCGGGTCGAGCGGGTGCGGGCCAGCCGCGAGGACGAGGCTCAGCCGCGCAGTGCGGCGACGTAGCGCGCGGCGGAGCGGGCGAGCGCCGCCTTGCCGTCCGCCGCCACCAGCATGCCCCACCAGGCGCCGTAGATCCGCTCGAAGGCGAATTCCGCGAGGCTCGCCTCGATACGGTGGATCGCGGCGGCGGGCAGCGGGATGTAGTTGGGATAGCTGCGCATGAAGCTGACATAGCGCTGGTCCCGGACCACCTGCAGATTGTCGCCGGCGAGCACGGCACCGCGGCCAGCGGCGCCGGCGGCCCAGTGCAGGACCGTGCTGCCCTCGAAATGACCGCCGGTGTTGATGAGGGTGATGCCGGGGGCGAGATGGTGGCGCTCGCCGGACCAGAACTCGATCGCCGGGTCGGGATGGGTGACGAACGCCCGGTCCGCCTCGTGCAGCAGCACGCGGGCACCAAAGGCCTGTGCCCAGGCGGCCATGGCGGTGTAGTAGTGCGGATGCGAGACGGCGATGGCGGCAACGCCACCGAGGGCACGGACGATCTCGACCGTGGCGTCGTCGAGCAGGCTGATGCAGTCCCAGAGAATGTTGCCGCCGGGGGCCTGGATCAGCAGGGCGCGCTGGCCGATGGCGAAGGCGGGCACGGTGCCGATGCCGAACAGGCCAGGCTCGTAGAGGTGGAAACTGTTGCGGTGGCCGCGCGCGAGGGCGGCGTGGCGGGTCCAGGCCTGGCCCGCCGGCGGCACATATTGCCGCGGCTCGTCGCAGATCGGGCAGGCCGCGGGCGGCGCTGGCGCGTCCGGAAAATGCGCGCCGCAGGCGAGGCAGATCCAGGGGTTGGTCATCACGGCACCGGTCATTGCTGCATCGGTCAGGGCGGTGCCGTCTGGCGGCGGGCGAGCGGGGTGGCGAATTGCGGCTCGGTGTCCCAGGGGAAAAGGATCCACGTATCCTGGCTCACCTCGGTGACGAAGGTATCGACCAGCGGCTTGCCGGCGGGCTTGGCATAGACCGCGGCGAAATGCGACTTGGGCAGCAGGGCGCGCACGACCCGCGCGGTGGTGCCGGTATCCACCAGGTCGTCGATGATGAGGAAGCCCTCGCCGTCACCCGCGGCCACCGGAGCCTTGGTCACGCGTGGCTCGCCCTTTTCCTCCTCGTCATAGGTGACGATGGAGACGCTTTCGATCAGCCGCACCTCCAGCTCGCGGGCAATGATGGCGGCGGGGATCAGGCCGCCGCGGGTGATGGCGACGATGCCGCGATAGGGGCCGTTGCTCATCAGGCGCCAGGCAAGCGCCCTCGCGTCGCGATGCAGTTGGTCCCAGGTGACCGTGTAATATCGCTCTGACATCAAAACATCCTCGCACCGAGTGCCACGCCCGTGGGTGCCCCGGCCTGAGGGATGACGCCCTTGGCGGCCGCGTCCTGGTCGGGTCGCAGCAGCACCACTTCCCCCGCCGCGTCCGGCACGCCGAGGGTCAGCACCTCGGAGGCGAAGCCGGCAATGCGGCGCGGCGGGAAGTTCACCACCGCCATCACCAGGCGCCCGATCAGCGTCTCGGGCGTGTAATGGCGCGTGATCTGGGCGGAGGACTGGCGGATGCCGATCTCCGGGCCGAAATCGATGCGCAGCCTGTAGGCGGGTTTGCGCGCCTCAGGGAAGGGTAGGGCCTCGATCACGCGCCCCACCCTGATATCGATTTTCTCGAAATCCTCGATCGTCGCCACGTCCTGCTCCCGCCGTTGGCCCGCAGGATCGCCGCTTGGCGCGCGGTTGCCAATGGGGGCGGCGCATGCGAGCGTCCGCCGGTCCGAAACGGGGGGATGATGCGCGATTTTCATGCACCGGGGCGCAGCCCTGTCTACGCGACTGGCGGCATGGCCGCGACCTCCATGCCGCTCGCGACACTCACCGCGCTCGATGTGCTGCGCGCCGGCGGCAACGCGCTCGACGCGGCGGTGGCGGCCTGCGCGGTGCTGTGCGTGATCGAGCCGCAATCGACGGGGATCGGCGGCGACTGCTTCTGCCTCTACGCGCCGGCCTCCGGCGGCGTGGTGGCGCTCAATGGCTCCGGCCGGGCGCCGGCGGCGGCGAGCATCGATTTCTTCGAGAAGCATGGGATCGGCAAGCTCGACCCTGAATCGGCGCACGCGGTGACCGTGCCCGGCGCCATCGGCGCGTGGGAGGCGCTGCTGGCGGCGCATGGCACCAAGGGGCTCGACGAGTTGCTGCGCCCGGCGATCCGCTGCGCCGAGGACGGATGGCCGGTGCACCCGCGTGTCGGCTCGGTGTGGGCGGGCAGCGTCGAGCGGCTGCGCCGCGGCGGCGCGGAGGCGCTGCTGCCGGGCGGCCACG
>JAJXXT010000116.1 GCA_021780935.1 Pseudomonadota bacterium
TCAGCACCTGCCCCATCGCATCGCGCGCCATCCAGCGATTGAGGCTGGCGACGACGTCGCGCGCGCGCACCGGCTCGCCGTCGTGGAAGCGCAGCCCCGCGCGCAGGCGGAAATCCCAGCTCAGCCCATCATCGGAGCGCTCATGGCCCTCGCACATCTGCGGCCGCGGCACCAGCCCGCTGTCGAGCCCGTAGAGCGTATCCCAGACCAGCAGAGAGGCGTTGCGAACGACGTATTGCGTGCCCCACACCGGGTCGAGATTGGCAAAATTGGCTTGCGGCACGAAGCGCAGGACCCGGGCCCCGGCAGCGCCCGCCAGACGCGGCGCGGCCAGAATTCCGGCGCCCGCGGCTGCCTTCAGTAGATCACGCCGCTGCATTCAAACTCTCCAGGATCAGGCCACATGACGGTGTAAAGCAAACTATGTGCCACGCGCTTCAGGATCGATGCACGTTCCAGAACAGCGGCACACCTTTGAGCATGCCGCTCAGCGAGTCCCGGCGAACCGTCGGCTGCAGATATTCGCCGATCGGGATGTAGGGAACGTCGGTGAACGCCTGCCGCTGAATCTCCTCGCAGATTTTTCTCTGCAGGATCGGGGTGCTGGCGGCGAACCAATCCTCGCGCAGCGCCTCCAGCCGCGGCGCGTTGGGCCAGCCGAACCAGGCATTGAGGCCGTTGCCGCGCAGCCCGACATGGCCCGCCGGATTGAACTGGTCGAGCCCCGACCAGGCGGTGAAGAACACCGACCAGCCGCCCTTGTCCGGCGGGTCCTTCTTCGCCCGCCGCTGCACGACGGTGCCCCAGTCGGTCGCCTGCACGTCCAGATTGAAGCCGCAGCGCTTGAGCAGGTCGGCACCGACATTGCCCATGGCCTGCAGCACCGGGAAATCGGTGGCGATCATCAGCACGACGCGCTCGCCCTTGTAGCCCGCGGCGACAATTTCCTTCTTCACCGTCTCGGTATCCCGCGGCCCGGCGAAGACCTCCATGCCAACGGAGCTGGCCATGGGCGAGCCCGGGGGGAAGAAGCCGACATTGGCGCGCCAGTATGTGGGGTCGGTCCCGGCCACCGCGGTCATGAATTCGCCCTGGTCGACGGCGCCGAACAAGGCACGGCGGATGGCGGGATTATCGAAGGGCGGGAAGAGCTGGTTCATCCGCATCATCGCCGGCGTGCCGGTCGGGTCGAGCTGTTCCAGCACCAGATGGCGGTCACCCTTGAGCAGCGGCAGCAGGTCGAAGGTCGGCTGCTCCCACCAGTCGGCCTCGCCATTCTGCATCGCCGCCGCCGCGGTCGCGGCATCCGGGATCACCGTCCACTCGACGCGGTCGAAAAATGCACGCTTGGGGCCGGCTATCCACTCGGCGGTGCCGTCTGCGCGCGGCACATAGTCGGCGAAGCGCTCATAGACCACGCGCGCACCGGGCACGCGCTCGTCGGCCTTGAAGCGGTAGGGTCCGCTGCCGACCATTTCGGTCACCTGCTTGAACGGGTCGGTCGCTGCCAGCCGTTCGGGCATGATCGCGGCGATCGAGGATGCGGCCTTGCCGAGGGCGGCGGGCAGCAGCGGGAAGGGCCGCTTGAGGCGGAAGACGATGGTCCGGTCGTCGGCAGCGGCGAGCTCGTCGGTGGCGCTGAGCAGTGCCTGGCCGAACGCGTCGCGCTTGCCCCAGCGCCCGATGCTCGCGACGCAGTCGCGCGCCAGCACCGCCGTCCCGTCGTGGAATTTCAGACCCGGGCGGAGCACCAGCCGCCAGGTGCGCTCGTTGTTCTCTGTGGCGGCGCTCTCCAGCATCTGCAGCTGCGGCTGGTATTGCGCGTCGATGCCGAACAGTGTGTCGAAGACCATCAGGGCATGGTTGCGGGTGACATAGGCCGTGGTCCAGACCGGATCCAGCACCGCGAGATCGGCCTGCGGGATGAAACGCAGCACCCTCGACGCGGCGGAAGCGGCGAGCGCCGGGCTGGCCAACGGTGGCACAGCCAAGGCTGCCGTGGCGGCCAGACCGGCCCTTAGCAGGGTGCGTCGCTGCATGGATCCCCCGATCGGTGACGACAGGATGGGTGACGAAAGCTGTGAAGTGCTCCCGCCCCGACGATGGCAGCCTCGCGGGGCGGCTTCAAGCCGGGGCACATTGCCCGGGCCGGCGGAGCCCGGTATTGCGGGGGCATGGACGCGATGCTCAGCCGTCTCGCCGCCGGCCTGCCCGCCCCGGCGCGCCGCCTGGCCACCGTCGCGCGGCTGACCCTGCTCGCCCAGTTCCTGCGTTTCGGCACCGTTGGGGTCGGCGGCTTCCTGGTCGATACCGCGACCGTCTATGCGCTCCGCGGCCGCCTCGGCCTGTATGGTGCGGGGGCCGTCGCCTATGTCGTCGCCGCGAGCGCCAACTGGGCCCTCAATCGGGCCTGGACGTTCCGCGCCGCGCCGCGTCATCGCCCGCACCGGCAATGGCTTCGCACCCACGCCGTCAACGCCACCGGCTTCGTCCTCAATCGCGGCGCCTATGCCGGCTTGATCGCCGGCTTCGCGCTGGCCCGCGAGGCCCCGGTGCTCGCCGTCGCGGCAGGCGCCGTCGCCGGAATGGGGCTGAATTTCACGCTCTCGCGTCGGATCGTGTTCCGGTGAGGCCGGGGGCTGCGGCGCGCGGCATCGGCGTCGTCGCCGCCGGCTTCGCCACCTTCGTCAATCTCTATGCCACGCAGGCGGTACTGCCGCTGCTGGCGCGCGAATTCGCCGTGCCGCTGCCGCGCACCGGCCTCACCGTCACCGCGCCGCTGTTCGCGGTGGCGCTGATCGCGCCGTTCGTCGGCTCGATCTCGGACCGTCTCGGGCGCAAGGGGCTCATTACCGTGGCCGCCTGGCTGCTCGCCATTCCGACCGCGCTGCTCGCCTTGACGCCAGACTTCACCACCATGGTGCTGCTGCGCTTCCTTCAGGGACTCGCCCTGCCCTTCATCTTCGCCGTCACCGTTGCCTATATCGGCGACGAGGCACGCGAGGCCGAGGGCATCCGGCTCGCCGGCACCTACTCGGTCGGCACCATCGTCGGCGGCTTCGCCGGGCGGTTCATCCTTGGCCATGTCGCGGCGGTCGCCGGCTGGCGGGCGGGCTTCGTGGTGATCGCGGTGCTGACCGCGCTTGCGGCAGCAGTGGTCGGGCTGATCCTGCCGCGCGAGCAGAATTTCGTCGCCCAGCGCGGGCTCGGCGCCGCGCTCGAGAGCCTGCGGGCGCATCTCGCCAACCGCCAGCTCATCGCCACCTACGCGGCCGGGTTCGCCGTGCTGTTCTCGATCGTCGCGGCCTTCACCTATGCCAATTTTCTTCTCGCCGCTCCGCCCTACCTGTTCGGTCCGGCAGCGCTGGGCAATCTGTTCGCGGTCTATCTGCTGGCCATCATCTCGACACCGGTGGCCACACGGCTTGCGGTAAGGATCGGCCGCCGCGGCACGTTCGCGCTCGCCGCCGCCATCGGCATGAGCGGAATGGCGCTCACCCTGGCCCATGGCATCGGCGCCATCGTCGCCGGCCTCGGCTTGGCGATCGGCGGCATGTTCATCGAGCAGGTGCTGGCGATCTCCTATGTCGGCGCGGCGGCGTTACGCGCTCGCTCGACCGCCGTCGGGCTCTACGTCACCTTCTATTATGTTGGCGGCAGCCTCGGCGGCGTGGCGCCGGCCGGGCTGTGGCACCTCGCCGGCTGGCCCGGCTGCGTCGCCCTGGTGCTGATCGTCCAGGCCATGACGCTGGCCCTGGTGACGGCATTCTGGCGCGACCCGGCGCCGGCGTGATACGCACCGGGCTCCGTCGTCTCACGCTCCGGCTGGCCGGACGGGACCTGGCGGCAAGAAACCTTGGAGGAGGAAGCGACATGACCCTGTCACGCCGGCTGTTGCTCGGCACCGCCGCCGCCGCTGCGCTGCCCGCCGCACGCGCTCGGGCGCAGGCCCGGCCGAAAATCCGCATCGGCGTGCTCAATGACCTGTCGGGCACCTACCGGGACACGACCGGTCTGACCTCCGTGGTCTGCACCAAGCAGGCGCTGGTGGATTTCGGCGCCTCGGCGAAGGACCTCGACGTCGAGATTCTCTCGGCAGACCACCAGAACAAGCCTGACATCGGCGCCACGATCGCCCGCCAATGGTTCGACCAGGGCGTGGACGCCATCGTCGATGTGCCGACCTCCTCGGTCGCGCTCGCGGTCGCGCAGGTCGCGCGCGAGAAGGACAAGATGATGCTCAACGCCAGCGCCACGACGACGGCGCTGACCGGTGCCCAGTGCTCGCCCAATACCATCGTCTGGAGTTTCGACACGTACATGCTGGCCACGTCCTCGGGCGGGGCCATGGTCAAGGCCGGCGGCAAGGACTGGTTCTTCATCACCGCCGACTACGCCTTCGGCCATATCCTCGAGGAGCAGACGAGCAAGCTGGTGCTCGCCGCGGGCGGCAAGGTGCTCGGACGCGTGCGCTACCCGTTCCCCGACACGACCGATTTCTCCTCCTTCGTCCAGCAGGCGCAGGCCTCGGGGGCGAAGGTGCTCGGCCTGGCCAATGCCGGGCTCGATACGGTGAACTGCATCAAGCAGGCGAACGAGTTCGGCCTGCCGCAATCGGGCATGCGCATTGCGCCATTGCTGATGTTCATCAGCGATGTGCACGCGCTCGGTGCCCAGATGTGCCAGGGCCTGACGCTGACCGAGAGCTTCTACTGGGACCTCAACGAGCGCACCCGCGCCTTCACCAAGCGGGTGCTGCCGCTGACCCCGAACAACTGGCCGAACCAAGCCCATGCCAGCGCCTACGCAGCGACCCTGCACTATCTGAAGGCGGTCGCCGACATGGGACCGGCCGAGGCGAAGCGCAGCGGCCGGGCGACGATCGAACGCATGAAGCGGATGCCGACCGAGGATGATTGCTTCGGCAAAGGAGCGATCCGCGCCGACGGACGCGGCATTTTCCCCGCCTATCTGTTCCAGGTGAAGACGCCCGCCGAAAGCACGGGGCCTTGGGATCTCTATAATTTGAAGGTGACGACCCCACCCGGGGAGGCGCTGCATCCGCTGGGCGAGGGCGGCTGCACGCTGACGCACCTCTGATACCGGCGCCCCGTCCTGGTCCGCCTGCCCTGGCATTCCCCTGCGCTGGCATTCTGCCGTGCTGGCCTGTCGTGAGGCCAGCACGCTTGTGCGTCGGGCACGGTCGCGCCATTGTCCGTCGCCCGCGAGGGCTGGAGCACGGTGCGACCGGGTGGACCCATCGGGTCGGGCGGCCGTGTTCCAGAAACATATGACTCTGGAGCAGCTTGCCGCCGATCTGCCCGAGCCGGAGCGGCTCAATCGGATCGGGGGTCGTTCCAGCATGGGAGCAGCGCTCGGACCATGGATGCACGGTTTGACGAAACCGATCTTTCCCTGACGAAGTTCGGCATCGGCCAGCCAGTGCCGCGCAAGGAGGACCCGACTCTCCTCCGCGGCGAGGGCCATTACACCGACGACCTGTCGTTGCCCGGCCAGGCCCACGCCGTGTTCCTCCGCAGCAGGGTGGCGCATGGCCGCATCGTCTCGCTCGATGTCGGCGCTGCACGGGCCATGCAAGGTGTGGTCGCCGTACTGACCGGTGCGGATCTCGCCGCCGGCGGCTTGCGCGCGCTGCCACCCGGGATGCAGGCGCCGTGGCCGAAGGGCGCGCCGATGCCGCCGCAGCCCCCGCTGGCCGTTGAGCGGGTCCGCTTTGTCGGCGAACCGGTCGTCTGCGTCATCGCGGAGACCGTCCAGCAGGCGCGCGACGCCGCCGAGGCGGTCGCGCTGGACATCGACCAGATCGATGCCGTCACGCTGGCGTCCGCCGCCGCGGCGCCGGGTGCGCCGCTCCTGCACGAGGCTGCGCCGGGTAACATCGCCTATGAGTGCCAGTATGGCGATCGCGACCGGATCGCCGCAGCCTTCTCCGCCGCCGCCCATGTCACCCGCCTGGCGCTGCGCAATACGCGCCTCGTGGTCAGTCCGATGGAGCCGCGGGCGGCGATCGGGGCCTACGATGCGGCCAGCGAACGCTATACGCTCCATGTCGGCTGCCAGGGCGTGTTCGGGCTTCGCAATGGGCTCAAGGATGCGCTCGGCGTGCCGACCGAGAAGGTCCATGTGCTGACCGGACAGGTCGGCGGCTCGTTCGGCATGAAGGCCGGCGTCTACCCGGAATATATCGCCCTCCTGCACGCGGCCCGGCACCTCGGCCGGCCGGTGAAGTGGCGCGACGACCGTTCCGACAGCTTCCTCTCCGACAGTCATGGCCGCGACCATGAAATGGTCGTCGAACTGGCGCTGGCCGCGGACGGCAAGTTCCTCGCCGTCCGCGTCACCGGCTACGGCAATGTCGGCGCGTATCTGACCAACGCCGCGACGGTACCGCCAAGCATCAATGCAGTGAAGAACATCATCGGGGTCTACGGCACCGATCTCGTCGAGGTGCAGACGCGTTGCGTCTACACCAACACGACGCCCGTTGGGCCTTATCGTGGCGCTGGCCGCCCCGAGGGCAATTATTACATGGAGCGCCTGGTGGAAACCGCGGCGCGCGAGATGGGGCTCGACCCGCTCGCGCTGCGCCGGCGCAACCTGGTCCGCCCGGAACAGATGCCCTATGCGACCCCGGCCGCGACCACCTATGACAGCGGCGAATTCCCGACCATTCTCGACAAGGCGCTGGCGGCGGCAGACTGGGATGGGTTCCCTGCCCGCCGTGCCGCCAGCCGCGCACGCGGGCTCCTGCGCGGGCGTGGCATCGGCCACTACCTGGAAGTCACCGCTCCGCCCTCCCGCGAAATGGGCGGACTGCGCTTCGAGGCGGACGGCACGGTGACGATCATCACCGGCACCCTCGACTACGGCCAGGGCCATGCTTCGCCCTTCGCCCAGGTGCTGGTGGAAAAACTCGGCATTCCCTTCGCGCGGATCCGGCTCCTCCAGGGCGACAGCGACGAGCTGATCGCCGGCGGCGGCACCGGCGGGTCCAAATCCATCATGGCCAGCGGTGCGGCAATCGTGGAAGCCAGCGCGCTGGTCGTCGAGAAGGGCCGCAAGGCGGCGGCGCACGTGCTGGAAGCGGCCGAGACCGACATCGAGTTCGCCATCGACGGTTCGGGCGGGCACTTCCGCATCATCGGCACGGACCGGCGCATCACCGTGCTCGACCTTGCCGCCCAACTGCGCGGTGCGACGTTGCCAGAGGGCGTGCCGAACTCGCTCGACGTCCGGCACATTCACGAAGGCGCACCTTCGGCTTTTCCCAATGGCTGCCATGTCAGCGAGGTCGAGATCGACCCCGAAACCGGCAAGGTTGCCGTCGTCGCCTACACGATGGTCAATGATTTCGGAGTGCAGATCAATCCGCTGCTGGTCGCCGGTCAGGCCCATGGCGGCGTGCTGCAGGGCATCGGCCAGGCTCTCTTCGAGGAGGTGCGCTTCGACGAGAGCGGCCAGCCGATCACCGGGAGCTACATGGATTACGCGCTCGCCCGCGCCACGGACGCGCCGCCTTTTCTCGTTTCCAGCCACCCGGTGCCAGCGAAGACCAATCTTCTGGGCGCAAAGGGCTGCGGCGAAGCCGGCTGCGCCGGCTCGCTACCCTCGGTGATGAACGCCGTCGTCGACGCTCTGGCCGAATTCGGCGTCCACCACCTCGACATGCCCGCCACGCCCGAGCGCGTCTGGCAGGCGATCCACGGCTCCGCTACGGCTTGACCAACGCGCAGTGACCCTCGGCCAGCGGGCGAAACGCCTGCTCGGCCGGGATCGTCGACACCAGCTTGAACATGTCCCATTCCCCATGCGATTCGGCCGGCGTCTTGGTCTGCATGAGGTAGACCGGGTGCATGGTACGGCCGTCGGCGCGAATCACACCCTTGCCGAACAGCGGGTCCTCGGTCGGGATCACCTTCATCTCCGCCACCACGGCGCGGCCGTCCTCGGCAGCACCGAGCTGCTTAACCGCCTTCAGATAGTGCAGTACGCCGGCATAGACCCCCGCCTGCATGTCGTTGGGCATGATGTGGCGGGGATGGCGCGCGGCAAAGCGCTTCGCAAACGCGCGCGAGCCCTCGTCATGATCCCAGTAGAACGGCATCACCGCCAGCACGCCTTGAGCGTTCGCCAGGCCGATCGGCTTGATCACATTGATATTGACGATCGGACCAGCAAACTGCATGCGCCCCGCCAGCCCGAATTCGCGCGCCTGCTTCAGCGCCGTCACGGTATCGTCGCCGGCGTTCGCCAGCCCCAGCACATCCGCCCCCGACGCCTGCGCCTCGACCAGGTAGGTCGAGAAGTCCGTGGTGCCAAGCGGATGGCGCACCGAGCCAACGACGGTGCCGCCTGCCGCTCGCACCGCCTCGGCCGTGCTGCTCTCCAGAGCGGTGCCGAAGGCGTAGTCGGCAACGAAGAAGAACCATCTCTTGCCGCCATGGGCGACGACCGCGCGGCCGAGCGCGTGACCAGCCTCCCAGGTATCGTAGGTCCAATGGACCGTGTTGGGCGAGCATTTCTCCCCGGTGAGCGCCGCGGTGCCAGCGCCTGAACCGATGAAGACCTTGTTCTTCTGGCGCACCAGATCAGCCACCGCCAGAGCGATCGAGGAGTTCGGCACATCGGCGACAACGTCGACGCCATCCTGATCGAACCAGGCCCGCGCGATGGCCAGCCCGATATCCGGCTTGTTCTGGTGATCGCCGAAGACCACCTGCGCATTCACGCCATTCACCGGCCCGAAATCCTCGACCGCCATCTGCGCCGCAATCACAGAGCCCTGGCCCTGATAGTCGGCATAGACACCGGACAGATCATTCAGCACACCGATCTTGATCGGCTTCGTCTGAGCCATGCCGGCCGTGACGCCCGTCCAGCCAAGCATCAGCGCATAAGCCGCCAAAGCGACCCCAGTGCGCCGCCGCAATCCCATCCGTTTCATCGCGCCCCCTCCATTGTTGTCGTTCCATCCTCGCAGCACGCTCCCGCGCCGCGCTTGCGCCATGGCCGACCTCACCTCTACAGTTGCGGCCGCCATGAACCCTTCATCCCACCGGCGATGAGCGACGTGTCGGCTCCGCCCTGCACGGCGAGTGACGGTGGCGCGATCGACATCGGACCGCTGCCTCAGCTCGTCGGCTATGCGCTGCGCCGTGCGCAGCTTGCCGTCTTCCAGGACTTCTACGCCACCTTCGCCGAATTCGATATCCGGCCGACGCAGTTCTCGGTGCTCATCGTGCTGCGCCACAATCCGGGACGACGCCAATCGCAGATCGCCGATGCTCTCGGCATCAAGCGCGCCAATTTCGTTGCCTTGTTCGATAGCCTGAGAACGCGCGGTCTCGCCGAGCGGCGCCCGGCACCGGACGACCGGCGGGCGCACGCGCTCTACCTGACCGATGCTGGCGCGGCATTGCTCGACGATCTCGCCGCGCCGCTGGCGCGTCACGAGGGCCGTTTCATCGCCCGGGTGGGCGAGGCCGATATGCATCGTCTCCTCACCCTGCTGCATCGCATCACCGCCGCCGATTGAGCGCGCGCGGGACATCGACACCGAAACGCTCCATCAATTCCTCGGGAATCGGCACCGGCTTGATCGCCGTCGCATGGGACGCCGCGCGGGCGACCCAGACCCGTGTTTCCGTGCACTCGACGCAGAGCGCGTGGTCCTTGAGCAGCCGATGCTCGACATCGAAGCTCGTTCGTCCAAAGCGGGTGACGCGGCTCTCGATCGTAACCTCGTCGCCATAGGCACAGGGCACCAGGAAGCGCGCCCGCGTATCGACCATCGGAAAGCCGACGACGCCGTAATGCTCGAGCAGCTCGGGCTTCTTCATCCCGGACGCACGTGCGAAAAGTGCCGCCGTGGATGCATCGAAATAGGCGAAGAAACGTGGATAGAACACGATCCCTGCGGGATCGCAATCTCCCCACTCGACGCTGACGTGGCGTACATGGACGAGCATCGGCTGAACCTTCATCGCGGGAACTCCGGATTTTCCACCAGCAACGCGATCCCCTGACCGCCCCCGATGCAGGCCGAGGCGATGCCCCGCCGAAGCCCCGCACGGCGCAGTTCGCGCGCCAGCGTCACCGCCAGGCGCACCCCCGTAGCGCCGAGCGGATGGCCGATCGCGATGGCGCCGCCATTGACGTTGAGCCGCGCCTCGTCGAGGCCAAGCTCACGGACGCAGGCAAGGACCTGGGCACCGAACGCCTCATTGATCTCGATCCGATCAATGTCGCCGAGCCCGAGCCCGGTGCGCGCGAGGAGCGCGCGGATGGCCGGCGCCGGTCCGATGCCCATGATCTCCGGGGCACAGCCGACGGCGACGCCGGCAACGAGCCGGGCAAGGGCCGGGCCGGAATGCCGGCGCAGAAACGCGCCGGAGCACACCAGCGCCGCAGCGGCACCATCCACCACGGCGGACGAATTGCCGCCCGTCTGTACGCCACCGAATGCAGGGCGGATGCGCGCCAGCGCCTCGACCGACGAGGGCCTGACATGCGTGTCCTCGGCCATCGGCGCCGTCCCGCGCGGCAGCGCGATGCCGCGTGGGCGCAACCCATCCACGGCAAACACTTCGTCGCCAACGGCGATGATCTCGGCCTCGAAGAAGCCTGCCTCGCGCGCGGCGAGCGCGCGCTGGAAGCTGCGCGCGGCATAGGCATCGACGTCCTCGCGGCGAATATCGTAGCGCCGGGCCAGGTTCTCCGCGGTGCCACCCATTGTGACATCGGCGGCGGGGTCGTGCAGCGCTTCCCAGAGGAAGTCCTTGAATTCGACCTGGCCCATGCGAAACCCGCCGCGATGGGTGTAGGCCGCCACCGGATTGCGGCTCATCGATTCGGTCCCGACGCAGAGCGCCAGATCGACATCGCGCTGAACGGTCTGATCCGCGCCCTGCATGATCGCCTCGATGCCAGTGCCGCACACGCGCTGCACCATCATCGCCGGCACCGCCTGCGGCACGCCGGCATAGAGCCCGACATGGCGCGGCAGCATGTAGGCATCGAAGCTGGCTTGCGCCATGTTGCCGGTGATGACGCTGCCGACCGCGTCGGCCGGCGCGCGCGCCCGCGCCAGCACCGCGCGCGCCGCCTTGATGGCGAGATCGGTCGGCGAGACCAGGGCGAAGGCTCCGTTATAGTCGACGAACGGCGTGCGCACGCCCTCGAGCAGCCACGCGTCCTCCCAGCGGGCGGCGACACCTTGCGGCGATGTATCGTTCATTGATGGCCCTCCACGATGATGACGTCCGCGGATGGCGGATCGGCATAGAGGGCGGCGACGTCCGCCGCCCGGTGATCCAGCATGGCGCGCTGATTGAGCGAGCCCTTGTCGGTGATCTCGCCGCGATCGAGCGACGGCGGCGTGGTCAGCAACAGTGCGCGCCGGACGCGGTTCGAGCTGCCGGTCGCGCGCCCGGCCTGTTCGGCGAGCGCGTCGGCAATGCGCGCCCGCACGCGGTGGTCGGCGAGGATTTCCGAATCCGGGGCGCTCGCGTCACGATCGGCCACCAGGGCGCGGCACGCGGCGACGTCGGGGAGTGCCAGAATCGCGACGTAATCGCGGTTCTCGCCAGCGACAACGACGTCGCGTACCAGCGGCGTGAGTGCGGTGATCAGCGCCGCGCGCAGCGGGCCGACACTCACCCATGTGCCGGTGGAGAGCTTGAAATCCTCCGAGATCCGCCCTTCGAAGCGGAAGCCCTTGAACGGCGCGGTCTCGTCCACGAAGGCCAGCGCATCGCCGAACTTGTAGAAGCCGAGCTCGTCGAAGGCCGCGCGCGTGCGCGCCTCGTCGCGCCAGTAGCCCGGGGTGATGTTCGGTCCACGGACGCGCCCCTCGAGCTTGCCCTGCACCGGCGCCAGCCGCAGTTCGACACCCGGGACCGGTAGCCCGACCATGCCGGAGGCCGCGTAGTCCTTGCTGCAGGCGAGTGCGAAGGGCGCCGTCTCGGTCGAGCCGAGCCCGGTGAGCATGACGATGCGCTCGCCGCAGGTTTGTACCGCCAGCGCGTCGAGCGAATCCCACACGGGCTGGGCAAGCCCGGCCCCGGCATAGAACATCATTCTGAGCCGGCTGAAGAAGGTCTCGCGCAGCGCCCGTTCGCGCCTGAGGTACGGCACCAGCTCCTCATAACCCTTGGGCACGTTGAAATAGACCGTCGGGGCGATCTCGCGCAGGTTGCGCACCGTCGCCTCGATCGCGCCCGGCATCGGGCGTCCGTCGTCGATGTAGAGCGTGCCGCCATTGTTGAGCACCAGGCCGACATTGTGGTTGCCGCCGAACGTGTGGTTCCAGGGCAGCCAGTCGACGATCACCGGCGGCTCGGCGACGAGGACGGGATAGGTCTCCACCAGCATCTGCTGGTTGCTGCAGAGCATGCGCTGCGTGTTGATGACGCCCTTCGGCAGCGCGGTCGAGCCCGAGGTGAAGAGGAATTTGGCGATCGTGTCTGGCCCCACCTTCGCCGCGGCAGCCGCGACGGCGCCGCTCGCGGTGCGGGCGAGGAGATCGGCGAAGGCGGTCATGCCCGGACGCGGATGCGCCGCGACGATCTCGCACCCCTCCGGCGCCGTGGCTGCGATCGCGGCGGCGAACGCGGCACCATCATCGGCGAAAATCAGGCCCGGGGTGAGCACGCCCATGATGTGGCGCAGCCGCGCATAGTCGGTCGCCACCAGGGAGTAGGCCGGCGAGATCGGCGCATAGGGCACGCCCACATGCATCGCGGCCAGCCCGAGCAGCGCATGAGCGATGGAGTTTCCCGAGAGGATGGCGATCGGCCGCTCCACCGACAGGTCACGATCGAGGATGGCCTGGCCGAGCGCGCGAACGGCCGCCAAGGTCTCTGCATAGGTGTAGATCTGCCACGCGCCGCTGGCCGCGCGTTCGGCGAGGAAGGCGCGCTCCGGCGTCACCCGCGCCCAATGTTCCAACCGTTCGGTGAGCCGGCGCGGGTAGTCGCCGAGTTGATCCACCGGCCGCACGAGCCAACCGCCGTCCCGCTGGCGTTCGCAACGGACTTGCCAGGTGCGCAGCGCGACGTCCCGCATCCGCATGGTCGTGTTTGGCATTTTCCTGGAGCCTCCCGACCGCCGATCAGGCGCGATGGACGACCTTGCCGGCGCGCTTGTCGAGAAAGGCGCGCAACCGGTCTTTCGCCTCGGGCGCAGACTGCGCCACCGCCGACATCAGCGCCTCGAGCAGCAGGCCGGTGGCCGGGTCCGCATCGGCGATGCGCGGCAGCGCCTCGATCAGAGCGAAATTGGTCAGCGGCGCATTCTCCGCGACGCGGCGGGCCAGTTCCATGCCCTTCGCCAGCCCCTCGCCGGCTTCTGCAAGATACTGCGAGAAGCCGAGCGAAACGCCCTCCTCGGCGCCGAAGGTGCGCCCGGTGAGCATCATGTCCATCATCCGCGCCACGCCGATCAGACGTGGCAGCCGCACCGAGCCGCCGCCGCCGACAAAGATGCCACGCGATCCTTCCGGCAGCGCGTAGAAGGCGCCGCGCTCGGCCACGCGCAGATGCGCGCTGGCCGCCAATTCCAAACCGCCGCCGACGACCGCGCCGTGCAACACGGCGATCACCGGCACGCCGCAATGCTCGATACGCTCGAAGGCGCGGTGCCAGAGCCGCGAATGCGCGAGGCCGGCGGCCGCGTCGCGCTCCTCAAGGTCGGACAGATCGAGCCCGGCGGAAAAATGGTCGCCCTCGCCATGCAGCACCACGGCCCGGACCGACGGCTGCAGATCGGTGAAGATGCGCTCCAGCCCGGCAATGCTC
>JAJXXT010000062.1 GCA_021780935.1 Pseudomonadota bacterium
GTCGGTCAAGCCCGGCTCCTATCCCTGGCGCAATCACCCCAACGCCTGGCGGCCGAACCATATCCATTTTTCCCTGTTCGGTCCCGGCTTCGCCACCCGCCTGATCACGCAGATGTATTTCCCGGGCGATCCGCTGCTCGATCTCGATCCGATCTATCTCGCCGTGCCGGGGGGCGCGCGCGGGCGGCTGATCTCGCGCTTCGATCTGTCGCTGACGGCGCCGGAATGGGCGCTTGGCTATCGCTTCGATTTCGTTCTCCGTGGCCGCGGTGCCACGCCGATGGAGGCGGGCTGACATGAAGGGAGTAACGCCAAGCCAAACGATCGGCCCCTACTGGCACCTGATCGGGCACGAGGAATGGGCCGACCTGACCCGCTTCGGCGCCACTGGCGAGCGCATCACGCTGAGCGGACGGATCGTCGACGGCGAAGGGCTGCCGGTGACCGACGCGGCGGTGGAGATCTGGCAGGCGGACCCGCCGGCCGATGAGCGTTTCCCCGCCTATGGCCGTTCGGCAACCGACGGCGAGGGCAGTTTCCGCTTCACCACGATCAAGCCTGGCCCGGTGCCGGGACGCGGCAATAGTCTCCAGGCGCCGCATCTGGCGCTCACCGTGATGGCGCGGGGATTGCTGGTCGGGCTCGTCACCCGGGTCTACTTCGCGGGCGAGGCGCTGAACGACACGGATCCTGTGCTCACCGCCATCGAGCCGGCGCCGCGCCGCGCGACGCTGATCGCCGTGCCGGACGGTCCCGGTGCCTGGCGGCTCGACATCCGGCTGCAAGGCCGCGACGAGACCGTCTTCCTGGAGGTGTGATGCCCGTCAATCCCGCCGACAGCGTGGTCTTCGGCACGCTCTACGGTTCCGACGCCATGCGCGCGGTGTTCGACGAGCGGAGCTTCCTGCAGCGCATGCTGGATGTGGAGGCGGCGCTCGCCCGCGTCGAGGCCGGGTTGGGGCTGATCCCGGAGGCTGCCGCGGCGGCGATCGAGGCGGCCGCCCGCGTGGAGCATCTCGATACCGCCGAACTCGCCGCCAGCGTGCGCAATGTCGGCTATCCGGTGGTCGGGCTGGTGCGTGGGTTGTCACGCGCGGCCGAGGCACGTCAGGCCGGCGCCGGCGGCTATACCCATTGGGGCGCGACCACCCAGGACATCATGGACACTGCATTGGTGCTGCAGATCCGCGACGGGCTCGGGCTGCTGCGCGCCGACCTTGTCGCCACGATCGGCGCGCTGGCCGCGCAGGCGGAGGCCCATCGCGGCACGGTGATGGCAGGGCGGACCCATCTGCAGCACGCCTTGCCGGTGACCTTCGGGCTGAAATGCGCGATCTGGCTCATGCCGCTGGTGACCCATCTGGAACGGCTGGACCAGATGCGCCCCCGCGTGGAACAGGTCCAGTTCGGCGGCGCAGCCGGCACGCTCGCCTCGCTCGGCGAGCACGGGCTCGCAGTGATGACGGGCCTGGCCGAGACGCTCGGCCTCGCGGCCCCACCGGCGCCATGGCACGTGGCACGGGACGGCCTGGTCGAGGCAGTGGGATTCCTCGGCCTGCTCACCGGCAGCCTCGCCAAATTCGCCACCGATATCATCCTGCTTGCCCAGACCGAGATCGCCGAGGTCACCGAGCCCTACGTCGCCGGCCGCGGCGCCTCATCGACCATGCCGCAGAAGCGCAACCCGATCGCCTCGGAATACATCCTCGCCGCATCCCGTGGCGTGCAGGCGCTGGTGCCGCTGATGCAGGGCGCCATGGCGCAGGACCATGAGCGGGCCACCGGACCCTGGCAGGCGGAGATACTGGCGCTGCCGCAGGCCTTCGTGCTCGCCCACGGCGCCCTGCTCCACGCGCGCACCATCGCGGAGGGCATGGTGGTCGATGCGGCGCGCATGGGCCGCAATCTCGACGCCACCGGCGGGGCGATCGTTGCCGAGGCGGTGATGATGGGGCTCGCCCCGGCGCTCGGGCGCGAGGCGGCGCACCACGCCGTCAAGCAGGCCTGCGACGCCGCCCTCGCCGAGCGCATCCCGCTCGCGTCGGCGCTCGGGCGCGAGGCGACGGTGACATCGCGGCTGGACGGCGCGGCGATCGCCCGCCTCACCGACCCGGCACGCTATCTCGGCAGCAGCGACGCCTTCATCGACCGGGTGCTCGCGCGGGCACGGCGGGCGTGAGTGCCAGACATCGACGAAACGGGGGGGACACACATGGCTGATGCGATCGCGACGATTCCGGTGCCGGCGCTGCGGGCGTTCGTTGCCGCTATTTTTGCCGCTGCCGGCTGCGAGGCGGTGGAGGCCGAGCGGATCGGGCGATATCTCGTCTCCGCCAATCTCGCCGGCCATGACAGCCACGGCGTCATCCGCGTGCCGCGCTACATCCAGTGGCTCAAACAGGGCCATGTCCGCGCCGGACAGGGGCTGACCCTGGTCAATGATGCGCCGACGCATGCGCTGGTCGACGGCAATTTCGGCTTCGGCCAGACCATCGGCCCGCTCGCCGTCGATCTCGGCATCGAGAAGGCGAAGCGGCACGGGCTGGCGGCCGTGGCGCTGCGCAATTCCGGCCATCTCGGCCGCATCGGCGACTGGGGCGAGCGTGCGGCCGCGGCCGGGCTGGTTTCGCTGCATTTCGTCAATGTCTTCGGCGGCGAATTGGTGGCCCCGTTCGGCGGGGTGGACCGGCGCTTTTCCACCGACCCGATCTGCATCGCCGCGCCCTCGGACGGCGGCGTGCCGATGGTGCTCGATTTCGCCACCTCCATGGTGGCCGAGGGCAAGGTGCTGGTCGCCGCCGATGGCGGCAAGCCGGTGCCGCACGGCGCGCTGATCGGCCCGGACGGGGCGCTTTCCGCCGATCCGGCCCAACTCTACGGCCCGGTCGTCCCGGGCGGCCCGCGCGATGCCTCCAAGGGCCTCGGGGCGCTGCGCACCTTTGGCGAGCACAAGGGTTCGGGTCTGGCCTTCATGTGTGAAATTCTCGCCGGCTGCCTCAGCGCCGGCGGCACGTCGGGGCCGATCCCTGGCGGGCAGCGCGGGCGCATCGCCAACGGCATGTTCTCCGTTTATGTCGATCCGAACGGCTTCGGCACGGCGGACTTCGTTCAGCGTGCGCAGGACTACGCGGCCTATATGAAAGCCGCGCGCCCGGCGAGCGCGGGCGGCGAGGTGCTGGTGCCGGGCGAGCCGGAGGCGCGCACCCGCGCGGCGCGCGAGCGCGACGGCATTCCGCTCGCCGCGGGCACGTGGGCGGCGATCCGCGCCACCGCCGGCGAGTTCGGCGTCGCCTCGCCCGGGTAGGCCGCGTGTCCGGTGCCACGCGCACCGAGACGGACAGTCTCGGCAGCATCGAAATCCCCGCCGAGCGCTACTGGGGGCCGCAGACTGAGCGCGCGCGGCGTCTGTTCCGCATCGGCGAGGAACGTTTCCCGCCGGGGCTGATCCGCGCCGTCGGGCTGCAGAAGCTGGCGGCGGCCGAGGCCAATCTCGCGCTCGGCGCGCTGCCGGCCGAACTCGCGCTGCCGATCGCGGCGGCGGCCCGGGAAATCGCCGACGGCGAGATGGACGTCGAGTTCCCGCTGCATGTCTGGCAGACCGGATCGGGCACCCAGACCAACATGAACGCCAACGAGGTCATCGCCAACCGCGCCAATGAGCGGCTCGGCGGGCCGCGCGGCGCCCGCAGCCCGATCCACCCCAACGATCACGTCAACCGCAGCCAGTCCTCCAACGACAGTTTCCCGACCGTGATGCACGTCGCTTCCGTCGAGGCGGTGCAGCGCCGGCTGGTTCCGGCCCTCGGGGTGCTGCGCGCCGGGCTCGCCGCCCGCGCCGCCGAGTGGGACGACATCGTCAAACTCGGCCGCACCCACATGATGGATGCCGTGCCGGTGACGCTCGGCCAGGAATTCGGTGCCTGGGCGCGGCAGATCGAACTCGGGCTCGATCGCCTCGCCGCGGTCATGCCCCGCCTGCTGGCCCTGCCGCAGGGCGGCACCGCGGTTGGCACGGGTCTCAACTGCCCCCCGGATTTCGACCGCGTCTTCTGCGAGCGCATGGCCGCCCTCACCGGGTTCGCCTTCGTGCCCAACCCCAACAAGTTCGAGGGCATGGGCGCGCACGATGCCTTCGTCGAGCTCTCCGGCGCCTTCAACGTCATAGCGGTCTCGCTGACCAAGCTCGGCAACGATATCCGTCTGCTCGGCTCGGGCCCGCGCGGCGGCCTCGGCGAACTCGTGATTCCCGCGGACGGACTCGCCTCGTCGATCATGCCGGGTAAGACCAACCCGACCCAGTGCGAGGCCCTGACCATGGTCGCCGCCCAGGTGATGGGCAACCATGTCGCGGTCACCATCGCCGGCGCGCAGAGCTTTCTGGAGCTCAATGTCTTCAAGCCGGTGATCATCCATAACGTCCTGCAATCCGCCCGCCTGCTGGCCGACGCGGCGACCAGCTTCGCCGAGAACATGGTGGCCAAGCTGGTTCCGGACCGTGCCCGCATCGCCGAGAGCCTGGCTCGCTCGCCGATGCTCGTCACCGCGCTCGCCCCGCGCCTCGGCTACGACGCGGCGGTGCGCATCGCGCGCACGGCGCTGGCCGGGAACCTTACCCTGAAGGCGGCGGCGGCGAGGCTGGGTCTCCTCACCGAAGAGGAATTCGATCGCCTGGTGGTGCCGGCGCGCATGGTCCGCCCGCACGCGGTGGACGGCTGAGCCGTGCCCGGCCTGGTCAAGCGCAGCGTCTCGCTCGCCGGGCACCGCACCTCCATCGCGCTCGAAGCCGAATTCTGGTCCGGACTGACGGCGCTGGCCGTGTCGCGCGGACAGGCTTTGGCGGTGCTGCTGGCCGAGATCGACGCCCAGCGTCCGCCCGGCCGGCCGCTCGCCTCGGCGCTGCGTGTCGCGTTACTCGAATCCCTGCGGCGTTAACGATTATGCAAGGGGGGCGTGCCGAGACTGAGTGCCATCGGGAAACACCCGATGGCACTCAGGGGAAAACTCCCATGTACAAGATCGCTGACATCGAGGCTTCCGCCCGCGGCGTCACCAGCCCGCTGATGCTCGCCGACCGAATTCTCTCGCTCGCCCAGGACGCCGACCGCGCCGGCTACCAGACCACGGCAGACCGGCTGCTCTCGCTCGCGTTCCGCGTGCTGGATCGTCCCGGTCGGGCCAGCCTCAAACGGAACTGATCTGCCCCTCGCGCCCGGCTTCAGCGGGGAAACACGGGCCGGCTGGCGGCGAGACGCGCTGGCGCCTCGGGATCGTGGCTGGGCAGATAGACGACCGGCTCTGCCTCGGCCCAGCGGCGTATGGACGCCAGCGTGGCAATCTCCAGCGCCGGGGTCGACGTCACCCCGCCGGCCACGCCCTCGCGCAGGCCCTGCTCGGCGTAGCTGGTGTCACCGGCGATGAGAATGTTGAGTCCGTCACGCCGGACCACTACCGAGACATGCCCCCGGGTGTGGCCAGGCGTCGGCACGACGACGACATCCCCCGCCCGGGTCAGCGCCAGACCTTCCTGGAACGGTCCGAGCGCCATCGGCGCGAAGCCGATCGGCTGCGGCGAGAAATCGCTCGGCCAGCGATGCGGCAGATAGCCGCGTAGCCGCCCCGCGGGCCCGCGCGCCGCCGCCAGCTCGTCGAGCGAGACCAGCGTCGGGCAACCGGCGACGTGCGCCAGCCCGCCGGCATGATCCGTATGCAGATGGGTCAGCACCACGCAGCGAAGATCGCGGGGCGCGTAGCCGAGGGCGCGCAAGCGTGGCCCGATCTCCTGCTCCGGTGTGATGTCGAAGCGAACCGAGAAGCGGAAGAACGGGTGCCAGCGGGGCAGGTAGCCAGGGCGCATCACCGCCGCGGTCTCCCCGGTATCGACCAGGATCGGGCCTTCCGGATGATCGATGAGCCAGGCGAGTATCGGCCGCCACTCCGTCCAGCCACGGTCGAGCAGCACCCCCAATGGCCCGAGCGGACCGCGGCGCTCCTGGCTCGGGCGCAAGGCGACGCGGCCGGTGCTGATCGGGTGGATGTGGATGGTCATGCGCCGGATGACGCGCGGATCACGCTCTATCCCGTTGTCTGAACGAGCAACTTTATCCCATCAGCCGATTCCGTCTGACGGAATCTTACTCTAGCCTGCGAGGCGTCATGACTCACGCCGAATCCGTTCCGCCGGGTCTGCGCGCCCTTTTTGTGGGCTTTCTGACCATCGGCCTGTCCGGCTTCGGCGGCGTGCTGCCCTGGGCGCGTCGCGTCGTGGTCGAGCGGCGCCACTGGCTCAGCGAAGCCGAATTCACCGACCTGCTCGGCCTCTGCCAGTTCCTGCCGGGACCCAACGTGATCAATCTCTCGGTCGCGCTCGGCGCGCGCTTCCGCGGTGTGGCGGGTTCGGCGGCCTGTTTTGCCGGGCTGATGGCGGCGCCGATGGTGATCGTCCTGGTCCTCGGCGCATTGCAGACCCGCTATGGCGGGCTGCCCGTGGTCCAGCATCTGTTCCGCGGCCTCGCCGCCGGTGCCTCCGGCCTGGTGCTCGCGACCGCGATCCGCATCGGCGCGCCGCTGCGCCGCCACCCGGTGGGCCTCGTTATCGGGCTCGGCGCCGCCGCGGCGCTGGCGCTTGCCCGCCTGCCGCTGCTGCCCGTGCTGCTCGCCGCCGCGCTGCTCGGCATCCTGCTGGCGAGGCGCACCGGACGATGACCGGAACGCTGCTCGATCTCGCGCGCATCTTCGCCACGCTGTCGCTCCTCGCCGTGGGCGGCGGCAACACGATCCTGCCGGAGATGCAGCGCCAAGTGGTCGTGGTGCATTCCTATATGTCGGCCGACCAGTTCGCGGCGCTCTATGCGCTGGCCCAGGCGGCGCCGGGGCCGAACATGCTGGTCGCGACGCTGATCGGCTGGCATGTCGCCGGACTGGCCGGCGCCCTGGTCGCGACTCTCGCCCTCTGCCTGCCCTCCTCGCTGCTCACCCTTGCCGTTGGCGGTCTGTGGTGGCGCTTTCGCGAGGCGCCCTGGCGGCGGCGCGTACAGGTGGGGTTGGTGCCCGCGACGTCGGGGCTGATCCTCGGCGGCGCGCTGGTGCTGTGCCTGTCCACCAGCCGCGATTGGCGCTTCGCCGCCGTCACTGCCCTGGCCGCCGGCGGAGCCCTGTTGACGCGGTTCAACCCGCTCTGGTTCCTGGCCGTCGCGGCGGCGATCGGCGTCGTCCTGGGGTAGGGCGCTCACGCCTCGCTGGGCGGCGGCATCGCACTGAGGATGGCGGCCAGCACCAGCACCAGAGCGGCGAGGACGAGTGCCGCCCTGAGGCTGCTCCCGAGCGCCGGCACCGCCTCCGCGCCACGCCGCAGGCGCCACCGGTCGCGCACCGCCAGGGCCAGCAGCAGCGAGAACAGGACCATCTTCGCCAAGCAGATGCGGCCATAGGCCGTTGCCGCCAGGCTCAGCGGCCCGCCGGCGAGCCAGTCGGCCTGGAGCGCGGCGGTCGCGCCGACGACCAGTACGGCGCCGATGCCCATGAATGAGAACCGCCGAAGCGTCGCCATCGCCCGCCGGGGCGGGACGGAGACGATGACGAGCAGAAGCGCCGGCAGGCTGCCAAGCCAGCTCGCCGCCGCCAGCACGTGCAGCGTCTCGCTCGCGAGCAGGAGGTTGGGTCCATGCCAGATCGCCAGGGCGTGCAGATGCCCCGCCTGCAGCGCCGCGGCGAAGCCCGCGAAAACGGTGGCCGCGCCCGGCCGATCGGCGGCGAGCGCCAAGCCGATGCCGCCCAGCAGACCCAGCCGAAGCAGCATGAGGTGGCCGAAATCGGTGTGGAGGAGCACCTCGGGCACGCGTGCCAGCGTCTCGCGGATGCTGTCTGTCTGCGCCATCGCTGCCGTTTGCAGCCCGAACCAGAGCCCGAGCGCGAGGACCGCGCCGGGGAGCGCGCCCAGCAAGAGTGCCGCGAAGCCATGGTGCGGATCCGTCGCGCCGCCATCACCGGCGGTCGGCCGGGCGATGATGGTGGCCACCAACAGTGTGCCGAAGATGACGAACACGAAGCCGACCGCGAGCGCACGGATCGCGGCCAGCCCCGTCGCCAGCGTGTCGGACCCCGGCACCGCGACGCTATCTCGAGACCTGGAAGCGGAAATGCCCCTGGGTCCGGTGCGTATCGGTCGAGGTCGCAGACCAGGTCACGAGGTATTCGCCGGGAGGGATCGGCTTGAGACGGATCATCAGCCGCCGGCGGTCGGCTGGGTCGGATACGAGGCTGCCGTCATCGACCTGCTTTCCGGCGGCGTCGGTTACCTTGATGCTGCAGAACAGGGGCTCGACGGTCTCCGAGAAGGTCAGCCGCACCCAGGCCGGCGCGGCCGGCACGAGGCTGGCGGGAGCAGGCTGAGCGGCGCGCAGCAGGGCGTGGGCGAAGCCGGGCGCCACGCCTGGCCCGGCGAGCATGGCAAGGACCAGAGCGGCGATGACGATGCGGCGGGGAGGGATCATGGCGGTCTCCTGGGTGCGATCGATGGGGAACAACAGAGGCGGCCCGGATGATCAATGGAACGATAGACGGCCGATGCTGTCAGGGAAGAGATCGTCGGAAAAGACGTGCGGCGCCGGCGTGCCGCCGACATGCGGGCCGGCGGCCAGCGCGGCCGCGAGACAGCGATTCGCGATGCGGCTGCACTCCCTGTCCAATCAGAAGGCAGACGCGCCATCCAGGTGGGGATGGGCTCGGATCAGACGAGAGGCGGTGGCCCCCGTGGGCAGGGCCGAAGGAGGCAGCTCTGGCGGACCTGCGGGGAGACGGCGAGCCGGAAGAAGGTGACAGGGCGCGCAAACAGGGCCTGCGCATGCGCCAGGTCCTCCCATATCGAGCAGAGGGCACAGTCTGGACCGTGGTGATGCGCCGGCCCCAGATCGGGCGGCAACGCACCATCATCCGGGGTTCCGGCGCTGCGGCAGATGGAGGCCGCGATCAGCGCATTGAGCCCCGAACGCGCGGCCGATGCTGCCGTGACGGCAGCCGGTGGGACGAAGCCGGCAGCGACGATCTGGACCAGCGCCGCCAGCAGCGCCAGGAACCCGGGCCCCTGCCTCATGCGGCGCGCGGCAACGGTGCGGCACATCGCCGGTGTCTAGCGTGATGATTTAGAAATTCCTATACGAATTTCTGAATCTGAATTACGCTAGATTCAATATGTTAGGCGGCCGCTTACCCCAGAAATTCGGATGCGAATCTCTGGGGCGGGACCCTAGCCTTCGGCATCGGATCGCTCCAGTGCGCGCCTTCACCGCCGCCCAGACCGGGGCCGTCGGGCCAAAGAGGCGGGGTCAGCGCAGGCGCCGGTCCGGCGCGTCTGCGGTGCGGTCTTCGGCCGGCGGCGCTTCGGCGACCTCGTCCTCGCTGCGTCCGGCCGCCAGCGTCGTCTGGCTTCCGGCGGGACGATTGTAGATGAAGCCGTAGGTCGGATAGGTGCTGCCGAGTGTCGCGCCATGGCCGAGTGCGACGCGGACCGCCGTCCAGTCATTGGCCGCAGACACATCGGCGACGAGGATGTTGCGCGAGACACCGGACCCGGCCCAATGAGCGTGGTCGATTTCGATCTCGCGTGAGTTGATCACCCGCGTGACGACCGCGACATGGCCCAGGCGCATGGTCGAATTGGCTCGGAAATTGAGGATGCTGCCGGGCTCGGGCGCATGGCCGCGGGCATAAACGCCCTCCGCCTCGTCCCACCAGATGGCGGCATTGCCCTTGAGCGCGATGCCGGATTCGGCGCGCGCGAAGGGTACGCACTGCAGCACCGGGCGGTTGGAGGCGAGATGCACCAGGCCATGGCGACCATGGTAACCGGCCAGCCGCACACCATGACGACCCGCCGGCGCATCCGCGGCCAGGGCGGACCTCATGCCATCAGCGCGACGATGGCTGCGGGCGGAAACAGGATGTGCCGATGCCGAGTGCGCGGCCCGGGTTGGATGGTGTGACGCTGATATGGAGTCGGCCTGTGTCGTAGTGGCAAGGGCTGAAGCCGCATGCATCGAGAGAGTTGCGCTCAGCAGTGACCCGATCAACACGAGTCTCCGCTTGTCCGCCCTCCGATCCTGCATGCCGCACTCCTTTTTTCCCACCCGCGTATGGCAATTCTGGTAGCAGCAGGGTTGCAGGAATGACAACCCTCGCCCGGCACCCACGGTTGCGGACGGGGCGCTTTTGCCACCGAACCCCTGTGGATGAACCACGAAATGCCGACACAAGTCCTAACCGGGCGTAAATCAGCCCGATTCGGCCCCGATCCGGCCGGCTCTTGCGGACCGCCGAATCCGCCTTCAGGCTCGGAACGGCAGCAACAGGGGACGCACAGATGGACGGATTTCTCCCTTATGGAGCCGGTGCCTATGCCGAAGGCCGCATGCTGGCCGCCAGCGAAGGGCCGGTCGGGCTGATCCGGATCAATCAGCCGGAGAAGCACAACGCCATGTCGGTGGCGATGTGGCAGGGGTTGGCCGAGATTCTCGACCTTTTCGAACGCGATCCGGCGATCCGCGCGGTGCTTTTGACCGGGGCAGGGGGGCGGGCCTTCTGCTCGGGGGCCGATATCAGCCAATTCGAGGCGGAGCGGTCCGACGCCAACGCGCAGCAGGACTATGAGCGGCGGACCCGTGCCGGTCGCCTCCGCCTCGGCGGCTTCCAAAAGCCGGTGATCGCCGCGATCTCCGGCTATTGCCTCGGGGGCGGGCTGGCGCTGGCGATGCATGCCGACCTGCGCCTCGCCGATGCGACCGCGACCTTCGGGATTCCCGCCGCCCGCCTCGGCATCGCGTATGCTTTTCCGCTGGTGCAGAAGCTGGTCGGCCTGGTCGGACCGGGGCAGGCGCGCCGTCTTCTCTATGGTGGCGAGCGGTTCGACGCCGCCGAGGCGCTGCGGATCGGGCTCATCGAGCAGCTCGTGACCGATGGAGCGCTGGACGCGGCGGCCCGCGACCTCGCCCGCCGTATCGGCGGCAACGCGCCGCTCTCGGTTCGTGCTGCGAAGCTCGCCGTCGACGCCGCGGAACTCGATTCGGCGCGGCGCGACGAGGCCGCTGTGGAGCGCGCGATCGCGGCCTGTTTCGATAGCGACGATTATCGCGAGGGCCGCGCCGCCTTCGCGGCCAAACGTCCTCCCCGCTTCGTCGGGCGCTGAACGCGCGGCATGCCGGATAGAGCAACCTCCGAAGCGTCAAATCGTTCCAGAGCGTGATGACTGCAGGTGGAAGCGCCGCAGGTCTGAGTGACGCGATCAAACAGAGAGCTGGAGTGGAGTGGCTGAGCGAAAGCGGTGCCATCCCACTCGAGTGTCACGATCCAGAAATTCCTGTACAAATTTCTGGGGCTAGAGCACGACCGTCCGACCCGATGGTTCCATCAGGGCGGACGGTGCTCCAGGTCCTGCTGAAGCGGGGTCCGCGCCGGACGACGCGCGAGCCGCGCTGCGGCCTGCGGTCGCAGCGGCCGAGATTTGTGGCCCGCTTCGTCCTCACCGCTTCCAGAAAAAATTCCCAGAAATGATTCGACCCGAGGACGTCAGTCGGAACGCGGCGGCTCTGAGCGCGGGCTCCTTTCGCGCGATCTCGGGACAATCCGTGGCTGCGTCCACGGCCGGAATCTCCCTCGGCGCGCGGTAAAATTACGCGACCCCCATATTGAAACTTTAACGGACTCTTTATTTTGCACAAAGTTTGGAGAAATGATAACCGTTCCTCAACCCACACGCGAGGTTGTGTCATGCGATTGCACGTCTCTGCTCTCCGTTCGTGCATCCTCCCGGCCGCACTCGCGGCCCTGCCGGCTGCTGCCTGGGCGTCTCCAATGTTAAGCTTCTCCTCCACACAGGAGGGAGTCGTCGTCCCGCCAGCAGGCGTCTCGCTCGCAACCCTGGTGCCGATGACGCTGGGCACCGCCCCGCTCAGCTTTGCCAACGGGGTCTCGGTCAGTTTCGCGAATGGCGCCCAGGTCGTGAACGGCGACAAAGGCGGGCAGTACGCCATGCCGATCCAGGCCAATGGGCAGGCCTACACAGGCAACTACTATTCCACCGAACTCGGCTCCATCAGCTTCCACTTCGCCAGCACACAGACCTATCTCGGTCTGCTCTGGGGCTCGCTGGACAGCGGGTCGAACGGCAACGTGCTCACCTTCTACAAGAGCGGTGTGCAGGTCGGGCGCGTCACCGGCGCCGACATGCTCGCGCTCGCCGGCAGCTCGGTGCACGGCTTCACCAGCGGCTATCAGGGATTCGGCGGCAGCTTCTTCCTGAATGTCAATGGCATCAACGGCGGTGGCTTCGACAGCATGACCGCGACCAGCCTGATGCCGTCCTTCGAGTTCGCCGCTGTCACCGTCGACCCGCCAAGCCCGGTGCCCGAGCCCGCCTCTGTCGCGCCGCTGGCGGTAGGTCTGCTCGCCCTGGCCGGGCTGCTGGTTCGCCGACGCGCGCCGCGCCGGATGTCTCCAGCCGCCTGACGGGAGTCTCGCCGGACCGATCCTCGGCCTCGCGTCAGCTCCGCGCGGCGCGCCGGCTCCGCGGGGGTGGCGGCGCCGGCGCGCCGAGCTGCTCGCGGAGAGTTCTCAGGTAGGCGGCCTGCCGCTGCCGCAATCGAGCGTCCGCCCCAACCCGGGCCGCCGCCAGCGTCTGCAGCCGCGCCACCTCCTCGATATGGCGTTGCGCGGGCAGCCGACCCGTCACGCTGGCGGCGTGGCGCCGGTGGATGTTCAGCGGAGCGGCGACGTAGGCAACCTGGCAGGGCGAACCGCCGGTCAACGCCTCCAGGTAAAGGCGCCAGTCTCCGGCGAGGCGATACTCCGCCAACTCGTCCCCGCACCGATCCAGCGCCGCACAGAGCGCCTCGCGGCGCCAGAGGACAGCGGACACATTGAGGATCAGGTTCCGCTCGGCCAGGAACCGGCGGGCGAAGTCAGCGCCGTCGAAGACCGTGTCGGCGCTGAGAGCCCCCGGTCCCGCCGCCTCGGCATAATAGGCCTGGTAGCTGGGCCAGAGGGGGCGTCCCTCGTCATCGATGGCGCGGCTGTCGGCGAAGGCGAAGGCCGCGGAGGGCGCCGCGGCAAGCGAGGCGGTCAGATGGGCGAGAAAATCCGGCGCGGCGGCGTCATCGGATTCGGCGATCCAGACATAGTCGCCGCGCGCGCGTGCGGCCGCACGGCGCCACTGGCCGAAGGCGGAGCCGGAATTGCGCGCCGCGACATCGATCAGGAGCTCCCGCTCCGCGGCCGCCGCACTCGCGCGGGCCTGCGCGACGCTTGCGTCGTCGGAGGCATCGTCGAACAGGACCACCTCGCGCACCGGATGGGTCTGCCCCCATACCGAGGCCAGCCGCGCCGGCAGGTAGGCGGCGTGGTTGTAGCTTGGAATCACCACCGAGACGCGGGTCCAGCCAGGATCGGCGAGGCCCAGCAGGGTCTCCGCGTAGGCGCCGAAATCATGGCCCGCGCGTGTCACGGCGGCCAGCCGAGCCCGCTCCCGCATGGAGATCGCATGCCCTCGGCGGCGGCGCACGGTCTCGGCCATCGCCTCGGTGTTCGCCATGCTCACCACCTGGCCGGCGCGATGGCGGCGGATCAGTTCCGGGATGCCGCCGCTGCCCTCGAACGCGACCACCGGCGTGCCGACGGCGAGCGCCTCCAGCGCGACCGAGGGTAGCGGATCCTCGCGCGAGGTCAGCAGCAAGACGTCCGCAGCCGACAGCCAGCCGCCGACATCCTCGGTCCATCCCGGCAGGATCAGC
>JAJXXT010000109.1 GCA_021780935.1 Pseudomonadota bacterium
TCTAAACCTCTGATTTCCTTGAGAAAATCTGGAGCGGGCGAAGGGATTCGAACCCTCGACCCCAACCTTGGCAAGGTTGTGCTCTACCCCTGAGCTACGCCCGCGCTCCGAGCCGCGCCTCATAGGCAGTTCGCCTTCGCTTGGCAACCTCCCGCGGGAAAGTCAGGCCCGCGCGGCGATCAGGCCGCCGGCGGCAACCAGCGCGGCGGCCAGCAGCAGCGGTGCCGAGGCGGGCGCGAAGCCGCCGAGGACCAGCAGCAGGGTCGATACGACGGGGGTCGCGTAGGCCAGGGTCCCGAGCAGGCGCGGGTCGCCCCGCTTCATGCCGCGGTCCCAGAGGAAAAAGGCGGCGCCCACCGGCCCCAACCCGAGCAGCCCCGCCGCCATCAGGGCTCGCAGGCCAGGCAGCACCGACGGCTCGGCCAGCATGTGCAGCACCCAGCAGATGACCGCCGCCGCCGCGCAGAATCCGGCGACCGCTTCGGTCGGCACGCCCGCCATGCGCCGCGCCAGCACGGAATAGAGCGCCCAGGTCAGCCCCGCGCCGAGCGCCAGCGCATACCCGACCCAGGCCCCGCCGCCCGCCGGACGGATCAGCAGCGCGCAGCCCGCCGTTCCCAGCGCCACCCCCGCGAGGTGCCGCGCGCGCAACGGCAGGCCCAGGACCGGCGCCGACAGCAGCACGATCAGCAACGGCCAGGCGTAGTTGAGCAGGTTCGCCACCGCTGCCGGCGCCCGCGACAGAGCGGCGAAATAAAGCGCGTGATACCCGGCCAGCCCGCCCACGCCATGCGCCCAGGCAAGCGGCGGCTGGCGCAACGCGCCCAGCCGGCGGCGCGTGATCAGCCACGCCAGCCCGGCGCCGCCGGAAACGGTGAACGCCAGCGCGGTGAGCTCGAGCGGCGGCACGCCGGCCGCCTCGCGCGACAGCACGGCGAGGAACGACCAGAGCGCGATCGCCCCCGCGCCGGCGAGGTTCGCGCCCTTCGTCCCCGTCAATACATATGTTGCCCGCCGTTGATCGAGATCGTCGAGCCGGTGATGAAATCGGCATCATCGGCGGTCACGAACGCGACCCCGCGGGCAATGTCGTCGGCGCGGCCGAGCCGGCCCATCGGAATGCGGGCGATGATCTTCTGCAGCACGTCGGGCGGCACGGCGCGAACCATATCGGTATCGACATAGCCTGGGGCGATCGCATTGACGGTGATGCCGAAGCGCGCCCCTTCCTGCGCCAGCGCCTTGGTGAAGCCATGGATACCGGATTTCGCGGCCGCATAGTTGACCTGACCATACTGGCCGGCCTGGCCGTTGATGCTGCCGATGTTGACGATGCGGCCGAACTTCGCCGCCCGCATGTCGTCGAAGACGAGCTTGCACATGTTGAAGCAGGAGCCGAGGTTGGTGTCGATCACCTCGGCCCACATCTCGCGCGTCTGCTTACTGATCGTCGCGTCCCGCGTGATGCCGGCATTGTTCACCAGGATCTCGATCGGCCCGTACTCGGCGTGGATACGCTTCACCGCCGCCTCGCATTCGGCAAAGCTGGCAACATCGAATTTCATCACGACGATGCCGGTCGCCGACTGCAGCGCCTGCGCCGCGGCATCGTTGCCGTGGTAGCTGGCGATGACTTTGCGACCCTCCGCCTGGAGCCGGCGGCTGATCGCCTCCCCGATGCCTCGCGTACCACCGGTGACGAGTGCAAGCCTGGTCATTTGTTGCCTCCCTCGCGCAGATGGCGGGAGGCTATCCGCCGCGCCTGCGGGAAGCAACGCCGGCGATGGGTTCCTAGGAGTTCATCGGGTAGCGGGCCATCAGCCGCTTGTGCTGCCGCCACAGGCGCCACAGCTCGGCGAGCGGGGTCGGCTGCGCGCCGCGCGCACGGTTGGCCGCGCCGATGCGCCACGACGCGCCGAAATGCGCAAGCTCCGCGGCCCACGCCGCGCGCAGCGTCATGTCCGGGTCCCAGACATGCGTCGCCTCCGAGCCGGTGCCGTTGATCTCGATGATGCGGAATCCCTCGCCGCGGCGCAGCGCCGCGATGGAAGCGAAGCGCACATCGAAACGGCCGAAATGAAAATCGGGGATGGCGGCGGCCACCCGCTCGACGGCGGCGGCAAGTGCCGCGGTCGCGTGGTCGGTGCCGTCGCGGAACAGGGCGCCCTTGACGTGGTTGCCGGTGAACACCAGGCGCACGCGCTCGCCGGAGGGCGGCACCTCGGCCAGGTGGTCCGCCAGGCGCGGCAGGTAGAGATGGGTCAGGCGCCCTGCCCGCGGATCCCGCCGGATCAGCGTCTCCAGGGTGGCGACCCCGTCACCGACCACCTCGGGAGCATATTTCAGGGTGATCGAGGTGATGCGGCCGGCCGGCGCGCCCGGTTCGCGTATGTAGAACAGGCCGGCCTCGCCTTCCTCGGTGAGCAGGGTCTGCAGGACGGCGCGCTCGCCGCGCGGGAAGGCGGCGAGCCACTGGGCAAGCTCCGCGGTATCGGCAACGATGCGCACGCCCGTTCCGTTGCACCCGAGATCCGGCTTGGCGACCACCGGGAAGGCAAGATGTCCGTCCGCCATCGCCGCGAGCGCGGCGCTAAGGTCCGCGCTTGCGTCCCCCGTGACCGTGAAGCTGGCATAGGGCGCGATCAGGTCGCGGACCTCGCCCTGCACCATGTCGAGGATCTCGGTCTTGGATTCGCCCACCAGACCGCCGGTCTTGATGCCTGGGTTGGCGGCGGTGGGCAGCGTCAGGCTGCGGTAGCGCAGCGCACAGGCGGCCCATTGCAACGCCACGGGGGCATAGAACAGCCAGTCCGGCCAGAACTCGAAGGGGCTCAGCAGCCGCCCGGACGGACGCGGCACGCGCGTATCGACGGCAAACGACTCCCCAACGGCCACCACGCCGAGCAGCGCCGGGAGGGCACGGCTGGCTTCGAGGACATGGCGCAGTGCGAGAAGCGCATCCGATCCCGCTGGATTCATCCTGGCGACAAGCTCCCGCTCGTGGTGACCAATATCCCTCCTACAGGCAAGCGCCCATGTTTGTCGCTACCCCCGGCAACCTTTCATGAAGCTTTTGTGCCAGCGGCGACCAGGGTTCAGACCATGTCGAAAAAGCGTTACCCAGGCGCTTGATAACGTGACAGCTCAAGGCGTTTGGCGCTAGAAAAGGTCGTTTTCGGGTGTCGGCACGCCGCCGCTGCCCGGCGGGTGCCTGTCCGACGAACGCAGAAAGCGGGGGTCTTCGCATGGCCGGGACGATCACGACCACGATCAGCCAAAGCGTCTATTACCAGACTGCCCCAAACCCCCTGACCATTACGGACACGGGCGCGATCGTGGCCGGCAGCTCCGATGCCTCGGCGCTGAGCCTCGCCTCCGGGCCGATCTGGACCGTCGTCAACGACGGCACCATCAGCGCGCCCGGCGGCTACGGCATCCGCGCCTCCCTGGCGACCATCATCAACCAGGGCCTGATCACGGCCGGCGGCCGCTATGGCGTGCGTCTGGACGGCGACACGACACTGACCGATTCGGTCATCGTCAACAGCGGCACCATCGTCGATACCCATGCTGCCCCCCAGCCCGGCAACTACGCCGCCATCTATATCGGGCGGTCGGGCGAGGTCACCAACCAGGCCCAGGGGCTGATCAGCGGTGCCAACAACGGCATCAACAACTACGCGCTGGGCACCGGGGCGGAGGAAATCGTCAACGCCGGGACGATCGTCGGCACGACCTACAACGGCATTTCCTCGAGCGGCAAACTGACGCTCAGCAATACCGGCCTGATCACCGGCGGCGCGGCGGGTGTGGTCAGTGCCGGTTACGGCGGCGGCAACGGCACCGGGGAAAACCTGCTCACCAACGCCGCCGGCGGCGTGATCGACGGCGGTGTCAACGGCGTCTCGCTCACCGGCAGCAGCACGCTGACCAATGCCGGCTCGATCGGCGGCGGAGCTGCCGCGGTGCTCTTCGCGGCCGGCGCCGCCGACCGGCTGATCGACGATCCCGGCGCGGTGTTCACCGGCAAGGTGAGCGGCGGCAACAGCATCGGGTCCTCGATCGCATCCACCCTCGAGCTTGCCGCCGGCAGCGGTACCGGCACGCTCGCGGGCTTGGGCACGAGCACCGGTTTCTACGATTTCGCCAGCGTCACCGTCGATTCGGGAGCGAACTGGTCGCTCGCCGGAAACAGCACCCTCGCCGCCGGCGCGACGCTGACCGATTCCGGCCAACTCACGCTGGCCAGCGCCCTCGCCGGCACCGGCACCATCGCCTTCGCCGGCACCGGCGTGACGCTGACCGCCGCGCCGGGCGACGCCCCGACACAGACCCTTGTCGGCCTGAAGAACAACGCCCTGGCGCTGCTCGGCGTGGACGAAGTGATCTCAAGCTTCGGCGGCGGCGAGCTGACGCTCGGCGGTTCCGCCGCGATCACGCTCGCGGTCGCCGGCAGCTACTCGACGGGCAGCTTCGGCGCCGTCTACGCCAACGGCGAGACGGTGCTGACCGCCTGCTATGCCGAAGGCACCGCGATCGAGACCGCGAACGGGCCGGTGCCAATCGAGGACCTGCGCCCCGGCGTGCTGCTGCGCACCGCCTCCGGCGCGCTGCGCCCGGTGCGCTGGATCGGCCATCGCCGCCACACGGCTTCGGAAGTCGCGGCGCGCGACGAGCTGCGCCCGGTGCGTTTCGCCGCTGGCGCCCTCGGCGGCGGCCTTCCCTCGCGCGACCTGCGCCTCTCGCCCGAGCACGCGCTGCTGCTCGGCGGCGTGCTGGTGCCCGCCATCCAGCTTCTCGGCGTGCCGGGCGTCGAGCAGGAAACGGCCGCCGCGGTCGCCTATTTCAATATCGAGCTCGACACGCACGACGCGATCCTGGCCGAAGGCATCGCCGCGGAAACCTATATCGAGGAGGCAACCCGCGTCGTCTTCGACAATGCCGAAACCCGCCCCGCGCCGCCGGTCACCATTCCCTGCGCGCCGCGTATCGCCTGCGGGCCGGTGCTGGCCGCGATCCGCCGCCGGCTGGGTGCACCCGACGCCGAACGGGCGACGGGCACCGTCGTCGGCCATATCGAATCGACCGCGCCGGGGCGCATCGGCGGCTGGGCGTTCCAGCCCGAGGCGCCGGATGCTCCGGTGCGCCTGCTGATCGCCGCCGACGGCGTGCCGTGCGGCATGGCCGTGGCCAATGGTTTCCGGTTCGATCTGCGCCGCGCCGGGCTGGGCCAGGGCCACGCCGCGTTCAGCTATACCGGTCCGATCCCGGCCGGCGCGCGAACCGTCTCCGTCACCCGCGCCGGCGACGGCGCGCATCTTCCGGGCTCGCCGTTCATGGTGGCGGCCTGACGCACAGCGGCCGGGTGGCGCCACCCGGCCGGCTCGTTCCTGGTTCGGGAGGGTTCAGGCGGACGGTCACCGCCTGAGCCCAGGCCGCAGCAGCGATCGCCCTACCGCTCGAGGCACATGGCAACACCCATGCCGCCGCCGATGCACAGCGTCGCCAGGCCCTTCTTCGCCCCGCGCTTGCCCATCTCGTGCAGCAGCGTGACCAGAATGCGCGCCCCGGAGGCGCCGATCGGATGGCCGATCGCGATCGCCCCGCCATTGACGTTCACCTTCGCCTGGTCCCAGCCGATGTCGCGGTTGACCGCGATCGCCTGGGCGGCAAACGCCTCGTTGGCCTCGATCAGGTCGAGATCCTCCGCCTTCCAGCCGGCCCGCGCCAGCACCTTGCGGCTGGCGGGGATCGGCCCGGTACCCATCACGTCCGGCGCCACGCCGGCGGTCGCGAAGGCGGCAAGGCGCGCCAGCGGGGTGATGCCGCGCTTCGCCGCCTCGGCGGCGGTCATCACCACGACCACCGCGGCGCCATCGTTGATGCCGCTGGCATTGCCCGCGGTCACGGTGCCGTCCTTGCTGAAGGCGGGGCGCAGCCTGGCCATCGACTCGAAGCTGGCATCGTGGCGGATGTATTCGTCGTCCGCGACCACGGTGTCGCCCTTGCGGCCCTTGATGGTGACGGGAACGATCTCGTCGCGGAACCGGCCGGCCTGCTGCGCCGCGCTCGCCTTGTGCTGGCTGGCAAGCGCGAAACGGTCCTGCTCCTCGCGGGTGATCTGCCAGCGCGAGGCGACGTTCTCGGCGGTCTGCCCCATGTGGTAGCCGTGGAACACGTCCCAGAGCCCGTCGCGCAGCATCGTGTCGACCAGGCCGAGGTCGCCCATCTTGGTGCCGTTGCGCAGATGCGCCGCGTGCTGTGACTGGCTCATGCTCTCATGCCCGCCGGCCACCACGATGCTGCTCTCGCCGGTGCGGATTTGCTGGGCCGCCAGCGCCACGGCGCGCAGGCCGGAACCGCAGACCTGGTTGATGCCGAAGGCCGTCGCCGCATCCGGGATGCCGGCCGCGCGGGCGGCCTGACGCGCCGGGTTCATGCCCTGGCCGGCCGCGAGCACCTGGCCGAGGATCACCTCGCCGACCTCCCCCGCCTCCAGCCTGGCGCGGCCGAGCGCGGCGGTGATCGCTGTGGCACCCAGCGTGTGCGCGGGCACACCGGCGAACGCGCCGTTGAAGGAACCGACCGGCGTGCGTGCGGCGGCGGCAATGACGATGTCGTCCATGGCTTTCCCGTCCTCGTTGCTGGAAGCGATCTGGCCTCGTGCCGCCCGCTATACAATGCCCAGCGCCGCGACCCAATCGGCGAAGGGCTGCCACAGCGCCGCCGCGGCCTGGCTGCCGGCGGCCATGCCGATATGCCCTGCCGCCGGCCGGTGCAGCGTGGCGCCGGGAATCAGCAGCGCCAGGGGCTCGGCGGATTCCGGGGCCACGATGCGGTCGCGCGCGGGCACCGCGACGAACGCTGGCCGGCGCAGCGCCTGCGGCAGCACCGGCAGGCCCGCGACCCGCCAGGCGCCGCGCGCCGGGGTGTTCTCGCCATACCAGCCGGCCAGGCACTCGCGCGCCACCGGTGCCGCGAGCGGCACGCCGTCGTTGAGCCAGTCCTCCAGCGCCACGAACAACTGTGCCCGTCGCCCTTCCGGATCGAGGCGGGCGAAGCTGCGGTATTTGCGCGCGATGCTCCAGGGATCGAGCATCGCGAACAGGAGTTGCAGCGCATCCACCGGCAGGGTCCGGGAAAACGCGAGCAGCGGCTCGGCCAGCGGCAGCAGCCGGGCCAGCGCCTGCGCCGGTTCCGCGCCGGCGGCATGGAAATCCCACGGCGTGGCCAGCAGCGCGAGCGCGCGCACCAGCTCCGGCCGGCGCAGGGCCGCGGCGAGCGCGAGGTTGCCACCCATGCAGTAGCCGGCCAGCACCACGGGACCGTCGGCCGCCGCGGCCGCGAGCGCGCGCTCGAGCCTGCCGGCGATGTAGTCGGTCAGGGTATAACCCCGCTCCACCTCGCCCGGCCAACCCCAGTCCAGCAGCAATGGCCGCAACCCGGCGCCGGCGAGATGGCGCATCATCGACAGGCCGGGAGCCAGATCCAGCACATAGGCGCGGTTCACCAGGCTCGGCACGAACAGCACCACGGGCCCGGCGCCGCCGTAATCGAGCAACCGGGAGCCGCCTTCGGACCAGATCGCGGCCGGATCGGGCAGGTCGCGATGCCAGGGGTGGCGGCGATAGGCGGCGATACCCCGGATCAGCTCACGGTCGGCGGTGAGCGCCTCTTGCAGCACCGCCTGCGGGAGACCGCCGGCGCCGGTGCGGGCCAGCCTCTCCAGCAGTGCCTGGGCCTGCGCCGCCGTTGCCGCGTTCCAGTTCCACGAGGCGCTGTTCGAGGTCGCGCAGGCGGCCACCGAGGCGCTCGATCTCAGCATCGCGAGGGTCAGGTGCAGCAGCAGCGGGCGCGGCCCCCGGCGTGGCGGCGGCGGCGCGGGCGGTGTGGTCATGAAAACCGCCCGCGGCTGCGGCGCCACGCGGCATCGCCGCGACCATGGCGGCGGCGGCGCCGGCCCACATCGAAAGCAGCGTGGTCCATGCCTCCTGCGCCTCCCGGTCGGTGGCCAGCGCCGCGAGTTCCGTCTCCACCAGGGTGATCCAGTCGCGCGCCAGCTCCCGCAGCTCCTCGGGACTGTCCCGCTCGCCTTGCACGCTCATGCTCCATTCCGGCTCCCGCGGCGCGCATCATAGGGCGGCGCGGCGGCGCGGAAAACGGTGCCGCCGCGCGCGGCGGGGGCGATTCATGCCGCAACGCGGAATTCGGTTGCACCAGGCACCGCCGAACGGGGCGCCTATCCTTGTTGCATCGCGGCATGCTAGGAATGTCGACCCAAAGCCGCGAGGACCGCGATGACCAACCCCTCCCCGGCCGAACCGCAGACCAAACCGGCTGCGCCGCCGGTGGTGGTGAAGAAGTACGCCAACCGCCGCCTCTACAACACCGAAAGCTCGACCTACATCACGCTCGACAATCTCGCCGACATGGTCCGCGACGGGCGCGATTTCGTCGTCTACGACGCCAAGACGGGCGAGGACATCACCCGCTCGGTGCTGACGCAGATCATCGTCGAGGAGGAGAACAAGGGCCGCAACCTGCTGCCGACCGGCTTCCTGCGGCAGTTGATCGGCTTCTACGGCGATTCCATGCAGACTCTGGTGCCGCGGTACCTGGAGCAGGCCCTGGAGAGCTTTGCGCAGCAGCAGGAGCAGATGCGCGACGCCGTGCAGAAGACGATGGGCACGTTCTTCCCCTTCGACATGGAGGAGGTGGGGCGGCAGAACCGGGCCATGATGGAGCGGGCGATGAGCCTGTTCACACCGTTCCGCCCCGAGCATGGCGGCCCGACGCCGCCGGCGGCCGCGACCTCGCGCGACACCGAGATCGAAGGGCTGCACGCCGAGATCGCCGATCTGCGCCGCCAGCTGGCCGAGGTCAGGCACGAGGCGCACAAGAAGTAGCGCGCGCTGCCGGCCGCGCGGCGGCGGCTCAGCCGTTGTAGCAGCCCGCCCGCCGTGCCCGCTCGCGCACCAGCGCCAGCACCGCCGCGCATAGCGGCATCGCCTGTCCGGTGAGCGCGCCGAGTTCCACCACCGCGCCGAGCAGCGCGTCGATCTCCATCGGCCGGCCGCGTTCCAGATCCTGCAGCATCGAGGTCTTGTGCGCGCCGACCTCGGCGGCGCCGTCGATGCGCTTGTCCACGTCGATGACGAAACGAACGCCGAGCGCCACCGCCACCGCCTGCGCCTCCAGCATCATCGCGCGCGCGAGGCCACGCAGGTCCGCCTGCCCGGTGATCCGGTCCAGCGTGGCGCCGGTGAGCGCCGAGACCGGGTTGAACGTCAGGTTGCCCCAGAGCTTGACCCAGATCTCGTCGCGGATGCGCGGCCGGACCGGCGCCTTGAAGCCAGCCGCCAGCAGCGCCTTCGACAGCACCTCGACGCGCGCCGAGCGGCTGCCGTCCGGCTCGCCGAGGCTGAACCGGTCGCCATAGCTGTGCTCGACGACGCCGGGCTCGACCACCTCGGCCGCGGGATAGACGACGCAGCCGATCGCCTGTGCCGGCGGCAAGGTACGCGAGACCACGCCGCCGGGATCGACGCTCGCCACCACGCGGCCGCGCCAGGGCGAGTCGAGCCCGTGGAAATACCAGTAGGGAATCCCGTTGACGGCGGTCACCAGCATCGTCTGCGGCGACATCATGCGCGCGATGTCGGCGGCGACCGCCGGCAGCGAATGGGCCTTCAGCGTCACGATCACGGCGTCCTGCACACCGGCCTCGGTGGCGTCGGCGCAGGCGCGCGGATGCGCGGTGATCGTTTCGCCGCCGGAAATGACCCGCAGGCCGCGCTCGCGCATCGCCGCGAGGTGCGGGCCGCGGGCGACCACCGTCACGTCCTGCCCGCTCGCCGCCAGCCGCGCGGCGATCAGCCCGCCTATCGCGCCGGCGCCGAAGACGGCGATTTTCACGCCGTGAGCCCGAGCTTGGCGGCGAGCCCGATGCGCTGGAGCTTGCCGGTCGCTCCCTTCGGGATTTCCGGCATGAACAGGATGCGGCGCGGCACCTTGAAGGCGGCGAGCCGCTGCGCCGCGAATTCGCGCAACGCCGCCTCCTCCAGCGTCTGCCCCTCGCGCAGCACCACGGCCGCGGCGACCTCCTCGCCCAGCTTGTCGTGCGGCATCGCGAAAGTAACCACCTGGACCACTGCCGGATGGTCCATCAGCACGGCATCGACCTCCAGCGGCGAAACCTTCTCGCCGCCGCGATTGATGATCTCCTTGAGCCGTCCGGTCAGGCGCAGATAGCCGTGCGCGTCGAGCGTGCCCTGGTCGCCGGTGCGGAACCAGCCATGGGTGAACGCCTTGGCGTTGGCGTCGGGGTTGTTGTCGTAGCCGGCGGTGACGTTGGGGCCGCGGATCACCACTTCGCCGAGCGCGCCCGGCGGCAGGATCTTGCCGGCATCGTCCATGATCGCGATCTCCGGCCCGGCCGCACGCCCGACCGACCCGGCGTGGCGCGCCGCCGGCGGCAGCGGGTTGGAGGCCATCTGGTGGGCGGCCTCGGTCATGCCGTAGGCCTCGATCACCGGCACGCCGAACGTCCGCTCGAGCTCCTCCATCACCTGCGGCGGCAGGGACGAGGAGGAGGAACGGATGAAGCGCAGACGCCCCGCGGCGATCGCTTCGCGATGGCGCGCGGCGAGCGGCAGGATCGTCTGGTGCATGGTCGGAACCGCGGTGAACCAGGAGGGCCGGGCGGCGGCGAACCAGGCGAAGAAACGGAACGCATTGAAGCCGGGCGAGCACACCACCGAAGCACCCGCGCCGAGCGAGGCCAGCACCGCCGCGATCAGCCCGTGGATGTGGAACAGCGGCATGACGTTGAGGCAGGTATCGTCCGGCGTGAGCGCCAGCGAGGCGCCGATATGCGCGGCCGACGCGGTGACGTTGCGATGGCTGAGCGGGACGATCTTGGGCCGCGCCGTGGTGCCGGAGGTGTGCAGGACCAGCGCGATGTCGTCGGGCCCGGCCATGCCGGGCCGCGCCGCGGTGCCGGCGAGCGGCGTTTCCGGCGCCAGCGTGAAACTGCCGGCGGCCGCGTCGGGCACCACCTCGACGATGGGGATGCCCCGCTCGGCGGCGACGGCGCGCGCCGGGCTGGCCTGGCCGCGCGCGATGAGCAGGGCCCTGGCGCCGAGATCGTCCAGGTAAAACGCGAACTCCTCGGTGCGGTAGGCGGGGTTGAGCGGCGCCGTGGTGGCGGCGCAGGCGACGGTGACGAAGGTCGAGGCGGCCTGCGGGCCGTTGGGCAGCACCAGCGCCACGCGGTCGCCGCGGCCGATGCCCATGGCATTGAGGCCGGCGACCGTGGCACCGGCCAGGTCGCGAAGCGCCGCGTAGGTCAGCGGCGGGCGCGCATCGGCGTCGGCGGTGGCGGCGATCGCGGGCGCGCTGGCATCCCCGCGCGCGAGCAGCGTTTCGATCGTGGTCGGCTGATGGGCCATCTCGTGCCTCCGGGCGTGGCGGTCCCTCCCGCCATAGCCCCGGGCCGGCGCGACGAAAAGGTCAGCCGAGAACGCGGTAGAGCCAGAGTCCGACCGTGGCGATCAAGGCCCAGCCGCCGACCGACAGCAGCAGGACGACCGGATAGGCGATGTCGGGGGGAAGGCGGTCGCGTTCCTCGCGGCGGACCTCGCCGCGCCAGGCCTCCTCCACGGCGCCGTGGCTGGCGGCCGCGGCGACGGGCTGGAACCGGACAGCGACGGGCAGGACAGGCACGGCTTCCATGGCGCGACTCCGACGAGATGGCCGGACCGTTTTCCACTGTCACCGTTAAGCCATCGTTTCGATTCGCTACACCCTGCAAGATTCGTCGCAGCCAGCACGCCAGGCACGCGGCCGGCGTCACCGCTCGAGGTCGAGCCAGTGCATGTCCATCACATCGGTGGCAAAGCGCGTCTTGTAGCGGGCTTCCCCGGCCAGAAAATCGTAGACGTCGCGACCCGCCGCGGCGTGCTCCTCGATCGCCAGCCAGTGGCAGACCTGGCCGATGCTCGGGCCCGCCGCCGTGCCGGCGAAGCCCGACTGATAGGCCAGCACCCGGCCGTCGTGGACGAAGTTGTAGAGCAGACCCAGCAGGCGCGGGCCGGCGGTGATGCGCAGCAGCTCCGCCTCGCCGCGCGGCAACGCCCGCGCCAGCAGGGCCTCGTGGAAGCGGGCGAAGAACGGCTCGCGGAAGGCGCCCGGCTGGCCGCGCGCGCGCCACGACGCCTGGTGCAGCCCGGCCATCTCGTGCAGGAAGGCGAGCGCCTCGGCTTCGTCCCCGGCCCGCGCGAGGGTAAGCGGCCCGGCGGCTTCCAGCGCCCGGCGCGCGCGGCGAAGCTGCTGGCGGGCGTTGGCCGAAAGCAGCGGCGCGATGCCACCCGAGGACCGGACCCGACCGAGATCGACCCAGGGCGCCGGGCGCGGCTCCGCCCGCCGCCAGGCCTTTCCGGTCGCGCGCGCGGCGAGCAGCGTCGGCTCCTCGACACCGCTCAGCACCAGATGGCCATGGCGCAAGGCGGCGCGCAGGCAATCGGCGATCAGCGCGGGATCCCGGGCGAGCACCCCGTTATGCTCGATGAACGGCGTATCGAGGACGCGGCGGCCGGCCTCGTGCAGCCAGAGCCGCGCCCGCCCGAACCAGCGCCGGCGGCGGTTGAACAGGGCGAGCGCCACCGTCTCGCCGGCCGCCTCGCCGGCCACCAGCAACGGCGCGTCGAAACGTTCCGCCGCCAGGCAGCCGACCCAGGTCCAGGACGTGAAGAACGAGGCTCCGGCGAGCGACTCGAGAGCGCGCCAGCGCCAACCGAGCGCCTCCCATGCCGCCGCGTCGCCCGGCTCGATCGGCGAGACCGTCACCGTTGCCATGCGCTGCCAGTGCGGCGCGGCGCGGGTCATGTCAACGCTGGCGTTCGATCGCCGCCGGCTGGCGCCCCTATCGCAGCCGACCTGCATCGGGCAGGCTGCGACCATCGGAGACGATCGCGTGTCGCTGGGTCCGCTGCCTTCCGCGCTGCTGCTGCCCCCGGGCAACCTGCTGATCGGCGGGATCGCCGCGGTCGTGCTGCCCTGGCCGGGCCGCGCCAGGCGGCTGATCCGGTGGCTCGGTCGGGTGGCGCTGGTGCTGGTGCTGGTGCTGGCCGTGCCGATCGTGCCGACGCTGATGACGATCGCCCTGCAGAGCCGGTTGCCGCTCACCCCCCCGAAGAGCGATCCGCCGCGGGCAATCGTCATCCTCAGTGCCGAGGTGCGCGCCAGCGCCCCCGGCGCGCTCGAACCGGCGGCGAGCGCCGGGCCGATGACGCTCACGCGGGTGGAAGCGGGCGTGCGCCTGGCGCGGCGCACCGGCCTGCCGATCCTGGTCACCGGCGGCGTGGTGCTGGCGCAGACACCGCCGGCGGGCGAGGTGATGGCCCGGCTGCTGCAGACCAGCTTCGGGCTCACGCCCGCCTGGGTGGAAAGCCGCTCGCGGAACACCTGGCAGAACGCGGCGTATTCGGCGCCGCTGCTGCTCGGCGCGGGAATTCACTCGATCTATCTCGTGACCGACGCCGGACACATGCCGCGCGCCATCATCGCCTTTCGCCACGCCGGCATCGTCGCGACGGCGGCCCCGGTGCGCCTCAGATCGG
>JAJXXT010000164.1 GCA_021780935.1 Pseudomonadota bacterium
TGCCGACCTTCTGCATCGCCTCGGAGATCATCTTGCCGATCTCGGACTCGCCGTTGGCCGAGATCGTGCCGACCTGGGCAGTCTCCGCCTGGGTGGTGATCTTGCGGGTCTTCTTCTTCAGCTCGTCGACCAGTGCCCCCACGGCCTTGTCGATGCCGCGGCGCAGGTCCATCGGGTTCATCCCCGCGGCCACCGCCTTGGCGCCCTCGCGCACGATCGACTGCGCCAGCACCGTCGCGGTGGTGGTGCCGTCACCGGCGATGTCGTTGGTCTTCGAGGCCACTTCGCGCACCATTTGGGCGCCCATGTTCTCGAACTTGTCGGCAAGCTCGATCTCCTTGGCCACCGTCACACCGTCCTTGGTGATCCGGGGGGCGCCGAAGCTCTTGTCGAGCACGACGTTACGACCCTTGGGACCGAGCGTGACCTTCACGGCATCGGCGAGCACGTCCACGCCGCGCAGCATCCGCGCGCGCGCATCCGTGCCAAAACGTACGTCCTTGGCTGGCATGTGTCTTGTTCCTCTCTCGGGAAAACTGATTCGTTTCAGGCGTGAGCGAAGGGAATCAGGCGGCCTTCTTCTTCGCGGCAGTCGCCTCGATGATTCCCATGATGTCGCTCTCCTTCATGATCAGCAGCTCTTCGCCGTCGATCTTGACCTCGGTGCCGGACCACTTGCCGAACAGCACGCGGTCGCCGGCCTTGACGTCGAGCGCGACCAGCTGGCCGGCTTCGTTGCGCGCCCCGGGGCCGGCGGCGATGATCTCGCCCTCCATCGGCTTCTCCTTGGCGGTGTCGGGGATGATGATGCCGCCGGTGGTCTTTTCCTCGGCGTTGAGCCGACGGACGACGACCCGGTCGTGCAGGGGACGGAACTTCATTCGGATCGCTCCTGAATGGGGTTGGGTTTCACTCGGTGCTGTCTTCTTGCCCGCCCCCGCTGGCACCACTCGTTAGCACTCACAAAGGGCGAGTGCTGCGCGATTTAGGGAAGGTGAGCCTCAAGGTCAAGGAGCCCGGCAGCACTCATGGCAAACGAGTGATAATGCGCTGATAAAAATACCTTTTTTCTTGCCAGCCCCGGCATCGCCCGTGCCATGCTGCGGGGCGAGGCTCGCGCAGACGGGCCAGAAACCTCAGGAAATACGCCTCACGGCGGTCAGCGCGCCAATACCCGTCATGCTGGAGACTCCATCGATCATGCCGAACCCGACCCTGCTGCCACCCGCGACGAACGTGCCGATCCTGCGCCCCTGGCGCCTGATGACGGCCGAGATCCTCTACCACCTGCCGGACCACCCCGGCCTGCTGCAAAGCTTTCTGTGGCAGCAGATGGACCAGGACCCGGACTTTCCGGCGCTGCGCCGGTTCCTGGATTTCTGGCGCCACGAGATCGAGGGCACGCTCCACTCCGTCCGGGTGGCAACGGCGGAGCTTCATGGGCCGCGTTGGCGGCACGCCGACCACTTGCTGCGCCTGCAATAGGGCGGCGTTCCAAGACGGACGCTGCCGGCGAGGGGACACAATCCCTGGCCCGCCTTGGCGGACTGCGAGGCTGCCCCCCGCGAGCCAGTCCGGCCAGGCCCCGCCTATTCGGCGGCGGCCGGTACCACCGCCGAATGCCGCGGCGCGACGGGTGTCGCCGCATGGCCGAAGGTGGAGGAGGCGGCGTTGCGGGGCAGCATCAGCGCGGTCGCCCCAGCCACCAGGCAAAGCAGGCCACCGAGCACAAAGGACGGCGTGTAGGTGCCAAGCGCATCCCGGATCACGCCCGCCCCCAGGGCAGCCACGGCGGCACCCAGCTGATGGCCCGCGAACAACCAGCCGAACACCAGCGGACCCTGTGCCGCACCGAACGACTCCGAGGTCAGACGGATCGTCGGCGGCACCGGCGCGATCCAGCCGAGCCCGTAGAAAGCCCCGAACAACCCCAACTCCCAGCCGGAGAACCCGGACAGCGGCAGCAGCATCAGCACCAGACCGCGCACCGTATAATAGAGGAGCAGCAGCTTGCGCGGATCGTAGCGGTCGGTCAGATACCCGGCCGCTAAGGCGCCGGCGAAGTCGAACACCGCCATCATCGCGAACACGCCGGCGGCAGCCGCCTCCAGGATGCCGTGATCCTGCAGCAGCGGGATGAAATGCGTCTGCATCAGGCCGTTGGTGGTGAAGCCGCAGATCGCGAAGCCGATGATCAGCACCCAGAAGGACCGCGTCGGCATCACCCGCCGCAGCGCGTCGAACGACAGCCGCGCGGCGCCCGTCCGGCGTACCGGCGGAGGCATCACGATCATCTCGCCATAGGCCGGCATACCAAGCTCGGAGGGATGGTCGCGGGCCAGCAATGCCACCAGCGTGAAGGCTAGAATGCACAACGCCACCGGCGGCACCACCGACAGGCGCCAGCCCACATGCTCGGCGATCCAGGCCGAAATCGGGATGAAGGCAAGCACGCCGCTCGCCGCCGCCGTCGCCATAATGCCGATGGCCAGGCCGCGCCGGCGGCCGAACCAGTTACCCGCCACCGTCGCGCCAAGCACGATCGCCGTCATACCGGTGCCGAGGCCGACAAACACGCCCCAGAAAACATAAAGCTGCCAAAGCGCCGTCATGCGCGTCAGCAACAGCAGCCCGGCCGTGATGCAACCGAGCGCGGTGCAGATCGAGCGGCGCAGCCCGTAGCGCAGCAGCAGCGCGGCAGCGAAGGGCCCGGTCAGCCCGTACAGCACCAGCCGCATCGCCATGGCGCCGGAAACCGCGGCCGAATCCCAGCCGAACCGCGCCTCGAGCGGTCGCATCAGCACACCAGCCATCCCCATGGCCGCAGATGTCGCAAGCATCGTCATGAAGGTGAGGGCCAGCATGACCCAGGCATAGTGGATACCGCGGCGGCGAAGCCGCTCGCTGAGACGCTCGGCGAAGGTAGCACCGGCCTGAACGCTGTTCAGGTACGGTGCGAACTGCCCACCATCCACCCTAACCTCCTGTGCCGGCGCGCTTACCGGCGCGTTTTCGCTCGGCTGGGTGAAACTAGGAGGCTCCTGTTCACGGGCCATCAGCTCATCGTGAATCCATCGTGAAAAACGACCTCCATCCCAAAAGTCTCGTCTTTCAACGCCTTGCGTTTTCCGCCCCTCGCGGCTCCGCCGGCTGAGGCGGCGTTTTAGCGGTGCCGACGGCTTCATCGGCCGCTTCCCAGCGTCTATACGGGCGCGCCATGCCTGCTTCCACGACCCATGACACGACGCTGCTGACCGGCGCCACCGGCTTCGTCGGCTCCGCGGTCGCGCGCTGCCTCGCCGCGCGCGGCCACCGGCTGCGCCTGCTGGTTCGCCCCGGCTCGGACCGGCGCAACCTCGCCGGAGTCGAGGCCGAGCTGGTCGAAGGCGACCTGCGCCAGCCGCGCAGCCTCGCCGCCGTCGTCGCCGGATGCCGCTTCGTTGTGCACGTCGCCGCCGACTATCGCATCTGGGTGCCCGACCCCGGCCCGATGATCGCCGCCAATGTCGAGGGAACCACGGCACTGATGCAGGCCGCCCTCGACGCCGGGGTGGAGCGCATCGTCCATTGCAGCTCGGTCGCGGCCCTCGGCCTCGACCCGGACGGCGGCGAGGCCGACGAGACGACGCCGGTGACGGCGCAGACCATCGTCGGCGTGTACAAGCGCTCGAAATACCAGGCCGAACAGGCGGTGCTGCGCCTGGTGCGCGAACGCGACCTGCCGGCCATCATCGTCAACCCCGCCGCACCCGTTGGCCCGCGCGATATCAAACCGACCCCCACCGGCCGGCTGATCCGCGACGCCGCCGCCGGACGCATCCCCGCCTATGTCGATACCGGCCTCAATATCGTCCACGTGGATGACGTGGCGGAGGGCCATGCGCTTGCGCTGGAAATTGGGCGCATCGGCCAACGCTATGTCCTGGGGTCGGAAAACCTGCTTCTGCGTCACCTGCTGGCCCTCGTGGCCGAGGCCTCGGGACGCAGCGCGCCACGGATCGCCCTGCCGGTCGCGCCGCTCTGGCCGGTCGCCATCGCCAGCGAGTTCGTTGCACGTTTTGGTATCGAACCGATGGTCACGCGCGACCATCTGCGCATGGCCCGCAAGAAGATGTTCTTCTCCTCCGCCAAGGCGATGCGCGAACTGGGCTACGCGCCCCGCCCGGCTCGCCTGGCGGTGCAGGACGCCGTCGCCTGGTTCCGTACCGCCGGCATGGTGCCGGCATGACGGTTGTGGCGTTCCTCGCACTTGCCGCCTGGCTCTACCTCGCGTTGCTGCATGGCGGATGGTGGCGCACCGAGCCGGTGCTACGCCGCGCCACGCCAGAGATGGCGCCGCGGCTGGTCGCCGTGGTGCCCGCGCGCGACGAGTCGCAGACCATTGCGGCCGCGATCGGCTCGCTGCTGGCGCAGGACTATCCCGGCCAGTTCCGCGTGGTGCTGGTCGACGACGAAAGCAGCGACGGGACAGCCGCACTCGCCGAGGCGCTGCCCGGCAGCGAGCGGCTCACCGTGCTGCGCGGCGCACCTCGGCCTGCCGGCTGGGCCGGCAAACTCTGGGCCGTGCAGCGGGGCATCGCGGCCAGCGACGAGACGCTGGTCCTGCTTACCGACGCCGATATCGTGCACGCGCCTGCCCATGCCGCATCCCTGCTCGCCGCGATGCAGGCGGGCGGTCATGGCCTGGTGAGCGGCATGGTCGAACTGCGCTGCGAGAGTGCTGCCGAGCGCGCGCTCATCCCTGCGTTCGTGCATTTTTTCCAGATGCTGTATCCGTTCCGATGGATCAACGATATAGACCGCCGCACCGCGGCCGCCGCCGGCGGCACGATCCTGGTCCGCCGCGACGTGCTGCAGGCAGCCGGCGGCATTGCTGCCATTCGCGGGGCACTGATCGACGACGTCTCCCTGGCCCGCGCGATCAAGCCCCATGCGCCGATCGCGCTGTTCCACACCCCGCTGGCGCGCTCCATCCGCCCCTATGCCTCGTGGCGCGATATCGGCCGCATGATCGCCCGTTCCGCCTATGTGCAGCTCGGCTATTCACCGCTCTTATTGCTGGGCACACTGCTTGGGCTTGCGCTGATTTTTCTGGCACCTCCCGCGCTCGCCGTCTTCGGCCACGGCGCCGCCCGCCTGATGGGGTTCATGGCATGGGCGGTGATGGCACTGACCTACGGACCGAGCCTGCGGCGCTACCATCGCGCCTGGTTCTGGGCGCCGTTCCTGCCGCTGGTCGCGATCTTCTATTTGGCGGCGACCATCGCCGCGGCACTGGCGCATCATCGCGGCCATGGCGTGCAATGGAAGTCGCGCGCCTACACGCAGGCCACATGAGCGCTGCCGGATCCATCGAGGAATGGTCGGGCAAGGACCGGGCCGACGAGAACTTTCCCGTCGGCTCGTTCCTCATCGCTGCCCGCCTGCGCCCGGCCGTACACGCTTTCTACGCCTTCGCACGCAACGCCGACGACATCGCCGACAGCCCGACGCTGGCGCCGGAGGACAAAATCGCCCGGCTCGACGCGATGGAGGCCGTGCTGACCGGCGAGCGAGCCACGGGCAGCCCGAGTGCCGCTTCGCTCCGCGCAAGCCTCGCCGTGACCGGCACCACGGATCGCCATGCCCGCGACCTGCTGATCGCCTTCCGTCAGGATGCCACCAAGGCACGCTACGCGAACTGGGACGAACTGCTCGACTATTGCCGCCACTCGGCGATGCCGGTCGGCCGTCACGTGCTCGACCTGCATGGTGAATCCCGCGAGACATGGGCTGCGTCGGACGCGCTGTGCAGTGTGTTGCAGGTGCTCAACCATCTCCAGGACGCAACGAAAGATCTCGCGGCGCTGGATCGCTGCTATCTGCCACTCGACCTGCTCGCGTCGAGCGGCGCCAGCATCGAGGACCTGCGTCGCCCGTCCGCCACCACGGGCCTGCGCGTGACGGTCGATGCGCTGCTCGACCGCTGCGAGGCGCTGATGGCGGGTCCACCCCTGCCCGCCCATGTGCGTGACCGGCGCCTGCGGCTCGAAACCGCGGCGATCGCGGGGCTGGCACGGCGGCTCATGCGGCGGCTACGCCGTGGCGACCCCATCGCGCGCCGGGTCGCTTTGCGCCGTCTGGATTTTGTCGCGAGCCTGCTTTCGGCCTTTCGACATTTTCCCACTCCCGGAGCCAGAACATGAGCGGAAAGGCCGCCGCCGGACTCGACGCCAGACGCGCCGATCTCGACGAGGTGGAGGCGCTGGTCCGCGCCGCCGGCACCAGCTTCCACCGCGGCATGGCGGTGCTGCCGCTGCCACGCCGCCAGGCCATGTATGCGATCTACGCTTTCTGCCGCATCGTTGACGACATAGCGGACGACGAGGTTCAGTTCGCCGAGAAAGCACCACGGCTCGCCGCCTGGCGCGAACGCATAGCGGCCCTCTACGCCGGCGGCCAGGCCGATGAGGCGGTGACGCGCGTGCTACGCTCCGCCATCGCGGCCTATGGGCTGCGCGAGGAGGATTTCCTCGCCGTCGTGGACGGTATGACGATGGATGCGGCCGAGCCCATCGTGGCCCCCGATTTCGCGACGCTGGATCTTTACTGCGACCGCGTTGCCGCGGCGGTGGGCCGACTTTCCGTGCGCGCGTTCGGCGACGCCTCGCCGGCGGCGGACGAGGTCGCCCATCACCTCGGCCGCGCCCTGCAGATGACCAACATCCTGCGCGATGTCGGCGAAGATGCCGCGCGCGGCCGGCTCTATCTGCCGCACGAGGATCTGAGCGCGGAGGGCGTGCCGCCGCAGCTTCCTCAGGCCCTCGCCAGCCCCGGTCTGCCAAAGGCCGCTTGCCGCCTCGCCGTGCGGGCGGAGGCGCATTTCGCGGCGGCGGAGGAAGCCATGCGCCGCTGCGAACAGACGGCGATGCGGCCGGCGCGGCTGATGGGCGCCACGTATGCCGCCATCCTGCGCCGGGTGCGCGCGGCCGGCTGGCGCGACCTGCACCGTCGGGTCGGCCTGCCGGTGTGGGAAAAGCTCTATATCGCGCTGCGCTTCGGGATTTCGTGAAGCCACCGTCGCATGTCCACGTCGTCGGCGCGGGCCTCGCGGGCCTCGCCGCGGCAACCTTGCTTGCCGCGCGCGGCGTGCGGGTGACGGTCTACGAGGCCGGCCCGTCCGGCGGTGGCCGAGCGCGCTCCTATCTCGACCGCGAGCTCGGCGTGGTCATCGACAACGGCAACCACCTCCTGCTTTCCGGCAACCGGGCGACGATGGCGTATCTCGCCCGCATCGGCGCACGCGACCCGCTCGCGGGCCCGGCGCAGCCCATCTTTCCCTTCATCGAGCTGCCGGCCGGCCGGCGTTGGACCGTGGCGCCGAATGCCGGGCGCATCCCCTGGTGGGTGCTCGCCCCCTCCCGCCGGGTCCCGGACACGCGCCTGCGTGACTATCTTGCGCTGCGACGGCTGATGCGCGCCCGGCCGGATGAGACCGTGGCCGGGCTGCTGCCCGCTGGCCCGCTGGCACGCCGCCTGCTCGTGCCGCTCGCCATCGCGGCGCTGAACACGATGCCGGCGGAGGGTGCCGCCTGCCTGCTCGGCGCCGTGTTGGCCGAGACTCTGGCCGCGGGCGGCGCCGCCTGCCGGCCGCTGGTCGCCCGCCTGGGGCTGTCGGAGAGTTTCGTCGAGCCGGCGCGCGAATTCCTTGCGGCACATGGCGGGCAACTGCACACCGGCGCGCGCCTCGCGGCGATCGAAACCGACGCCGGCCGCGCCAGCCTGCTGCGCTTCACCGCCGGCGACGTCGTACTCGCGCCGGACGAGGCCGTCGTGCTGGCGGTGCCGGCGGCCATCGCCCCGCCCCTGCTCCCCGGCCTCGTCGCGCCGGACGCGTTCGAGGCGATCGTCAACCTGCACTACCGCATCACCGCCGAACTGCCCGGCGGCGCCCAGTTCGTCGGCGTGGTTGGCGGCACCGCAGAATGGGTGTTCGCCCGCCCGCACGTGCTCTCCGTCACCATCTCCGCCGCCAACCGCCTGGTCGATCGCGACGCCGAGGACCTGGCGCGGACCGTCTGGCCCGAGGTTGCCGCCGCCGCCGGCCTCGCGGCGCCAATGCCCGTCTGGCGCGTGGTGAAGGAGCGCCGCGCCACGTTCGCCGCCACCCCGGCCCAGAACGCGCGCCGCCCCGGCCCGCGCACGGCGCTGGCCAACCTGGTCCTGGCCGGGGACTGGACTGCCACCGGCTTGCCCGCAACGATCGAAGGTGCCATCAGGTCCGGCGACCGCGCCGCCGCCCTGTTGCTGGGCACCGGCGCGGCACCTCAAACCGGCCCCATTTCTGCATAATCTGCCCGCGATGCTCGACTCGCTGATCGCCACCGACCTCGCCCGGATCGACGACGCCGTCACCCGCGCCCGCGCAGCGCTGCTGGCGCATCGGCGCGAGGACGGGCATTTCGTGTTTCCGCTGGAAGCCGACGCGACGATTCCCGCCGAGTTCGTCCTGCTCACGCATTTTCTCGACCGACCGGACCCGGCCCTCGAAACCGGCATCGGCGTCTATCTGCGCGGCATTCAGGCGGCGCATGGCGGTTGGCCGTTGTTCCATGATGGCGCCTTCGACCTCTCGGCCAGCGTCAAGGCCTATTTCGCGCTGAAGATGATCGGCGATGCGCCGGATGCGCCGCATATGCGCCGCGCGCGCGAGGCGATTCTCGCCGCCGGCGGCGCCGAACGGGCCAACGTCTTCACCCGCGCCCAGCTTGCCCTGTTCGGCGAAGTGCCATGGCGCGCCGTGCCGGTCATGCCGGTCGAGATCATGCTGCTGCCGCGGTGGTTTCCGTTCCACCTCGACAAGGTCTCCTACTGGTCGCGTACCGTGATCGTGCCGCTGCTGGTGCTGATGGCGCTGAAGCCGCGCGCGCGCAACCCGCGCGGCGTGCGGGTGGCGGAGCTGTTCGTAACGTCTCCGGATCGGGTGCGCGACTGGATTCGCGGCCCGTATCGCTCCCGCTGGGGCGCCTGGTTCCGGACCATCGACCAGGTGCTGCGGCCGCTGGAAAAACTGTTTCCGCGCCCCATCCGCAGGCGCGCCATCGCCCGCGCCGTCGCCTTCGTCACCGAACGCCTCAACGGCAAGGACGGGCTGGGCGGCATCTACCCCGCGATGGCCAACACCGCGATGATGTTCGACGCGCTGGGCATCCCGCCCGAGGACCCGCGTGCCGCCACCGCCTGGCAGGCGCTGCGCAAACTCGTGGTGCGCGAACCGGACCGCGCCTGGGTGCAGCCCTGCCTCTCGCCGGTCTGGGACACCGCACTCGCCGGCCACGCGCTGGCCGAGGTGGCCAAGGGCACGCTCGATGCCGGCACCGACCAGGCGCTCGCCAGCGCCAATGCCTGGCTGCGCGAGCGCGAGATCCGGGACGTGGTGGGTGACTGGGCGCGCGCCCGGCCCGCGGCGCCCGTCGGTGGCTGGGCGTTCCAGTATCGCAACGACCACTATCCGGACGTCGATGACACGGCCGTGGTCGGCATGCTGCTCGACCGGGAACGCCGTGCGGCGCCGGACGACGCGACGCGGAGTGGGGATGCCGCCGCGATCGAGCGCGCACGCGCATGGATTCGCGCCATGCAGTGCCGCGATGGCGGCTGGGGCGCGTTCGACGCCGACAACGACCACATGGTGCTGAACCACATCCCCTTCGCCGATCACGGTGCGCTGCTCGACCCGCCGACCGCCGACGTCACCGCGCGCTGCATCTCGTTCCTTGCCCAGAACGGGAATCCGGAGGACGCCGAAATCATCGCCCGCGCCATCGCCTGGCTGCGTTCCGAGCAGGAGGCCGATGGAAGCTGGTATGGCCGCTGGGGCACCAACTACATCTATGGCACCTGGTCGGTGCTCTGCGCCCTCCACGCCGCCGGGCTTCCCAACGAGGATGCGGCGATCCGCCGCGCCGCCGGCTTCCTGCGCGAGATGCAGCGCGAGGATGGCGGCTGGGGCGAGGATAACGCGAGCTATGCCGGCGTCAGCCGCGGCCGCTACCACCGCAGCAACCCCTCGCAGACCGCCTGGGCGCTGCTCGGGCTGATGGCCGCCGGCGAGGCGGAGAGCGAGGCCGTGGCGCGCGGCATCGAGTTTCTTGCGACCACGCAACGACCTGATGGCACGTGGGAGGAAGCGCCCTACACCGCTGTCGGCTTCCCGCGTGTCTTCTACCTCCGCTACCACGGCTACCGGCTCTATTTTCCGCTGCTGGCGCTGGCCCGCTACCGCAACCTGATGCGCGGCAACGACCGGCACGTCGGCTGGGGATTCTAGGGCGAGGTGAAGCTCGGTATCGTCGTCGGGCTGAAGGCCGAGGCGCGCATCGCCGCCCCGTTGGGCCTGGTCGAGATCGGCGGCGGCACATCAGCGGGCGCGGAGGAAGCGGTGATGCGCCTGCTGCATCAGGGCGTCGAGGCGCTGCTTTCCTTCGGGTTCGCGGGCGGGCTTTCCCCGGTGCTGCGGCCAGGTCATCTCCTGGTGCCGGATACGGTCGTGGTCGACGGCGTGCCGCTGCAAACCGACGCCGCCCTTGCCTCACGCTTCTCGCAGCGGCGCGGCGTTCTGCTGGGCGCACAGATGGTTATCGGCACCGTCGCGGCGCGGCGCGCGGCCCATGCCGCGACGGGTGCTGCCGCGGTCGATCTCGAAAGCGGTGCCGTCGCCGCCGGTGCCTATGTGGCGCGGCTTCCTTTCGCCGTGGTGCGGGCGATCTGCGATCCCTGGAATCGCGAGTTGCCGCAGGTCGTCGCGACGGCGCTTGACGGGTGCGGCAACATCGCGGGCGGGCGCATCGCGCGCGGCCTCGCACGTCATCCCGGCGAGGTGGTGAGCCTCATCCGGCTCGCCCGCGACGCCGCCCGCGCGCGGCGCACGCTGCGCACGGTGGTCGCAAGGGTCATGCGAGGCCAGGCCGCGCGCGGCAACGGCGCCTGACGAGACCAGGCCGCCCGAGCCGTTAGGGCGCCCGCCAGGGCCGCGCACCAGGCCGGCGCGCGGCTCAGTCGGCGGCGTCGGCCATCGGCGGCTTCTCGTGGTGCAACTCGTCGAGCTTGTCCTGTACGTGCCGGCTGAACATGAACTCCGCTGGGCGCTGGCGGTCGAGCGCGATTTCCGGCGCCATCTCGCCCTGCGTCCGCGGCCCGCGCATCGCCACTTTCAGAACCTTCAGCGGGTGGCGCACCGCATCGACCACGGCGGTCGCCTCGTAGCCGGAATGCACCATGCAGTCGGCACATTTCTCATAGTTGCCGGTGCCGTATTTGTCCCAATCCGTGGTCGCCATCAGCTCCGTGAAGCTCTGCGCGTAGCCCTCGCCCAGAAGGTAGCAGGGCCGCTGCCAGCCGAACACGTTGCGCGTCGGCTTGCCCCAGGGTGTGCAGACATAGCTCTGGTTGCCGGCGAGAAAGTCGAGGAACAGCGAAGACTGGTTGAAACGCCATTTTTTGCCGCGGCCGAGCGCGAAGATGTCACGGAAGAGCTGCTTTGATTTGCGCCGGTTGAGGAAATGCGCCTGGTCCGGCGCGCGCTCATACGCATATCCCGGCGAGATCATCACGCCGTCGATCCCCGCCGCGTTGATCGCATCGAGGAAGGCGGCAACCCGCTCCGCCTTCGCCCCGTCGAACAGCGTGGTATTGATGCAGACGCGAAAGCCGCGGGCCTTCGCCGCCTTGATCGCGGCGATCGCGCGCGTGAACACGCCGCTCTGGCTCACCGCCGCGTCGTGCATCTCCTGGTCGCCGTCCAGATGCACGTCCCAGGCGAAGTTGCGATGCGGCTTGAACTTGTCGAGCTGCTTCTCAAGCAGCAACGCGTTGGTGCAGAGATAGATGAACCGCCCCTGCTCGATCAGCCCCTCGACGATCTGCGGCATCTCCTTGTGCAGCAGTGGCTCGCCACCGGCGATCGCCACCACCGGCGCGCCGCATTCGGTCGCGGCGTCGAGGCATTGCCGCACTGAAAGCCGCTGGTTCAGAATCTCGGCCGGATAGTCGATCTTGCCGCACCCCGAGCAGGCCAGGTTACAGCGGAACAGCGGCTCCAGCATGAGCACGAGAGGATAGCGCCTGCGGCCGGCGAGATGCTGGCGCACGACATAAGCGCCGACGCGGACAACCTGGTTCAACGGTACCGGCATGGCAAATCCTCAAGCAGCGTGGGCGTGAGCGGCGGCTGGCGGCGCGACATCCGCCAGCTCCGCCGGAAAGCGGAAGCGTACATCCTCGGCAACCCCGGCCAGCGTCTCGACCTCGATCGCGGTGATCGCGCGCATCCCGTCGATCACGCCCCGCACGAGTGTCTCGGGCGCGGAGGCGCCGGCGGTCAAGCCCACAATCGTCACCCCCTCGAACCACTCGGGCCGCAGCGCCGCGGCGTCGTCGATGAGATAGGACGGCTTGCCCAGCTCCTGGCCGATCTCGCGCAACCGGTTGGAGTTCGAGGAGTTGCGGCTGCCGACGACGAGGATCAGATCCACCTGGGCTGCGAGCTGGCGCACCGCCTGCTGGCGGTTTTGCGTCGCGTAGCAGATGTCACGCACATCAGGCCCCACGATCGCGGGAAAACGGGCCGTCAGGGCCGCGATGATGCCGCGCGTGTCATCGACCGAAAGCGTGGTCTGGGTGATGTAGGCCAGCCGCTCGGGGTCCGCCGGCGTCACGGCGGCGACATCCTCGACGGTCTGCACCAGGTACACCTTGGCCGGCACCTGACCGATCGTGCCCTCCACTTCCGCATGGCCGGCATGCCCCACGAGCACGATCTCGCGGCCCTGGGCGGCATAGCGGCGGCCCTCGTTATGCACCTTGGCGACCAGCGGACAGGTTGCGTCGAGCACCGGCAACCCGCGCTCGGCGGCAATCTCCTCCACGCGTCGGGGCACGCCATGCGCGCTGAACACGGTCATGGCGCCGGGCGGAATCTCATCGAGGTCATCGACGAACACCGCGCCGCGCTGGCGCAGATCCTCCACCACGTGCCGGTTATGTACGATTTCATGGCGGACATAGATCGGCGGCCCATATTTGATCAGGGCTCGCTCGACGATCTCGATCGCCCGCTCGACTCCCGCGCAGAAGCCACGCGGCTGGGCCAGGACAACGCGCATTCCTTACATTCTCCCGCGGCGGGCCCAGAAGGAAGATGCCCACCTTTTCAGAACAACACGGCTTGTCCCGCCCCGTTGCGATATTACAATTTGCAACGCGACCGCAATGCCGCAAAAACGCCGGAAGCATGGGTGATTGCGGCGAAACCCAACGTTTCCGGTGCTGCAACCCAGCCCTGAGTCGTAACATCGCGAGGCATAGCTGAGATGACAAGAACGGCCAAACCCGGGCATTCAGGCGGTTTGCGGCACCGGCTGTTCGCTTCTTCGATGCTCTGTGGCAATTCGGCAACAATCTTGAGGGCCCGCGCGTGACCGACCAACCGACCGCCTCCCGCCCGTTGACGCCGTTGTTGGATGGGGTTCGGCATCCTGTGGATTTGCGGAACTTTTCGCCTGAGCAGTTGCGTGTGGTGGCGGATGAGGTTCGTGCGGAGACGATTTCGGCGGTTTCGGTGAC
>JAJXXT010000137.1 GCA_021780935.1 Pseudomonadota bacterium
TCGGTCGTGGCATCGGCAACCGTCGGGCCGGAGGCGATCACCCCCGGGTCATCGCCCGGCACGTCCGAGATCGCGAGCGTCACCACCCGCGCCGGTGCCGCCGCCGCCGCCAGCCGCCCGCCCTTGATCGCCGAGAGGTGCTTGCGCAGCGTGTTCATCTCCCCGATCGCCGCCCCGGATTTCAGCAGCGCCGAGGCCACCGCCTGCTTGTCCGCGAGCGTCAGTCCCGGGGCGGGCAGGGCCGCCAGCGCCGACCCGCCGCCCGAGATCAGCGCGATCACCAGGTCCTCGGGCCCCAGCCCCCGCACCGCCGCCAGCAGCCGCCGCGCCGCCGCCTCGCTGCGCGCGTCCGGCACCGGGTGGCGCGCCTCCAGTACTTCAATGGCACGTGTCGGCACCGCGTGCCCCTCGCGCGTCACCACCACGCCGGAGAGTGCCACGTCCGGCCACGCCGCCTCCAGCGCCCGCGCCATGGTCGCCGCCGCCTTGCCCATCCCCACCACCACCGTCCGCCCGCGCGGCTTCGGTGGCAGATGCGCCGCCAGCACCGCGGCGGGGTCGGCCGCCCGCACCGCGGCGTCGAAGGCGGCACGCAGCACATGCCGGGCGGTTGCGTCATCCATGGCCATGCGCGAGTGTCTTTCCCCTGATGCCGCCCCTGGGTCGGCCCCTCATCGGGCCAAGTATGGCGAACCCCACGCGGTCACGCCATGTAGGCGTCAAAGAACATTCAGGTGGCAGAGAAGGAGGCACGAATGACCGCACCGGAGATCGACCAGGCCACCCGCACGGAACTGGAGGCGGCGGCCTTCCGTACGCTCGTCGGCCACCTGCGCGCGCGCACCGACGTGCAGAATATCGACCTGATGAACCTCGCCGGCTTCTGCCGCAACTGCCTCAGCCGCTGGTATCGCGAGGCGGCGGAGGAGCGCGGCATCGCCCTCGCGGACCCGGATGCGCGCGAGATCGTCTACGGCATGCCGTACCGGGAGTGGCAGGCGAAACACCAGGCCCCGGCCAGCGCCGCGCAGCAGCAGGCCTTCGCCGCCGCTCATCCGCCCGCGCCGGAGCCCGCGCCCGGGAAGGTTGACCGATCCAGCGGCTGCCATTAGTCCCGCCCGCCCCGGCCCCGGTGCCAACACCAGGGGGCCGGCGAGACAGAAGGGAACGACGATGGCGCTCGACGCACCGCAGGCGGAACGCAAGACCAAGGGCGAGGGCAGCGGCACCTTCGCCGCCGACCGGCTGCGCTCCTTCGTCGAGCGCATCGAGCGGCTGGAGGAGGAGCGCAAGGCGCTGGGCAGCGACATCCGCGACATCTACGCCGAGGCCAAGGGCACCGGCTTCGACGTCAAGGTGATGCGCGCCCTGATCCGCATCCGCAAGCAGGAGCCGGCGGTGGTGGAGGAACAGGAATCGCTCCTCGACGTCTATCGCCGCGCTCTCGGCATGTAGGCCGCGGGCCTCACCCCAGCTCCGCCGCATAGGCCGCCGCCACGATGTGCCGGCGCACCTTCTGCGTCACCGTGAGCTGCCCGTTTTCGAGCGTGAACGGCGCCACCACCTTGTGGCGGCGGATCCGCTCGACCACCGCCAGCCGCCGGTTCACCTCGCTCACCGCCGCCGCCACCGCCGCCGCGTCATGGCCCTCCGCCGCCACCACCAGCGCCACCAGCCCGGCACGCCCCTCGCCGGCCACCATCGCCTGCGCGATCGCGGGCTCGGCGATCAGCATCCCCTCGATGCGCGCCGGCGAGACGTTCTCGCCGCCCGAGAGCACGATCATGTCCTTCTTGCGGTCGGTGATGGTCAGGTAGCCGTCGGCGTCCAGCACCCCGATATCCCCGGTCGCCAGCCAGCCGTCGCGCAGCACCTGCGCCGTCTCCTCCGGCCGGCCCCAGTAGCCGTCCATCACCAGCTCGCCGCGCACCATGATCTCGCCGTCCTCGGCGATCCGCAGCTCGACGCCGTCGAGCACCCGCCCCACCGTCGCGATCCGCGTCGCCTCCGGCGGGTTCACCGAGATCACCGGCCCGGCCTCGGTCTGCCCATAGCCCTGCAGCAGCGTCAGCCCGATCGCGAGGAAGAACCGCCCCACCTCCGGGTCGAGCCGGGCGCCGCCGGAGACCGCGGCGCGGAACCGCCCGCCGAACCGTGCCCGCAGCCGCCGCCGCACCCGCCGCTCCCAGAGCGGATCGAGCAGTCGGTCGAGCCACGTCGCCCGCCCGTCGAGCGCCCGATACCCCGCCGCCATCGCCGCCCCGAACAGCGCCCGCTTGGCCGCCCGCTCCCGCGCCACCGCCGCCAGGATCCGCCCGCGGATCAGCTCCAGCACCCGCGGCACCATGGTCATCAGCGTCGGCTGCACCGCCAGCATGTCGGCGGCGAGAAACTCCACCCCCCGCGCATAGGCGATCTCCACCCCCAGCGCCGGGAAGAAAAACTGCCCCACCGTGTGCTCGAACGCGTGGCTCACCGGCAGGAACGACAGATACACCTCGTCATCGCGCAGCCCGAGCCGGCGCACCACCGGCAGCGCGCCGCGGCAATTCGCCAGGATCGAGCGATGCGCCAGCATCACTCCCTTGGGCTCGCCGCCGGTGCCCGAGGTGTAGATCAGGCAGGCGAGGGTGGTGGCGGGAATCATCGCCGCCTCCGCCGCGATGTCGTCAGGCGGCAGGTCGTCGGCCACCAGCCGCGCCCAGGACAGCGTCGGCACCCCCTGCACCTCGAACGCCTCGATGGTGATCAGCCGGTCGAGATGCCCCCCCGACACCGCGCTGGCCGCCAGCGCCACCCGTGCCGCCAGCGCCGCGGTCGAGACGATCGCCACCCGCGCCCCGCTGTCGCGCAGCACATGCGCGTGGTCGGCGACGGTGTTGGTCGTATAGGCCGGCACCGGCACGGCGCGGATCGCCATCAGCGCCACCTCCGCGATCGGCACCTCCTTGCGGTTCTCGGAGACGATCAGCACCCGGTCGCCGGCGGCGACTCCGGCCTGCCGAAGATGCCGCGCCAGCGAAGCGGCGGCACGCGCGAACTCAAACCAGGTGAGGCGGCGCCACTGGTCGCGCTCGACGTGCTCGCGCAGCATCGCCCGCCCGCCCCAGCGCGCGGCCCGGTCGAACATCAGCGCCGCCAGGTTCGGCGCCTCGAACCCGACCATCTCCGCCTCGCCCGCCGGCACGGCGCCATTCCCCTCCCCAGATATGTCGCCGTCTCCAACCATGCTCGTTGCGCAAACTTTTCGTGCGCCCATTCCCCGCCGAATCCGCCGCGTCGGCAACCCCTGCCTGCCTGGGGGACTTTGACCTTTCCGGCCCTTAGCCTACATGCCGTGAGGCACGAAAGAACAGGACCACTGACCATGCCCGACGGAGAGGCTGCCGGCGCGCTGCCGAACTGGAATCTCGCGGACCTCTACACGGGCACCGAAAGCCCGCAACTGACCGCCGATCTCGACCGCGCGGAGCGTGACGCGCGCGATTTCTCGACCCGTCTCGCCGGCCGCCTCGCCGGCCTTGCCGCCGCCGACCTCGCCGACGCCATCGCCGAGTACGAGCGCATCGAGGAAGTGCTGGGCCGCGTCATGTCCTACGCCCAGCTCCTCTTCGCGGGCGATTCCACCGACCCCGCGATCGGGCGCTTCTACCAGTCGATGACCGAGCGGGTGACCGCGATCTCCAGCCATCTCATCTTCTTCACGCTGGAGATCAACCGCATCGACGAGGCAGCGCTGGCGACCCGGCTGCGCGACAAGCGGCTCGCCCGCTGGCAGCCCTGGCTGCGCGACCTGCGCGTCTTCCTGCCCCACCAGCTCTCCGACGAGGCCGAGAAGCTGCTGCACGAAAAAGAGGTCACCGGCCGCACCGCCTGGACCCGGCTGTTCGACGAGACCATCGCCGCCATGCGCGTCACCGTGGGTGGCGAGCCGCAGACCGTCTCGACGGCGCTCAACAAGCTCTCCGATCCCGACCGCGCGGTGCGCGAGGCGGCCGGGCGCGGCATCGGCGCGGCCTTCGGCGACAACATCCGCCTGTTTGCCCTGATCACCAACACGCTCGCCAAGGACAAGGAGATCGCCGACAACTGGCGTCGCTTCCCGCGCCCGGAATCCTCGCGCAACCGCGGCAACATGGTCGAGGACGAGGTGGTGGACGCGCTGGTCGCCGCCGTCGTCGCCGACTTTCCCCGCCTCGCCCACCGCTACTACACGATGAAGGCGCGCTGGCTCGGCCTCGACAAACTGCAGCACTGGGACCGCAACGCGCCGCTGCCCGGCGACGATGACCGCCGCATCCCCTGGCCGGAGGCGCGCGCGACCGTGCTCGCGGCCTACGGCGCCTTCTCGCCGGAACTTGCCGGCATCGGTGAGCGCTTCTTCGAGCGCCCGTGGATCGACGCCGGCCTGCGCCCGGGCAAGGCCTCCGGCGCCTTCGCCCACCCTACCGTGCCCGCCGCCCACCCCTATCTGCTGCTCAACTACCACGGCCGTACCCGCGACGTGATGACGCTGGCGCACGAGCTCGGCCACGGCGTCCACCAGGTTCTCGCCGCCGACCAGGGCTATCTCATGTCCGGCACGCCGCTGACGCTCGCCGAAACCGCGAGCGTGTTCGGCGAGATGCTCACCTTCCGCGCCCTGCTCGACGCCGAGCAGGACCGCGCGCGCCGGCGCATCATGCTCGCCGCCAAGGTCGAGGACATGCTGAACACGGTGGTCCGCCAGATCGCCTTCTACCGCTTCGAGCAGAAGCTGCACGCCGAGCGGCGCGGCGGCGAGCTGCTGGCCGAGCGCATCGGCGAGATCTGGCTCGACGTGCAGCGCGAAAGCCTCGGCCCGATCTTCGAGTTCTCGCCGGAATACAGCGTCTTCTGGTCCTACGTGCCGCATTTCGTCCACTCGCCCTTCTACGTCTATGCCTATGCGTTCGGCGACTGTCTGGTGAACGCGCTCTACGACGTCTATCGCAAGGGTGCGCCCGGTTTCGCGGACAAATACCTCGCCATGCTCAGGGCCGGCGGCACGCTGCGCCACAAGGAGCTGCTCGCACCTTTCGGCCTCGATGCCTCGGACCCTGCCTTCTGGCGCCGCGGCCTCGATATCGTCGCCGGCTTCATCGACGAGCTGGCGGCCGAGAGCTGACGGGTCGGCATGCATCGCGAACCAGAATGATAACGAGAGCAAAATGACCGAGGAAGGCCCCACACTGTTCGGCGAGATCCGTCGCCTCGCCCGCACCTCGACCACGGTGGGCGGCATCGCGGCGCGCGTCGTCGGCTCGCGCGCGCTGGGCATGAAGTTCGACCGTGCCGACCACGCGGGCGACCTCAAGGCGATCCTCGGCGGCCTCAAGGGCCCGTTGATGAAGGTCGCGCAATTCCTCTCGACCGTGCCCGACGCGCTGCCCGAGGAATACGCCGAACAGCTCGCGGAGCTGCAGAGCAACGCGCCGGCGATGGGCACCGGCTTCGTTCGCCGGCGCATGGCGAGCGAGCTGGGCGCCGGCTGGCGCGCCCGCTTCGCCGATTTCGAGGAGACCGCCGCCGCCGCCGCGAGCCTCGGGCAGGTGCACCGCGCCACTCTCGCCGATGGCACGCGCCTGGCCTGCAAGCTGCAATATCCCGACATGCCGAGCGTGGTCGAGGCGGATCTGCGCCAGCTGAAGCTCGCGATGACGGTCTATCGCATGATGGACAACGCCATCCAGCAGGAGGACATCTACACCGAGCTGACCGAGCGCCTGCGCGAGGAGCTCGACTACCTGCGCGAGGCCGCCCAGATGCGCCTCTACGGCCTGATGCTGGCGAACCAGAAGCTGGTCCACGTTCCCGTTCCGGTATCGGAACTTTCGACCCGCCGTCTCCTCACCATGACCTGGCTCGACGGGCGCAAGCTCACCGACCGCCTCGCCGAGAACCCGCCGCAGGAGGAGCGCAACCGCCTCGCCGAGGCGCTGTTCCGCGCCTGGTACATTCCCTTCTACCGCTACGGCGTGATCCACGGCGACCCGCATCTCGGCAACTACCAGGCGCGCCCGGACGGCAGCGTGAACCTGCTGGATTTCGGCGTCATCCGCGTCTTTCCCGCCCGCTTCGTCCGCGGCGTCATCGACCTGTTCGAGGCGGTGCGCGACAGCGATGAGGCGAAGGCGGAGCACGCCTACCGCATCTGGGGCTTCGCCGACCTCACCCGCGAGAAGATGCTGGTGCTCAACGAATGGGCGCGCTTCCTCTACGAGCCGCTGATCGAGGACCGGGTGCGCCGCATCCAGGAAACCGACGACCCGCAATTCGGCCGCACCGTGGCGCAGAGCGTGCATGCCGGGCTCAAGCGCACCGGCGGCGTGCGCCCGCCGCGCGAGTTCGTGCTGATGGACCGCAGCGCGATCGGGCTCGGCAGCGTGTTCGTGCGCCTGGGCGCGGAGCTGAACTGGTCGCGCCTGTTCCACGAACTGATCGCCGATTTCGATGCCGACGCCCTCGCCGCCCGCCAGGCAGCCGCCCTCGCCGAGGCCGGCGTGCCGCCACCCGCCTCGGCTGCTGCCTGAGGCGCGCGACATGCCGATGCGTGACGCCCTGCTGCGCCTCGCTCTCACCGCCGACATCCGCGAGGACGAAGCTGCGGACGGAATGCGCCGCGCCGCGCAGGCGATCGGTGCACCCATGGTCGAGGTCGAGGCTGAAATCGCCGCCATGGTCCGCGCGGGCCTGCTGTACGACCCGATCCGCATTCGCGAGGGCGCGCTCAAATGCCACTGGCGCCTCGAACCCACCCCCGAGGGCGCCGCCGCGGCCACCAAGCTTGCGGCCAGGGGCGGCTGACGCTATCAGGCATCGCGGTTCGTCCCCCGGTTCGCCGACGTAGCTCAGTGGTAGAGCAGCTGATTCGTAATCAGCAGGTCGTCAGTTCAATCCTGACCGTCGGCACCATTTGATTTCAAGGACATAGCGAGGAACGGGACGAGAACAGAGGATGCCCTGTCCAACATTGTCCAAACTCTGTCAGACTTTGGTGTTCCGTGAGCGTTCCGTGCCTGCCTCCGCATCGAGGCGCCGCTGGAAGGCGACGCGGGCGACGGTCGCGGTGCGCACGAGGTAGCGCTCGAGGATGTCGGTCACGGTCTTGAGGCTGTGGCCACTGATGGCGGCGATTTCGTTGGGGGCACAGCCGGCCTCGCCGAGGCGCGTAATCGCGGTATGGCGCAGGTGCATGAAGGTGAGGTCGCGCGCGCGGACGGTGAACGCCTCGGGGTCGGCCATGTCGCGACCAGGCAGCAGGTGCTCGAGCTCGTAGGAGCGCGCCTCGAGCCTGGCGCGGATGGTCGAGAAAACGTGGCGGAATGTGTGTTCGTTCCACGGGCGCCCGGTGCGATCGTTGACGAGGATCGTGGTGGCGACGGTGGCGCGCGCGCGGGCGAGCTCGGCCGCCAGGCGCTCGCGCAGGGTCGCGACCATGTCCAGCGGCAGCGCGACGCCGGCGCCGGTCTTCCGCTGGGTGATCAGGAGCGCGCCGTCACGATAGACGCTGCGCGGCATGCGCAGCAGGTCGGCCTCGCGCTGGCCGAGCCATTCGTTCAGCAGAACCGCCGTGCCGACGCTCGGCCAGCCAGCGGCGTCGGCCTGCGCCACGAAGTCGACGACGGCCTGGCGTGGCCACAGCAGGCCGCTGGGAGCGGTGCCGAGCAGCCCTGGGCGCTCGGCCGCGTTGGTGGTGACCCAGCCGTGCAGGCGCGCCCAGCCGAGCAGCAGGCGCAGGACGCGCACCACCGCGTTGCCGTAGGCCGGCCGCTGGCGGAACGCGGCGCGCAGGTTCTGCACGCGCACCGTGTCGATGGCGCGCACCGGGGCGTCGCCGGCCCAGGCCTCGATCAGCTTCATGCACTGGCGATAGCCGCGCTGGGTGACCGGCGAGAGGCGCTGCCAGGCCTCGTCCTGTTGGTAGGTGATGATGAGGTCGCGGATGGTGCGCGTGGCGGCCGGCGCCGGACCGCGCGTGGCGGCGAGAACGGTCGTGGCGCGGGCGGTGTCGAGCTGGGCGTTGAGCTCCTCGGCGCGGGCGATGGCGGCCGCGAGCAGGGCGCCCGCGTCGGTGTAGCGGCCCCAGTCCAGCGGCACACGCTCCGGGCGCCAGCCCTGGGCGCGTAACGGCGCGGATGGCTGCCAGAAGTAGCGTGGCAGCCCCGAGGCACCGGGGCGGCTGATGAGATGACGGACTTTCAGGGTCGCCATGGCGGGACTCCGTGGGGGCGCCGACGGTATGCCGGGCTTTCGGTCTAGTCGATGAAGAACCGCAAATCGTAGGAGCGCACCGTGCCACGAGGATGCGCTTCGCGACGAAGCTCCTCGGTGAACGCCGCGAGCTTCGTTTCGATCTCCGGGTCGCTCTCGGGCACCTCCGGCACGATCCGGGTGATGAACGCGTGGACGGCGATGCCGTTCTGGTCTTCGCCCTGCCAGATGCGAGCCGGCACATCCACGCCGTTGATGACGAGATTGACGAGCGTCGAGGTGTTTTCCAATGTAATCTTCATAAGACCTCCCAAAAACTGCGAATTGATGCAGGGCGCCGTGGCGTCCCGCATCGGTTCAGTCGCGACGCAGGCTGTTGCCTTGCGGGTAGCCGGGCATTTTCTGAGTGACGGGCGCGTCGGCAGCTTGGTTGACGTTCTCGGCTTCGTCGAGCAGCGCCAGGGCGCGGTGCAGCATGTGACGCAGGTCGCGCTTCCCCCAGAAGGTGACAGCGCTGCTGTCGTCGTCGCCGGGGTGATGGAGGAACGGCCCGCTGGCGTGTTGACCGTTGGCCAGGGTGATCGGCAGTTCGAGGTAGAAGCGAACACCGGTGAAGGTGCCGTCCGCCGTGCGCTTGGTGACGAGCTCGACGCGAGGGGTCATTTCCTCGGCATAGATGTTGACGCGCATCCTGTGGTCCTCCTTGTTGAAATCACAGCTTTTCACGAGCGGCGATCTGCACTTCCGCTTTACGGTCGAGCGCTTGCGACGGTCCGCGGCAAGATCGACGGGCTTGGCGTCCTTGCGGGTCATGCGAGGCGTGCCAGAGCCGCGGCGCGCTGGTCGAGGGCGTCGTGCCAGGCGCCGTCGGGGTTGGCCTCGGCCGCGCGGCGGCGCTCGATGAAGGCGCGGACGGCGTCGGGGTCGTAGCCGAGGCGCATCGGCAGCGGCGCGGGGAAGCCCGCCGCCTCGAGCGCCGCGCGGTGCCGGGCCAGCCAGCGCGCCGAGCGGCCGAGCGCGGCCGCGGCGTCCGACGGCGTCCAGGTGAGGCGATCAGGCATCAGACGAGCACCAGAGGCGGTCGCGGGATTTTGCGGCCGGACGTAGGCCGCCAGAGATGCAGCGTGAAGGGGTGCACGTTCACGTGATCGGACGGCGGCACGTGCAACTGCATCGCGGTTTCGTGGGGACGGAACAGCTCGCGCTTGACCTGGTCCATCTCGGCCCAGGTCGGACACCGCGCCCGCAGCGAGACGCTCACGTGGTCCCAGCCGTCGCCACTGGTGGCGAGGATGCAAAGCGCGTCGCCGTCCACGCAGGATGGCGCCATGAACGCGCCGCCCAGGTCGCCGCCCTCCCATCGGCCTGCGGGCACGCGCTGATACGTGACCGAACGCAGGAGTTTCATGACGCGTCGCCGTCATCGCGGCGCACTGGCCGTGTGCGGTCGAGGTCCTTGGTGACCTCCATCGGCCGGCCGCGCCCGACGACGTCGAGATGATCCGCAGCGTGGAGGAACGCATCCTCGCCGCCTAGATGCACGCTGGTGATGAGGGAAAGCAGATCCTCCAGCTCGTTGCAGCGCTTGCGGGCGGCGCCGAGATAAACGGCAAACCTCGCGTCGTCGGCCCGCTTTTCCAGCCGATCGCGTTCCCCGCGTTGGCGAAATAATGCCTCCGTGACCAGCTCCGTCACGATTGCGAGATGATTGTCGACGAGCAGGATGCCGCGCAGGGGAGGGGAAGTCATGCGACCCTCCCGCCGGATGGCCTGCGCGGGAAGGCCACGACGTTGGAGGCGGCCGCGCAGACCGCGGCGACGCGTTCCTCGGCGGCGATGGCGCGGGCCTGTTCGGCGGCGTCGGCGACGAGCTCGTCGAGCGCGCGTTCCATGCGGCGCACGTCGTGGGCGAGCTTGCACAGATCGAGCCAGAGCGGCACGTCGGCCGGTGCGACGCGCGCGGCGAGCGCCTGGAGACGCTCGGCGAGGGGCGTGTTCATGCGCGGGCCTCCCGCGCGGCGCCGGGGTGGTGGCGGCCACCGGGAGCGAAGTTCCGGCGCAGGCGCTCGGCCCTGGCCTCCCAGCGCGTGGTGAACACGTCGGCTGCCGGCAGGCGCAGGCACTCCCGCAGGTCGGCGGTGTCGCGATCGGCGTCCAGGAACACGGTGAAGGTGCCATCGCGGTGGTCGGCGAGGACGTGGCAGCGCAGCAGGCGCAGCACCGTGGATCGCTCGCGCGCGACCAGGACCCAGACCGGCGAACCGGCGGAGATGGCGCGGGCGGTCATGGCGCGATCCGATCGGCGAACGCGGCGCTGCGGGTGGCGAGGCGATCGTTGAGGCGGCCGAGCCGATCGGCGACGCGGTGCAGCGTCTGGGACGCGGTGAGGGTCATGCCCTCGGACGGCGGTGGCACGTCCAGCGCGCCGGCGATGTCCGGCCGGGCGCGAACCAGGCGCGCGATCTCCTCGGCGAGAGTGGTCAGCCGCATGCCGAGCACGCCGAGCTCGAGTGACAGAGCGCCGTCAGACGGGCGGGGATGAAACGTGGCGTCCATGCGAACCTCCGGGTTGCGGAGGTAGATTAGCCACCGGCGAAACTCCGGATCAATAGAAAAGTTAGCCGGGAGCGAAATGTCTACTGTTCGCGCTTGGCCCCGTCGAGCAGCGTGATCACCGCGTGCCGCTGCGCGCCGCTCGATCGGCGGAACAGCCGCAACAGCATCTCCTCGTCCGGCGACTCGGCGCAAAGCGGCGCGGAAGTGGGGAGCCCTGCGAGTAATCCGTCCACGGTGATCTCAAAAACCCCAGCAATAGCCGGCAATCTTTCGATAGCCGGTTGCTTCTTGCCGGTCTCCCAATCGCTCACGCTGGTGGTGCTGATTTCGAGCGCGGTGGCCAGATCGATCTGGCGCATCTTCGCGGCCTTGCGCAGGGAACGGATGGTCTGGCCCAGGTCCATCCAGGGATTTTCGCACATGCGAGAAGTCGCTGATTCGCCCGGAGCGAAAGGGACTTGCGAAACGGTTTCGCTCCTAGCTAAGTCGGCGGGCATGGACATTCAGCAATACCTCTTGAGCAACGGCGAGACGCTGACGGCGCTCGCCAAGCGGGTTGGTTGCGCCCCGTCGACGATCCACGACGTCATGACCGGGCGGAAGATGCCGTCGATGAGCTTGGCAAGCGAGCTTTGTATCGCGACGGGGGGAGCTGTCTCGGCCGATGATTTTATGAGCGCGGACGCGAAGGCGCAACGAAGGCGGCCGGCATGAGCGCGGATCTCGCCGCGGCTTGTGTCTACATCGCGCGCGGCGACGACCCGGCGCTGGTGAAGATCGGCTGGAGCCGAAACCTTCAGAGACGCCTCGACGCTGTGCGAAAGCAGATCGGAACGCCAACTGTTCTTCGGACCGTGCTCGGCGCCCGGCAGACTGAGCTCTGGTTTCACCAGCGGTTTGCCGCGGCGCGCGTCTCGGGCGAGATTTTTCGCTTCGACCCCGACATGCTCACCGTCGTTCCGCCGTGGCGGCGTACGGCGCCCCTGGAACAGGTGGCGAGCGCCGAGGGCTACGCGATCGCCCGCGAAGAGGCCGACATTCGGCACCGCGCGGAGGCTATCGCTCGTTTCCTGCTCTCCGAATGCGGCGGTGATCTGGAACACGCGGCGACCCGCATCGGCCTCAACGTTGGTCAATGGCGCGGCCTCATTGCTGAACCGGTCGCGCCGCTCCCGGCGTTCGTGTGGGGGCGCCTGCTGCGATGGAAGGCGCGTCGGGATGAGCTCGAACGCGCCGCGATGCTGTCGAGGGACGGGCTGTGAGGCCAGGGAACGAGGCGCTGGCGGTGCGGCACCTCGCGGCGTTCTGGTCGCTGTGCGCGGATCGTGGCGTCGCGTGGTCGCCGCCCGGCGCCGAAGGCCGCACCCCGGTGCGACGGCAGGCGGCGTGATGTCAGTGCAGCGGGAGTGGCCAGTTCATGCGCGTGAACACGACGTCGGCGATGGCGCGTTGCTGCATCTCGTGTTCCATCCGGCGCGTGATCTGGGCCCCGTTCTGACCGAGCGCATCGTAGCCGTTGATGGTGGCCAGCTCGGCGCGGCCGCAGGTGAGATAGGCAGCGATGCCTACCGCGCTGGCGTCGTCGTGCGAGCGGGAAGCAAACATCTTGGCCGTGTTGTCGATGCATCTCATCCAGCCCAAGATCGGGTCCTTCGCGGCGTGCGCGATGGCGGCATGGGCGCCGAGAAGCATCGCCAGCAACAGGGGGAGTTTCATCGTTCTACCTCCGGTGGTGTTTCGTCACGCGGGCGGCGCCGAGAGGACGTGCAGGATGCGCACGACGCCGGCGGCCAGCACGGCGTAGGACCAGGCGACGGGGTCGAACAGGTTGAAGAGAATCATGGGAGCGGTGGCCCAGCCGCGTTCCAGCGCCGAGGGATAGCCGAAAACGGGATCGGTGACGAAGGCGCACGTGACGACGGCGACGCCGACAGCCGTCCAGCAATATCGGTTGGAGCGCGGCGCCGCGCGCCCCTCGCGCTCCAGCAACTGAACGATGGCCTGGGCATCCAGGAACAGCAGAATGCCTGCGACGAGGGCGATGGGCATCGTCAACCGGCGCAGCCCGGCCCGGCTGGTGAGGGCCGCGATGCTGCCGCCGTCGCTGAAATACCCCAGCAGCCAGAGAAGAAGCGGGCCAACGATCATAAAACCCCACCGGATCAGCGTCTCGCCGGACGGGCGTTTCATTGTTTCACCTCCGTCGCGAGGTTAGGCCTGCGCGGCGCGGGGATGCAACCGGCGGTGTTGGCGTGATCGACGTAGCGGCCCTGGATGCGCCGACGGCGCGCGCGGTGACGGCGCTGCGCAAGCTCGGGGCGACCGACGAGGAGATCGCGGAACAGCTGGGCCTGGAGCCAGCGGCGATACGTCGCGGCGGCTGGCCGAAGGGAAAGCCGCGATCCGCGACGACCCGCGCGAAGATGTCGGCGGCGAGCAACGCCGCGTGGGCCGATCCCGCCGTGCGCGCGAAGATGTCGGCGGCGAGCAAGGCCGCGTGGGCCGATCCCGCCGTGCGCGCGAAGATGTCGGCGGCGAGGAAGGCCGCGTGGGCCGATCCCGCCGTGCGCGCGAAGATATCGGCGGCGTGCAAGGCCGCGTTGGCCGATCCCGCCGTGCGCGCGAAGATGTCGGCGGCGAGGAAGGCCGCGTTGGCCGATCCCGCCGTGCGCGCGAAGATGTCGGCGGCGAGGAAGGCCGCGTGGGCCGATCCCGCCGTGCGCGCGAAGATGTCGGCGGCG
>JAJXXT010000064.1 GCA_021780935.1 Pseudomonadota bacterium
GACGCGGGTGCGGCCGGCCTGCACGCTCCGCGTCAGCCGCACCGGGTTGGTCGTCGCCCCGGCCCGCAGCGAGCCGCCGGCGCCGGCCATGAACAGCACGGTGCAGAGCGCCGGCTCGCAATTCTCGCCGATCCGCGCCACCACCGCGGCCACCGGATCGGGCATCGGCGCCGGCCGCGGCCGCAACGCGTCATCGAGCACGAACCAGGCGGCGTGCTCGCCGGTGGTCGAGACCATCAGCAGCCGCAGCCCGGGCCAGGCGGTGCGCGGGTCGATGCGCTCGATGATGGCGAGCGGATCGGCGATGTCGGTGCCGCCCCAGCCCTGGCCGGGCTCGGCGACCTGGAAATAGCGCCCCGGCGTCGAGCGCCGGCCGCGCACACGGATCCCCGCCGGGCGCATGCCAAGGAAGCGGCCGGCCTGGTGCTCGGTGAGCACGCCGGTGATGTGGTCGTCGACGACGATCACCTCGTCGGCATGGCCGAGCCATTGGGGGGCGAAAATGCCGATCGTCGCCGAGCCACAGCCGACGCGCATGCGCGCCTCGGGCACGCCGTCGATCACGGGGGCGGCGCCGGACTGGACCCGGATGCGCGCGCCGCCATCGATCGCGAGCTCCGCCGGGCCGCCATTGGCCAGCGCCAGCAGCGTCGCGCAGGTGACGACGCCCTCGCGCTTCGAGCCGCCGGTGAGATGGCGCACGCCGCCGAGGCTCAGCATCTGGCTGCCATATTCCGCGGTGGTGACGTGCCCGACCACCTCGCCCTCGGCCCGCACCAGCGCCGTTTCGGCGCCGAGATGCCGATCGGTGTCGATTTTCACCTTCAGCCCGCAATAGGAGAAAATCCCCTCGGTGACGACGGTGACCATGTCGATCCCGTCGATCTCGCTGCCGACGATGAAGGGCGCCGGCTTGTAGTCCGGATAGGTGGTGCCGGCGCCGATGCCGGTGACGAAGAGGTTCCGTGCCGCGATCGGGTTGCCGTCCCAGTCCGGCCCGAGGAAGCGGACCGCTTCCGGCGCGCGGGCGAGCACGGCGAGCGGGTCGCGCCGGGTCAGCACACCGTCCAGATTGGCGTAGCGGTCGCAGGCGCCGGTCTGGTCGACCCGGATGCGGCAGAGCACCGGGCAGGCGTCGCAGGTGACGAGATCCGGCGCCGGCTTCGTCGCCGCGGTCAGCGCCGCGGCCGCCGGAGCGTCGGTGGCGGCGTGAGTGGTGCTGGGCGGGCGGGTCATGCGCGATCTTCCCCGCGCGCGGCGCGGATGGCGGCGAGGACGCGCTCTGGCGTCGCCGGGACCCGGGTGATGCGCGCGCCGGTGGCGGCGGCGATGGCGTTGAGGATCGCCGGTGCGGTGGCGACCAGAGCCGGCTCGCCCACCCCCTTGGCGCCGAACGGGCCGAGAGCGTCCGCTTCCTCGATCAGCATCACCTCGATCGGCGGCACGTCGCCGATGGTTGGGATCAGGTAGTCGTGCAGGTTCTCGGTGCGGCCGGGCACGTACTCCTCCATCAGCGCGAGTCCGAGCCCCTGCGCGATGCCGCCGTGGATCTGGCCTTCCACCAGGGTCGGGTTGATCGCGCGCCCGACCTCATGGGCGGCGGCGATCCGGCGGACCGTGACGGTGCCCAGCGCGGTATCCACCGCCACCTCGGCGATCTGCGCGGCGAAGGCGAAGCTGGCGTAAGGAATGCCCTGACCGTCCTGGTCGAGCGGGGTGGTCGGCGGGTCGAAATACCCTTCGCCGCGCAGCACCATGCCCTCGGCGTCGGCGGGCAAGCTCTCGAGCGCGAGGGTGCTGGTCCGGCCGCCATCGCTCACCTGCAACGCGCCGGGGAGGAAGGCGATGCGCGCCGCCGGGCCGGCGTTGGCGCGGCGCAGAATCTCGGCCCGCAGCGCCAGCGCCGCCCGCAGCGCGGCGTTGCCGCTGACGAAGGTCTGGCGCGAGGCGCTGGTCTTGCCGGCGTCGCGCGTGCGGTCGGTATCGCCGGTGACGAGATCGATCTGGCCCAGCGGCGCGCCGAGCGCGTCGGCTGCGATCTGCGCCAGCACCGTGTTGGAGCCCTGGCCGATATCGACGGCGCCAGAGAACAGCACGATACGCCCGGTGCGGGCCAGGCCGATCGCCATGGCCGAAGGGTTGGAGAGGCTGGTATTGCCGATGCCGTACCACATGCAGCCGATGCCAACCCCGCGCAGCACGGGGCGATGACGGGCGGCGTTGAAGGCTGCGGCCTCATCGCGCCAGGCGCGCCAGCGCGGCCGCAGCGCCTCCAGGCACGCGCCCAGCGCCGCGTCGGCGCCGAGCACCTGCCCGGTCGGCGTGCGGCTTCCCGGCCGCAGCGCGTTGCGCAGGCGGAACTCCAGCGCGTCGAGGCCGAGGCGATCGGCCAGCGCGTCCATCAGCGCCTCGTGCGCGATCGCCGCCTGCGGCACGCCGAAGCCGCGGAAGGCGCCCGCCGGCGGATCGGTGGTGTGGATCGCAGCACTGGTGCAGAGGACGTTCGGCACCGCGTAGGGACCGGCCGCGTGCACGGGGACGCGATTGGCCACCGTCGGCCCCCAGCTCGCATAGGCGCCGGTGTTGAAATCGCCATGGAACCGCACCGAAAACAGCCGCCCGTCCGCGCCGGCCACGGCCTCGGCGCGGATGCGCGCGGGATGGCGTTTGGTCGTGCTCGCCATGCTCTCGGAGCGGGAATAGACCATGCGCACCGGCCGGCCGGTGAGCCAGGCGGCGATGGCGATCAGCGGCTGGACGGACAGATCCAGCTTGCCGCCGAAGCCACCGCCGACCGCGGTCGGCACGATGCGCACCTGCTCGGGCATGATGCCCAGGATGCCGGCGATCGCGTCGCGGTCCATGTAGGGGGTCTGGGTGCAGGCGACGATCTCGATACGGTCGCCGACGCGGCGCGCATAGCCGGCCTCCGGCTCGATATAGGCGTGCTCGACGAAGCTCGTCTCGATGGCGATGCCGGCCCGCACGGCGCCCGCCGGCGGCGCGGCGTCCGGATCGCCGGCACGGACGCGGCCGCGGCAGAGGATGTTCTCCGGCGCATGGGCGTGCAGAGGTTGGGTGGCTGTCGCATCGTCGAAGCCGACCGGCGGCAGGATGTCCCAGGTGATCGGCACCGCGGCTTCGGCGATCGCCGCCAGCGCCTCGGCCGGTCCGACCAGGGCGCAGACCGGCTCGCCGCGATGGCGCACCTGCCCTTCGGCGAGCACCGGCTGATCCTTGCCGGTGGCATAGATGCCGTAGCACAGGCTGCCGGGCACATCGGCCGCCGTCAGCAACCGCACCAGGGCAGGGTGGGCGGCGAAGAGCGGGGCAAGGTCGCCGATGGTGAAGCGCGCGTGCGGGTAAGGGGAGCGAATCGCGCGCAGGGTGAGGAACGGCCCGGCGGGCAGGGCGTCGGCGCCGAAGCGCTCGCGGCCGGTGACCTTCTCCACCCCGTCGCGCCGCGCCACCCGCGCGCCGACCGCCGCGCCGGAGGGTGGCTCCTCCGGCAGCGTGGCGGCGGCGTCGGCGACGGCGGCGATGATGGCGCGATAGCCGGTGCAGCGGCAGAGCACGCCGCCGAGCGCATCGGCGATCGCCGCCTCGTCCGGCTGCGGCGTGCGCGCCAGCAGGGCCATCGCGGCCATCAGCATGCCCGGGGTGCAGATGCCGCACTGCGCCGCGCCGTGGCGGAGAAAGGCGCGCTGCAGCGGCGCCAGCGCGCTCGCCGCCAAGCCTTCGACGGTGGCGACGGCACGGCCCTCGACCTGGCCGAGCGCGGTGAGGCAGGCGCAGACGGGCGTGCCGTCGAGCAGCACGGTGCAGGCGCCGCAATCGCCGGCGTCGCAGCCGATCTTGGTGCCGGTGAGGCCGAACTCGTCGCGCAGCACGGCCGCCAGGCGGCGCCGCGGCGGCGCGGTCGCGACCACCTCGCGGCCATTGAGGACGAACCCGATCGCGGTCATGCCGCCCGCGCGCGGGGCGTGCCCAGCGCGTCGAGCGCACGGCGCAGCAATTCCGCCGTCGCCCGCAGGCGGTACTCGGCGCTGGCGCGGACGTCGTCGATCGGCGCCAGCGGGGCGAGATGGGGGGTGACGAGATCGGCCTCCGGCTGGCGCCCCTCCAGCGCCGCTTCCAGCCCGGGCAAGCGCACCGCCCTGGGGCCGCAGGCGCCGACGGCGATGCGCGCGCGGCGGACGCGCCCGGCCGCATCGTACTCGGCGACCGCCGCGACCATGGTGATGGAGATCACCAGATAGCGCCGCGCGCCGAGCTTTTCGAACACGCCGCGCGCCGGGCCGGCGGGGCGGGGAATGCGCAGCGCCACGGCCAGCTCGTCCGGCCGGCGCGCAGTACGGCGGTTGCCGAGAACGAAGTCCGCCAGGGCCAGATGGCGCGTGCCGGCGAGCGAGGCGAGTTCGACCGCGGCATCGAGCGCCAGCAGGTTCGGAATCCCGTCGGCGGCGGGCGAGGCGTTGCAGACATTGCCGATCACCGTCGCGGCGTTCTGCACCTGCACACCGCCGATCTGGCGCGCGGCGGCGCGCAAGCCGTCGAACGACGCCGGCAGCTCGGCGCCGATCACGTCCGACCAGGTCGCGAGGCAGGGGATGCGCCAATGATCCGCGTGCGTCTCGAGCCGGCGCAGGCCGGGGAGGGCGGAGATGTCGAGAATCGAGCCGGGGAGGGAACTGGTACCATGCGACGGATAGAGGTCGGTGCCGCCGGCCAGGATGACGCGCGGCGCGGCGGCGAGCGCGGCCAGCGCATCGGCCAGCGATGTCGGGCGCAGCCAGGCGTCCATGCAGGTGTTCCGCCGATTTTTCAGCCTTCACGATCGGCCGGGCGGAGCGGGCTTGTCAAACCCGGCCGGTTCGGGGTTTGCTGCCCGACAATCGTCCTTGGGAGAAGAAACGTGTTCGCGGGCCGCTATCGCTTCGTCGTCGCCTCGATGCTGTTCGGCGCCGGCATGATCAACTACATGGACCGCGCCGCGCTCTCGGTGACGGCGCCGCTGGTGCGCAAGGATCTCGGCCTGAGCGCCTCCCAGCTCGGGCTCATCTTCTCCAGCTTCTTCTTCGGCTACGCGCTGTTCTGCTTCATCGGCGGCCATCTCGCCGATCGGTTCGGGCCGCGCCGCGTCTATGGCTGGGCGATGGCGCTATGGTCGGTGTGCTGCGGCCTGACCGCGCTGGTCTCGGGCTTTTTCACCCTGCTCTTCGCTCGCGTCGCCTTCGGCGTCGGCGAGGGGCCGATGTGCTCGACCACCAACAAGGCGATCTGCAACTGGTTCCCCCGCCACGAGACGGCGACGATGATCGGCGTCACCTTCGCCGGCCAGCCGCTGGGCTCGGCGCTGGCCGGGCCGGTGGTCGGGCTGATCGCCGCCTCCTATGGCTGGCGCATCGCCTTCGTCGTCATCGCCGTCATCGGGCTGGCCTGGGCGGTGGCTTGGCGTGCGCTGGTGACCGACCTGCCGGCCCAGCACCCGAAGGTGCGCGCCCCCGAACTGCGCCTGATCCAGGAGAGCCGCGCGGCCCACGTGCCGAGCGAGGCGGCGCACGCGAGCACCCTCGGCGCCTATCTGGTCCGTCCCAGCGTGCTCGCGCTGGCTGCCGGCCTGTTCTGCGGCAACTACGTGCTCTATTTCTTCCTGTCGTGGCTGCCGAGCTACCTCGTCGACGCGTTCCATCTCAGCCTTCGCACCATGAGCATCGTCAGCGTCATTCCGTGGATCGGCGGGATGATCGGCTACAGCGCCGGCGGCATGCTCTCCGATGCCTTGCTCAAGCGCAGCGGCAACGGGCTGTGGGCGCGCAAGACCGTGGCGATCGCCGCGCTCGGCTGCGCCGCGGCCTGCGTGTTTCTCACCATCCTCGCCACCAGCCCGGCCCAGGCGCTGGCGTTGCTGGCGCTGGCGACGCTGTTCATCGTCGCCGTGCCACAGGCGCTGTGGGCGATGAGCCAGGAACTGGTCGATGCCGAGCATGTCGGGGGCGTGAGCGGGTTCACCCACGCGCTGAGCAACATCTCCGGCATCATCGCCCCCTCGGTGACCGGCTTCGCGCTGCAATGGACCGGCAGCTACGCCTCCTCCTTCGTCGTCGCCGGCATGGTGGCGGTGACGGGCATGGTCGTGCTCTCGCTCGGCATCCGCAGCCGCGCCGCGAACGTGACGGTGCCGGCATAACGTGCCCGGGGGCGAGCGCTAGGCGCAGGAGGCCGATAGCGCAGCCATTCGAAACGAGGCCGGATCGGCGCCCCCGCGGCCGGGTTGTTTCAGCTGCGCGGGCGCCGCCGTGTCCGCCAGAAGGTGACGAGGCCGACCCCGAGCACGGCGAGGCTCGACGGTTCCGCAGCACTGACGAGCATGTTCGGCCCGAAATCACCGGGATCGTTGACGGCCGCGGTGCCACGGGCAAAATCCGGTATCGTGGGCGGTGCGCCATAGTTGTCGTAGACCGCATTCCCCAAGGTCAGGCCGACGCTGGTGACCAAATTCTTCGCCTGAATGAAGTAGTGCTCGTTGGTGTAAAACTGCGAGACGATCTGGTACTCGGTATACGCGGAAAGTTGCACAGGCGTGGCCAGTTTGACGTAGCTGAAGCTGGTGCTGGTCGGGCCGCCACCACTCGTCATCACCGCCGCCAGGCCGCCGGGGACCGCCTTCTGGGTCGCGACGTCGAACAGCTGGATCGTGTGCGTCGTGTTGGTGCCGTCATTGATATAGCCGAGCGCACTGACCAGTACGGGTGTCGCGCCGGTCGAGAAGTCGTATCCGAGCTCCGCCGTGGACGGATCGTAGGTGGCGTACGTGGCTGAACTGAAGCTGAACGCCGCGACAGGGTTGCCCCACGCGGTTCGCTCCGCGCTGGCGACGAGCAGCGGCAGGAGAGCCAAAGGCAGAATTTTTTGTCTCACGTGAGATGTCTCCCTCTATATTCCAGACGATTTCGTTAATGAATAATAAAAATCTACTCGGAGCGCAAGACGTCTTAGCAGGCGATCGCCGTCAATGCGCGCGCGATGGCGGGGTCGATCCGTCTGGCGCGCCCCCGCCGACCGGGTCTGCGCTGCGGCGGACGTCGGCCCTAGAGCAACTTATCCCCGATTTGCCCGAGCCGAACCGGCTCGGTCAGATCGGAGGTTGCTCTAATAGACCCGGCGCCGGAACATGACCGTGGCCGCGACGAGGCTGACGCAGCCGATCGCCGCCATGGCGGCGATCTCGGTCGAGAGCGAAGCGAGGCTGGCCGCCTGCAGGAACACGCTCCGCACGACGACGAGGAAATAGCGCAGCGGGTTGATCAAGGTCAGCCACTGCACCGCCTGCGGCATGTTGGCGATGGGGGTTGCGAAGCCGGAGAGGATGATCGACGGCACCATGAACAGGAAGGCGCCGAGCAGCGCCTGCTGCTGGGTCGCGGACAACGCGGAGATAAGCAGGCCGATGCCGATCACCGCGATGATGAACACCACCGCGCCGAGATAGAACACGCCGACGGCCCCGCGCAGCGGCACGCCGAACCAGAACACCGCCGCCAAGAGAATGACGGTCGCCTCGGCGAGCCCGATGATCAGGCCGGGAATGCCCTTGCCGAGCAGGATATCCACCGGGCGCAGCGGCGTGACGAGCAATTGATCGAAGGTGCCGGCCTCGCGCTCCCGCGCCACCGTCAGCGCGACCACGAGCAGTGTCACCACCTGCGCGAGCAGGGCGATGATGCCGGGAATGATGAACCAGCGTGATTCGAGGTTGGGATTGTAGCGGGCGCGCATCACCAGCGCCGAGGGCGTGCTGGCGCCGTGCTGGCTCGCCCAGCTCGCGGCATAGTCGGACAGGATCTCGTTGGCGTAGCCGAGCGCGATCAGCGCCGTGTTCGAGTTGCGGCCATCGACGATGACCTCGACCGGCGCGGGCTGCCCGGTGAGCAGATCGCGGGTGAACCGCGCATCGATGGCGAGCGCCATCACCGCCTTCCGCCCCTCGATCAGCGCCGGGATCTGCGCCAGGCTGTCGACCCTGGCGACCAGCCGGAAGGTCGGCGTCCCGGTGAAATGCGCGATCAGATCGCGCGACGCCGCGCTGGTATCCGCATTGTAGACGACGAACGGAACCTGGTTGAGATCGAACGTCGCGGCATAGCCGAACACGATCAGCTGCATCAGCGGCGGGCCGATCAGCACCATGCGGCTCTTCGGGTCCTTGAGCAGCGCCAGCAGCTCCTTGACGATCAATGCGAGCACCCGCGAAAACATCGTGCTCAATCCAGCCGCTTGCGCGTCACCAGCCGCGCCAGCCCGAGGAAGATTGCGGCCATCGCGACGAGCGCCGCGGCGTTCGGCAGGATCACCGACCAGACATCGCCGGCGAGAAACACGCTTTGCAGGATGGCGACGAAATAGCGCGCGGCGACGAGGTAGGTGAAGAGCCGGATCGGCTCCGGCATGCTGCCGATATCGAAGATGAAGCCGGAGAGAATGAAGGCGGGCAGGAAGGTGACGATGATCGCGATCTGGCCGGCGACGAACTGGTTGCGCGCCACCGAGGAAATCAGCAGACCCATGCCGAGCGCGGCGCCCATGAACAGGCTCGCGGCGAGCACCAGCACGGCGAACGAGCCGCGCAACGGCACATGGAACAGCCACACCGCCATCGCCACCGAAACCGCCATGCCGCCCATGCCGAGCACGAAATAGGGCGCGAGCTTGGAGACGATGATCTCGCGCAGGCTGACCGGCGTGACCATCAGCGCCTCCAGCGTGCCGCGCTCCCACTCGCGCGCGATCACGAGCGCGGTGAGCAGCGCGCCGGTGAGCGTCATGATCACCGCGATCAGCCCGGGCACCAGATAGTCGCGGCTCTGGACGGCGGGGTTGAACCAGACCCGCCCCGTGACGGCCAACGCGCCCGATATCGTCGCGCCCGGCACCGGCTGGCCGACCTCGGCCGCCCGCGCGGCGAGCCATGTCTGCCATGTCTGCTGCAGATAGCCTTCGACGATGCGCGCCGTGTTGGCGTCCACGCCGTCGAGCATGACGCCGATCGGCGCCCCGCCCGAGGCGAGCAGCTTGCGGGTGAAATCCTCGCGCAGCCAGAGGATGGCGGAAATCTCGCGCCGCCCGATCGCCCGCTCGGCGGCCTGGATGTCGGGCAGGGCGACCGGCGCGAAATAGGGCGAATGCTGCAGATGGCTGGTGAAGCTGGCGGTCTCCGCGGTCGGCTGGGTGACGACGACGCCGACCCGGACATGGTACGCGTCGAGCGAGACCCCGTAGCCGAACAGCAGCAGCAGCAAGGCCGGCAGCAGGAAGGCGATGGCGAGGCTCGAAGGGTCGCGCCGGATCTGCACGAACTCCTTGCGGACCAGGCCGCGCAGCCGGCGGCTGATGCGGATGCTCACGCCGCGATCTCGGGATGGATGGCCGCTTGGACGAGGGCGATGAAGGCGTCCTCCATGGTCGGTTCCGGCAGCGCGGCGCTGCGCGCGCGTGCCTTCACGGATTCCGAGGTGCCCTCGGCCAGCACCTGCCCCTGCGCCATGATCAGCAGGCGGTCGCAATACTCCGCCTCTTCCATGAAATGCGTCGTCACCAGCACGGTCACCCCGGCCTCCGCGAGGCCGTTGATGCGGCGCCAGAACTCGCGCCGGGCGAGCGGGTCCACGCCGGAGGTCGGCTCGTCGAGAAAGAGGATGTCGGGCTCGTGCATCAGGGCGGCGGCGAGGGCGAGGCGCTGCTTGTAGCCGAGCGGCAGGTCCCGGCTGGTCGCACCGGCCAGCGCGGCGAGCTCGAATTCCTCCAGCGCCCAGCTGATCCTGTCGCGCTGACGCGGCCCGCCCAGCCCGTAGGCCGCGCTGATGAAGCGCAGATTCTGCATCACCGAGAGATCGCCATAGAGCGAGAAGCGCTGCGCCATGTAGCCGATCCGCGCGCGCGCGGCGGCGGCGGCGGCCCGCAGATCCACGCCGGCGACGCGCAGCGTGCCGGCGCTCGGCGGTAGCAGCCCGCAGAGCATGCGGAAGGTCGTCGACTTTCCGGCCCCGTTGGCGCCGAGCAGGCCGAATATCTCGCCGCGGCGGACGCGGAAGCTGACATCCTTCACGGCGTAGAAATCGCCGAAGCGGCGTGTCAGCCCCTCGACGACGATTTCGTCCTGCTCGTCTTTCGCCGCGACGGGATCGACAGGCGGCGGCGCCATCCTTGCCTGTGCTGTGCCGTGTTCGCTCAGCAGATCGATGAAGCTGTCCTCGAAGCGCGGCGGCACGGCAACGAGCTGCGCGCCGGGCAGGGTAGGGAGCAGCGCCTCCACGGTCGCCGTCGCGCCGGGCCGGGTCACGATGCGGACATGGCTGCCCTGGATCACGGCGTCGAGCACACCGGGCGCGCCGGCGAGCAGCGCCTGCAGTCTGCGCCGGCCAGTGCCTTCGGCATCGACGTGGAAGCTGCGCCCGCCCATGGTTTCGGTGCGCTGCTTCGGATCGCCCTCGCCGATGAGCGTCCCCTCGTGCATCAGCAGCACCGACCGGCAGCGCTCCGCTTCGTCGAGATAGGCGGTGCTGAGCAGCACCGTCATACCCTCGGTCCGCGTCAGCGTATCGATGATCTGCCAGAGCTCGCGCCGGGACACCGGATCGACGCCGACGGTGGGCTCGTCGAGCAGCAGCAGCGCGGGCGCGCGCACCAGCGTGCAGGCAAGGCCGAGTTTCTGCTTCATGCCGCCGGAAAGCTTGCCCGCGAGACGCGCCGTGAAGGGGGCGAGGCCGGTCATGTGCAGAAGCTCTGCGTAGCGCGCCTGGCGCTCGGCCGGTTCGACATCGTGCAGATCCGCGTAGAGGTCGAGATTCTCACGGACCGTGAGATCCTCGTAGAGACCGAAACGTTGCGGCATGTAGCCGATGGCGCCCTGCACCGCGAGCGGGTCGGAACGGACATCGATGCCGAGGACGGTGATGCGCCCGGAATCGGGCCTGAGCAGGCCGGCGATGAGGCGCATCAGCGTCGTCTTGCCGGCGCCGTCCGGCCCGATCAGCCCGGTGACGCCGCCCCGCTGCACCGTTGCGGTGAGTGCCTTGAGCGCGGGGACCTCGCGGCCGCGCTCGCGGAATCGCTTGACGACAGACCTGATCGCGATCGCCGCGGCGTCAGTCTCAGGGTTTCGGGCCATCGCCTGGACCCGGTTGAGCCGAGGCACAGCCGTGCGCGTCGTCTTCGGGCGGCGGGGCCAGATCGATCGTCACCGTCGCCGGCATCCCCAGGCGCAGTTCGTTGTGCGCGTCGCAGGCGAAGATGCGAGCCTGATAGACCAGGCGCGTGCGCAGTTCGGGTGTTTCGATGCTCTTGGGCGTGAATTCCGCCGTCGGCGAGATGTAGCCGACCCAACCGTCATAGGTCTTGCCGGGGAAACTGTCGGCGGTGATGCGCGCGCGCATGCCGAGCGCGACGCGGCCGAGATCGACTTCGCTGAGATAGGCGCGGATCCAGAGCGGGTCCGTGAGCGCGATGGTGTAGACCGGCGCCGTGGGCGAGGCCATGTCGCCCGGCTCGAGGATGCGCGCCTCGATCACGCCATCGCCGGGGGCGATGAGTTTCGCATCCCGCGCCTCGTCCTCGGCGAGTCGCGTCGCCGCGGCAGCGGCTTCGGCGGCGGCGCGGCCGGCCTCGATATCCTCCGTGCGCGGTCCCTGAAGGGCGAGCAGGTAGGCTTGCTCGGCGGCGAGATAGGTGTGCTGGATGGACTGGGCCTGGCCCAGCACGTCGTCCCGGCGCTGCTGCATTTCCGCCCCGCTCGGGATCAGGCGGACGACGCGCTCATAGAGTTTCTGCTGCGCGTCATGCAGTGAGCGCTGCGCCAGCATGGTCTCCTGCGCCTGGCGGATCTCCTCGGGCCGGCTGCCGTTGAGCAGCCGCGCGAGGACCTGCTCGCTGCCTTCCTGTTGATGCCGGGCCTGCCCGAGCGCGTCGCGATAGCGCACATCGTCGATCTCGGCGAGCAACTGGCCCTTGCGCACGGCATCGCCTTCCTGGGCCAGCATGCGGGTGATCCGCCCGGTGGCGTAGAAGGCGGGCTGCATTTCGCGCAGGTCGACATCGCCGTAGAGCACGACCGCGTTGGACGGGGCCTTGCTCTCGCGCAAGAGAAAGTAGCCACCGCCGGCCGCCGCGAGGATGAGCAGAAACGCCGGGATGATCACACGCGCGAAACGCTTCACCTGCCCAGTCCTGCTCTGCCCTGCACTGCCTCAGCGAAGCTCGTGCACGGACGCCAGCATGAGAATGCGCTTCCCAGGCCGCATTGATCCTGATCAATCGACAGGATCGCGCTGCGCATCCGGCCCGGCTTCGCCCATACGTTCCGGCGCGCGGGCCTGGCTTCCGACGCGCCGGCCCGTGCGATCAGACAGTCTTCTTCAGCGTCGGCGAGGCCTTGAAGCGCACGGTCTTGCCCGCCTTGACCTTGATCTGCTCGCCGGTGCGCGGGTTTAGCCCCTTGCGCGCCTTGGTCTTGCGCACGATGAAGGTGCCGAAGCTGGGCAGCGTGAAGCGGCCGTTCTTCTTCAGCTCCTTGACGATCGCGTCCATCAGATCGGTGGCGGCACGATTGGCGGCGACGCCGGTGAGCTGCGCGGAATCACGAATGACCTGCGCGAGAAAGGCTTTCGACATGAGGTCTCCTGCGTTGGCCCGGCACGAACTGTTCGCGGCCGGATGGGTCGAATACCGACGAATCGCGGCTGTTCAAGAAACCGCTTGAGGCTTATGCGGGGTTTCAGACGCGGTCTGCAAGATTTTTCAGCACAAAGTGTCCATGGCCGCAACGATAGCGCCGCGCGCGCCGCCGCATGGCGCACGGAACGACTCCAAGCTTATGAAGGACCAATTGAATTTCAGCCTGCGGCGCGGAAGCTATGGTGCAGGGGCGGGAATCGCGTTTCCCCGCTAAGCGACTCAAAAAACGTCGGATTCTGAGCTTTTCGTCCTGGCCCATACCAACAAAAGTACCGTCACGATGTTCTGATGTGCGGGTCAGAGTCCATCAGGGCAGCTTGGCTTTGGATCCACGCTGCGGTCGAAGAGCACAACCCGCCAAGATTGGAGTCAAGATTCGAGAAAGTTCTGCGTGGGATCGCGAGCTCCGTGGCTTCGGCATGCAGATAATGCCACCGGGACTGAAGAGCTTCGTGGTTCAGTATTGCTCCCGGAGGGTTAGGAGAGGGAATTAGCAATTCTTCCTAACCCGACCCGTCTGGCCCGCGCTCAATGCCCGTACGGCGCAGAGTGCCGCGAGTGCAACCGCAAAACTGTATATGCCCGCTGGCTCGTCGATTACGTCGACGCCCTCGCTTGTCAGGAAATCCGCGTTGCCCTGGGTACCAACGCGCGCGTAGTACGCAGTGGCACCATTGACCTGAGCCCCGACTTCCCTCCACTCAGAAGTAGAGTCCGCCGGGTTGTAGGGCATCATCCTGGTCC
>JAJXXT010000099.1 GCA_021780935.1 Pseudomonadota bacterium
GGGGCTGCGGCGGGCGCGGCGGTACGGGACCGGTGCCGCGGTTGGTGGCCGACCTCATCGTGCCGCGGCCGCGACCGCCGACGCCGCGGGCCGCGGCGCGCCGACCCGCAACCGCCGGTCGGACAGCGAGAGCAGCCCACCCAGCGCCATGAAGGCGCCGCCGAACCAGATCCAGGGAGCGAAGCGGTTGTTGTGCAGACGCAGCACCGCGCCGCCGTTACGCGCGCCACCGAACACGGCATAGAGGTCCCGCATTCCGTTGGTCTCGATCTTCGCCTCGTCCGTGGTCATGCCCTGGATGTCGAAGGCGCGTCGCTCCGGCGTCAGCGTCGTCACCGGATGGCCGTCATGGCTGACCAGCACCGTCGCGACCGTTGCCTTGTAGTTGCGGCCGGTGCGGTCACCGATGCTCTGCAGGGTCCAGGTGTAGCCGCCGACCTTGGTGCTCTGGCCCGGCTTCAGGAACACCACCGCGCCGGCCGCGAGCGACATGCCGGCGATACCGGCAATGGTGACGCCAAGCCCGGCATGGGCAATCGCCCCGCCGATCGCCGACCGGCGCAGCCCCATCAGGCGTGCAAAGGAACGCCGCGGCGACAGACTGAACAGCGAGATGCGGGCCGCGATATCGGCCACGGCGCCGAGGATGAGCCAAGCTGCGGCTGCCATGCCGAGGGCCGGCAGCGCCTTCATCCCCATCGCCGCGAACAGGCCGATCACGATCGAAATCAGTGCCGCCCACCAGACTTGGCGGAACACCGGCGCCAGCGACGCGCGCTTCCACGACAGACCCATGCCCAGGCTCATCGCAAAGAACAGCGGGAAGGCGAGCGGAAACACGGTGGCAGCGTAGAACGGCGGCCCGACCGAAATCTGGATGCCGGCCAGCAGATTCGCAAACGGCGGATAGACGGTCCCGGCCAGGACGACGGCGGCGATGGAGCAGATCAGAATGTTGTTCAGGATCAGCCCGCCCTCGCGCGACAGCGGCGCGAAGACGCCGACCGGCGCCAGCGCCGGCGCGCGCAGGGCGAAGAGCAGCAGCGAGCCGACGATCAGGATGGCGAGCAGCACCAGGATGAACACGCCGCGATTGGGCGCCGCGGCAAACGAATGCACCGAGTTCAGGATGCCGGAGCGGACCAGAAACGTGCCGAGCAGCGACAGCGAGAACGTGCCGAGCGCCAGCAGCACGGTCCAGGTTTTCAGTGCCTCGCGCTTTTCCACGACGATCGCCGAATGCAGCAGCGCGGTGCCGGTGAGCCAGGGCAGCAGCGAGGCATTCTCCACCGGGTCCCAGTACCAGAACCCGCCCCAGCCGAGGTCGTAATAGGCCCACCACGAGCCGAGCGTGATGCCGCAGGTCAGCGCGCACCAGGCGGCCAGCGTCCAGGGCCGCACCCAGCGCCCCCAGGCGGCATCGACCCGCCCCTCGATCAGCGCCGCGACCGCGAAGGCAAACGGCACCGAGAAGCCGACATAGCCGAGATAGAGCATCGGCGGATGGATCGCGAGGCCGGGGTCCTGCAGCAGCGGGTTCATGTCCAACCCCTGCAACGGCGGCGGCCAGAGGCGGGTGAACGCGTTGGACGAGAGCAGCGCGAACAGGGTGAAGCCCGCCGAGCACAGCCCCTGCACGCCGATCACGCGCGCGCGCACGGCGGAAGGCAGGTTGGTGCCGAACAGCGCCACCGCGCCGCCGCAGAGGCCGAGCACCAGGCACCACAACAGCACCGAGCCCGGATGGTTACCCCAGGTGCCGGTGATGCGATAGAAAAGCGGCTTCAGGCTCGAGCTGTTCTCGGCGACGACCCGAACCGAGAAATCGTTCACCACGTTGGCATGCATCAGCGACGCGAAGGAGATGATGAGCGCGATCGCCTGGCCGATCGCCAGCGCCGGCGCCGCGGCCATCAACGAGGCATCGCGCCGCTGCGCGCCGAACAGCCCGACCAGCGCCTGTGCCACCGCGAGCACAACCGCCAGTGCGAGGGCAAAATTTCCGACTTCCGGGTTGAGCATGCCTAGCCTCCCTGCGTCACCGGCACGCCACCGGCCTTGGCCCGCTGCCTGCCGACGCCGAAATCCCACATCGCTGCCGGTGGCGGCTCGCCCTGGCTCGGCCGCCATTCGCCGGATTTCTTGAGCGCCTCCACCACGGCCGGAGGCATGTAGTTGGCGTCATGCTTGGCAAGCACCTCGGTGGCGCGGAAGCGACCATCGGGGCGCAGCGAGCCGACGGCGACGATACCCTGCCCCTCGCGGAACAGGTCCGGCAGGATGCCCGTGAAGACGACCGGCACCGAGTTCTTGCCGTCGGTGATAGTGAAGTCGTTCACCGGATGGCCATCCCGCGTCAGGTGGCGCACGCTGCCGGCGGCGACCATGCCGCCCAGGCGGAAGGTCTGCCCCGGCGCCGGCGGCTTCGCGGCCACCTGGGCCGGCGAGAGGAAAAACACGATCGTGCTGCGCAGCGCCGCCAGGGTGAGTCCGGTCGCAACGCCGAGCCCGGCGAGGCAGGCCATCACGATCAACAGTCGGCGATGCTTGCGCTTCATCGATCGGCCCGGGTCAACGGCGTGCGCGTCCGCTCTCGGCCGCGGCGAGGCGGCTGCGGGCCTTGCGCAGGCGCAGCACGGCATCGATGCAGAGCCAGCCGACGACGACCACCGCCAGCCCATAGGCGGCGACGATGAAGGGGTAGGGGTTCACGCCGAACGCACCTCGGCGAGCAGCAGGCCGCGCGTGCGCCGCTCCATCACCGCGGCGGACAGGCGCGCCATGACCAGGGCACCGAACAGCAGGGTGAAGCCGAGTGCCGAGACCATCAGCGGTGCCAGCATGCCGATATACATTCGCGGCGCGCCGGTGAGGGTGATGCTGTTGCCCTGGTGCAGCGTGTTCCACCACTGCACGGAAAAATGGATGATGGGGAGATCAACGGCGCCGATCAGGGCGAGGATGGCAGCGGCGCGGTAGCCGCGCGCGGGATCGTCGAAGGCGCGGATCAGCGCGATATGGCCGAGATAGAGGAAGAACAGCACCAGCACGGAGGTGAGCCGCGCATCCCAAACCCACCAGGTGCCCCAGGTGGGCCGGCCCCAGAGACTGCCGGTGGCAAGGCAGAGCGCGGTGAAGGCGGCACCCACCGGCCCGATCTCCACCGCCGCGAGATCGGCCAGCGGATGGCGCCAGACCAGCGAGATCAGCCCGCAGGCCGCGAGCCCGAAATAGCCGATGGAAGCGAGCCAGGCGCTCGGCACATGCAGATACATGATGCGCACCACCTGGCCCTGTTGCCAGTCGGCGGGGGCGATGAACAGGCCCCAAAGCAGCCCGGCCAGCGTCAGAATGCCACCCGCCCAGGCAAGCGGCGGGGTCATCCGGGCCGACAGGCGCAGAAACCGCCCCGGATTGGCAAAGCGATGCAATCCCCGTGGCTTGGGAGCTGAAAATGCGACGTCCACGCTCGGTTCATAGCAGATGCCCCCGCCGGTTAGAAGCCCGACCGATTTGAAGCGGGCCGGCATTACCGCTAATCAAGTTCCCCGTTAGTCACTGCGGCGTCGGATCATCGCGTGCCGCCAACCGGCGCGTGCCGCGCCCAGGAGTTGCCATGCTGTTTGCGCTGATCTGCACCGACCGTCCGGCGAGCCTCGAACGGCGCATGGCGACCCGCCCCGCCCACCTCGCCTATCTCGAGCAGGCTGCCGCGACCCTGGTGCAGGCCGGCCCGCTGCTCGATGCCGAGGGCCGCCCTGGCGGCAGCCTGCTGATCATCGACGTGGCGGACCGCGCCGCCGCGGAGGCGTTCGCCGCAGCCGACCCCTATGCCAAGGCCGGCCTGTTCGAGAGCACGGTCATCCGCGCCTATCGCCCGGTCTATCGCGACGGCGCGCGCACTGCATGACGATGGGACGCCGCTCGCCGTACGGCGCCGCGTGATGGCGTACTGGCTGGTCAAGTCGGAGCCCGACGCGTTCTCCTGGGACCAACAGGTCGCCCACGGCGTCGAGCCATGGACCGGCGTGCGCAACGCCATGGCGCGTAACAACCTGCGGGCCATGCAGCCGGGCGACCGGGCGTTCTTCTATCATTCGAACGAGGGCCGCGAGATCGTGGGCGTCGTCGAGGTGGTGCGCGCGGCCTATCCCGACCCCACGGCCGAGAAGGGCGACTGGGTCGCCGTCGATGTCCGCGCGGTGGCACCGATGCCGCGCCCGGTGACGCTAGCGGCGATCAAGGCGGACCCGGCGTTCGCGGAGTTCGCGCTGGTGCGCCAGTCGCGGCTTTCGGTCATGCCGGTGCCGGCGCCGCTGTGGCAGAAGCTTTGCCGCATGGGCGGCTGGCGCGACTGACGCGGCACCGGTGCCGTGCCGCTGACAACGGGGATGACAATCATGGAATATCGCCATCTCGGCCGATCCGGTCTCAAGGTTTCGCCGCTGTGCCTGGGTGCGATGATGTTCGGCGGGCCGACCGGCGAGGCGGATTCGCGGGCAATCATCGCGCGGGCGCGCGAGCAGGGCGTGAACTTCATCGACACCGCCGACGCCTATAACGCCGGCGCCTCGGAGGAGGTGGTGGGACGTGCGATCGCCGCCGACCGCGGCTGGTGGGTGGTCGCGACCAAGCTTGCCAACCCGACCGATGCGGCGGCCGGGCCGAACGGGGCCGGGCTGTCGCGCCGGCACGCGATACGCGCCGCGGAGGCCTCGCTGCGACGTTTGGCGATCGATACGATCGACATCCTCTACTGGCACAAGGAGGACCACGCGACACCGCTGGCGGAGAGCGTGCACGCGATGGCGGACCTGGTGCGCGCGGGCAAGATCCGGCATTTCGGCGTCTCGAACCATCGCGCCTGGCGGATCGCCGAGATCTGCCGGCTGTGCGACGAGGCGGGTATCGATCGGCCGGTGGTCAGCCAGCCGCTCTACAACGCGATGAACCGGATGGTGGAGGTGGAGCACCTGCCGGCCTGCGGCGCCTACGGGCTCGGCGTGTTCGCCTATTCGCCGCTGGCGCGCGGCGTGCTGACCGGCAAATACCAGCCGAACGTGGCGCCGGCCGAGGGCACGCGCGCGGCGCGGCGCGACAAGCGGATGATGGAGACCGAGTGGCGGCCGGAGAGCCTGGCCATCGCCGCCGAGTTCGCGGCGCGCGCGCGGGCCCTCGGCGTGACGCCGGGGCAGTGGGCGGTCGCCTGGGTGCTGCGCAACAGGCTGGTGACCGGGGTGATCGCGGGACCGCGGACGATGCAGCAATGGGAGGATTACGTGCCGGCACTCGGCCTGCGGCTGGATGCCGAGGACGAGGCGCTGGTCGATCGGCTGGTCGCTCCCGGCCATCCCTCGACACCCGGCTACAACGATCCCGCCTATCCGCTGGAGGGGCGATCCGTTTAGACGGTTCGTTTTTGGGCGGGGCGATGCAAAAAACCGGTTCCGGCACGGGCCAATCCAGCCCGCTCGAAATCCTGCTGGTGTTTCTGCGCCTCGGCTGCACATCGTTCGGCGGACCGATCGCGCATCTCGGCTATTTTCGGGCGGAGTTCGTGGAGCGGCGGAAATGGCTCACCGAGCGGGCCTATGTGGACCTCGTGGCACTCGCGCAGTTTTTGCCCGGGCCGGCTTCGAGCCAGACCGGCTTCGGCATCGGGCTGATGCGCGGCGGGCTGTTGGGCGGGCTCGCGGCGTGGACCGGTTTCACCCTGCCTTCGGCCATCCTGCTGGTGCTGTTCGCCTATGGCGCGGGGACGATCGCGGATTCGCCGGCGGGCGCCGGCCTGCTGCACGGATTGAAGCTGGTCGCGGTGGCGATCGTCGCGCAGGCGGTGATGGGCATGGCGCGCAGCCTGTGCCCGGACCGGACGCGCGCCTCGATCGCAACCCTCGCGCTGGTGGTGATGCTGCTGGCACCGTCCTCGGTGTTTCAGGTCGCCACCATCGCGATTGGGGCACTCGCCGGCTGGGTGCTGTGCCGCGGCGAGGGCAGCACGGTGCCGGACGGGTTCACGATGCCGATCTCGCGGCGGTTCGCGGCCGCCTGCCTGGTGCTGTTCTTTCTGCTGCTGGCACTGGCCTTCGTGCCGGTGGCGGGTGGCGCCCTGGCGCTGTTCGATGCGTTCTATCGCTCCGGTGCGCTGGTGTTCGGCGGCGGCCATGTGGTGCTGCCGCTGCTGCGCAACGCCGTGGTGGTGCCGGGCTGGGTTTCCGATAACAGCTTCCTCGCCGGCTATGGCGCGGCGCAGGCGGTGCCCGGGCCGCTGTTCACCTTCGCCGCCTATCTCGGCGCGGTGGCCGGGGTCGCGCCGGGCGGCGTGGCCGGCGCTGTCGTGGCGCTGCTCGCCATTTTCATCCCCGGCATCCTGTGCCTGATGGGGAGTTTACCGTTCTGGCATGGGCTGCGCGCCAGGCCGGGGGCGCAGGCGGCGGTGCGCGGCACCAACGCGGCGGTGGTGGGGTTGCTGGGGGCCGCGCTGTACAACCCCGTATGGACGAGTGCCGTGCACCGGCCCGCGGATGTCGCCGTCGCGGCCGCGGCCTTCGTGCTGCTGGTGGCCTGGCGGGCGCCGCCGCTGCTGGTTGTGGCGCTGGCGGCGCTGGCGGGGGTTGGGCTGAGTTTCGTTGCCTGATAAGAACTTGGCGGACCCGGGGCCGGGGCAACACCCAGGCCTGTCGTTGGAGGCGTCATGAAGATCGAGCCCGAACTGCGCGCCCTGCTCGGCGAACGTTTCTCGACCGGGGCGGCGCTGCGCGAGCAGCATTCGCACGGCGAGGACAGCCAGAAGCCCGTCATGCCGGAGGCCGTGGTCTTCGCCGAAACGACCGAGGAGGTCGCCGCCGTGATGCGGCTGGCGTACGCGCAGGGTGTGCCGGTCACGCCCTACGGCGCCGGCACCTCGCTCGAAGGCCATGTGACGCCGGTCCGCGGCGGCATCTCGCTCGATCTCAGCCGCATGACGCGCATCCTCGAAATCCACGCCGAGGACATGGATGGCCGCGTCGAGGCCGGGGTGACGCGGGCGCAGCTCAACGAGCATCTGCGCGATCAGGGCCTGTTCTTCCCCGTCGATCCCGGCAGCCACTGCACGCTGGGCGGCATGGCGGCGACCCGCGCCTCCGGCACCAACGCGGTGCGTTACGGCACGATCCGCGAGAACGTGCTGGGCCTGACCGTGGTGATGGCGGACGGGCGGGTGGTGCGCACCGGCGGGCGGGTGCGCAAATCCGCGACCGGCTATGATCTCACGCGGCTGTTCATCGGCTCGGAGGGCACGCTTGGCGTCATCACCGAGATCGGGCTGCGCCTGCACCCGATCCCCGAGGCGATCTCCGCCGCCGTCTGCCAGTTCACCTCGCTCGCCGGCGCGGTGGAGACGGTGATGGCGGTGATGGGGGCGGCGATTCCTGTGGCGCGCATCGAGATCCTCGACGAGGTGATGATGCGGGCCTGCATCGCGCACGCGAAGCTCACGGGCATGGACGAGGTGCCGACGCTGTTCCTGGAGTTCCATGGCAGCGAGGCCGGCGTTGCCGAGCAGGCGCGGGCGGCCGAGGCGATCGCGCGGGAGAACGGCAGCAAGGGCTTCACCTGGGCACGCGCGGCGGAGGAGCGCAGCAGGCTGTGGCAAGCGCGCCACGACGCCTATTGGGCGGCACTGGCCTCGCGCCCCGGCCATCGCGCCTTCACCACCGACGCGATCGTTCCGGTTTCAAAACTCGCGGAGGCGATCCTCGGCGCCAAGGCGGATATCGAGGCATCCGGCCTCTCGGCGCCGATCGTCGGGCATGTGGGGGACGGCAATTTCCACACCGTCGTGCTGATCCCGCCGACGCCGGACGGGATCGAGCGTGCCTGGGCGCTCGACGCGAAGATCGTGGCCCGCGCCCTCGCACTCGGCGGCTCGTGCAGTGGCGAGCATGGCGTGGGCATCGGCAAGCGCGGCTTCATCCTCGAGGAGCACGGCGAGACCGCGATCGGCCTCATGCGCGACATCAAGGCGACTCTCGACCCCAGGGGCATCCTCAACCCGGGAAAGATGTTCTTCCAGTAGTCGGAATCCAGTCGGGATCAGGCGACTTTCGCGGCGCCGGCGAAATGCCGCTCCATCGCCGCACGGGCCTCGGCGGCGATGCCGGTGGGCGCCTCCACGTCAGCGCGGCACAGCACGGCGCCGGCGGGCACGTCGCGCGTGGTGCGGATGCCGTGCGCCAGGCCGATGGGCAGCGCGCCCACCGCCAGGCTGTCGCCCGCCGGCATCAGCCGGCCCCACACGGTATAGCCGCCCTCGCCGTCGAGCCGCGTGCCGGCGGGCAGCGCGCGCTTGGCCACCGCGACCGCATCGCCGGAAAACCCGATGGGCGCGCCCGTCGCCTCCCGCCGCAACGCCGCCGAAAGCACGGAGATGCCGAGTTCGAGCCCGATCAGGTGATAGGGCTTGAACATCGCGGCATAGCGCCCGGTGGCATCGGTGCGCAGGCCGTATTGCGCGAAGCAGGCCGCGGCATAGGGCGTCGGCGCCTCGAACACGACATAGACGCCCCAGCGCAGGTCACGCGCGACCGGCCTTCCGTCGCGTTCCAGGGAGGAGACGACCTCCACCAGGCCCGGCGCCTCCAGCACGCCGCCCACCGCGCGAGGGCGCAGCGTGTGCGCGAGGTCATCGGCGCCGCAGGGCGGAAAAGCCAGGCCCGCGCGCGGCACGCCGAGCCCGGTCGCGTTGGCGATCGCGGCCATCTCGATCGCGGATTTGGTGCCGTCCAGAAAGGAGTTGAACATCTGCGGGTTCATCCCCGCGGCCTTCGCCTGCTCCGGCGAGAGGCCGTAATGCGTCCACACGTCGTCGGGCGTCACGCCGTGATAGGCGGGCAGGTATTTCGTCCCCTTGCCGGCGGCGACGACGGTGAAGCCCGCGGCGCGCGCCCAGTCCACCATCTCGCAGACCAGGGCGGGCTGGTCGCCATAGGCCAGGGAATAGACCACGCCGGCGGCACGCGCCTCCTCGGCCAGCAGCGGGCCGGCGAGAACATCGGCCTCGACATTGACCATCACGACATGGGCGCCGGCTGCGATCGCCGCGCGGGCGTGCGCGATGCCGGCGGCGGGGTTGCCGGTCGCCTCCACCACCACCTCCGGGCGCAGGGAAGCGATCAGCGCCGCGGCATCGTCGCCGAAGCGGCAGGCGGCGATCCGCGCCTCGTCCCAGCCGACATGGCGGCAGGCGGCGCGCGCGCGGTCCGGCGCGAGGTCGGCGATGCCCGCGACCTCGATCCCCAAGGAACTCGGCACCTGGGCGAGGAACATGGCGCCGAATTTGCCTGCCCCGACCAGCACCACACGCACCGGATGGCCGGATGCGGCCCGCGCCGCGGCCAGACGCGAAAGATTCATGCCATGTCCTCCCAGTGCCTGGTCATGTTGGGGGCCTGGTCATGTTGGGGGCCTGATCATGTTGGGGGTCTGGTCATGTTGGGAATCAACCCATGTTGCAAGCAACGCCATGCTGTCCGCGCGCCCGGCGCGAGCCGGCGGAATGGCACCCATCGGTTGGCGAGGCAACACGTGACCACCTGTTCATCATCCAGCCCCGCCGCCACGCCGTAAGGAAGCTGTTACGTTTCACCGCGCCGCGCGTTGCATCGCTGACGCGCATGAGGAGATCGCTTTGCCCTGGAAGGACGCTACCGGCCGGTTTTCCTGGTTCAAGCTGCTGATTTTCGTGGGGCTTTTCCTGCCCGCGGGCTGGCTGATGCTGCGCGGATTCGGCGGCGATCTCGGCGGGCGGCCGATCACCGAGCTGCTGCGCCGCTACGGTGACTGGGCGGTGCGGTTCCTGCTGCTGACGCTCGCGGTGACGCCGGCGCGCGCGGTCTGGGACTGGCCGCGCGTGGTGCAGTTGCGGCGCATGCTGGGGGTGGCAACCGGCTGCTACGCGCTGGCACATGTCTCGCTCTACGTGGTGCAGCAGAATTTCAACATGCTGTTCGTGGCCAGCGAGATCGTGAAGCGGTTCTACCTCACGATCGGCTTCGTGACCCTGTGCGGCCTGACGGCGCTGCTGATCACCTCCACCGACGGCTGGCAGCAGCGGCTGGGGCTGCGCTGGAAAAAGCTCCAGCGGCTGATTTTCCCGATCACGCTGCTGGCGCTGACGCACTATTTCATCCAGTCGAAGATCGACATCACCAACGCGGTGTTCGCTGCCGGCGTGTTCGTCTGGCTCGGCTCCTGGCGGTTGGTGCCGCGGCGGATGCAGGCCCGGCCCTGGCTGTTCGCGGCCCTCGCGGTGAGTGCCGCCCTGGCGACGGCGGGGATCGAGACGTTGTGGTATGCGCTGGCCACCGGCGTGCCGGCGCTGCGCGTGCTCGCCGCCAATCTGCAGCTCTCGCCGTGGCCGCGGCCGGCGGTGTGGATCGCGGCATTGTTCGCCGTCGTCGCGCTGATCGGCGCGGTGCGGCGCTGGAAGCGGCGGGTCAGGCGGGTACCGGTGACCGCGTGATAGCGGCGCGGCGCGCTCAGCCAGGCGCCCTTCACCCCAGGGCTTTGGCCGCGGCGAGCACCTCGGCGGCGTGGCCGTCGACCTTCACCCTGGGCCAGATCCGGGCGATCCGGCCGTTCTTGTCGACGAGGAAGCTCGCGCGCTCCATGCCCATGTACTTGCGCCCGTAGAGCGATTTCTCGACCCAGACGCCGTAGGCCTTGGCCACCGCAACATCCTCGTCGGACGCGAGCGGAAACTGGAGGCCGTATTTCGCCGCGAAGGCCTCGATCGGCTTCATCTTGTCCTTCGAGACCCCGATCACCTCGATGCCGATCTTGCCAAGCTGTGGCAGCGCCTCCTGGAACGCGCAGGCCTCCCTGGTGCAGCCGGGCGTGTCGGCCTTGGGGTAGAAATAGAGCAGGAACGGCTTACCCTTCTGCCCCTTGAGGCTGACGGTCCGCCCGCCGCTCGCCGGCATGGTGAAGTCGGGAGCCTTATCGCCTTCCGCCAATGTCATCGAACCCTCCGTTTCGCGCCCCATGAGATGGCCGGGGGCCGATCGCCGTCAACCTCAGACCTCGATCACCGCCCCGGTCTGCTCGACGATGCGCCGGTAATGCTCGGGCCGGCGATGCGCCGCGAAATCGAACATCTTGGTCTTGCCCTGGCGGCAGGCATCGAGGTCGCAATCCGCCACCACCAGCTCGTCGCCGAACGTGCTGGCCTGCGCCACCACGATGCCGTCCGGCGAGACGATGCAGGAGCCGCCGATCAGCCCGGCGCCGTCCTCCACCCCGGCCTTGGCGGTGGCGACGGCCCAGGTCGCGTTCATGTAGGCGTTGGCCTGGACGGCGAGGGTGGAATGAAAAACCCGCCGCTCCGCCGACTCGCCGCCGCCGCCGTTGGGGTCGTGGGCGGCGGAGTTGTAGCCCATCAGCATCAGCTCCACGCCCTGGAGCGCATAGACGCGCCACGCCTCGGGCCAGCGGCGGTCGTTGCAGATCAGCATGCCGAGGATCGGCGAGCCCCACGCGGCGGGGCCGCGAAACGCCGGGAAGCCGAGATCGCCATACGCGAAATAGCGCTTTTCGAGCTGCTGGTGCGGCTCGCCGGCGCGCGGCTCGACCGTACCCGGCAGGTGCACCTTGCGGTAACGGCCGAGGATGGCGCCGTCCGGCCCGGTGGTGAGGGCGGCGTTGAACCGCCGGGTGCCCGCGCGCTCGGCATAACCGGCATAGAAGCCGATGCCCAGGGCGCGGGCGCGATCGAACAGCGGTTGTACCGCCTGGTTGGGCATCGCGGGCTCGACGAAGGTCTCGACCTCGCTCTCCGGCATCAGCCAGCGCGGAAAAAAGGTGGTGAAGGCGAGTTCCGGATAGACCAGGAGCCGGACGCCGCGCGCCGCCGCCTGCTCCAGCAGCGCGATCATGCGCGCGAGGGTGGCGTCACGGCTGTCGGCGCGCTGCGTGGGGCCCATCTGGGCGGCGGCGAGGCGGAGTGTTCTGGACATGACCCGTCCTACCGCACGGGACCGATGCGAGTCTCGAAGATGCGCCGCACCTCCGCTGCCATCGCGTCGAGGCGGGCGGCAAGTTCCGCGGCGTCGCTCGCGCCGAGAGCCGCCAGCACCGGCGCGGGCAGGGCTTCGCCGTGGGGTAAGGTTTGGCCATCGGGCGGGGCCAGACGCAGCAGGCCCATCAGCGTGCGCCAGGTGTGGTCGGCGCGGATCAGGGTGGCCGCCTCCGCCGCGTCGAGTGCCCCGGCATCGCGCAACTGCGCGAGCGCCACGCGCGTCGTCGGATGGGCGGCGCCGGGATGGATGAGGCTGAGCGCCTGGGCGATGAACTCCACCTCCATTTGCCCGCCCAGCCGATGCTTGGCATCCCATGGGCCGTTGGCCGGCAGCTCGCGGGCCAGGCGGGCGCGCATCGCCGCGGCGTCGGCGCGCACGGCGGAGGCGTCCGGCACACGCAGTGCCGCGGCGATCATCGCGCTGACCCGCGCGCGCAGCGCCGCCGGCCCCGCGACCACACGCGCCCGCGTGAGCGCCATGCGCTCCCAGGTCCAGGCCTCGGTCGCGTGGTAGCGCGCGAAGCCCTCCGCCGGCACCGCGACCGGACCCTTGTTGCCGGAGGGCCGGAGCCGCATGTCCACCGCATACATCGGCCCCGCCGCGTCCGGCGCGGTGATGGCGGCGACGACGGCGTGCACGGCGCGGATGAACCACTGGCTCGCCGGCAGCCCCCGCGCGCCGCGCTGTGCCGTGCTGTGGCCGGACGCCGCCGGATGGTCGTAGATGAACATCAGGTCGAGATCGGAGCCTGCCATCATCTCCAGCCCGCCCGCCTTGCCGAGCAGCACCACCGCCATGTTGCCGCCGCGCACGCGCCCGTGGCGGGCGATGAAATCGGCGAGCACGCGCGGCAGCAGCGCACGCAGGGCGGCATCCGCGGTGGCGCTGCGCGCCTCGCCGGCGGCATCCGCGTCCATCCTGCCCTCGAGCGTCGCGACGGCGGTGAAGAAATCCTGCGCACGCACGGTCTCGCGCACCACGTCGATCGCGGATTCGAGGTCCGCGGCATCGCCGAGCCGTGCCCGCATGCGAGCGAAGACGGCGCGCGGCGGTTCCGGCGCCAGCAGCCCGTCGAGCGCCGCGGGGTGGCGGGCGAGATGCTCGGCGAGCGAGGGCGAGGCACCGAGCACGCCGGCGATGCGGCGCATCAGCGCCGGCCGGCGCTCGAACAGCGAGAGCAGCTGCACGCCGGCGGGCAGGCGCGCGAGAAAGGCGTCGAAGCGTTGCAGCACCGCGTCGGGCCCGCGCTGTTCGGCCAGCGCCTCCAGCAGCGCGGGCAACAGCCGCGCCATCAGCCCGCGCGAACGCTCCGAGCGCAGGGCGCGCGGCAGGCCGGCGA
>JAJXXT010000107.1 GCA_021780935.1 Pseudomonadota bacterium
GGCGGCACCGGCGGCGGTGGTGGCGGCGGCTATGTTGGCGGCGGCGGTGGCGGCTACGATGGCGGCGGCGGCGCCAGCGCTTATGGCCTGGGCGGCGTCGGTTATGGCGGCGGCGGTGGTGGCGGCGGCGGGTCCTATCTCGCTACCTCGGTGATCCCCGGCACGGCGATCGAGAATGCCGGCGTGCAGACCGGCGACGGCGAGGTGGTGATTTCGCTCGCCTCGACTACCGCCGTGCCGGAGCCGGCGTCGCTCACCCTGCTGGGCAGCGGCCTCGCCGGGTTGCTGGGATTGCGGCGGCGCAAGGTCCGCCGGCCGCTCGCGTAGCATCACCGCTCGCCCGGAGGGACGCGAACAAAACATTATGAGCGACACCGTCGACTTCGCCGCGACGCTGGCGCAGGCCGAGGCGCTCTGTGCGCGCGGCGCGTTTGCCGAGGTGGTGGCGCTGCTCTCGGTGGTCGCGACGCTGGACGAACCGAATGCCGCCGTCTTCCGCCTGCTCGGCCTCGCCCAGCTTGGTCTCGGCACGGCCGCGGCTTGTCTCGCGACCATGGCGGCGGCGGTGCAGCGCGAGCCGGACGACCCCCAGGTCGCGCTGCTTTACGGCGTCGCCCTGCAGAGTGCTGGACGGATCGCGGAGGCGGCGGCGCAGTATCGCCGCGCAGCCGAAGGCCTGCCGAATGACGCCGCGCCTCTGGTGAACTGGGCGGCGGCACTGATCGCCCTCGGCGATGCCAAAGGTGCGATCCGTGTCGCAAAGAGGGGCCTGTTGCTGGCGCCGCAGATGCCGCAGGCGCATTACGTGCTGGGACAGGCGCTGCTGGCCGCCGGCCGCTGGGCGGGGGCGCTGGCCGCGTTCAGGCGCAGCACGGATCTCAATCCCCAGTTCGCCGATGGCTGGATCAACGCCGGCCTCGCCGAATACCGGCTCGGCCGGATGGACGCAGCGATGGCCTCGATGTGCGCGGCGCTGCAGGTCGATCCCGACAATGTCAAGGCGGCAGGCAATCTTGCCGTGTTCATGCGTCTCACCGGCGAACGCGCGGAGGCGGAGCGGATCCTGCGGCAGGTGGCGCGGCTGCCGGCGGGCGTGGACGCGCGGCTCAGCCTCGCGAGCGACATGCTGCAGGAGGATCGCCACGCCGAGGCGCTGGCGCTGCTGGAAAGCGAGCAGCCCGGTGATCCCGCCCTCGCGACGACGTGGCAGTTGCAACTGGCGCTTGCCCTGTTCTCAACCGGCGATCTCGCGCGCGCCCGCGCGGTGCTGGACGCGATCGGGACGCCGCCGCCGCCGCTGGCGCCGATGCTGATCTGGCGGCGCGTGCTGCTGGCGGAGGCCGAGGGCGACATCGCCGCCGCCACCGCCCTTGCGCGGGAGACGGAGGAGGCGCTGCGGCGCAACGGGGCGGACATGCTGCCGGAAAACCGCATCATGGCGCATTTCGACCTCGCCAAGTTCTGGTCGCAGCAGGGCGAGCGCCAGCGCGCCTTTGCATTCTGGGTCAGCGGCCACGCGCTGCTGCGGCGGTTCCAGCCGTTCGCGCGCGCCAATTTCCGGAGCTTCGTCAACGCCTCCATCACCGGCTTCTCCCGCGCGCGGGTGCACGAAGGGCCGCTCGCATCCAACCGTGACCCCGCGCCGGTGTTCATTGTCGGCATGCCGCGGTCGGGGACCACGCTCGCCGAGCAGATTCTCGGCGCACATCCGGCGGCGCACGCCGCGGGCGAGCGTCCAGAACTGGGCCGGCTGTTCAGCGCGCTGGGCAAGGGGGCGGACGACGCGGCGGGCGCGCAGCGTGTCGCCGCGCTCGACACCGAGGCGCTCGACGCGGCGGCGACCCGCTACCTCGCGGAGCTGCACGCGCTGGCGCCCGAGGCGGCGCGGATCGTCGACAAGATGCCGGCGAATGCGCTGTATCTCGGCCTGATCACCACGATGCTGCCGCGCGCGCGGATCATCCATTGCGTGCGCGACCCGCGCGATACCGGGTTCTCGATCTTCACCTACCGTTTCTACGGCGAACACCCGTACGCGCACGATCTCGGCGATCTCGGCTGGTATATGGCCCAGCACGCGCGGCTGATGGCGCATTGGCACGAGGCGTTGCCAACACCGCCGCTGCGCCTGTCGCTGGTGGACTGGGTCGCGGATTTCCAGGGCACGCTGGCACGCGTGCTGGACTATGTCGGGCTGCCGTACGACCCGGCATGCGAGCGGTTTTTCGAGCAGGAGGGGCCGGTGCGCACCGTAAGCCGCAAGCAGGTGCGCGAACCGGTGAATGCGCGCGGGCTCGGCCGATGGAAGCCGTATGCCGCGCAGCTGGCGCCCATGATCGCGGAACTGGCGAAATTGCTAGGGCCATCCGACGACGAGATTCTTCGCTCCCGAACGCAGCCGAGGTGACGGCGGAGCGCGCGATGCCCGAAAATCCCCGCGGACATGGAGCGGCGCGGACGCGGTCCGAGGGATGCGGGCATCGGCCTCGGCACTATGGTCGGTCCGGCAGCCGTTTCGTTCAGGGCCGTATTCCCGCGGCCTACGCTTCGTCGCTTTCTGGTGCTGCGGACCAGATGGTGGCGTCGCGCATGCCGATATAGGCGGCGATGACGCGCGGATCCTCGGCAAGGGTCTTGGCCGGACCGCGCAAGGTCAGGCGGCCATCCTCGCAGACCGCCGCGTGCCGCGCGAACCGCAGGGCGGCGCGGGCATTCTGCTCGGCAACCAGGACCGCCAGGCCGCCGTCCAGCAGGCGCGAGAGGGACGCGTAGAGCTCGGCGATGACGCGCGGGGCCAGGCCCGTCGAGGGTTCATCTAGAACCAGCAGCTTGGGGCGGCCCATCAGCGCGCGCGCGATCGCCACCATTTGCTGCTCGCCGCCGGAGAGCAGGCCGCAGCGCGTATCGCGCAGCGGCCGAAGCTTGGGGAAGATCGCGAACATCTCGCTCCGCCGTTCGCGACGGACGGAGGCCGGTTCGCGCGCGGCGCCAAGCTCCAGCGTGTCGGCCACGCTCAGCATCGGAAAGAGTTGGCGCCCTTCCGGTGCGTAGCCGATGCCCAGCCGGGCGCGCGCGTGGATATCGAACCCGTCGAGGCGCGTGCCAGCGAAGCGGATCTGCCCGCCGAGCAGTGGAATCTCTCCCATGATGGCACGCAGCAGGGTCGATTTGCCGGCGCCGTTTGCGCCGATGATGGCCAGGGTCTCGCCGTGGCCGAGCGCGAGATCCACCGCGTGCAGCGCTGGCACGCGACCATAGCCCGCGCTGACGCCTTCGAGTCGTAGCACTTCAGGCGGCGACATCGGCCGCGTCCTCCAGCTCGACCCCGAGATAGGCGGTGATCACCGCGGGATCATTGAGTACGGCGTGCGGATGCCCCTCGGCGATGGTGACGCCGAAATCGAGGACCTGCACCCGCGCAGCCAGCGGAGCGATCGCCGGCAGCACATGTTCGATCGCCACCACCGCGCACCCGCCCGCCATTGCGTGGCGGAGTGCAGCGTGGACCCGCGCGATCTCCTCGGCCGACATCCCCGCCATCGCCTCGTCGAGCAGCAGCACCTTGGGTTGCAGGGCGAGCGCACGGGCGATCTCCAGCAGGCGCTGGCGGCCAGGGGGTAACGTCTCGGGCACCTCTCGCCACTGCTCGAGCAGGCCCACTTGGGCCAGGATGCGCGCCGCCTCGGTCCGCGCTCGGCGTCGGTTCCGATGCAACGACAGGGCGGCGAGCAGGACGGTTTCCCAGACGGTGAGGGACGCGAACAGCCGGCTGGTCTGGAAGGTGCGGGCAATGCCGGAGCGGGCGAGCCGCTCGGGGCGAAGGGGGGGCAGGCGCTTGCCGTCGAAAACGATATGGCCCGTCGCCGGGCGCGCGAAGGCCGAGATCAGGTTGAAGAGCGTGCTCTTGCCGGCGCCGTTCGGGCCGATGACCGCGAGCATCTCGGCCGGGTAGGCGACCAGATCCACTGCTTTCACGGCGAGCACGCCACCGAAGCGAATGCCGAGATTGAAGCAGCGCAGCACTGGGGCGCGCTTGTCGGGCATGGCCGGGGCCGTCGCCGGCTCGGCGGTGACCGCTGGCGGCGGCGCCCAGACCGGGGTCCGTCGCAGTACGCCACGCCGCGCGAGCGCTGCCATCGCACCGCCTGGCATCGCCACCGCGATCAGTATGGTGAGCCCCCCGAGCACGATCTGCTGCTCCATCGGAAACCGGGCCCAGAGAAAGGTGCTGAGAACCGAGATGGTCGCGCCGCCAACCAGCGGCCCCCAGACCGTGCCGATGCCGCCGGCGGTGACCATCAGCACGCTCTGCAGCTCGATCGTTCCGTTGAACGCGCTGGACGGGTCGAGATAGCCGAGATTCCACGCGTACAACGCTCCGCCAACCGCGGCGAGCGCGGCGCTGAGACAGAAGGCGAGCACCTTCACCGACCAGACATGCACCCCGGAGGCACTCGCCGCGACGGCATCGTCGCGGATCGCCAGCAGCCGCAGCCCGAACCGGCTGCGCAGCATCAGCCATGTGGCAGCGAGCGCGGCAGCGGCGACGAGCAGCATCACGGCGGCACAGATGTGCGGATCCTCCGCGGCATCGAAGGACATCCCCATCGGTCCGCCGGTGACGCGCATCGCGCTGACCGATATCTGCAGGATGCGGGCGAGACCGAACATGCCGAGGGCGAAGAAGATACCGCTGAGCCGCAGCATGATCAGGCCGAGCGGAAGCGCGAGAATGATGGCGCCGAGAGCGGCCGCGGCAATCGCCATTGGCCAGGGCAGCGCCAGCCGCGTCGTCGCCAGGGCCGCGACATAGGCCCCGACTCCGAAGAAACTGACCTGGCCGAAGGAAACGTAGCCGGTAAACCCGCCGATCACGTTCCAGCCGATGGCCAGCAGGATTGCGAGACCGGCATTGAAGAGCGTCTGTGCCAGGTAGGCGCTGCCAGAGCGGGTGATGACGAGCGCGAGAAGGAGCAGCGTGCCCAGAAAGACCGCTTCGATCAGCCGATCCCTCATACGCGCCCTGCCTGGCCCAGCAATCCTTGCGGGCGCACGACAAGCACGGCGATGAACACGATATAGATGACTGCTGCCGCGGCGTTGGAGCCGAGATAGAACTGCGCGAACACTTCGGTCAGTCCGAGCAGTTCCGCCGCCAGCCAGGCGCCGGCGTAGTTGCCGAGCCCGCCCAGCGCAATCAGCGTGAAGGCGTGCACGGTCAACTCGCCCCCGGTCGAGGTCTGGAACGGGATCAGCGTGATCACCAGCGCACCCGCGCCGCCGGCCATGGCCGAACCGAGACCGAACGCCAGCATACGGACGCGCCGTACATCGATCCCGCAGCTCGCCGCGCCGAGCGCGGATTGCGCCGTCGCATGGAGCGATTTGCCGGTGATGGTGGTGGTCAGCCAGAGATGGATCAGGAGCGTGGTGGCGAACGCGGCAAGGGAGGCGGCGAGCAGCCCGGCTGGGATCGCGATCGGCCCGGCCTGCACCGCGCCCTCCAGGAACGGCACCGATTGGAACTGCGACCCCCAGACCAGGAAGCTGGCATTGGCGACGACGTAGGAGAGGCCGAAGGTTGCCAGCAGGGTGCGCAGCTCGCCTTCGGAGCCCGCTGCGGTGATGTGTTCGAGCAGCCCGAATTGCACGCCCGCGCCGATGGTGAACATCACCAGCGCGGCGATCGGGAAGGCGGCCAGCGGGTTCAGTCCGACCTCGGCGAAGAGGCTGAGCGCGAGCAGGCCACCGAGAACGATGAAGTCGCCATGAGCAAGGTTGACCACTTTCATGACGCCGTAGATGAGGTTGAGCCCGGTCGCCATGAGCAGATAGACGCCGCCCCAGAGCAGCCCGAGAATCGCGAGCGTGATGACGGTCAGCATCGGCGATGGCGTTCCCCGTCGGTGCTCGGCCGTCTACCAGGCGGGGTGAGGCAGCGCAGGGGCCGCGGTCTGCTGCTCCGCCGGCCATACGAGTTCCTGCTTGCCGTGCTGCCATTGCAGCGCATAGCTCGTGTAGCCGATCTGGACGCCGGTCTTGTCGAGATGGAATTCGCCGGCAACCGTGGGCGCGGTCGTTGCCAGCAGCGTATCGCGGATCTTCGTCTGATCGAGGCTGCCGACCTTGTTCACCGCAGCGGCGAGCACGTTGAGGCTGGCATAGGCGACGGCGGCGTGATAGTCGGGCGCGCGGCCGAACATCGCCGTGAACGCCTGCACGAATTCGACATTGCCGGCGGTCTTCAGCGTCGGAAAATAGAGCGTGGTGCCGAACACGCCTTCGGCCGTGTCACCGAGGCCCTTGTGGAATTCCGGCTCGACCGGACCGATGCTGAAGGCGAACATCTTTGCCGCGATCCTCTGCGACTTCGCCGCCCGCATGATGCCCTCGGAATCGGCGAGATAGGTGGCGCCGACGATCATGTCCGGATGGGAGGCGCCGGCTTTCAGCACGAGCGCACTGAAATCGGTCATCGTCGGCGCGAAGGTTTCGTCGAACACGATGCGCAGGCCGCGCCGGGCCGCTTCGGCGCGGACGCCGGCGGCAAGCTGCTGGGGAAACTGCGTGTCCTGCTCCAGCAGCGCGATGGTCTTGTAGCCTTTCGCGGCGGCGAGATCGATGACCGGAACCATGTAGCGCGCAGTCTGCGTCATCGCCTGCAGGAGATAAGGAAAGCGGCCGCTGAACGCCTCGGTGTTCGCCGCCAGGCTCGGCATCACCTTCTTCGCACGGTTGACGATGGGCGCGACGGCGGAGGTGAGATCGGTCTGGTAGGGGCTGACGAGGAGATCGACACGGTCGTCGGTGAGCAGCTTCTGGTAGAGCTGCACTGCGGTCGAAGGATTGCCCTGATCATCGTACGCGACGAGTTCGACCGGCCGCCCGAGCAGCCCGCCGGCGGCGTTGATCCGCGCGACGGCGAGTTTGTAGCCCTGCAGCTCGAACAGCGCCGGCGGAGAATAGGGTCCGGTCTCGGTGATCGAGAGGCCAATGCGGATCGGCGCCTCGGCCGCCCAGCCTTCAGTCGATCGGCCATCGGTGGCGATCAGCATGCCAAGGACGCTGAGGGCGGCGAGACCGACCGCCGATCGCCTGGCGCGGCGCGCTGCTGTCTTCGGCATTGATATCCTCCCCGCGACGATCGGCCGCTCCAGCCTGGACCTGGATGATCCTGTTGCCCAAGCATCGCCGAAGCGGGGAGGGCGCGCAATCAGAAATTTCACGATGGCAAATACACTGCGACCAATCCGCAAGGATCTTCGCAGTCAGCCCTCCTCGGGCCCCGCTCCGGGCGTCGTGAAGCCGAGCTCGCTCGACAGCTGGTCGGCGGCGGCGCGTACCAGCGTCGCGCACTCCTGCAGCCGGGCCAGCGAGAGCCGCCAGATCGGCCCGGAGATGCCGAGCGCGCCGGCGACGAGGCCGGTGAAGTCGCGCACCGGCACGGCGACGCAGCGCACCTCCGGGTCGAACTCGCCATCGTCGAAGGCGATCCCGTCCCGTCGGACCTCCTCGAGTTGGCGCCGCAGCCGCTCGGGCTCGACGGTTGTGTGCGGCGACAGCGGGCGCAACTCGGTCGTGGCGAGGTAGCGGTCGAGCTGCGACGGCGCCAGCGCGGCGAGGAGCGCCTTGCCGAGTCCGGTGCAATAGGCCGGACGCAGCGGCCCGACGCTGCTCGCCATCTGGAAGGCGCCCGCGCCCTGGGTTTTCGCCAGCACGACAACACTGCCACCGGACCAGACTCCGAAATGCCCGGTCTCGCCGGTGACGGCCGAGAGATTTTCGAGCACGGGCGTGGCGAGGCTGATCAGTTCGACCTCGTCGCGCGCGGCGGCGGCAAGGGCGAAGAGCGGGCGGCCGATGCGGTAGCGTCGCCCTTCCCGCATCTGCCGCACATAGCCGCGCGCGACCATGGTCTGCACGAGATGGAACACGGTGCTGGTGTGCAGCCCGAGACGCTTGCTCAGTTCGGCGAGGGTGACGCCGTCGCGGCTGCGGGCGACCTCCTCGAGGATGGCGAAGGCGCGCTCGATGGACTGGATGCCGCCGCGCTCGCGGCTCCGTCCCTCATCCGCCGCGTCCGCCGCTGCCGCCATAGTCGGATCCTCCCCCTGCCTGCCGTGCCGGACATTTTCACATACTTGCATGAACAACGACAATGTTGAATGATTTGCCGAGGCCCGCACCGCGCGGCCCGGCAGAGGGAACGAGCCATGGCCCGCATGAAGGGTGGAGAATTGATCGCCGAGTTCCTCGTGCGCGAGGGATTCGAGCACGTCTTTGGCCTCTGCGGCCACGGCAATGTCGGGATGCTCGACGCGCTGCATGGCGTTCGCGACCGCGTGGCGCTGATCTCGCCGCGCCACGAGCAGACCGCGGGCCACATGGCGGACGCCTATTTCCGGGTCAAGCACCGTCCGGCCGCGACGCTCACCTCCTGCGGCCCGGGCTCGGCGAACCTGGTCATGGCGCTGGCCAACGCCTACGCCGACTCCTCGGCCTTTCTCGCGCTCACCGCCAATGTTCCGACGCAGCAATTCAACCGAGGCCCGTTCCAGGAACTCTACCGCCAGAAGGAGGCGGACTTTCCCGCGGTCTGCCGCCCCGTGGTCAAGCGCGGCTTCCAGCCGACCCGGGTGGACATGCTGCCCGCCGCGCTGCGTCTGGCCACCGACACCATGCTCGGCGGCCGGCCCGGCCCGGTGCAGGTGGACATCCCCTTCAACCTGTTTCAGGAGGAGGACGACGTCGCGGTGCAGCCGAGCGTGCGGCTCAGCACCGCGCGCCGCTCCGGGGCCGCGCCCGAGGACATCGCCGAGACCGTCGATCGGCTGCTCGCCGCCGAGCGGCCGGTGCTGTTCATCGGCCATGGCGTGACCCTCGCCGAGGCCGCGGATGAGCTCACGTCGCTGGCGGAGCGGCTCAACCTGCCGGTGATCACCTCGCCCAACGGCATGGGCTGCATTCCCGGTTCGCACCCTTTGGCGCTCGGCTTCATCGGCCGCAACGGGGTCTATCCGGCCAACCAGGCCGGCCGCTACGCGGACCTCGTGCTGGCGATCGGGGCACGCTTCGACGACCGCTCCGCCTCCTCCTGGATCGAGGGCTATTCCTGGAATTTTCCCAGCTGCAAGCTCGTCCAGGTCGATCTCGACACGGCCGAGATCGGGCGCAACTACCCGGTCGATCTGGGCATCGTCGCCGATGCGCGGAGCTTTCTGCGCCAGTTGCTAAGCGAGCTCGACCGGCGCGGCACGCCGCGGCCGGAGCGGGGCGATTGGCTCGCCAGGATCGATGGGTGGCGGCGCGAATGGGACCAATTCACGCGGCCGAACTTCGCCATCGACACGTCCCCGCTGCGACCCGAGCCGGTGGTCGCGGCGGTGCGCGCGGTGCTGCCCGACGATGCCATCCTCTCGCTCGATTCCGGCGTCCACCACAACTGGTTCATGCAGTTCTGGGAGGCGCGTCAGCCACAGACCATGCTGAACGCCTGGGGCTTCTCCGCCATGGGTTTCGGCGTCAGCGGCATTCTCGGCGCCAAGCTCGCGGCGCCGGAGCGTGTCTGCGTGTCGGTCTGCGGCGATGGCGGCTTCACCATGACGCCGCACGTGCTCTGCACCGCCGTCGAGTACGACATTCCTTGCGTCTGGGTGATCTGGAACAATTTCGCCTGGGGGGCGATCCGCGACATCCAGTATGGGCTGTTCGGCGGGCGCGAGATCGGCACCGGCTTTTATCGCGGCGAGAATCGCGAGCGCTACAATCCGGATTTCGCCGCGCTCGCCCGCGCGCACGGCGTCGACGGTGTCACGATCACCCGCATCGCGGATCTCGCTCCCGCGCTCGAGCACGCGATCGCGTCGAACCGGCCATGGGTGCTCGACGTGCATGTCGATGCCGAGGTGCGTCCGCCGGCGACCGGCACCTGGGCGCTGCCGCCGCTTCCGCACAAGGAGCCGGTCTTCGGCGCCCGCCGCACCGCCGCCGAGCTCGGCTTGCTGCCCGGGGCCTGAACGGAAGGACACATCATGTATCATCGCAACGGGGCCAGTATCCGCAACATCGCCGAGGTGCTGTGGGAGACGCCGCCCGAGCATTTCGACGCGCACTCGAAAATGCTGGTGACGCCGGTCGCCTCCGCCGGCACGCGATTCGATTTCCGCATCTCCTCCTATCAGCCGCGGGGCTATGTGAAGCCACATCGGCATGCGATCCAGGAGCAGATCTACCATGTGCTCGAGGGCGAGGGGCTGATGGAAATCGACGGCGAGCGCGTCGTCGTCCGCCGCCACGACTGCATCCATCTTCCCCCGGGCGTGGAGCACGCGATCTACAACACCGGGCTGGTCGATCTCGTGTTCTTCGTCATCACGACGCCCCCGACCGACGCGTAGGGCGCGATGGCGGCGGCCGGCCACTACGACCTCGTCGTGGCGGGAGCCGGCGCGGCGGGCATGACAGCGGCCGCCGTCGCGGCGTCCCAGGGCATGCGCGTGCTGCTGGTCGAGAAGACCGCGCTGGTCGGCGGCACCACGGCCTGGTCCGGCGGCATGGTCTGGGTTCCCGCCAACCGGCAGATGCTGGCCGCGGGCATGGCGGACAGTCTCGATGCGGCCCGGCGCTATCTCGCGGCCACCGTGGCAAGCGAGTCGGGTGCGGCGATACGCGAAGCCTTCCTCACCCACGCCGGCGAGGCGATCGACTACCTCGCGGCGCACACGCCGGTGCGGCTGAGGCCGGTTACTGTGTATCCCGACTATTATCCTGATCGCCCCGGCGCCACGCTGGGCGGGCGGGTGCTGGAACCGTGCCCGTTCGATGCCCGCGCGCTCGGCTCGCGATTCGCGCTGCTGCGCCCGCCGCTGCCGGAGTTCACCCTGTTCGGCGGCATGATGGTCAGCCGGCCGGACATCGCCCATTTCCGCCGCGTGTTCCGCTCGGCCCACGCGACCTGGCGAGTGGCGAGCCTCCTGGCGCGCCATGCTCGCGAGCGCCTCACCGCGCCGCGCGGCACGAGCTTGTATCTCGGCAACGCGCTCGCCGGACGCTTGCTGCTCGCGGTCACCGAGCTCGGCGTAGAGCTGCGATTGGGAACGCGGATCGCCGCGTTGCGGCGCGAAGGCAGGCGGATCAGCGGGCTCGTGCTCCGCGACGGGTCGAACGACGAGGCGGAGCTGACCTGCCGTGCGGTGGTTCTGGCCACCGGTGGCTTCTCTCACGATGCCGCCTTGCGCGCCCGCATGCTGTCGCCGGCCGCCGGCCCGCTCTCCGCCGCTGCCCCGGGCAATGCGGGCGATGGCATCCGTCTCGGTCTGGACGTTGGCGGGGAACTCGGCACGGCCAACGCGTCCGGCGCGTTCTGGGTGCCGGCCTCGCGGTCTCGCCGCGCCGATGGTTCCGAATGCGTCTTCCCACACACCGTCACCGACCGCGCCAAGCCTGGCCTGATCGCGGTCGATGATGCGGGTCAGCGCTTCGTCAACGAGGCCGTCTCGTACCATGAATTCGTCCTGGCGATGCTGCGCCATGGGCTCGGTGCGACCCGCCCGGCCTATCTCGTCTGCGATCGGCGATTCCTGTGGACCTACGGGCTCGGGCGCGTGCGCCCGTTCAGCCTGCGCCTGCGCGAGCACCTCGCCAGCCACTATCTCCACGCCGCGCCGAGCCTGGGCGCGCTTGCCCTGACGCTCGGCATCGACGCGGCCGGGCTGACCGCCACGGTCGCGGCGCATAACGCGGATGCGCGTGCCGGCGTCGACCGCCGCTTCGGGCGCGGCTCGGACGCCTATCAGCGCCATCTCGGCGACGCCGACCATCGGCCCAATCCCTGTCTGGCGCCGCTGGAGACGCCACCCTTCTACGCCGTTGCCGTCTATCCCGCGGACCTCGGCACCGCCACGGGTCTGCTCACGGACGCGCGGGCGCGGGTGCTGGCCGCCGACGGCACGCCGGTCCCCGGCCTCTACGCGTGTGGCAACGACATGAACTCGGTAATGAACGGGGCCTACCCGGGGCCCGGCATTACGCTGGGCCCGGCCCTGACCTTCGGCTATCTCGCGGCGCGCGATGCTGCGCAGAATGCCGCGCTCGGGCCGGGCTGAGCGATAGCGGCGATTGCGCCAGCCAGTGCCATCGGGTCGATCTGGCGCATCACGTCGGCGGTCGTCGGCGTCCGCGCCATGGCGCGGACCTGTCGCTTTCCATCGCCACCATGCATCGGTACGCTGGCGCGTCAGAGGGTAGGATATCGCGGCCAGGGCCGTCGATCGTTTCGGAGACCATGCCATGCAGCTGCATGCAGATCTTTCTCGCCCCGCAACAGTCGATAGCGCGGCGCTCGCCTGGGTCGCCTCGCCCATCGCTGGTGTCGAGCGGCGCATGCTCGAGCGCGACGGCGACGAAGTGGCGCGCGCGACGTCGCTCGTGCGCTACGCCCCGGGCTCGGCCTTTTCCGCCCACACCCACGGTGCCGGCGAGGAGTTCCTGGTGCTGGAGGGCGTGTTCTCCGACGAGACCGGGGATTTCCCGGCCGGATTCTACGTGCGCAACCCGCCGGGATCGCGTCACACGCCCTCCAGCGCGCCGGGGGCCGTGATCCTCGTCAAGCTCCGCCAGATGCCACCGCAGGAGACCGCTTTCGTCCGCGTCGATACGCGGGACCCTGCCATCTGGCGCGATCTCGGCCAGGGGCGGCAGGAAGCCGTGCTGTTCGAGGCACCCTGGGAGCGCGTGGTGATGCTGCGCCTGCCACCCGGGGACCAGGGACGCCAGGAGACCTGGCCGCACGGGGCGGAGGCCTTCGTCGTCGAGGGCGATGTGCGGATCGACGGCGCGCGTCACCCCGCCGGCAGTTGGCTGCGGCTGCCCCCCGGGAGCCAGGCGGTCGTAGGCAGTCGTGTGGGCGCGCTGCTCTACCGCAAGACGGGACATCTCGGCTGACGCAGCACGCCGCGCCCGGCGGGGCGAGCCCACACCGGACCCGCCGCCGCTACCGAGCCCTTGGCGGCCGATTGAGCGACTTGATCACCCAAGCCGCGGCCTGTATATGCCTCCGCCACCGGGGCCATAGCTCAGTTGGGAGAGCGCCTGAATGGCATTCAGGAGGTCAGGGGTTCGACTCCCCTTGGCTCCACCATCCCCCCGCAGCCGGCGCCGACCGTAGACGCCAAGCCCGATCGGCATCCGCCCGATCTTCCACGCATCATCGATAGCGACAGCGGACGGCGCGGGGTCGGAGTCGCTCAGGGTTGTCCGGCTGTGCCGGCGGGCTGGTGTTTCGGGGCGAGAAACCCGTCGAGCGCGAGGGCCGCGACGCCGCAGACGATGGCTGCGTCGGCGACGTTGAAGACGTACCACGACCAGCC
>JAJXXT010000003.1 GCA_021780935.1 Pseudomonadota bacterium
GGCGGGCGGCGCGGCAGCCGGCGCATGCCCGCCCCCCGGTTCGCCACGCGGCGCACCCGGTCCGGCAGCAGGTTCCACGCGAGGGTGCCGGTGAGCGCCAGGATGCCCAGCCCCGCCGGCTCGCGCCCGGTCAGCAGCAGCAGGGCGGCCAGCGAGATGCCGCCCAGGGCGAGGATCCACAGCCCCATGGATTTCAGGGTCACGACATCGGCGCGGGAGAACGCGCCCATCGCCGCGAGCAACCCGCCGAGCGCCAGGGCACCGAGAAGCAGCGCCGTCACGGGAAGCTGTCCCTCACGCCCGCTCCATCACGCCCACGCCACAACACCCGTGCTTCAGCGCGTCGCCCGGTCGAGCACCTGGCCGACCGCCACCGCCGAGACATTGACGATACCGCGCGCCGTGACGCCGGAGGCCAGCACATGCAGCGGCCGGGCCATGCCGAGCAGCAGCGGCCCGACCACCAGCCCGTCGGCTGCCGCCTTGAGCAGGTTGAAGGCGATGTTGGCGGCATCGAGGCTGGGCATGATCAGCAGGTTGGCGGTGCCCTTCAACGGGCTGTCGGGCACCGCGCGGTCGCGGATCGCCTCGGAGAGCGCCGCGTCCGCGTGCATCTCGCCATCGACTTCGAGCCTGGGGTCGCGGGCGCGGATCATCGCCAGCGCCGAGCGCATCTTGCGCGCCGAGGGCGAGTTGGAGGTGCCGAACGAGGAATGCGACAGCAGGGCTGCCTTCGGCACCAGGCCGAAGGCACGCACCATCTCGGCGCCGAGCAGGGTCAGTTCCGTCACCTGCTCGGCGGTGGGATCGACGTTGATATGGGTGTCGCCGATGAACAGCGCGCCGGCCGGCAGGATCAGCGCCGAGAGCGCGTAGATGCGTCCCACCTCCGGCAGGCGCGGGATGATCGGCATCGCCAGCAGCATGTGCCGCCACCAGTCGCCGGAGCCGCCGCAGATCGCCGCATCGACCACGCCCGCATGCAGCAGCATCGCGGCGGCGACGGTGCCGCGCGCGCGCAGCCGGGGTGCGGCGGCGTCGGGCGGAATACCGCGCCGCCCGGCCAGGCGCTGGTAGTCGGCGATCAGCGGCTCGAAGACCGCGGCGTCGGTGACGGGGTCGAGCACGCGCACGTCCTCGCCGATGCGCATGCGCAGGCCCATCTCCCGCGCGCGCGCAGCGATCACGCGGGAGCTACCGATCAGCGTCGGGCGGACCAGCCGCTCGTCGAGCAGCGTCTGCACCGCGCGCAGCACACGCTCGTCCTCGCCCTCGGCGTAGGCGATGCGCGGCGGGCTGGCGCGGGCGCTGCGCGCGCGCTCGAACACCGGGCGCATGAGCTGGCCCGAGCGGAAGACGAAACGTTCGAGGTCGCTGCGATAGGCATCGAAATCGGCGATCGGGCGGCGCGCCACGCCAGTGTCCATCGCCGCCTTCGCCACCGCTGGCGCGATTTCCAGAATAAGGCGCGGATCAAACGGTTTCGGAATGATATACTCGGGCCCGAAGGCGGGAGGCATGCCGCCATAAGCCGCGGCCACGACCTCGGAGGCCTCGACGCGGGCGAGGGCGGCGATCGCCTCCACCGCGGCGATCGCCATTTCCTGGTTGATCGCGGTGGCGCCGACATCGAGGGCGCCGCGGAAGATGAAGGGGAAACAGAGGACGTTGTTGACCTGGTTCGGGTAGTCGGTGCGGCCGGTGGCGACGATCGCGTCCGGCCGGGCAGCGCGGGCGGCGGCGGGGTCGATCTCGGGGTCGGGGTTGGCCAGCGCCAGGATCAGCGGTTTGTCGGCGAGGCGCGCCAGCCATTCCGGCTTCAGCACGTTGGGCGCCGAGAGGCCCATGAAGATGCCGGCGCCGTCCAGCACGTCGGCGAGGGTGCGCGCGTCGGTCTCGCGCGCATAGGGCGCCATGCGTGCATCGAGATCGGGTCGACCGCGATGCACCACGCCCTTGATATCGGTGAGGGTCACGTTCTCCGCCCGCAGCCCCATGGCGACGAGCAGATCGACGCAGGCCATGGCGGCGGCCCCGGCGCCGGAGGTGACGAGGCGCACCTCCTCCAGCTTCTTGCCCTGCACGAGAAGCCCGTTGCGCACCGCGGCGGCCACCGTGATCGCGGTGCCGTGCTGGTCGTCGTGAAAGACCGGGATGCGCATCCGCTGGCGCAGCTCCGCCTCGATGGCGAAACATTCCGGCGCCTTGATGTCCTCAAGGTTGATGGCGCCGAAGGTCGGCTCCAGCGCCGCGACAACGTCGCAGAAACGTGCGGGGTCGGTCGCGTCCACCTCGATATCGAACACGTCGATGCCGGCGAATTTCTTGAACAGGACGGCCTTGCCCTCCATCACCGGCTTGCTGGCGAGCGGGCCGATGGCGCCGAGGCCCAGCACGGCGGTGCCGTTGGTGATGACGCCAACAAGATTGCCGCGCGCAGTGTAGTCAAAGGCGGCGTCCGGGTTCTCGGCGATGGCGAGGCAGGGCGCGGCGACGCCCGGGGAATAGGCGAGGGCCAGGTCGCGCTGGCTTGCCATGCGCTTGGTCGCCTCGATCGCGAGTTTCCCCGGACGCGGCAGGCGGTGATAGTCGAGCGCCGCCTTGCGGATGTCATCGTCCATGCCAATCTCCCCCCAATCCCCGCCATAGGGCCGACATCGCGACCTTGGTCACGCCTCCGGCGCGCCACGGCCGCCACTCCGGCAGCGACATCCGATCAGGCGCGATCGTTTGATCGGGTGAAGTTGCGCGCCATAACAAGGGGCTGGAGCGATATCCGTGAGCCAAAGCGACCCACGAGCGCTCTAGCACAGGTGGAGCGTGTGTTGCATATCCGGTCCCAAGTGCGCCTTGGCGGCTCACCGCTTCGCCCTGGTCATCACGGGCGCGGATCAGCAGGAACAAGATAATGGTGCGGTCGAGAAGACTCGAACTTCCACAGGGTTTCCCCCACAAGCACCTCAAGCTTGCGCGTCTACCATTCCGCCACGACCGCACGCGGCGCGGGGCGTATAGCCGATGACGCCAGCCTCTTCAACGCTACCCCGGCGCATGCCGGTGGAATGGCTGCAAACCCCCGGGTTCGTGCCCTACGAGGCGGCGGAGGCGGCAATGCGCGAGCACGCGGCGGCGATCCGCGAGCATGGCGCGGCGGAGCGCGTCTGGTTGGTGGAGCACGCGGCGCTGTACACTGCCGGCACTTCCGCCCTGCCCGACGAGCTGATCGAGCCGAACCGCTTTCCCACATTTCAGACCGGGCGTGGCGGGCACTGGACCTATCACGGGCCGGGGCAGCGCGTCGCCTATGTCATGCTCGATCTAACGCGCTCGCACGGCCGGGTGCGGGCGCGCGACGTGCGGGCCTATGTCTGCGGACTGGAGGATTGGCTGATCGCCGCCCTCGCGCGGCTCGGCGTCGCCGGCGAGCGGCGGACGGGGCGGGTCGGCATCTGGGTCGCCGACCCCGTGACCGGTGCCGAGAACAAGATCGCGGCGATCGGCGTGCGGGTCTCGCGCTGGGTGAGCTGGCATGGGGTGGCGCTGAACGTGGCACCCGATCTCGGCCATTTCGCCGGGATCATTCCCTGCGGCATCAGCGAGCACGGCGTAACCAGCCTCGCGGCGCTGGGCCGCCCGGCGACGATGGCTGTGGCCGACGCGGCCTTACGCGCCGCCTGGAGCGAGATCTTCGAGACGGACATGCCGGCCGGCCGGGCGACGTGCGGACCCCGGCATGCGGCCTGAGGCCGGCGGATCACGGAGCACGGCCGAACGCGCGCCGGGCCAACGTAGCTGGCTCATCGGCCTGTCCCTGCTGGTCTGGTGGATCGGCGGCTACGGGCTGGTGGCCTATGGCGTCGTCACGGATCGCGGTCCTTTCGCTTTCCTGCTCGACGCGCAGCGCGCGGTGCTCGGCGCCTCCAACATGGCGGCTGGCGCGCTGCTCGGGGCATGCCTGATTTTCCTGGGCCCGGTTTGGCTGGCGCGGCTCTTGCTGCGCCTCTGGCCGGAGAGCCGGTTTCTCCAGGGCTTCCACGGCACCTTGCGCCAGAGCATGGCATCGCGCGCCGAGATCGCGGCGAAAGGGGCGGCAAGCTGGGCCACCATGGACCGGGCGGCGCGGCTGGCGGCGCTGCGGCGGCGGCGCCGCGGCGCGCTGCTCACCGCCGTGACCATACTGGCTGCGACCGCGGCCCTCGCGACCTATCTGCGAGTCACCACGAACGCCGATGCCGGGCGTCCACTGACCCCGGTCGTGCTGACAGCCGGCCAGCCGATCGATCTGCACGGAGCCAGCCCCTGGGTGCACGTGACCGGCGCGATCCCCCTGCGCGGCGCCGTGGTTCAGCGCGACTACGCGATCCGCGGCGTTCGGCACCGCGATTTCTACACGCCCCTGGTGCCACGAGGCTGGCATCGTGGCGAGCGCATCGAGCTGCTGGAGAAGGACCGGAGCTTTCCCGATGATCAGGGTCCCCGCGCCGCCGCCGATCCATCGGGACCAATCGAGGGTCGGCTCAGCGCGGGAGGTCCGCGCCCCGACATTGCCGCGCTGTTCCGCGAACACAACATTCCGGTCGGCGACTGGACGGCGGTGCTGACCCGCCAGCGCCTGCACGGCAGGATCCCGGGCGAGGCCGCGTTTCTCAACGACACGATCTGGATCATGGGCGGCTTCCTCACGTTGCTGGCGTTGCTGATAGCCGCAAGCGTGCAATGGCACCTGGTCAAACTACGGCGATCGGGCAGCCCCTCGGCCGGCCGTCGCGATAACCCCCGACCGGACGGCATCGTCTGATCCCCGACGATGGCCGGCTCGGACGATTTGCCGAAAACTGGTGCGAGCCATGTGCGTGCGCCGCCCGGAACGGGCATCGCCCTACAGCGTCGCGCGAACGCGAAAACCGGGGCTGCCGGGCGGATCGGCCTGGACCTCCTTGATCGCATCGACCCGCGCCAGCCGCGGGCCGCGGCGGCAGGCACGCAGCAGCTCCTCGACCGCGTCTTCCTCCCCGTCCACGAGCGCCTCCACGGTGCCGTCCGTGCGGTTACGCACCCAGCCCGCAATGCCCAGGCGCTCCGCCTCCGCCACCATCCACGCCCGATAGCCCACGCCCTGGACACGACCGGAAATGAGCAACCGGCGGACCATCAGCCGCGCACGAGGACCAGCAGGCGCGCCGCGCTCTCGACCTCCACGAGGATGCGGGCGCGGCGCGCGGCCGCATCCGCATCGGTGCCCCACCGCCGTTCCTGGAACGTCTCGTCGAGGCTCGCCAGCCGGTGCGCAGCGGCGGCATCGAGCACGCCCGCGGTGACGGCAAGGCCAAGCACCAGGCTGCCCAGCGCCGGCACCAGCACGCCAAGCGCGCCGAGACCCCAGGCGTCATGCGCGGCGACGGCCGCCGTCAGCGCCGCGACCGCCGCCCGCGGCTGGATGATCGGGGTCACGCCCTCGGTGACCACGAGCCGCGCGCCATACGTCTCGGCGGCCCAGTCGAGCCAGGGGTCCCACTCGGCGGACTGCACGGCGACCAGCGCGTCGGGGTGCGCCGCGCGATACGACAGGAGGTCGGTCTCGGCCCAGCGGGCGAGCTCGCGCGCCACCGGTTCGGGGTTGGGTTCGATGCGCTCCCGCACCGTGCCGGCGAGACGCGTCAGCGGTAGTTGCGCGACCTGGACGTCGCCCTCCACCTGTCCCCATTCCGCAACCAGCGTGTCAGCCAGCGCGCGGACGGGTACCGTCAGGATGGTTCCGCCGGGCAGGCGCATCGGCTTGCCGTCGAGCGCCACCTGCCAGCCGGCATCGGTGGCAACGGCCTCCACGTGCTTCCAGAAGCGCTTCACGGGATCAGCTTCTGCAGCAGTTTGCCGGCGGTGCCCCCGATGCCGCTGGGCACGCCCTGAACACCTTGCCGCAGCCCGTTGACCACTCCAGGCGAGCCACCACCCGAAAGTGGCGGCGCCGCGGCGCCGGGCAGGCCGAAACGCGCCTCGGCAAGCGCCGTGGTGCACGGATCGATGGCCGCCTGCGCGCCGGGCGCAGCACCGGGACTCGCGCCGAACAGAGCCTGGCCAACGGCGCCCGCAATACCGTTCACGTTGCCGAGCGGCGAGCCGGCCATCGAGGCCAGGCCGGCGATCGCGGCACCGCCATCGGGGCTGGCCTTCGGCGCCAGGATCGGGCCGGTCACGGAAACCGGCACGCCGAGCCCGGGGCCGGAAAGCCGCAGCGTCGGGCGCAGCAGCAGCGCCAGCGTCTCCGGGCCCAGCAGCACGCTGCCGCCGCCCGCGACGTCAAAACCCGGACCGTCGATCAGCAGCGGCGCCACCTTGGCCACGCCGTGCGCGATGTCGAGCCGCACCGCGAGGCAGCGCAGCGGTGTGAGATTGCCGGCGAACGGACCGCCCGCCAGATGCAGCGTGCTGTTCAGCGCGGGGCCGAGGATGCGGCTGTCGAAGCTGCCGCCGGCCATGGCGAGCCCGACCGTGCCACCGAGCGCGCTGGCGACCGCATGCGCGGAATTCCCGCTGCCCGCGACATCCACGTGCAACTGCGCCGTGCCGTCCACCAGCGGCGCGATGCCGAGAAAACCGAGCAGTCTGGCGGTGGCGAGGGACGGGCCGGTGAGCTTCAACGCGACCTTCGGCACGGCCGTCCGCGCGTCGAGCCCGAACGCGAAGGTCACGCGCCCGCCCGGCAGATCCGCTACCCCGTCCGCGAGATCGAGATTGCCGCCGCGCAGCGTTGCATGCGTGGCGAAGGAGGCGATCGTGCCGCCTGCGGTGACGATGTTTGTCCCTTGCAACCGCAGGTTGAGATCGGCCGCATGCAGCGGTGCCAGCACGAACGGTGCGCTGGAGAAAATATGCGGCAGTCCCTGCGGCGGCGGTGGTGGCGCCGGCGGCATCTGGCCGGGCGGCGGGGCGGAAAGAATCGCCATCAGCTTTTCGAGCTCAAGCCGCGGCAAGGCGAGGTTGCCGGTGATGCGCGGATGCGCACCCGGCACCACCACGAGATTGCCGCCGAGGGCCATCTCCGGCATCGCCAGAGACAGTCCCTGCACGGCGATCGCGCCCGCGCCGGCCCCGGCTGACGCATCCCGCAGATGGGCGGCAAAGGCCACGTCGCGCAGCGCCGGCACATTGCGAAGAGCGAGCGCCGACAGGGCGGAAAGATCGGGGATGCGGGCGGCAAGGGCCACGTCCGTGCCGCGCAGATGCGCGGGATCCGCGATCGCGCCCTTGGCCGTGAGCTTCGCGCCGGCGGCCTCGATATCGATGTCGATCGGGAATGGCTGGGGCTTGCCGGTGATATCGCCCATCAGCGTCGCCGGCGCGCCGAGATTGGCCGCGATCGAGAGCGGCTGGCCACCCAGCGAACCCTGGATCGCGGCATGGATCGGCTGGTTCGCCGCGGCGGCGTCGATATTGGCCTCCGAAATGGTCACGCCGGGCAACAGCGGCGACAGATCCGAACGCCCGAGCCGCAGCGACAGCGACTTGACCGAGGGAACCAGCCCGCCATTGTCGGCGATGGTGGCGTTGAGCGTCAGGTCGCGCAGCGCGGGCAGCTTCACCGGCGACAGCGACGCGAGGTCCGCCATGTTGACGATGTCGGCACGCACCCGCAGCGCGTAGCCGGCGAGCGTCCGCGGATCGGCGATGGTGCCGGACAGCGTGATCCGCGCGCCCGGCGTGGTGGCCCGCAGATCCACCGGCCAGGGCTTGCCGTGGTCGCCGAACAGGCGCTCCAGTGGGCCGATCTGGCCGGTGAGCGTCATCGTGGTGCCGGCCCCGGTGACCTCGGCGTCCACCATCACCGAGGAGGTGAGCGAGCCGGCGGTGAGCGACACGTGTGGCAGCGAGACGACGGTGGTGCGGCCGGTTGGCCCGTCATGCCAGGTGATCAGCCCATCCTTGACGTGCAGGGTCTGGATCGAGAACGGCGGGTGCGAGGACGCCTTGCTGCCTCCCGGCGGAGCGGGCTTGGCCGGAGCGGCCGGCCCGGCCGTGGCGAGCTGCCAGTTGCCGTTCCCCTGCTTGTCGGTCTCCAGCAACAGATCGGGATGGTCGAGCACCAGCCGAGTGATCGTCACCCGACCCGACATCAGGGCACTCCAGCCGATATCCGCCTCGATCGAGCGAACGGTGAGCATTTGCGGTCGCGTGCCGCCCTTCGCGTTGGCGAAGGCGACGCCGGAAACCGCGATCGTGGGCCGGGTGTAGGAGACGATCCTGATCGGCCCCGACAGCGTGAGCGCCCGGCCGGTGGCGCGCTGCACGGCGGCCTCGATCTCCGGCTTGTACGCGTTGGGGTCGATGAGTTGGGTCGCCGCGACGGCGGCGAGGACCAGGACCGCCACCACGCCCAGCACCACATAGGCGATGATGCGCAGGGGCGAACGGCGGGAGCGGCGGGAGATGCGACGGACGGGCATGGCCAAAGCTACCAAGCTGGCGGCCCGCTCGCCAGTTCTCCGGATACGGGTTCTTCTGACCCTGGTGACCACCGGCCGGTCTTGAAACGCCTGGCCCGCCTATCCGCGGCGTGGTTTTGCCGGTGCCACGACGTCAAAGCCCAGCCTGCGGAACGTGGCCTGCATATGCACCGGCAGCGGCGCCTCCACCACGAGCGAACCACCCGCCGGATGCGGCAGAACGATCCGCCGCGCGAGCAGGTGCAGGCCCGCCGCGAACCCCTCCAGCGCCGGCGCGCCATAGGGCTCATCGCCCAGGATCGGCGCGCCGAGCACGGTGCAGTGCACCCGCAGCTGATGCGTCCGGCCGGTGAGCGGGGACAGCTCCAGCCAGGCGAGCTTGCGCCCGGCATGGTCGAGCGTGCGGTAGTCGGTGATGGCACGCGCAGCCTCCGCCTCACCGGGCTCGGCGACCGCCACGCGGTCGGCCCGCGCGCCGGCGCGGCGGACCAGCGGTGCCTCGATGCGCCCTTCGACCGGCACCGGACGGCCGACTACGACGGCCCAGTAGATTTTCTGGACAGCACGGCCACGGAAGGCGGCGGCGAGGCGGGCGGCCACCGCCGCCGAGCGGGCCAGCACCAGCACCCCCGACGTTTCGCGATCGAGACGATGAACCAGACGCGGGCGTTCCTCGTGCCCGAAGCGCAGCGCATCGAGCTGGCCATCGAGATGGCGCATGATGCCGGGCCCGCCCTGTGTGGGCAGGCCGGCGGGCTTGTCCAGCACCATGATGTGGTCGTCGCGATAGAGGATGAGGCGTTCGAGCTCCGCGGCAAGCTGGGCGTCCGGCGCCGGGCGCGCCGGCTGCAACGCCGGCGCCGTGGGCGGCAGGCGCACGCTCTGGCCGGCGGCGAGCCGGTCCGATGCCTCGGCGCGGCGGCCGTCGACACGAATCTGGCCGGTCCGGCAGAGGCGCTGGATCGCGACCTGCGGCAGGCCCGGGCGCTTGCGGCGAACAAACCGGTCGAGGCGGATATCGGCCTCGTCCACGCCGACGGCAATTGTCTCGACCGTCATGGCCGCCGCTCGGCACGCAGTTTCGCCCAGTAGGCGAGGCGGCGGGAAATCTCGCGCTCAAAGCCGCGTTCGCTCGGGATGTAGAAATTCTCGCGCGCCATGTCGTCCGGGAAGTAGTTCTGGCCGGAGAACGCCTCCTGCGTGTCGTGGTCATAGGCATAGCCGGCGCCGTAGCCCAGCTCCTGCATCAGCTTCGTCGGTGCGTTGAGGATATGCGCGGGCGGCATCAGGCTGCCATGGTCGCGCGCGGCACGCCGGGCAGCGCCGAACGCCGCGTAGCCGGCATTCGATTTCGGTGCCGTACCGAGATAGAGCACCATCTGCGCGATTGCGAGCTCACCCTCGGGCGACCCGAGCCGCTCATAGGCTTCCCATGCCGCGAGCGCCTGGGTCAGCGCGTTGGGGTCCGCCATACCGATATCCTCGACCGCGAAACGCACCAGGCGGCGCGCGATGTAGCGCGGGTCCTCGCCGCCGGCGAGCATGCGCGCAAGCCAGTAGAGCGCCGCGTCCGGGTCAGAGCCGCGCAGGGATTTGTGCAGGGCCGAAATGAGATTGTAGTGCTCCTCGCGATCGCGGTCGTAGAGTGCGGCACGCCGCGCGATGAGGGATTCCAGCGCCTCCTGCGTTAGCGGATCGGTGTCCGGCGGCAGCGCCTGGACCTGCTCGGCCATGTTGAGCAGCGCGCGCCCGTCGCCATCGGCCATCGCGCACAGTTCGGCACGTGCCGCCGGCGTGAGGGGCAGCGCCGCGATGGCCTCGGCGCGGGCGAGAAGCTGTTCCAGCGCCGCATCGTCGAGCCGGCGCAGCACCAGCACCTGGCAGCGCGAAAGCAGCGCGCCGTTGAGCGCGAAGGACGGGTTTTCGGTGGTGGCACCGACCAGGATCACGATCCCGGCCTCGACAACCGGCAGAAATGCATCCTGCTGCGCGCGGTTGAAGCGATGGATTTCGTCGACGAAAAGCAGCGTTCGGCGGGGCGCGTCGCGCGCCGCGTCAAACGCGCGCTTGAGATCAGCGACCCCGGAGAACACCGCGGAAAGCTGCACGAACTCCAGCCCCGCGCTGTCGGCGAGCAGGCGGGCGATGGTGGTCTTGCCGACGCCGGGCGGCCCCCAGAGAATGAGCGAGGCAAGCGATCCGCGCGCCAGCATGCGCGTGAGCGTGCCCTCCGGCCCCAGCAGATGGTCCTGGCCGACGATGTCGGCAACCGCACGCGGCCGCAGCCGGTCGGCAAGCGGTGCCGCCGGCTGAGCGGCGAAGAGGTTGGGTGATTTGGGGCGCGCGGGCACCGGTCAACAATACCCTGGCACCGCTTGCGGCGAAACGACCACCCGCCGCCGAATGATGGGCCACCACGCAACGACCGTCCGTGGCGACACAACCCGTTCCGGCCGAGACGGTTATTCCGCCTCGGTCTCGTCGTCCTTGGCGACCTGCACCGGGCCGCTGTCGAGACCCTTGGCCGCGACGTCGCGGTCCACGAACTCGATCACCGCCATGGCCGCGGCGTCACCGTGGCGCATGCCGGCCTTGAGCACGCGCAGATAGCCGCCCTGACGGTCCTTGTAGCGCTCGGCGAGTGGGCCGAAGAGCTTGGCGACGATGGTATCGTCGCGCAGTTGCGCATAGGCCTGCCGGCGCGCGGCCAGCCCGCCATGCTTGCCGAGCGTGATGAGCTTCTCGGCCACCGGCCGCAGCTCCTTGGCCTTGGGCAGCGTCGTCGTGATCTGCTCGTGCTTGAGCAGCGCGTGCGCGAGGTTGCGAAACATCGCCGCGCGATGGGTGGTGGTGACGCCGAGCTTCCGCCCCGCAATGCCGTGACGCATGGTCCCTCTCCCCGCCTCAGAAGCCTTCGCCGAGGCGCTTGATCAGATCCTCGATATTCTCGGGCGGCCAGCCGCTCACGCTCATGCCGAGCGAGAGACCCATGGAGGACAGCACCTCCTTGATCTCGTTGAGCGATTTACGGCCGAAATTCGGCGTGCGCAGCATTTCCTGCTCGGTCTTCTGCACCAGGTCGCCGATATAGACGATATTGTCGTTCTTGAGGCAGTTGGCGCTGCGCACCGAGAGCTCGAGCTCGTCCACCTTGCGCAGCAGGTTGGAATTGAACGGCAGATCCTCGGTGGGCTCGGACAGCGCGATCTGCTGCGGCTCCTCGAAGTTGACGAACATCGAGAGCTGGTCCTGCAGGATGCGCGCAGCCAGTGCCACCGCATCCTCCGGGGTCACGGCGCCGTTGGTCTCCACGGTCAGCAGCAGCTTGTCGTAGTCCGTCTTCTGCCCGACGCGGGTGGGCTCCACGCGATAGGCGACGCGACGCACCGGCGAATAGATGCTGTCCACCGGAATGAGGCCGATCGGCGCGTCTTCCGGCCGGTTCTCGGCGGCGGCGACATAGCCCTTGCCGCCCTGCACCGTGAACTCCATGCCCAGCTTCACGCCGTCGTCGAGCGTGCACAGCACCAGCTCGGGGTTCATGATCTCGATGTCGTGGCCGGCCTGGATCTGCCCTGCCTTGACCTCGCCAGGGCCGGTTGCCGACAGCACCATGCGCCGCGGCGCGTCGCCATGCATGCGCAGGCCGAGCTGCTTCACGTTGAGCACGATGTCCGTCACATCCTCGCGCACGCCGGGGATGGAGCTGAACTCATGCAGCACGCCGTCGATCTGCACCGCGGTCACCGCGGCGCCCTGCAGCGACGACAGCAGAATGCGGCGCAGCGCGTTGCCCAGCGTCATGCCAAAGCCGCGCTCCAGCGGTTCGGCGATGATGGTGGCAACCCGGGACCGCTCGGCCCCCGGCTCGACCTCCAGCTTCTCCGGCTTGCGCAGGGACTCCCAGTTCTTTTGCATGGACATGCGGCACCTCGTGATGAAGCGGGCCGGGCGCGGATCGACGCGCTCGAGGCCCGCGGACGCGGACTTGTCGGCGGCGGATCAGACGCGGCGGCGCTTACGGGGACGGCAGCCGTTATGCGGGATCGGCGTCATGTCGCGGATCGCGGTGATGGAGAAGCCGACCGTCTGCAGGGCACGCAGCGCGCTCTCGCGGCCGGAGCCGGGGCCGCTCACCTCGATCTCGAGCGTCTCCATCCCGTGCTCACGCGCCTTGCGCCCGGCATCCTCGGCCGCGACCTGTGCGGCATAGGGCGTGGATTTGCGGCTGCCCTTGAAGCCCTGGCTGCCCGAGGACGACCAAGCGATGGCGTTGCCCTGGGCGTCGCTGATGGTCACGATCGTGTTGTTGAACGTCGCCGCGACATGGGCGACGCCGGACGTAATGTTCTTGCGCTCCTTTTTACGGGTACGCGCGGCAGTGGCGGGTTTCGCCATGGGTCAGATGTCCTGTTCTGTCTCGAACGCGTAACGACGGCGGGCTGCGCCCAGTTACTTCGTCACTTTCTTTTTGCCGGCGATCGCCACCGCCTTGCCCTTGCGGGTGCGGGCGTTGGTGTGGGTGCGCTGGCCGTGCACCGGCAGGCCGCGGCGATGCCGCAGACCGCGATAGCAGCCCAGGTCCATGAGGCGCTTGATGTTCATCGCCACCTCGCGCCGCAGGTCGCCCTCGACGCGGTAGTCGCGATCCACCATCTCGCGGATGCGCAGGATCTCGTCGTCGGAGAGTTGGTTGACGCGGCGATCGTCGGGGATCCCGAGCTTGTCGCAGATCTCCTGCGCCTTGGCGGGACCGACCCCATAAATATAACGCAGGCTGATGGTCACCCGCTTGTTGGCGGGAATATTTACGCCGGCAATACGCGCCACGAAGTGGACTCCTGCTGGCCGGGGCCTGGTCCGTGCTCGCGCCGACCACGCGATCACAGGGGCTGCCCGGCGACCAAAAACGAATGACGGCACCCGCGCCGGGGTGCCGCAGCGCGCGGTTATAGCCGGGGGGCGGCATGAGTCAACGCGAGGTGATCAAATTTTCGTGAGCCGCCCCCGCTGAGCCATACCCCTGGCGCAAGTCCGCCATCACCACAACCTCAAGCCGCCGGCAGATGGTCCAGAATCGCCGCCAGCGCCGCCGTGACCTGGTCCATCCCGGCCATGCCGTCCACCGATTTCAACCGACCCGAGGCCGCGTAGTACGGCAGGATCGGCGCCGTCTGGTTGTGATAGGCGGCCAGGCGCGCGGCCACTGTCTCGCGGTTGTCGTCCGGGCGGCGGACGAACTCGTGCCCGCCACAGCGGTCGCAGGTGCCGGCGACCTTCGTTGGCTTGAACTGGTCGTGGTACCCTTCACCGCAGGCCTTGCAGGTGAAGCGCCCGGCAATCCGCTCCACCAGCGCCGCATCGTCCACTTTGAGTTCGATGACGGCATCGAGCGTCATGCGGTGCTGGGCCAGCATCGCGTCCAGCGCCTCGGCCTGCTTCACCGTACGGGGGAAACCGTCGAGGATGAAGCCCTTGGCGCAATCCGCCCGGGCGATGCGCGCTTCAAGCATGGCGATCAGGATGTCGTCGGAGACGAGCTGGCCCGCCTCCATCACCGCCTTGGCCTTGAGCCCGATCGGCGAGCGAGCCGCGACCTCGGCGCGCAGCATGTCCCCGGTGGCGATCTGCACCATGCCGTACCGGTCTTCGAGCCGCTTCGCCTGGGTGCCCTTTCCGGCGCCGGGTGGGCCGAGCAGGACGAGGCTCAACGCCCCCTCCCCTTCACGCGTCCCTTGCGGATCAGCCCCTCATATTGATGCGCGATCAGGTGCGACTGGATCTGCGTCACCGTGTCCATGGTGACGGAGACGATGATCATCAGGCTGGTGCCGCCGAAATAGAACGGCACGCCATAATCGCTGATCAGGATCTGCGGCAGCAGGCAGACGACGACGAGGTAGAGCGCGCCAACCGTGGTCAGCCGCGACAGCACGTAGTCGAAATACTCGGCGGTGGCGGTGCCGGGGCGGATGCCGGGGATAAAGCCGCCATATTTCTTGAGGTTGTCCGCCGTCTCCTGCGGGTTGAAGACGACGGCGGTGTAGAAATAGCTGAAGAAGATGATCAGGGCGGAGTAGATGCCGAGATAGAGCGGCGAGCCACCCGAGAGGGCCGCGCCGAGGCTCGCGAGCCAGCCAGGCGTGGTACCGGATTGCGCCGAAAAACCCGCGATGGTGGCCGGGATCAGCAGGATGGAACTCGCGAAGATCGGCGGGATCACGCCTGAGGTGTTGAGCTTGAGCGGCATGTGCGTGGAATCGCCGCCGAACATGCGGTTGCCCACCTGTCGCTTTGGGTATTGCACGACGATGCGCCGGTTTGCCCGCTCCATGAACACGATGAAGGCCACCACCGCGACCGCCAGCACCATGAAGAAGACGATGAAGACCGGCGACAGCGCGCCGGTGCGCCCGAGTTCCAGCAGCGAGGCCATCGCGTTCGGCACGTTGGCGACGATGCCCGCCATGATGATGAGGCTGGTGCCGTTGCCCACGCCGCGGGCGGTGATCTGCTCACCGATCCACATCAGGAACATGGTGCCGCCGACCAGCGTGATGACGGTCGAGATGCGGAAGAACATGCCGGGATCGGCGACTGCGGGCCCGACACTGCTGTGCATGCTCTCGAGCCCGACGGCGATGCCGTACGACTGGAACATCGCGATGAACACGGTGAGATAGCGCGTGTACTGGTTCATCTTGATGCGGCCCGACTCGCCCTCCTTTTTCAGCGCGTCGAGCGAGGGAATGGCCGCGGTCATCAGCTGCACGATGATGCTGGCGCTGATATAGGGCATGATGTTGAGCGCAAACACGGTCATGCGCCCGAGCGCGCCACCCGAAAACATGTTGAACATGCCCAGGATGCCGCCGCCGTTCTGCGACAGCATCTGCGCCATCACCGCGGCGTTGACGCCAGGCACCGGGATGTAGGTGCCGAGCCGATAGACCAGCAGCGCGCCGAGGGTGAACCAGATGCGCTGCTTGAGCTCTGTCGCCTTGCCGAAGGAGGCAAGGCTCATGTTCGAGGCGATTTGTTCGGCGGCCGAGGCCATGGCTGTTCTCCGGACGTCGTGCCGATCTAGACCAGGATCGGCCCGATGCAAACCAAGGTTGCGCACGACAAGGTGGTGAGGCGGCGAGCCCCGACAAGCGGTGCCCGAAACGACAGGCGGCGCCGCCGGTCACCCGCGCAGCGCCGCCAGCAACTCCGCACGCGGAAAATGCCGCTAGGCGGCAGCCGGCGGCGTGGGCAGCACGACCTTGCCACCCGCTGCCTCCACGGCGGCGACCGCGGCCGCCGAAGCACCCGAGACTTCGATCGTCACGGCGCGGCCGATCTCGCCGGTGGCGAGCAGCCGCACGCCGGCAACCTTGCTGCCGCCCGCCTTGCCGCTGCGCACCAGCCCGGCAGCGGCCAGCGCCGCCTCGGTGATCGGCTGCGCCGCGTCGATCCGCCCCGCCTCGATCGCCTTCGCCAGGCGGCCGAGATTGACGGCGGCATACTCCCGTCGCGACGGGTTGACGAAGCCGCGCTTCGGCAGCCGGCGGTAGATCGGCAGCTGGCCACCCTCGAAGCCGTTGAGGGCGACACCCTCACGCGCCTTCTGGCCCTTCACGCCCTTGCCCGACGTCTTGCCCTTGCCCGAGCCGATACCCCGGCCGAGCCGCTTGGACTTGAGCCTCGCGCCCGCGTTGTCGCGCAATTCGTTAAGCTTCATCGCATGTCTCCGACGCCCACCGCGCGCGCGGTCAGGCGAGATTCTCCACACGCACCAGGTGCGCCACCTTGCGGATCATGCCGCGAGTCGAGGCCGTATCGGGAAGCACGCGCTCCCGACCAATCCCCTTGAGCCCAAGGCCAAACAGCGTCGCCTGCTGGCCCGGCTTGCGGCCGTGTCCGGATGCGACCTGCGTCACCCTGACCTGGGCGCTCCCGGCTCCCTGCCCTGGCCCGGGCATCGGCGCTGTCTTAGGCATCCGCACCCTCCTGCGCATGGGTTTCCTGGCCATGGCCCTCGCGGCGGCCGAGAATGTCCGAAACCTTCTTGCCGCGCCGGGCGGCCACGGTCCGCGGGCTGGCACTGCGTTGCAGCGCCGCGAAGGTCGCCTTGACCATGTTGTGCGGGTTGCGGCTGCCGAGGCTCTTGGCCACCACGTCGCCGATGCCGAGCGATTCGAACACGGCGCGCATCGGGCCGCCGGCGATGATGCCGGTGCCGGCCGGCGCGCTGCGCAGGACCACGTTGCCGGCGCCGAAACGGCCGGTGACATCGTGATGCAGCGTGCGGCCCTCCTTCATCGGCACATGAATGAGGCCGCGCTTGGCCCGCTCGGTCGCCTTGCGAATCGCCTCCGGCACCTCGCGCGCCTTGCCGGCGCCATAGCCGACCCGGCCCTTCTGGTCGCCGACGACGACGAGGGCGGCGAACGCGAAGCGGCGCCCACCCTTCACCACCTTGGCGACACGGTTGATGGTAACGAGCTTGTCGATCAGATCGTCGCCCTGCCGGTCGCGATCGCCGCCGCGGTCACGATCCCGACCGCCCCGTCCGCCCTCACGCGGTTCCCGTGCCATATGCGTTGCCCTCAGAACGAAAGGCCGCCCTCTCGGGCAGCCTCGGCCAGCGCCTTGACGCGGCCATGGTAGAGATAGGCGCCGCGGTCGAAAACCACGGCCGATACGCCGGCGGCCAGCGCCCGCTCGGCAACCAGCTTGCCAACGGCTGTGGCTGCATCCTTGTCCGCCCCGGTGCGCAGGCTCTCGCGCAACGACCGGTCGAGCGAGGAGGCAGCCGCGAGCGTGCGGCCGGCTCCATCGTCGATGACCTGGGCATAGATATGCTTGCCGGAACGAAAAACCGAAAGCCGCGGCCGGCCGGAGGCCTTGCGCCGCAGCGAGAACCGCAGGCGGGCACGCCGGCGCGCCTGCATGTCGTGGCTCGTGCTCACTTCTTCTTGCCTTCCTTCCGCCGGATCTGCTCGCCGTCGAATTTCATGCCCTTGCCCTTGTAGGGTTCGGGCGGACGCCAGGTACGCAGCTCCGCGCAGACCTGTCCGACGAGGCGCTTGTCCATACCCTCGACCTTGATCGCCGTCGGACGTTCGCAGGTGATCTTGATACCCGGGGGGATGGCGTAGACCACGTCATGGGAGAAGCCGAGATTCATCACCAGGTTCCGACCCTGCACCGAAGCGCGGTAGCCGGTGCCGGTGATCTCCATCGACTTCGAGAAGCCGTCGTTTACGCCGCGCACCATGTTGGCGACCAACGCCCGCGTGGTGCCCCACATCATGCGCGCCTGCGCCGTCGTGCCACGCGGTGCCACCGAGAACTCTCCGCCCTCGACCTTCGCCTCAACGAGATCGGTAAGCGCGAGCTTGAGCTCACCGAGCTTGCCCTTTACCGCAAGCGTGCGCCCGGCCAGCGCCACCTGCACCCCCGAGGGGATTGCGACCGGATATTTGCCAACGCGACTCATCGTCCGCTCCTCAGAAGATCCGGCACAGCACTTCGCCGCCAACATTCGCGACCCGCGCCTCGGCATCGCTCATCACGCCACGCGGCGTGGAGAGGATGGAGACGCCGAGGCCGGCGTACACGCGCGGCAGCTCGCGAATGCCGGAATAGACGCGCCGGCCGGGACGCGAGACGCGGGTGATCTCTTTGATCGCCGGCTCGCCTTCATTGTATTTCAGCTCGATACGCAGCCGAGCGACGCCCGGGCGAACCTCTTCGGCGGAGAAGCCACGGATGAAGCCCTCCCGCTTCAGCGCGTCGAGCACGTTGGCGCGCAGCCGTGACGCCGGCGCCACGCAGGAAGCATGGCGCTCGCGCTGCGCATTGCGGATGCGGGTGAGCATGTCACCCAGGGGATCGGTCATGGACATGGCGCGTTCCCTACCAGCTTGCCTTCACCAAGCCGGGGATCTGGCCATTGTTGCCGAGATCCCGCAGCGCGATGCGGCAGAGCTTGAACTTGCGATAGTTGCCACGCGAGCGCCCGGTCAGCGCGCAGCGCAACCGCACCCGCACCTTCGCCCCGTTGCGCGGCAGCTCCGCGAGCTTGAGCGACGCCTCGAACCGGTCCTCGACCGCCTTCGAGCGATCCATCACGATCGCCTTCAGCGCCCGGCGCTTGGCACCGTCGCGCTTCGCCATGCGCTCCCGCTTCAGGTTACGATTCACTGCAGAGGTCTTAGCCATACCGTCTCTACCCTCCGGAACCTGTCCGGCACATGCCGGCGGTTTTCCATATTCCGTTACACTCCCGAAGCGTTTCCGCCCCGGTCGGCACGCCTCAGCTCGCGAACGGCAGATCGAACTGCCGCAGCAGCGCCTTTGCCTCAGCATCCGTCTTCGCCGTGGTCACAAAAATAATGTCCATGCCGCGGATCGCGTCGACCTTGTCGTAGGCGATCTCGGGAAACACGATCTGCTCCTTGAGACCCATCGCGAAGTTGCCGCGCCCGTCGAAGCCCTTGTTGAGGGGGATGCCGCGGAAGTCACGCACCCGCGGCAGCGCGATGGTCACCAGCCGGTCGAGAAACTCGTACATCCGCGCCTGGCGCAGCGTCACCTTGCAGCCAATCGGCAGCCCCTGGCGGATCTTGAAGCCGGCGATCGCCTTCTTCGCCAGCGTCTTCACCGGCTTCTGCCCGGCGATCGCGGTCAGTTCCGCCACCGCGGCGTCGAGCTTCTTCTGGTCGCCCGTCGCCTCGCCCACACCCATGTTGATGACGATCTTCTCGAGGCGCGGCACCTGCATCGGGTTCCGGTAGCCGAACTCCTTCTGCAGCGCCGGACGCCCGGTCTCGACGTAGCGCTTCTTCATGCGCGGCATCACGGGCTCGCCCACAACCGCCGCCGCCTTCGCGGGAGCCTCGGTCTCGGCCGCCACTTTCGGTGCCTTGGTTTTCTTTTCAGCCATCGGCTTTCTCCTCAGCCCTCGATAACCTGGCCGGTGGCGCGCGCCACGCGCACCTTCCGCCCGTCATCGAGCACGCGAAACCCAACCTTCGTCGGCTTGCCACTCTTGGGGTCCACCAGCGCCAGATTGGAGAGATCGATCGCCCCCTCCACCGACACGATCCCGCCGGGCTGGCCCATGCCGCGCGGCTTGGTGTGGTGCTTCATCAAGCGCACACCCTGAACCACGGCACGGTTTTCGGTGGGCATCACGCGCAGCACCTCGCCGCGCTTGCCGCGCTCGGTGCCGCTGATCACCAGGACCGTATCGCCCTTGCGAATGCGCGCGGCCATCACAGCACCTCCGGCGCGAGCGAAATGATCTTCATGAACTTCCGCGCCCGCAACTCGCGCACCACGGGGCCAAAGATACGGGTGCCGATCGGCTCCGCCTGCTTGTTGATCAGCACCGCGGCGCTGCGATCGAAGCGGATCGCGCTGCCATCGGCGCGGCGCACGGGAAACGCCGTACGCACGATCACCGCCTGGTGCACGTCGCCCTTCTTCACCTTGCCGCGCGGAATCGCGTCCTTCACGGACACCACGATCACGTCACCGACCGAGGCGGTCTTACGCTTCGAGCCGCCGAGCACCTTGATGCACTGCACCCGACGCGCACCCGAGTTATCGGCAACATCGAGATTGGATTCGACCGAGATCATCGCCGGTCTCCTATGCCTGCGCCATGGGCTGCGACGAGCTCGCGGCCATCATCTGGCCGTTGCGCTCGATCACCGTCCAGGTCTTGCGCTTGCTGATCGGACGGCACTCCTCGATGCGGACGAGATCACCGACCTGACAGATATTCGCCTCGTCATGCGCCGCGTATTTCTTCGAGCGGCGAATGAACTTCTTGTACAGCGGATGCATGACGCGACGATCGACAAGCACCGTCACGGTCTTGTCCATCTTGTCACTTGTCACCCGCCCGATGAGCACGCGCTTAGGCATCGTTCGTTATCCTCTCAGGCCGCTTGAGCGCGCTTGCGCTGGGCCATGATGGTCTTCACCCGCGCAATGTCGCGGCGCACCACGCGCACACGGCCCACGCCCTCGTTCTGTCCGGCGGCGCGCTGGAACCGCAGATTGAACTGCTCGCGCCGCAGCTCGAGCAGCAACGTCTCCAGCTCGTCGGGCGTCTTGGTCCGCAGCTCCGCGGGTTTGGTTTCCTTGGCCATCGCTTACCGTCTCCCGCTAACCGTCGCCGATCCGCGCCACGAACTTCGTGGCAATCGGCAGCTTCGCGGCACCGAGCGTAAGCGCCTCGCGCGCCAGCTCCGCACCCACGCCATCCACCTCGAACATGATCCGCCCCGGCTTCACGCGGCAGACCCAGAACTCGGGCGCACCCTTGCCGGAGCCCATGCGGACCTCGGCCGGCTTGCGTGACACCGGCACGTCCGGAAAAATGCGGATCCACACCCGCCCGGTACGCTTCATCGCGCGCGTGATGGCACGGCGAGCGGCCTCAATCTGGCGCGCCGTCACCCGCTCGGGCGCCAGCGCCTTGAGCCCATAGGTGCCAAAGTTCAGCGTCGTGCCGCCCTTGGCGTTGCCATGAATGCGGCCCTTGTGCGCCTTGCGGAATTTTGTTCGTTTCGGTTGCAGCATGATCCGATCCCTCAGCGCTGCGGTGCTTGTTCGGCAGCGCGCTTATCGACCGCCAGCGGATCATGGGCGAGGATCTCGCCCTTGAAGACCCACACCTTCACGCCGCACGTGCCATAGGTCGTCTTGGCGGTGGCCACGCCGTAATCGACATCGGCACGCAATGTGTGCAGCGGCACCCGACCCTCGCGATACCACTCGACACGCGCGATCTCCGCACCGCCGAGGCGGCCTGCGCAGGTGATGCGGATGCCCTGCGCGCCAAGCCGCATCGCCGACTGCACCGCGCGTTTCATCGCGCGGCGGAACGCCACGCGCCGCTCAAGCTGCTGGGCGATGTTCTCGGCCACCAGCGTCGCATCGATCTCCGGCTTGCGGATTTCGACAATGTTGAGCGCCACCTCGCCGCCGGCCTGCTTCTGCAGCTCGCGACGCAGCACCTCGATATCCTGGCCCTTCTTGCCGATCACCACGCCCGGACGCGCGGCATAGATCGTCACCCGCGGCTTCTTCGCGGGACGCTCGATCACCACGCGGCTGACGCCCGCACCGGCAAGACGGCCACGCAGATGCTGGCGCAGCTTGATGTCGTCGTGCAGCAGCTTCGCGTAATCCGCCCCAGCAAACCAGCGGCTGTCCCAGGTCCGGTTGATACCGAGCCGCAGCCCAATCGGATTGACCTTCTGGCCCATGCTACGCGGCCTCCTTCTCGGTGGCGTCCTGCTGCGCGCGCTCGGCAACGATGATCTTGAGGTGGCTCACCCACTTCTCAATCCGCGAGGACCGCCCGCGGCCGCGGGCGTGGAAGCGTTTCATCACCACCGAGCGGCCAACTTCCGCACGCGATACAACCAGACGATCGACATCGAGCTGGTGATTGTTCTCGGCGTTGGCGATCGCACTCTCCAGCACCTTGCGCACATCCTGCGCGATCCGGCGCTTCGAGAATGTCAGCGTCGCCACCGCATCGGCGGCGGCCCGGTTGCGGATCAGCGCCGCCACCAGGTTCAGCTTGCGGGGGCTGACGCGGATGTTGCGCAGCACCGCCTGTGCCTCGGTGTCCGCGAGCATGCGGGGATGGTTGGGCTTGCTCATCTCAGCCTCGCTTCGCCTTCTTGTCGGCGCTGTGACCGGTGAACGTACGGGTCGGCGAGAACTCGCCGAACTTGTGCCCGACCATGTTCTCGTTCACCTGCACCGGCAGAAACTTACGACCATTATAAACGCCGAACGTCAGCCCCACGAACTGCGGCAGAATGGTCGAGCGACGCGACCAGATCTTGATAATCTCGTTACGGCCGGAGGCGCGCGATGCCTCCGCCTTGCCGAGCAGATAGCCGTCCACGAACGGCCCTTTCCAGACGGAACGTGCCATCGGATCAGCCCTTGCCCTTCTTGCGGCTGCGGATGATGAGTGCATCCGTCCGCTTGTTCGAACGTGTCTTGAAGCCCTTGGTCGGCTTGCCCCACGGCGTGACCGGGTGCCGACCGCCCGAGGTGCGGCCCTCACCACCACCATGCGGATGGTCAACCGGGTTCATCACCACACCGCGGTTATGCGGCCGGCGGCCCAGCCAGCGCTGGCGGCCAGCCTTGCCGATATGCTGGTTCGAGTTGTCGGGATTGGACACCGCACCGATGGTCGCGAGGCACTCACCGCGCACCAGTCGCAGCTCCCCGGACATCAGCTTGATCTGCGCGTAGCCGGCATCCTTACCCACGAGCTGAACATACTGCCCCGCGGCGCGCGCGATCTTCCCGCCCGCCTGCGGCTTCAGCTCAACGTTGTGGACAATGGTGCCGACCGGGATCGCCGCCAGCGGCATCGCGTTGCCGGGTTTGATGTCAGCGCGCTGCGCGGCCACCACGGCGTCGCCGGCCCGCAGCCGCTGCGGCGCGAGGATGTAGGCGAGCTCGCCATCGGCATACTTGATCAGCGCGATGAACGCCGAACGGTTCGGGTCGTATTCCAGACGCTCGACCGTCGCCGGCACATCGAATTTCCGCCGCTTGAAATCGATGATGCGATAGCTGCGCTTGTGGCCACCGCCGCGAAAACGGCTGGTGATGTGGCCATGATTGTTGCGCCCACCGGTCGAGCTCTTGCCCTCGGTGAGCCCCTTCACGGGCTTTCCCTTCCACAACTCGCTGCGGTCGATGAGGATCGTGCCGCGCAGCGACGGAGTGACGGGGTTGAACTGTTTCAATGCCATGCTACCCGCCCCCTCACGCTAGACCCGCGGTCAGATCGATGCTCTGTCCCGCCTTCAGCGTGACATACGCCTTCTTGACGTCCGAGCGCCGGCCGGGCCGGTTGCGGAACCGCTTGGTCTTGCCTTTCGCGACGAGCGTGTTCACCGCCGTCACGTTGACGCCGAACAGCCCCTCCACCGCCGCCTTGATCTCCGGCTTGGTGGCGCGCTGATCAACCTTGAACGCGTACTGCGAATGCTCGCCCATCATCGTCGCCTTCTCCGTGATGAGCGGCGCGCGCAGGATCAGGAACATCGCCTCTCGCGAGAGTTTCGGCCCACGGGTCTTCGCTGGCTCGCTCATGCCAGGCGCTCCTTCAATCCCTCGATGCCGGCGGTGGTCACCGCGAGCACGTCATGGGCGAGGATGTCATAGACATTGGCCCCGACCGTCGGCAGCACGTCCACACCCGGAATGTTACGGCTGGCGCGCAGGAACCCCGCATCCACCGTCCGATCAACAAACAGCGCCCCCGCAAGACCCAGCGCCGCAAGCTGCTTGACCAGGTCCTTCGTCTTGGCCCCGGCGACAGCATCGAGAACCACCAGCTTCCCCTCGGCGGCCTTCTGCGACAGCGCCGAGATCAGCCCGAGGCGGCGCACCTTCTTCGGCAGATCATAGCCATGATCACGCACCACCGGGCCGTGCACCACACCACCGGTGCGGAACTGCGGCGAGCGCAGGCTTCCCTGGCGGGCGCTGCCGGTACCCTTCTGCTTGTAGGGCTTCTTCGTCGTGCCCTGAACCTCGCCCATGCCTTTGGTCTTGTGCGTGCCGGCACGGCGCCGGGCCTGCTGCCAATGCACCACCCGCGCCATGATGTCCGGGCGCGGCGTGGCGCCGAAAATCACCTCAGGCAACTCGATCGTGCCCGACGTCGCGTTGGCGAGCGTCTTGATCTCGACCTGCATCGTCATGCTCCCGCCTCAACGAGGGCCGCCGGGTGCGGCAGACCCTCTGGCAGCTTCGCCTTCACCGCGTCGCGCACCAGCACCCACCCGCCTTCGGCGCCGGGCACCGCGCCCTTCACCATCAGCAGGCCGCGCTCGGCATCCACGCCCGCGATCTCGAGGTTGAGCGTGGTCACGCGCTCGACACCGAGATGGCCGGCCATTTTCTTGTTCTTGAAGGTCTTGCCAGGGTCCTGGCGGTTACCGGTCGAGCCATGCGAACGATGCGAGATCGAAACGCCATGGCTGGCTTCGAGACCGGCGAAATTCCATCGTTTCATCGCACCCGCGAAGCTCTTGCCCTTCGAGGTGCCGGTCACATCCACCTTCTGGCCGACGACGAAATGCGCCGCGGAGACGGTCGCCCCGGGTTCAAGCAGCGCGTCCGCGTCAACGCGGAACTCCGCGAGCTTCGCCTTCGGTTCCACCTTCGCCTTCGCGAAATGGCCCTTGTTGGACTTGGCGACGTTCTTGACCTTGGCGCGGCCCCAGCCGAGCTGCACGGCGTTATAGCCGTCCTTCTCCTGCGTGCGCGCCGCCACCACCTGCACCTGGTCGAGGTGCAGCACCGTCACCGGCACATGCGTGCCGTCATCCCTGAAAAGCCGGGTCATACCCAGCTTCTTTGCCAAAAGTCCTGTTCTCATCATCCTCACCCCAGAGGAGCAGCCCCGGTGCATGCCGGGGTGGCTCTTAGGCCCAATATTCGATCACCGGCCCCTTTGCCCGAAGGCGGGGAGAGCCAGCAGGTTCCTCAGATCTTGATCTCGACGTCCACACCGGCCGCGAGATCCAGCTTCATCAGCGCGTCCACCGTCTGCGGCGTCGGCTCGACGATATCGAGCAGACGACGATGGGTGCGGATTTCGAACTGCTCACGGCTCTTCTTGTCGACATGCGGCGAGCGGTTGACCGTGAAGCGTTCGATATGCGTCGGCAGCGGAATGGGGCCACGCACCCGGGCACCGGTCCGTTTCGCCGTGTTGACGATGTCCTTGGTGCTGTTGTCGAGCACCCTGTGGTCATACGCCTTGAGGCGAATGCGGATATTCTGGTTGTCCATGATGGCGGCCCCGATCCTCTTGGCTTAGGCGACGATCTTGGCGACGACGCCTGCGCCAACCGTGCGGCCACCCTCGCGAATGGCGAACCGCAGCCCCTCGTCCATCGCAATCGGCTGGATCAGCTCGACGTCCATCGACACGTTGTCGCCGGGCATCACCATCTCCGTGCCCTCGGGCAGGTGCACGATGCCGGTTACGTCGGTGGTACGGAAGTAGAACTGCGGCCGGTAGTTCGTGAAGAACGGCGTGTGGCGACCACCCTCCTCCTTGGTGAGGATGTAGCTCTCGGCCTTGAACTTCTTGTGCGGCGTGATCGTGCCGGGCTTCGCCAGCACCTGGCCACGCTCCACATCCTCACGCTTGGTACCGCGCAGCAGGGCGCCGATGTTGTCGCCGGCCTCGCCCTGATCGAGCAGCTTGCGGAACATTTCCACACCCGTGACCACCGTCTTCGTGGTGTCGCGCAGGCCGACGATCTCGACTTCCTCGCCCACCTTGACGACGCCGCGCTCGACGCGACCGGTCACCACCGTGCCGCGGCCCGAGATCGAGAACACGTCTTCGATCGGCATCAGGAACGGCATGTCCTTCGGCCGCTCCGGCTGCGGGATGTAGGCGTCGACCGCTTCCATCAGCTTCAGGATCGCCTGCTCGCCGATCTCCGACTCGCGGTCCTCAAGCGCGCAAAGCGCCGAACCCTTGATGATCGGGATCTCGTCGCCGGGGAACTGGTAGGAGGACAGCAGCTCCCGCACTTCGAGCTCGACCAGCTCCAGCAGGTCGGGGTCAGCCATGTCCACCTTGTTGAGAAACACCACCAGCGCCGGCACGCCCACCTGGCGGGCGAGCAGAATATGCTCGCGCGTCTGCGGCATCGGGCCGTCGGCGGCGGAAACCACCAGGATCGCGCCGTCCATCTGCGCCGCGCCGGTGATCATGTTCTTCACGTAGTCGGCGTGGCCAGGGCAGTCGACATGGGCGTAATGGCGCTTCTTGGTCTCATACTCGACATGGGCCGTCGAGATCGTGATGCCACGAGCCCGCTCCTCCGGCGCCTTGTCGATCTGGTCATAGGCGGTGAACGTCGCACCACCGGTCTTCGCCAGCACCTTCGTGATGGCCGCGGTCAGCGACGTCTTGCCATGATCCACGTGGCCGATCGTGCCGATGTTGCAGTGCGGCTTGTTGCGCTCGAATTTCGACTTCGCCATCGTCTTCTCCGTGTCCGCCTGAAGCGGCGCTTGGGGATTATTGAACCGTCTCGCCAGCCTTCCGGCCGGCCCGTCCTACTGTCTCAGGGCCTTACCAGCGGTAGTGGCTGAAGGCCTTGTTGGCCTCGGCCATCCGATGGGTATCCTCGCGCTTCTTGACCGCCGAGCCTCGGTTGTTCACCGCATCCATCAACTCGTTGGACAGCCGATCCTGCATCGTGTGCTCGCCGCGCTTACGGGCGGCGTCGATGATCCAGCGGATCGCCAGCGCCTGGCGGCGTTCGGCGCGAACCTCGACCGGCACCTGGTAGGTGGCACCGCCGACGCGGCGGCTGCGCACCTCGACCGCCGGCTTCACGTTATCCAGCGCCTCGTGGAACAGCCGCACCGGGTCTGCCTGGCCACCGCCGCGCCGGCGCATCACATCGAGCGCGCCGTAGACGATGCCCTCCGCGGAGCTCTTCTTACCGTCATACATCAGCGCGTTCATGAAACGGCTGATCACGACGTCGCCGAACTTGGCGTCCGGAAGAATCTCGCGCTTGACCGCGCGGTGCCTCCTGCTCATCTCGCTCTCCTCACTTCGGCCGCTTGGCGCCGTAGAGCGAACGCCGCTTGCGCCGCTTGGCGATGCCCTGCGTATCCAGCACGCCGCGCAGAATGTGGTAGCGCACGCCCGGCAGGTCCTTCACGCGCCCGCCGCGGATCAGCACCACCGAGTGCTCCTGCAGGTTGTGCCCCTCACCCGGAATGTAGCTGACGACCTCGTAGCCGTTGGTCAGACGCACCTTGGCGACCTTGCGCAGCGCCGAGTTCGGCTTCTTCGGCGTGGTGGTATAGACGCGCGTGCAGACGCCGCGCTTCTGCGGGCATCCCTGCAGCGCCGGCACCTTGTTACGCTTCGCCGCCGGCTCGCGCCCCTTGGCAATCAGCTGGTTGATCGTCGGCATACGCCCCTGTCACTCCCGCGCTTCAATCGCTTTCGCGCATTCCTGTTGCCGTTCGTCCCAGGCACCGCCGTCTCGGCCCCAAGCAGGGCGCCCGCACGGGTTCGCACCCGGCGGGTGAGGCGAGCCAGCGGCCTTGGCTTCCCCCCTGGAAACTCCTTGGGGAAGGCGGCGCCGCAAGCATGGGGGCCATCACGAAACGACGGCCGCGCCCTGGACGGGGACGGCCGAGAACGGCGAGGTATCCCACGCCCCCGGCCGCGTCAAGCGTGAAACCCATTAAACACAAAGGCCGGCGATGCGCCCACCGCCGGCCTTCCATGCAAGGTCTCGAATGCTGCCTATTCGGCGGCAACATCCTGCCCGAGCGCCGGCGCCGGACGGTCCCGGCCGAGGCCGGTTCCGGTGCCCGTGCCCGCGGCGATCGAGCGCAGCTTGTTCATCACGCTGCCGGTCCCGGCGGGGATCAACCGGCCGACGATGACGTTTTCCTTGAGCCCGCTGAGCCCATCCGTCTTGCCCGCCGTCGCCGCCTCCGTCAGCACCCGCGTTGTCTCCTGGAAGGAGGCGGCGGAGATGAAGGACGAGGTCTGCAGACTGGCCTTGGTGATGCCCTGCAGCACGGGCATCGCGCTCCCCGGACGCTCGCCCTCGGCCGTGCGCTTCGCGTTCTCCGCCTCGAACTCCAGCCGGTCGATCTGCTCCCCGGTAAGGTAGGTCGTGTCACCCGGATCGAGAATCTCGACCTTCTGCAGCATCTGGCGGACGATCACCTCGATGTGCTTGTCGTTGATCTTCACGCCCTGCAGCCGATAGACGTCCTGCACCTCATTGACGAGGTAGTCGGACAGCGCCTCGACCCCAAGCACCTTCAGAATGTCGTGCGGCACACGCGGCCCGTCGACCAGCGGGTCACCACGGCGGACGAAATCGCCCTCCTGCACCGAGACGTGCTTGCCCTTGGGAATGAGATACTCGGTCTCCTCCCCGGTCTCTTCGTTCTTCACGATCACGCGGCGCTTGGCCTTGTAGTCCCGGCCAAACTCCACCCGCCCATCGATCTCGGCGATGATCGCGTGGTCCTTCGGACGCCGCGCCTCAAACAGCTCCGCCACCCGCGGCAGACCGCCGGTGATGTCGCGCGTCTTGCTGCCCTCGCGCGGAATGCGCGCCAGCACGTCGCCCGCCGCGATCTCCGCCCCGTTCTCGACCGACAGGATCGAGTCCGGCGCCAGGAAGTACCGCGCGTCGCCGCCCGATGGCAGCTTCATCACCTCGCCCTTCGGTCCCTTGAGCTGCAGCCGCGGCCGCAGGTCGGCACCGCGGGCATTGGACTTGTAGTCCACCACCACCTTGGAGGTGAGGCCGGTCACCTCGTCCACCCGCTCGACCAGCGTCACGCCCTCGATGAGGTCGAGATATTCAACGCGGCCGGCTCGTTCGGTGATGATCGGCAACGTGTACGGATCCCACTCGGCAAGCTTGGTGGCGCGTGTGACCTTCGCTCCCTCCTGGGTCAGCAGCCTGGCGCCATAGGGCACGCGGAAGCGGGCACGCTCCCGCCCGTTGGCGTCCGACAGCACGATCTCGCAGTTGCGGCTCATCACGATCGCGACACCCTGGCTGTTGGTCACCAGGGTCACGTTGTTGAGCGTCACTGAGCCGTCATGGCTCGCCTCCACGTTCGACTGCTCGGCGCCACGCTGCGCCGCGCCGCCGATGTGGAAGGTGCGCATGGTGAGCTGCGTGCCCGGCTCGCCGATCGACTGCGCGGCGATGACGCCCACCGCCTCCCCGACATTGACCGGCGTGCCGCGGGCGAGATCGCGCCCGTAGCACTTGCCGCAGACACCCACACGCGCATCGCAGGTCAGAACGGAGCGGATCTTCACGCTCTCCACCCCCGCCTTCTCGATCTCCTCGGAGGATTCCTCATCGATCAGCGTACCGGCCGGCGCCAGCACCGAGCCGTTGGTCGGGTCCAAGACCGCCTCCGCCGCGGTGCGGCCGAGAATGCGCTCGGACAGGGGCGCGACAATATCGCCACCATCCATTACGGCGCGCACGGTCAGCCCGCGCTCCGTCCCGCAATCCTGATCGACGATGATGCAATCCTGCGCGACGTCCACCAGGCGGCGGGTGAGATAGCCGGAATTCGCCGTCTTCAACGCCGTGTCCGCCAGGCCCTTGCGGGCGCCATGGGTGGAGTTGAAGTACTCAAGGACGGTAAGCCCCTCCTTGAAGTTGGCGATGATCGGCTGCTCGATGATCTCGCCCGAGGGCTTGGCCATCAGCCCGCGCATGCCGGCAAGCTGGCGCATCTGCGCGGGCGAACCGCGGGCCCCGGAGTGGCTCATCATCCATACCGCGTTGGCGGGCCGGCCGATCTCCTGCTTGCGGATCTCCTTCATCATCGCTTCCGCCACCTCGTCGGTGCAGCGCGACCAAGCATCCACAACCTTGTTGTAGCGCTCGCCGGCGGTGATCAGACCATCCTGGTACTGCTGCTCGAACTCCTTCACCTCGGCCTGCGTCGTACGGATCATCTCAGGCTTCGAGGCCGGGATGATGAGATCGTCCTTGCCGAACGAGAGCCCCGCCTTCGCCGCCTGCCCGAAGCCGAGCACCATCAGGCGGTCGGCGAAGATCACGCACTCCTTCTGCCCGCAATGGCGATAAACAGCATCGATCACGTCCGAAACGTTCTTCTTGGTGAGCTGGCGGTTGATCAGCGAGAACGGCACCGCCGTGCTGCGCGGCAGCAGGCGCGCGATCATCATGCGGCCGGGCGTGCTGACCACCTTCTGGCGGATCGGCTGGCCGGCGGCATCCACGGTATTGAAGCGCGCGCGAATCTTGTCGTGCAGCTTGATCGCCCCGGCCGCCAGCGCGTGCTCGATCTCGGAGAGCGTTCCGAAGGCCGGTGCCTCCTCGTCCTTGGTCGCCAGGAACTGCGGCGTCTCCAGCGAGAGGTAGTAGATGCCGAGCACGATATCCTGGCTCGGCACGATGATCGGCTTGCCGTTCGCCGGCGAGAGGATGTTGTTGGTGCTCATCATCAGCACCCGCGCTTCGAGCTGCGCTTCCAGCGACAGCGGCACGTGCACCGCCATCTGATCGCCGTCGAAGTCAGCGTTGAAAGCGGTGCAGACCAGCGGATGCAGCTGGATCGCCTTGCCCTCGATCAGCACCGGCTCGAAAGCCTGAATACCAAGGCGGTGCAGCGTCGGCGCGCGGTTGAGCAGCACCGGATGTTCGCGGATCACCTCCTCGAGGATGTCCCAAACCTCCGGCCGCTCCTTCTCGACCATGCGCTTCGCCGCCTTGATGGTGGTGGCGAGGCCGTATTTTTCGAGCTTGGCGTAGATGAAGGGCTTGAACAGCTCCAGCGCCATCTTTTTCGGCAGGCCGCACTGATGCAGCTTCAGCTCCGGGCCCACGACGATGACCGAGCGGCCGGAATAATCGACGCGCTTGCCAAGCAGGTTCTGGCGGAAACGCCCCTGCTTGCCCTTCAGCATGTCGGACAGCGACTTCAGCGGCCGCTTGTTCGCCCCCGTGATCGCCCGCCCGCGCCGGCCGTTGTCGAACAGCGCGTCCACGCTCTCCTGCAGCATGCGCTTCTCGTTGCGCACGATGATATCGGGCGCACGCAGCTCGATCAGCCGCTTGAGACGGTTGTTACGATTGATGACGCGACGATAGAGGTCGTTGAGATCGGAGGTCGCGAACCGTCCGCCGTCGAGCGGCACCAGCGGGCGCAGCTCGGGCGGGATGACCGGGATCACGGTCAGAATCATCCACTCCGGCTTGGCGCCGCTCTCGGCAAAGGCCTCGAACAGCTTGAGACGCTTGACCAGCTTCTTGCGCTTGGCTTCGCTGGTGGTTTCCTTCAGGTCGGCACGCAGCCGCACCTTGTCGGCGTCGATATCGATGCCTGAAAGAACGGAGCGGATCGCTTCGGCGCCGATCCCGGCGCGGAACGCGTCCTCGCCGAACTCGTCCTGCTTGGCCATCAGCTGATCCTCGGAGAGGAGCTGATGCAGCTTGAGGTCGGTCAACCCAGGCTCAAGCACGACGTAGCTCTCAAAGTAGAGGATCTTCTCCAGCTCCTTGAGCGTGAGATCGACCATCAGACCGATACGGCTCGGCAACGACTTCAGAAACCAGATATGGGCAACGGGTGAGGCGAGCTCGATATGGCCCATCCGCTCACGCCGCACCTTGGCGAGCGTGACCTCGACGCCGCACTTCTCGCAGATGATGCCGCGGAATTTCATCCGCTTGTACTTGCCGCACAGGCACTCGTAGTCCTTGATCGGCCCGAAGATACGGGCGCAGAACAGCCCGTCCCGTTCCGGCTTGAAGGTGCGGTAATTGATGGTCTCGGGCTTCTTGATCTCGCCGTAGGACCAGGAACGGATTTGCTCCGGCGCCGCGATCTGAATCTTGATCTGATCGAAGCTCACGCTCGGGCCGGTCTGACCCAGAATCTTCATCAGCTCGTTCATGCCGTCTTCCTTTCCAGGAAAGACCAGGGGCCATGCCCCTGGACTCCACCGAAGGCCGCAAGGCCATCGGACATCATCAGTTAAGCCGCTTTGTTATCGAGTTCGACGTTGAGACCGAGCGACTTCAGCTCCTTGACGAGAACGTTGAAGCTCTCGGGGATGCCAGCCTCAAAATTATCCTGCTCACGTACGATCGCCTCGTAGACCTTGGTGCGGCCGGACACGTCGTCGGACTTCACCGTCAGCATCTCCTGCAGCGTGTACGCGGCGCCGTAGGCTTCGAGGGCCCACACCTCCATCTCGCCGAAACGCTGCCCGCCGAACTGCGCCTTGCCGCCCAGCGGCTGCTGGGTGACGAGCGAGTACGGGCCGATCGAACGCGCGTGGATCTTGTCGTCGACCAGATGGTGCAGCTTCAGCATGTAGATGTAGCCCACCGTCACCTTGCGCTCGAACGGCTCGCCCGTGCGACCGTCGACCAGGGTCACCTGGCCGGACGTGGCAAGCCCGGCCCGCGTCAGCATGCCCTCGATATCGGCCATGCGCGCCCCATCGAACACCGGGGTCGCGATCGGCACGCCCTTGCGCAGGTTCTCGCACAGCTCCAGCAATTGCGGATCGTCCATTGCCGCGATCGCTTCGCCATAGACTTCCGCGCCGTAGATCTCCTCGAGCGTACGGAGAAGCTCGGCCCGTGCCGCGCCCTGGCGACGATAAGCCTCGACCTTCTCGCCGATCTGCCGGCCAATCGCGGCACAGGCCCAGCCGAGATGCGTCTCGAGAATCTGCCCGACATTCATCCGCGACGGCACGCCCAGCGGGTTCAGCACGAGATCGACCGGCGTGCCGTCGTCGAGGAACGGCATGTCCTCCACCGGCACCACGCGCGAGACCACGCCCTTGTTGCCATGCCGGCCAGCCATTTTGTCGCCGGGCTGCAGCTTGCGCTTCACCGCGACGAAGACCTTGACCATCTTCATCACGCCGGGCGGCAATTCGTCGCCGCGCTGCAGCTTCTCCACCTTGCTCTCGAACCGCGCCTGGATGCGCCCGACCGCGACATCGAACTCGCGCTTGAGCGTCTCGATCTCCGCCGTCACCCGGTCGTCCTGCACGACGATGTGCCGCCAGCTGCCCTTCGGGTTCTCCGCCAGAACCTCCTCGGTCAGCACGGTGCCGGATTTGATACCCTTGAAGCCGCCGCCCGCCTTCTGGCCGACCAGCTTCTCGCCCAGCCGGTTGAGGAAGCTGCGCTCCTGGATCCCGCGCTCATCATCGCGATCCTTCGCCAGCCGCTCGATCTCGGCGCGCTCGATCGCCATGGCGCGCTCGTCCTTATCCACGCCACGGCGCGAAAAGACGCGCACATCGACGATGGTGCCGGTGACGCCAGGCGGCAGCTTGAGCGAGGTGTCGCGCACATCCGAGGCCTTTTCGCCGAAGATCGCGCGCAGCAGCTTCTCTTCCGGCGTCATCGGGCTCTCGCCCTTCGGCGTCACCTTGCCCACCAGAATGTCACCGGGATTCACCTCGGCACCGATATAGACGATGCCCGCCTCGTCGAGGTTCTTCAGCGCCTCCTCACCCACGTTCGGGATGTCGCGCGTGATCTCCTCCTGGCCGAGCTTGGTATCGCGCGCCATCACCTCGAAATCCTCGATATGGATCGAGGTGAAGACGTCATCGCGCGCGATGCGCTCGGAGATCAGGATCGAATCCTCGAAATTGTAGCCGTTCCACGGCATGAACGCGCAGAGCACGTTGCGTCCCAGCGCCAGTTCGCCAAGCTCGGTCGAGGGCCCGTCGGCGATGATGTCCCCTTCATTCACCACGTCGCCCACCCGCACCAGCGGCCGCTGGTTGATGCAGGTCGACTGGTTGGAGCGCATGAACTTGCGCAGCCGATAAATATCGACGCCCTTGGTCGTGCCGTCCTCGCTGGTGGCGCGCACGACGATGCGAGCGCCGTCGATCTGGTCGATCACGCCAGGACGGCGGGCGATGATGGTCGCCCCGGAGTCACGCGCGACCGCGGCCTCCATGCCCGTGCCCACCAAGGGCGCATCAGCGCGGATCAGCGGCACCGCCTGGCGCTGCATGTTGGAGCCCATCAGCGCGCGGTTGGCATCGTCGTTTTCAAGAAACGGAATCAACGCCGCCGCAACCGAAACGAGCTGCTTCGGCGAAACGTCGATCGCCGTCACATCCTCGGGCTTCACCAGGCGGAAATCGCCCTGCTGGCGGACCGAGACGAGCTCCTGCGTGAAGCGTCCGGCTGCGTCCATCGGCGCATCGGCCTGCGCCACGATCAGCTTCTCCTCCTCCATCGCGGAGAGGTAGCGCGGCTCCTTCTGCACCACGCCGTCACGGACCAGCATGTACGGCGTTTCGATGAAGCCGTACTTGTTGACCTTGGCGTAGGTCGCCAGCGAATTGATCAGCCCGATATTCGGCCCTTCCGGCGTCTCGATCGGGCAGATTCGTCCGTAATGCGTCGGGTGCACGTCTCGCACCTCGAAGCCCGCGCGCTCGCGCGTCAGGCCACCCGGCCCCAGTGCCGACAGGCGCCGCTTGTGAGTCACTTCCGCGAGCGGATTCGTCTGGTCCATGAACTGGCTGAGCTGGCTCGAACCGAAGAACTCGCGCACGGCCGCCGCCGCCGGCTTCGCGTTGATGAGGTCGTGCGGCATCACCGTATCGATATCGACCGAACCCATGCGCTCGCGGATCGCCCGCTCCATACGCAGCAGGCCGACGCGATACTGGTTCTCCATCAGCTCGCCGACCGAGCGCACCCGACGGTTGCCGAGATTGTCGATGTCGTCGATCTGGCCGCGGCCGTCCTTCAGCTCGCAGAGGATGCGAACCGTCGCCAGGATGTCCTCCTTGCGCAGCACCCGCACGCTGTCGTCGGTGCTGATGCCGAGACGCATGTTCATCTTCACGCGCCCGACCGATGAAAGATCGTAACGGTCCGAGTCGAAAAACATGCCGCGGAACAGCGCCTCCGCCGTCTCCGGCGTTGGCGGCTCGCCGGGCCGCATCACGCGATACATATCCACCAGCGCGTCGTCGCGGCCCGTGCACTTGTCCACCGCCAGCGTGTTGCGGATCCACGGCCCGTTGGACTGGTCGATCGCAAGGGTCGGCAGACTCGAAATCCCCGCCGCCTCGAGCGAGACGAGCTTCGCCTCGGTCAGCTCTTCGCCGGCCTCGGCCCAGATCTCGCCCGTGGTCGTGTCAACCAAGTCCTCCGCGACGAAACGCCCGACGAGATCGGCGTTGCTGGCGAGAACGGTCTTCGTCTTCTCGGCGATCTTGCGCACGGCACGGGCGGTGAACTTGGTGTCGGAATCAGCCACCACCTCGCCGCTCTCGGCGTCCACCAGCGGTTCCAGCAGCTTGGCGCCGCGAAACGCATCCGGATCGAACGGCCGCGCCCAGCCCTTGGGCATGCGCGTGAACACCACCTGACCGTAGAAATATCCCAGGATCTCCTCGGCATCCATGCCGCGGATCTCGCCAGGCTCCACTGTCTCGCCCTGCGCCGTGCGCGCCGCGCGCAGCGCCTCGGTCGCACGGCTGTCGAGCGCGTAAAGCAGCGTGGTCACCGGCAGCTTCCGCTTACGGTCGATGCGAACGTAGACGAGGTCCTTGCTGTCGAACTCGAAATCCAGCCATGACCCGCGATAGGGAATGACGCGTGCGGCGAAGAGATACTTGCCGGAGCTGTGCGTCTTGCCCTTGTCGTGGTCGAAGAAGACGCCCGGCGAGCGGTGCATCTGGCTCACGATCACACGCTCGGTGCCATTGATGATGAAGGTGCCGTTGTCCGTCATCAGCGGCATGTCGCCCATGTAGACGGGCTGCTCCTTGATATCGCGGATCGAGCGCGCGCCGGTGTCCTCGTCGAGGTCCCAGACGATCAGGCGCAGAATCACCTTCAGCGGTGCGGCGAAGGTCAGACCGCGCTGGATGCATTCCTCGACGTCGTATTTCGGCTCCTCAAGCTCGTAGGAAACGAACTCGAGCCGCCCCCGACCGGCGAAATCGTCGATTGGGAAGACGGAGGTGAACACCTCCTGCAGACCGGTGTTGGTGCGGCTGTCCGGCGCCGTGTGCATCTGCAGGAATCCCTCGTAGGAGGCCCGCTGCACGTCGATGAGGTTGGGCATCGCCACAACTTCAGGGATGCGCCCGAAGGATTTGCGGATACGCTTGCGTCCCGTGAAAGACCGCGAAATCGCGTTCATGCCAGCTCCGGATCAGTCGTTGTCGCCCCGCGGGGCAGAATTTATGCGTCGTCCAGCCGTCTCGGGCACGACCCCTGCAAGGCCGCCCCACTCCCGAAAGCGGTTCGCCGCAACCGAGATCGGGGCGGAGGTGGTTGCCACCTCCGCCCGCCATCCCGTCAGCACGGCATAACCGCGTCCGTCGTCGTCTCGTCAGCTCCCGTCCTACTTGATCTCGACGGTGGCGCCCTGCTCTTCGAGCACCTTCTTGATCTTCGCCGCCTCGTCCTTGTTCACGCCTTCCTTGACGGTCTTCGGCGCGCCCTCGACGAGATCCTTGGCCTCCTTGAGGCCGAGGCCGGTGATGGTGCGGATCTCCTTGATGACGTTGATCTTCTTGTCACCGGAGGTGGCCAGGATGACGGTGAACTCCGTCTGCTCCTCGGCCGCCGCCGCCGGCGCGGCAGCGCCTGCCGCCGGCGCCGCGGCGACCGCGACCGGTGCCGCGGCGGAGACGCCCCATTTCTCCTCAAGCATCTTCGCCAGTTCGGCGGCCTCGAGCACGGTCAGGCTCGAAAGCTCGTCCACGATCTTCGAAAGGTCAGCCATTGTCGTATTCCTCTAGTTGTCGTCCGGTTGGGTCCGCCGCAAGCCCCACCGCGGGACAGGCGGCCATGTCGTTCGGCTAAGCCGCGTCGCGGCTGGAATGGGCCACCAGAAGCCTTGCGAGCTGTCCGCCCGGCGCCTGCATGAGCCCGGCCAGCTTGGTCGCCGGGGCGGCAATCAGCCCCACCAGCTTGGCACGCAGCGCATCAAGCGACGGCAGCTCGGACAGCGCCTTGATCCCCGACGCATCCAGCGTCTGGGACCCGAGCGCTCCACCGAGCACCTCGAACTTCTCGTTCAGCCTGGCGAACTCGATGGCGGTCTTCGCCACCGCCACCGGGTCCTTCGACCACGCAAGCGCGGTCGGTCCGGTCAGCAGCGGCTGGATGCCCTCGAACTTGGTCCCCTCCAGCGCACGGGTGGCCAGCCGGTTTTTCGCGACCTTGTAATTCGCGCCAGCCGCTCGCATGCGCCGCCGCAGATCCGTCACCTCGGCGACCGTGAGCCCGCGGTTGCGGGTCACGACGACCATCGACGTATCGGCGAAGACACCGGCGAGGGAGGCGACGAACTCTCGCTTCTCCGTACGGTCCAAAGCCCGTCTCCATCGCTGGCCTGGCGCGTTTGGACCGCGCGAGGCCGGGTTGCACCAACGGGGCCGAAGCCCCGGTTCGCCTGCCCGTGAGCCGAACCCGGACGCCGCGAGGCGCAGGGCTCATCCCATCTCCCGGATGCGGGGCTTCCCCCATTATCCCGCCCCGAGGACGAACCACGGGGCAGGACAGCCGGTCTCGGACAGGTCGGGGGCTCGCGCCCCCTGCCGCCGGCGCCACGGTTCCGAGGAACCATGCCACCGGCGTATTCCGTTGCCTCAGCCGAGCGTCGCGATATCCACCCGCACGCCCGGCCCCATGGTCGAGGACAGCGCCACCTTCTGCAGATAATTGCCCTTCGCCCCGGCGGGCTTGGCCTTGATGATCGCGTCGGCGAAGGCGCGCGCGTTCTCCACCAGCTGCTCGGCCGGGAAGCTCGCCTTGCCGATGCCGGCATGCACGATCCCCGCCTTCTCGGCGCGGAACTCGACCTGGCCGGCCTTGGCCGCCGCGATCGCACCCTTCACGTCCATGGTGACGGTGCCGAGCCGCGGGTTCGGCATCAGGCCGCGTGGGCCGAGAATTTTACCCAGCCTGCCGACCACACCCATCATATCCGGGGTGGCGATGCAGCGGTCGAACGCGATCTCGCCAGCCTGCACCTTCTCGGCCAGATCGTCGGCGCCCACCACGTCGGCGCCGGCGGCCAGCGCCTCCTCGGCCTTGGCGCCGCGGGCGAACACGCCGATCCGCAGCGTCTTGCCGGTGCCATGCGGCAGGCCGACGAGGCCACGCACCATCTGGTCGGCGTGGCGCGGATCGATGCCGAGGTTCATCGCCATCTCGACGGTCTCGTCGAACTTGGCGCGGGCATTCTGCTTCACCAGCGTCACGGCCTCGGCCAGCGCGTAGGATTTGGCGATATCGACGGTCTTGCGGGCGGCCGCGAGGCGTTTGTTGCCGGCCATGTTCAGCCCTCCACCACGGCAAGACCCATCGAACGGGCAGAGCCCGCCAGCATCCGCACCGCCGCCTCGATGTCGTTGGCGTTCATGTCGACCATCTTCTGGGTGGCGATTTCACGCAGTTGCGTGGTCGTGACGCTGCCCACCGTCGCGCCCTTGCCCGGGGTGGTCGAGCCCTTGTCCAGCTTCGCTGCCTTCTTGATGAAATAAGTGTTCGGCGGCGTCTTGGTGATGAAGCTGAAGGTGCGGTCACCATAGGCGGTGATCACCACCGGAATCGGCATCCCTGGCTCCATCGCCTGCGTCGCAGCGTTGAACTCCTTGACGAAGGCCATGATGTTCAGGCCGCGCTGGCCGAGGGCGGGGCCCACCGGCGGCGACGGATTGGCCTTGCCGGCCGGAATTTGCAGCTTGATGTAGCCGACAATTTTCTTTGCCATCGCACCCTCGTGTTGGCAGCCGTGGTCGAGGGACCGCGGTGCATGCGACCTGGGCGATGCCACGGGCCCATGGCATTGCCGAAGGGCCGCAGAACATCGCCCGGAGATCTCCCGCGTTCCGGTTGAAGAGCGCCTGTTACTCCCGGTGCAGCCGGCTTGTCGAGTCCTACATCAGCCGCAGGTCCGCAGCCTGCACATAGCCGACCTGCCCGCCGACCTCGATTTCCGCCCATTCAACGAGCTGGTTCCAGATCAGCCGTCGGACCACGACGCGGTCGCCCTGATGCAGCGCCGCCAGCAATTCCGCACTGCGGTCCGCACGGGCATAGACCAGCGCGGATGTCACATGCACGACGCCAACGACCCCGCCGGTGAGTGCCTGTGCCACGGCAGCCCCCGCCGGGGCCGATGAAGAGGAACCGAGCCAGGCATAGGCGCCGCCGGCAAGGGCCGCGATGACGCCCAGAATGCCCAGTAGCCGTCCCATCTGGGCGGTGGCCCGGGCCTTGGTCAGCGCCTGCCGCAAGCTCGCGCCCTCCATCAGCAGCTTATCGCGCTCCCGGCGCATTCCCCGGTAGGCTTCTTCCAGCGCCTGGTTTTCGGCAACCTCCGCGACGCCGCGCATGACGATGGCGCGCAGATCGCCACCCGTCAGCCCCATACGCACGGCAAGCTGGCCGACGGCGCGCCCCGCCGCCTCCGCCTCGCCGGAGTCGCTGGCGAGCAGCGCCACGCGGCTTGCCAACCGCTCCGCTTCGTCGTCTGTCATGCAGATATCAGCTTAACCCAGGGCCACGCGCTTGTCGCCCAGGCCCTTTGCACGACGTAGAAACTTGACATGCATCATCTGCTCCGTCGCGCCGCCACCGGCTTTGCCGCCGGCGCCATCGCCGTTCTCGCGTTCCAGCAGGGCGCCTGGGCGCTGCTGCACATCGCCCATCGCATGCCGCCGGCCTGGCCGATGTCGCCGGTGCCTCCCTGGGGGGTGCCGCAGGTTTTTGATCTCGCGTTCTGGGGCGGGCTCTGGGGAGCCGGCTTTGCGCTGGTGGTCGCACGGCCGGGATGGAAGCCAGGTGTGGTGGTCGGCGTGCTCTCGGTCGCGGTCTATTTTTTTGTTGTCACTCCGCTCAAGGGTGGCAGCGCCCAGGCCGGCCTGCATCCCGCGGCCTGGCTCATCCCCCTCGCTCTCAACCTGCCATGGGGCATCGGCCTCGGCCTGATCCTGGGCGGAATCTCTCGTCGCTAGATCACGAGCTCGATCAGGAACGGCCCGGGCCGCCCGAAGCTCGCCGCGAGCAGGTCGTTGAACTGCGTCATCGTCGTCGCCCGCGCAGCCTCCACCCCCATGCCGGCAGCGAGCCTCGGCCAGTCGAGATCCGGATTGCCGAGGTCGAGCATGTCAAGCGCGGTGCGACCGGGGTTGGCGCCGACATTGGCGAGTTCGTGCAGCAGGATCGCATAACGGCGGTTCGACAGGATCACCGTGGTGACGTCGAGCTTCTCGCGCGCCTGTGTCCACAGCGATTGCAGCGTGTACATCGCGGAGCCATCGGCCTCGAGGTTGACCACCCGCCGCCCCTTGCCGGCGACTGCGGCGCCGGTCGCGAGCGGCATGCCGCAGCCGATGGCGCCACCGGTGATCTGCAGCCAGTCATGCGGCGCCGCGCCATGCATGCCGGAAAAGAAGGCGCGGCCGAAACTGACGCTCTCATCGGCGATGATCGCCTGCTCCGGCAGCAAGGCGGCGACGGATTGCGCCACGGTCTCGCTGCTGATGGCACCCGTCGCCGGCGTCGGCACTTCGCGCGCCGGTGGTGCGATCGGCTTCGCCCCCACCGCCTCGGCCAGCGCCGCCAGCGCCGCCGGCAGATCATGCTCGGGCCGCGCCATCGTCTGCACCTCGGCATCCGGTGCCGTCAGCACACCAGGCTTGCCGGGATAGGCGAAAAACCCGACCGGCAGCCTGGCGCCGACCAGAATCACCAGCTTGAAGGGCGCCAGGACCTTCACCGCCTGGTCCACGGGATAGGGCACACGCTCGATCGCGTGCCGCCCGCGGCCGTGTTCGATCCGGGCGTTGGAACCCTGGGCCATGATGGTCGCACCGGTCGCCGCGGCGATCCCGGCGGCCAACGCCAGCGGCGCCTCGCGCAGCGCCTGGCCGGCAAGGATGATCACCGCCGGTCCACCGGCCCGCAACGCCCGTGCCGCCACCTCGATCGCCGCCGGTGCTGTATGCGGCGCCGGCGGCACCGGCAGCGGCCTGGCCGGCACGCCACCGGCGTCCCAGCACGTGTCCGACGGCAGGATCAGGGTCGCGATCTGCCCCGGCGAGGTGCGTGCCGCCTGCACCGCGACCGCCGCATCCGCCCCTACGTCGCGCGCATGCGACGCGGTGCGCACCCAGCCCGAGACGCCGCGCGCCCAGCCCTCGGTGTCGGCGGTCAGCGGCGCGTCGAGCGGACGGTGATACGTGGCCTGGTCACCCACGCAGTTGACCATCATCGTGTCGGCCCGGCGCCCGTTGTGCAGGTTGGCCATGCCGTTGGCCAAGCCGGGGCCGCAATGCAGCAGCGTCGCCGCCGGCTTGCCGGCGATGCGCGCATAGCCGTCGGCCGCCCCCGTCACCACGCCCTCGAACAGGCCGAGCACGCAGCGCATGCCGGGAATGCGGTCCAGCGCCGCCACGAAATGCATCTCTGACGTGCCGGGATTGGCGAAACACGTGTCAACGCCGCTCGCGAGCAGCGTGCGGACGAGGGATTCCGCTCCGTTCATGGCGGTGGTCGCGGCATCGTTCATGGACTTGGGAACCCTGGACTGTTAATCGGAGACAAACCTGCGCAATGAACCGCCCCAGCACAAGATCATGCGGGCGCGGGCAGCCGAGGAGGAAACGATGCCGGCCGTGCTCTACCCCGAAGTCATGTATCCCGACGATGCGATCGAGCGCGCGGCGTTCGGCCCCGGGGTCGAGGTGCGGATGCGCAACCTCGAATCCCTCGCCGGGCTTTCGCCAGCGGACGCAGCCGGCGTGGTCGGGCTGATGATCCTGCGCCACAGCGTCTCCGGCGACGACATGGACCGCATGCCCGCGCTCAAGACCATCGTGCGCATGGGCGTGGGCTACGACAAGCTGGACCGCAAGGCGGCGGCTTCACGCGGCATCACCATCTGCAATGTGCCGGATTACGGCACGATGGAGGTGGCCGACCACGCGATCGCGCTCACGCTGGCGCTGCGCCGCGGCATCGTGCTCTACCACGAGACCCAGCGCGACAGCCCGCCGGCCGGCTGGAAGGCGATCGAAACACCGCTGATCCGCCGGCTCGACGTGCAGACCTTCGGCGTGCTCGGCCTCGGACGCATCGGCACCGCGGCGGCGCTGCGGGCGCGCGCCTTCGGCTTCCGCATCGTCTTCTTCGACCCCTATCGCCCGAACGGCGCCGACCGGGCACTGGGCGTGGAGCGGGTGCGCAGCCTCGATGAGTTGCTGGCGCGCTCCGACGTGCTGTCCATCCACACGCCGCTGACACCCGAGACCCGCGGCATGATCGGCGCCAGGGAACTGGCCCTGCTGCCCAAGGGCAGCGTGCTGATCAACACCGCGCGCGGGCCGATTGTCGATATCGATGCGGTGGAGGGCGCGCTGCGCTCCGGCCACCTCGCCGGCGCGGGGCTCGACGTGATCCCCGTGGAGCCGATCGCCGATCCGGCGCCGAAGCTCGTCGCCGCCTACCGCGCGCGGGAGAAATGGCTGCAGGGGCGGCTGATCATCACCCCGCACGCCGCTTTCCACGACCCGGAATCCTGGCACGATATCCGCGTGAAATCGGCGGAGACGATGGCCGCGGCGCTGGCCGGAAAACCTCAGAACGTCATCCATCCCGACGATTTCTGAGGGACGACGGCGTGGGGCGGGACGATTGACGCATCCCCGCCCGCCGCCGCAGGCTGGAATGATGCCGCCGCGGCCCGCAGGAACACGGCCGCCGCATCGGCGCGAGGGGACACGATCATGGCACATGACGACCAGGGCTCCGTGAAGCGGCTGCGCAGCCGGCGGTGGTTCGACGACCGCAACGACCCCGGCATGACGGCGCTCTACATCGAGCGCTACCTTAATTTCGGCCTGACGCGGGAGGAACTGCAGGGCGGCAAGCCGATTATCGGCATCGCCCAGACCGGCTCCGACCTCTCGCCGTGCAACCGCCACCATCTCGACCTCGCGGTGCGCGTGCGCGACGGCATTCGCGACGCCGGCGGCATCCCGATCGAGTTTCCAACCCACCCGATCCAGGAGACCGGCAAGCGCCCCACCGCGGCGCTGGACCGCAACCTCGCCTATCTCTCGCTGGTCGAGGTGCTGCACGGCTATCCGCTCGACGGCGTGGTGCTCACGACGGGCTGCGACAAGACCACGCCCGCCTGCCTGATGGCGGCGGCGACCGTCAATCTGCCCGCGATCGTGCTGTCCGGCGGGCCGATGCTGGACGGCTGGCACAAGGGCAAGCTCGCCGGCTCCGGCACCGTGGTCTGGGAGGCGCGCAAGCTGCACGCCGAGGGCAAGATCGACTGGGAGGAGTTCATGACCATGGTCTGCTCCTCCGCGCCCTCGGTGGGGCACTGCAACACCATGGGCACCGCGCTGTCGATGAACTCGCTGGCCGAGGCGCTCGGCATGTCGCTGCCCGGCTGCGCCGCCATCCCCGGCCCCTATCGCGAGCGCGGCCAGATGGCCTTCGAGACCGGCCGGCGCATCGTTTCCATGGTGCATGAAAATCTGCGCCCCTCCGACATCATGACCAGGGCCGCGTTCGAGAACGCGGTGGTGGCGGCAGCCGCCATCGGCGCCAGCTCCAACTGCCCGATCCACATGGTCGCCATCGCCCGCCACATGGGGGTGGACCACACGCTCGATGACTGGCAGCGCCTCGGCCCCGGCATCCCGCTCCTGGTGGACTGCCAGCCCGCCGGCCGCTTTCTCGGCGAGCGCTTCCACCGCGCCGGCGGCGTGCCCGCGGTGATGGCCGAGCTGCTGGCCGCCGGCCGGCTGCACGGCAACGCGATGACCGTGACCGGCCGTACGGTCGAGGAAAATCTCGTCGGACTTCCCGACCCGGACCGCGAGGTGATCCGTCCCTACCGCCAGCCGCTGCGGGAGGATGCCGGCTATGTCGTGCTGTCCGGCAATCTGTTCGACAGCGCGGTGATCAAGACCAGCGTCATCGACAAGGAGTTCCGTGAGCGCTTCCTCTCCGACCCCGCGCGGCCGAACGTGTTCGAGGGCCGCGCCGTGGTGTTCGAAGGGCCGGAGGACTACCACGCCCGCATCGAGGACCCAGCGCTCGGCATCGACGCGAACTCGCTGCTGGTGATCCGCAATTGCGGTCCGGTCGGCTATCCCGGCAGCGCCGAGGTGGTGAACATGCAGCCGCCGGCTGCGCTGCTGAAACGCGGCATCTCGGCGCTGCCGACGATGGGCGACGGTCGGCAGAGCGGCACCTCCGGCTCGCCGTCGATCCTCAACATCTCGCCGGAGGCAGCGGTGGGTGGCGGGCTGGCGCTGCTCGCCACCGGCGATCGCGTCCGCATCGACCTCAACACGCGCCGCGTCGATGTGCTGCTGCCCGATGGCGAGCTGGAGGCGCGCCGCGCCGCCTGGACGGCCCCGAAGCTGGACCACAAGACGCCGTGGGAGGAGATCTACCGCTCCATGGTCGGCCAGCTTGGCGCCGGCGGCTGCCTGGAACCGGCAACGCTGTATCTCAACATTCTCGAAAACCGCGGCGAGAGCCGCAACAACCACTGACAACGCCCATGAGCAACGCACTCTCCGGCAAGCGCGCCTTCGTCACCGCCGCGGCCCAGGGCATCGGCCGCGCCACCGCGCTGGCCTTCGCCGAGGCCGGTGCCGAGGTGATCGCGACCGATATCGCCGCGGCCAAGCTCGCCACGCTGAACCATCCGCGCGTGCATGGGGCGGCACTGGATGTGCTGAACGCCGCGGCCGTGGCCGCCGCCGCGCAGCACGCGGGGACCATCGACATCCTGTTCAACTGCGCCGGCTTCGTGCACCAGGGCACGATACTGGACGCACGCGAGGAGGAGTGGGATTTCGCCTTCGACCTCAACGTGAAGTCGATGTTTCGCACCATCCGCGCCTTCCTGCCCGGCATGCTCGGGCGCGGGCACGGCGTCATCATCAACATGGCCTCCGTGTGCAGCTCGGTCAAAGGCCTGCCGAATCGCGCCATCTACGGCACCACCAAGGCGGCCGTCATCGGGCTCACCAAGCAGGTCGCGGCGGATTTCATCACCAAGGGCGTGCGCTGCAACTGCATCTGCCCCGGCACGGTGGCAAGCCCGTCGCTGGTCGAACGCATCGAGGCGAATGCCGCGGCCGCCGGCGGTGTGGAGGCAGCGCGTGCGGCCTTTCTCGCCCGCCAGCCAATCGGGCGGCTCGGCACACCGGAGGAGATCGCGGCAATGGCGGTCTATCTCGCCTCCGATGCCGCCGCCTTCGTCACCGGCCAGGCGCTGGTGATCGACGGGGGCATCACCCTCTGAGCCGCACCGCGACCGCAACGCCCAGCCCTGCCAGCGCGCCTCACCTGGGCCGCGCATCACGTATCACCCGATTGAAGGAACCCACGCCATGAAGCTGCTGCGTTATGGACCAGCCGGCGCCGAGAAGCCCGGCATGCTCGACCGCGAGGGCGGGCTGCGCGATCTCTCGGGGCATGTGCACGATATCGACGCGGACACCGTCTCGCCCGCCTCGCTGGCGAAACTCGCCTCGCTCGACCCCGCGAGCCTGCCGCTCGTCACCGGCCATCCGCGGCTTGGCGCCTGCGTCGCACGGCCGCTGAACTTCGTCTGCATCGGCCTCAACTACGCCGATCACGCGGCCGAGACCGGTGCTGCGATCCCCAAGGAGCCGATCGTGTTCCTCAAGTCGCTGGGCGCCTATTCCGGCCCCAATGACGACGTCAGAATTCCCCGCGGTTCGAGCAAGACCGACTGGGAGGTGGAGCTTGGTATCGTCATCGGCACCACCGCGCGGTATGTCACCGAGGCCGACGCCATGTCCCATGTCGCCGGCTATTGCGTGATCAACGACGTCAGCGAGCGCGAGTTCCAGACCGAGCGCGGCGGCACCTGGGACAAGGGCAAGGGATGCGACACGTTTGGCCCCACCGGGCCGTGGCTGGTGACGAAGGACGAGGTCGCGGACCCGCAGAACCTGCGGCTCTGGACCGAGGTGGACGGCGTGCGCATGCAGGACGGCACGACCCGCACGATGATCTTCAACGTCATCCAGATCGTGAGCTACGTGAGCCGCTTCATCACGCTGCATCCGGGGGATGTGATTGCAACCGGCACGCCGCCGGGCGTGGGGATGGGCAAGAAGCCGACCCCGATCTTCCTCAAGCCCGGGCAGACGATGCGGCTGGGCATCGACGGGCTTGGGGAGCAGACGCAGAAGCTGGTCGCGGCCTGAGCCTCACCGGGCGGCTCACCCCCGCCCGCGCGCTGCTGCTGCTGATCGGTGCGTCCACCCTGGTGCGGCTGGCCTTCGCCACCGCGACCGCGCTCGGAGTGGACGAGAGCTACATGGTCGCCGCCGCGCGCGTGCCGGCATGGGGCTATTTCGACCACCCGCCGCTGGCGTGGTGGATGGTCACGGCGGCCGTCCACCTGGCCGGCAGCGAGGCGACGCCCGTGGTGCGGGCGCCGTTCATCCTGCTCTTCGCGTTCTCCACCTGGCTGATGGCGCGCTTTACCCACGACCTCGCGCCCGGTGCCGAGGAGCCACGGCGTTGGGCCGGCGTGCGCGCCGCCGCCTGGTTCAACCTCGCACCGCTGTTCGGCATCGCCACGGGAAGCTGGGTGCTGCCGGACGGGCCGCTGATCGCCGCCCTGCTCGGCGCCGGCGTGCTGTTGCTGAAAGCGCTCGATACCGGGCGGCTCGGCTGGTGGCTCGGCGCCGGCGTGGCGCTCGGGCTCGCCGGCGATGCAAAGTATTCGGCGGTGCTGCCGGGCGCCGGCGTCTTGCTCTATCTCATCTCCTACCGGGGGGGACGAGTCTGGCTGCGCCGGCCGCATCCCTGGCTCGCGGCCATCACCGCGCTGATCGTCTTCGCGCCGGTCCTGTGGTGGAACGCGCAACACCACTGGGCCAGCCTTGCGTTTCAGGGCGGCCGTGCGGACGGGCACCATTTCAATCCGCTGGGACCGATCGTCCTGCTGGCCGCCGGTACCGCGCTGCTGCTGCCATGGAGCTGGTGGTGGATCGTCCAACGACTGCCACGCGCGTGGTGCGATATCCGCTGGCGGCTCTGTGTCGCCATCGCGGTGCCGGCGGTCGGGCTGTTTGCGCTGGTAGCCCTGTTCTCACGCGGCGTGCTCGTGCACTGGCCGGAGCCAGGCTACGTGTTTCTGTTCCCCTTGCTCGGGCTGATGCCGCCGCGCCGCGAGGGCCGGTGGCTCACCGGCAGCGCCGCCCTCCTTGTCGTGCTGATGGCCGGCTGGCTGATCGTCTTCCATGCGGGGTTCATCCCGGCCTCGCGCGCGCGACTTGGGGTGGCGGACTGGCGCGGTTTGCGCACGCAGCTCGCCGAACGCGGCCTGCTGCACCGGCCGAACACCATCATCGCGGCGACGAACTGGGTCGCGACGGGCAAGGTCGCCCTGGCCCTCGGCCGGCACACGCGCACGCTCTGCTTCAATCTGGATTGCCGCGAGTTCGCCTTCTGGCCCGACGCGCTGAAGCCCGGCACGCGCAATAATTTCGGTCATGACGTACTGCTGGTCGCGCCGGGCATGGGCATCGGCAGCATCATCTCGACCTATGGCGATCTGTTCCGGCGTTTCACCATTCTGCGGCCGGTCGCGGTCGAGGCGGCAGGACGGCTCACGCTGGTGCCGCTCTACCTCGCACATGATCTGAGGAAGTGGCCGTAGACCCGCGGGCTTCGTCCGCCCACGCCCTGGCGGGATCTACATCGTTGCGCCCAGCGTCCATGGCGCGAACTCGTCGGCGCCGAAATCGTAGCTCTCGCTCCTGGTCCGCTCACCGGAGGCAACGCGCAACATCAGCTCGAAAACCCGCTCGCCGCATGCCGCCACACTCTCGTCACCGTCGGCGATGGTGCCGCAGTTCACGTCCATGTCCTCCTCCATGCGGCGGAACATCGGCGTGTTGGTCGCGAGCTTGATCGATGGGGCCGGCTTGCAGCCGAACACGCTGCCGCGGCCGGTGGTGAAGCAGACGAGGTTGGCCCCGCCCGCCACCTGGCCCGTCGCCGCCACCGGGTCGTAGCCTGGCGTGTCCATGAACACGAAGCCCCTGGCCTTCACTTCTTCGGCATAGGCCACGACATCGACGAGGTTGGTGCTGCCGGCCTTGGCCATCGCGCCGAGCGACTTTTCCAGGATGGTGGTCAGCCCGCCCGCCTTGTTGCCGGGCGAGGGGTTGGCGTTCATCTCGGCCCCCTCGCGGCGCGTGTAATCCTCCCACCAGCGCATCAGCGCCACCAGCTTCTCGCCCACCTCCCGGCTGACGGCGCGGCGGGTCAACAGGTGTTCCGCGCCATAGGTCTCGGGCGTCTCCGAGAGAATCACCGTGCCGCCATGGCGCACCACGAGGTCGCTTGCGGCACCGAGCGCCGGGTTCGCGGTGATGCCGGAATAACCGTCCGAGCCGCCGCATTGCAGGGCGACTGTGAGGTGCGAGGCCGGCACGTTCTCGCGCCGGACGCTGTTTGCGTCCGTCAGCGCCTCGCGCACGAAGGCGATCCCCGCCTCGACCGTCCGGCGGGTGCCGCCCATCTCCTGGATGTCCATGCTGCGCAGGCGCCCGGAGAGCTTCTGCTCCTGTATCAGCCCGCCGAGCTGGTTCACCTCGCAGCCGAGGCCCAGCACGATCACCGCGGCGAAATTCGGATGCCGCGCATAGCCGCCGAGGGTGCGCCGCAGCAGCGCCAGCGGCTCGTTCTGCGTCATGCCGCACCCCGTCTTGTGCGTCAGCGCCACCACGCCATCGACATGCGGGTAGTCGGCCAGCGGATCGGCGCCGCCGAACGGGTTGCGCCGAAACGCATCGGCAACGAGCTGGGCGACGTGCGCCGAACAATTCACGCTGGTCAGGATGCCGATATAGTTGCGCGTCGCGACCCGCCCGTCCGGCCGGCGGATACCCATGAAATGCGCCGGCTGTTCAGCCGGAACCGTCGGGCGCGCATCGACACCCCAGGCATAGTCGCGGGCAAAATCGCCCATCGCGCAGTTATGCACATGCACATGCTCGCCGGGCCCGATCGGCTGCGTGGCGAAACCGATGATCTGGCCATAGCGGCGGACCGGTTCGCCCGGGGCGTGCGCGCGTACCGCGACCTTGTGCCCGGCTGGAATCCGTGCAGTCACGGGAATGCCCGCGACCTCCGTGCCGGGCAGCAATGTCGCCCGGGCGATGACGACCCCGTCGTCATCGTGCAGGCGGATGAACAGCGGCGGTGCCATCGCGCGCGCCCCTCAGGCCTGGTCAGGCGATGCCCTTGCTGCCCTTGCGCGTCTCGGCCACCGCGGCACGGGCCGCCATCGCCATCAACCCGCTGTCATTGGCGATGGTGACGAGGCGGAAACCCATGCCAATGGCGCGCGCGGCATAGGCCGCACCGCCGGTATGGATGCCGGCATGGATACCCCGCTTGCTGCATTCCTTGATGATCTTGTCGTAAATCTTGAGCATCTCCGGCTCCTCGCGGTCGAGCTTCGGCGCAAGCCCATAGGAGAAGCCGAGATCCGACGGGCCGATATAGACGCCGGCCACGCCCTCCACGTCGAGAATCGCCTCGAGGTTCTTCACCGCCGTGCGGGTCTCGATCATCGGCAGGCAGAGCACCTCGTCGTTGGCGACCTTCTGGTAGCTGGTCGCCTCGCCATACATGGCGGCGCGGATCGGGCCGTTGCTGCGCGTGCCCATCGGCGGATACTTGGCGGCCGCAACGAACGCCTCGGCCTCCTTCTTGGTGTTCACCATCGGGCAGATCACGCCGTAGGCACCACCGTCCAGCACCTTGCCGATGATGCCAGGCTCGTTCCACGGCACGCGCACCATCGGCGTCACCGGATGCGCCTGCATCGCCTGGAAGCACGAGACCATGGAGAGGTAATCCTGCACACCGTGCTGCAGGTCGACGGTGACGGAATCAAAGCCGCACTGGGCCATGACCTCCGCCGAAAACCCTGAGGGAATGGCAAGCCATCCGTTGACGATCGCTTTGCCCTCTGCCCAGCGCTTCTTGACGTTGTTGGCCATGGTACGTTTCTCCCGAAAAGCCGATGAATGATCAGGCTAAGCTCCGTCCGGGGCAGGGTCAAACCGCAGGCGGCCAAAAAGCCCACGGTTTCATCCTCAGGGAGGGCTGGCGTGAGCAGCAAGCCGAGCACCGCCCCCTATCGATGCCGATGCGGTTCGTGCGGATCACCAGCGTGACCGCTCCGGGACATCCCGGCCAGCCGCTCCCAGAACTCCACCCGAAGATGTCACCCGTTCGGGGTTGGGCCGTTCGGGGTTTGACCGTTTCGGGTCTGCCCGCCGGGGGACTCGAACCCCCACGCCAAAGAGCCACGGATTTTAAGTCCGCTGCGTGTTCTCCTATTCATTTGATTTCATTAGATTTTCTACCATGTCTTGGTGCTTATGTGCTAATCTTTGTGCTTACGGCGCGAGAAATTCCACTTCCGCATTCCGGGGTATGCGGCTTCTTGCTGCTTAGGGAGGCGCTGCTCGGGTTGGATGATGACGCGAAACGCTAGTCACGATTCGGGGGCAGCGTCAATTTTCGTGCCGAAAGCAGTGTCAAATTTGGAGCCGCGGCATTTAGCGGGAAAGAAGCTGTCCAGTCTCAGATTGGGTGGTCGAAATCGGGCCACCGAGTGACTGCTGACTTTGGCCCGAAACAGACCGGCGCGTTCTAAGATACGTAACGCGAAAAGAGCGTGTGGTGACTGATCGCTTGAAGCAATGAGCTTTCCACAATCATGAGGCTTTTAAAAAGTTCGCGTCACCCGGACCCCAGATGTTTGATCAAGGCTGAAATCGTGCCGCGCAGGCCGCTCCGTCACTAGATTGGTCGATAGCGGCGACCGAGCAACGGCATAGCCAGCGGGGTCGATCCAATCAATTCCATCGTCGGTAACGATAGGTCGAACGTCGTAGCTCGCTCGTCGGCCGTCTACCCCGGTAAGCTCCGCGATACTGCTTCGGACAGCTTCCCTCTCCGGGCGGTCTCCCGTGTCGCGCTCGCGTTTCCAGGCAAGAAACTGCTGCGGATCGATCAAGACCTCGGCGGTGATGGGAATGCCGGTGCCAGCGAGCCACGCATCGAAATGCCGGCGTAAGCCTCGCGCCTCCTCGCGCGTCTTCGCCAGACCCTGAGCAAGCGCAAAAGCGACAAAAGGATCCAACGTCCCCCAGCGCAAGAGCTCGCGGAACCAGAAGCCGATCCATGGAAGGCCCGTCGTTGCCCGCCAAGTCTCAAGGGTGGGTGTCTCTAAGCCACCGGCATTCTGTCCCCACAGCTGTGCTACGGCGGCGCCAACCGCAACACCCAGCCGGAATTCGAGATTGTCACCGACGAACCGTTGCCAGGTGCGTAGGTGCTCCGGGTCAGGCGGCACCGCGCCAGGCCGCAGCATCCACCAGCCCATGACCGCTTCCCAATTAGCGAGAACCGCTTGATCACCAGCGGTATCGCGCACTTTAAAGCCGATCCCCGTCTCGTTGCGGAGCTGCTCAGCGAGTTCCCGGAACAACTCGAACCTCGCTTCGGCATCTGCAGCGCCATACTCGATCCCTCTCTGCAGCGCGGCGATGATTGCGGGCATGAGCGGCTCAAACCGCCGCCCGACGTATGGCGTGAAGCCGAAACGGTAGAGGCGCCGCCGTCGCTCGGCATCGGGATACAGTCGTTCGACGAAAGCCCGCCCGCGCCGGATAAACAGCATCTCGAGGGCTGCTTCCCGTACGGCGGCGACATGGGTAAAAGTGCGTCGCCACAAGCTGCGCAGAAATAGCTCGGCGCTGGCGCCGTCGATCGGCGCCTCGGTGAGAAGGGAGAGCTCCTCGGTCGCTGCGAGGATGAACCCGTCGAGTTCGTCGAGGCTGTCGCCGAGCTGGTCGCGTGGGTCTCGCGAACCGCTAGCGAGGTTCACGCCGACCTGCTCGGGCAATGTGGCGTCCAGCCAAGCAAGAAGCGCCGCATCCGCCAACCCCAGCGTGTTACGGCACCGCGCCACGATCGCATCTAACAGTGTTGCAAGCGGGCTCTGGATGTGGCCGCCTGCCTCCTCGTCCTGGAGGCGACGCAGGAGGCCGCGAAACTGCGCCTCTGCGGCGTTGATCTGTTCGCGCTGCCTGTCGCGCTGGCTTTGCGCCGTAGTTGACGGCGCGATGGGCAGGACGACGAAAGTCATTCCCTCGATAGCTTCAGCAGCGCCGGGGCGGCCGGCGCGTCCCGCCAGATTGCGGAACTCGAAGGTCGAAATGGGTTCGACTTCAGGCGCCTCGGCTGCCGCGTCAAAGCCGCGGCGCACGAGGTTCGTGAGAAGAATGACGTCGAACGGAAGGTTCACCCCTTCGGTTAGGGTCGCGGTTGCAATGGTCAGAGGGCAAATCCGCCTCTCGATCAAACCGGTCATCAGGTGGCGAAGCCGCTGCGGCATCTGGCCGTGGCTGGTGGCAATGCCGCGGTCGAGGAGACGCAGTTCGAACGATGCAGCGCCGCAATAGTCAAGGCAAACGGCTCGCGCTTCGTCAAATAGCGCGCGATCGTTCGCATCCGTAGCGAGCACGAAAGGTCGCAACGCGTCCCAGCCCGGCAGGACAAACGCTTCGGCGCATCGTCGCATCAGACGCTCAGGCGACTGCATGACCGAGATTAGGATTCTGCGGCTGCCCTCTAGTAGATGGAGAGCGACCCACAGCGCATAGAGCTCGGTATGGTGCGGCAGGCTGTTGCGGATTGGGGCCGGCGGTTGGGGTATGACCGGGATGCGTAGGGGCAGATAGACGGCTGCGTCACGTCCGCGTACGGACAGCGTTTGGCCATTGACTACCTCCAGCAGGGCCCGAGGCGGCGTCCGCGGATCACACTGCAGTGCCCCAATCACCTGGCGGCTGCTTCTGTAGCTCGTGCCGACCGGCTGCGCATTGGAATCATTCTCGATCCATTGCGAGATGGGCGTGGCCGCGCCGCCGGCAACCGCGGTCAAGGCGATGCGCGCCATGCCCGGTTTTAGGACGAGCAGTCGCGAGACCATCGCTTCGAGACGCATTGGACGACTAACGTGCTCGGCTAAATCCCGCCGCGCGCGGTCGTTGCCGGCGCTCACAATTTGGTGCGCTTCATCGATGACCAGAAGGCGCAACCGCCGGATCAGCAGGTGACCCACATAGCGCATCAACGCCTCGGCCTTCTCGACGGTAGCGATGAGGACCACCGGACGGTCGACCGTGAGCCAATAGTCAGTGATACCCCAGTCGGCGCCGCCATAGAGGCCGGTGATGATCACATCCGCTCCAAGCTCACCCGTGAGCTTGCGCTCCACCTCGCCGGCGAGTGCTCGCGAGGGAACGAGATACAGGGCTAATGGCGCTTCACCGACCGCGGCTGTCAGCAGTAACTCCTTGACCAGCGCGAGATTGGCAATGAGGGTCTTGCCCGAGCCTGTCGGCGTGCACAGCGCGAAGCTGTCCTGCTCGATAAGCCGGTCGAGCCCCTGTATTTGCGACGTCCACAGAATGCCGCGTCCGCGCGCGAACTGCTCGCGGGCAAAGCGCCACATGCGCTGCCTTTCTGCAGGGGAGCGATCGGCGAGGCGCGCAACCCGACCATGGATACTGTTCGCAGCGAAGCCGCGCGCGGTCGCCTCGACCAGCGTGAAGAGAAGCCAGAGCTCGTCGCAGGTCAGCCGAGTGGCGAGGGCCGAAAGGCTACTTATTTTCGCCAGCGCCTGCTCGACGCGCCCACTATTCCCCTTGCGCACCGCGTCAGCAAACAGCCCGATCGAGCGGACGCTTTCGGCGATGAGATAGCGATCGATCTTGTTAGGTTGCGGCTCATCCGCCTCGGCTTCCTCGCTGGCTGGCGGCGCCGGATCGGCACGGTCCGCGGTCACGGCGAGAAGAGGCGCCGAGCCAGTGCGCCCGGTAAGCTCGGGGTGCGTGCGCCAGAATGCCGTAATCTCGCCGAGAACTGCCTCGAAGTCGGCGCGGAGAAATGCCGCCAACATCTGCCCAATCGTCCCGGCGCCCTGAGAACCGCGCAAGAGGCTCGTGGCCATCGCCGGCAGTCCCGCGAGCTGGTAACTGCCAGCAGCCAACAACGCGACCGGCACGTCGAGTGTGACAAGATCGCCGGAGCGCGCCAGCCATTCGAGGAGCTCGGCCGCCCGATGGTAGCAACTCACCGCGTCCGCCGACTGCGGTCCGTCGACTTCCTGATATAGTTTCCCCGCGTGCAACAGCCGCCGCGCATCTGTCAGCTGCTCGCGCGATTCGGTTTCACCCCACCGGATGGGTGGAACCTGCCAGGAAATCTGGAGACTGCGGACGAATAGCCGCGCCTGATCCGCGGTTAGCTCATTGTCTGCCGCGCGATTGAAACGGAGCCGCCTGGCGAGCGCGCGGCGTTGTTCGTCTAGCCGCGCCATCTAAGGGGCGCTCCATAGGCTTGCGTAGAGTTGCTCGATGAACGGGCTCCCGTCCTCCACGACGAGCTCAACCACTTGTAGCGGGCGCGCCGCATTATATTCAGCGGGCGGAGCGGAGGTGGGAAGATAGCATTCGCCGGCGGCGCGCGCTCTGGCCCTGTTGCCCGCGATGAACACATAGTCCGTGCGCGGCAACGGAGCTGCGCCGATCAGCAGCGCCTCGTCAAGCGAGACAATCGCCTCCGCAAAATCATTGGGCGCCTTCTCGCGCAGGAGCCTACTGAGCTGCTCCAACCCCTCGGGGACGGGCAAGGCCCCGTTGATGTTAGCCCATACACCGTTGCCCGAGCGGACACGCGCGTGGGGCGCCCCGGTCCATCCGCCGAGCATCACCTCGTCCATGACGGCAGGAGTCAGCGACGCACGCCACTTCGCCTCGCCGGCTATGAATCGGACGACCGCTCTCGTTTCGGGGTCGATGCCGAGCGCAATGAAGTCGTTGCCGTGCCGCCCAGAAATCTGGCGTATCCTATTGGGGTCCCGCGCTAAGTTGAATATGTAGGTACCGGCCTGGGTATGGTAACGAAATAGGAAAATGGGGATCGTCCATCGGTGACTACCGACGAACTGAAAAGACTCCACCATCAATCCCGCCATCACCTCGCCGAACAGACCTTTCTGCGCACTGGGGGGCAGACAGCTGGGATATTGGGCGTGCGCACCGGGCGCATCTGCATCGGGATGGAGGTCGATCCGTGCGGCGGCGTGAAAAACCTCCCGAGCATCTGCGTGTGCAGATTCGAAATATGCTCGCAGCGCATTGGCCAATTGCGCATCCGGCGCGATTACCTGTTCGAGAAGGAGATGACCGTAGGTTCCATTAACGTTCTCCACCTCGTGCAGCCAGCGCTTGAGGTCAGCGATGGGGGGAAGGCAATTGTGCAGCATCGTTGTGCTAACTCGTTTATCAATCCAACGTACCAGATAGCAGGTCGCGCGACGAATCGCGAAGTCAGTATTTTTCGGTTTCCGTTCCAGACTGCGTATTGGGCTCATAGTGACAAACAGCAGCCATTGCAGGCCTAATGGCCGGGCATTTGGAAGAGCGACCCACCGAGACGAACGACCAGGATTGGGTGCAGAACCCTATACAAAACCTGGAACGCTACGACCAGACTTCGAATTGAGATTAGAGTTTGATCTGCAAGACTGTGTTGAGCAGCACTTTTCCCAGCCGGTATTAACGTCGCTTTAGGCGCGCCGCGCAGTTCGTCCCGTGGAGATATATTCAATGGAAAAGGGCCACCTATGCGGCGGCCCGCTTCTCCACGGTCACTTTCGCTAGCAGACCGTGCAGATAGTCGGCAGCGCGCTGAGCGTGAGCCGCAGCCGAGAAGATAAAGCGCTTGTCGCCCTTTAGGGCTTTGAGCCATGACGCGATATAGCTTGCATGGTCCTCCCGCACCTCGGGGGTGATCTCAAGATCGGCGCACAGAAAGGCGGAACCAAGCTCCGCCACGAGTTCTTCGCGTGCATAGCCCGTATCGCCCCACTTGATCCGCCCGAAGTCGCGCGCAAGGCGCTTCTCGTGCTTCGTCCAATGGATCAGCTCGTGCGCGAGCGTGGCTGCGTAGCTCTCTGCATCGCGGAAGCTCTCGAAGGGCGGCATCTGCACGAAATCGGCCCCCTCGGTATAGAATGCCCGGCCTCCGCCATGGCGTATCACGGCGCCCGTCGCGGCAAAGAACCGGTCGGCACGCTCGATCCTCTCAACCGAGGGCGTCACCGGACTCTCGGGCTCGGTCGTATACTGCACGGGCAAGCCTTCGCACTGCTCGACGTTGAAAACCGTATAACCTTTCAGGAACGGGATATCGCGCTCGATTGCCTCGCCCTTGTCGTCGGTCTCAGTGCGGCGGAAGGTGCTGGCAAAGACCACAAGCTCGCCACGCTCGCCCTTCCTGACATGCCCGCCAAGCTCAAGCGCCTGTTTGAAGGTAATCCACGTCGGGCAGCGGTAGCCGTTCGTCATCGATGCTGACCAAAGCATCAGCACGTTGATTCCCTTGTAGGGGATTCCGTTGTGCCGCAGCGGCCGAACGATCCGACCTGCCATGTTGTCGGCGGACCATGGGCGCATCCATGGACGGACTCCCTTTTCCAGATCAGCAACGATCTTATTGGTGATCCGGGTATAAACGTCGTGTCCCTCTGCCATCTTCAACCCCTTTTGTTGTCACGGCGAAGCAGCGCCTCGCTGCTTCCCGGGGCCGCGTGAGCGGTGGGGTTGGAGGGGGAAAACAGGCTTCGCGGGGAACCGGCTGCACGGAGCCGGAGCGAAGCGACGGCGGAGGAAGCTGGGCGGAAGCCTGTTTGGGGGGGAGAAGGGGCAACGCCCCTCGGCGCCCCTCAGAGCCACGTCCGCAGCAATATGAGGTCGTTGCACGAGGGATCGTGACGCCCGACGCAAGTCCGAGCGCTGTGACAAGAACCCTGGCGCGGTAAACAGCCGTGCTGCATACTTGCGCCTCAGGGCGGAACTTTGATTTTTCCCTTCAGGACAAACCTTCGGATTGTCCGTCGGGAGGGTTCATTCCAAAATCTGAACGCTCTTGGGCCACGGAGTGAGACAATGGACATCAAGCACGTTGTCGTTCTCATGCTGGAAAACCGCTCGTTCGATTGCATGCTTGGCATGCTTTACCAGAGCGGCGAAAAATTCGATGGCCTCACGGGGACCGAGTTCAACACCTGGCACAAACCAGATGGTTCGAAGCTGGACATCCAGGTCTGGAAGGACCCCGCACTCGACGCCAAAACCGTATGCATCCCGGACCCCGATCCCGGCGAACTCTTCACTGATATTCACATGCAAATCCACGGGTTGGCGGCGGACGGTACCCCCAATACCGGAGCACCGAATATGGGAGGCTTCGTCGATAACTATATGCGCCAGCCTCCTACGACGCCGGCTGCCGATCCCTATTCCGTTATGCACTATTTCACGCCGGACCAGGTGCCGGTCATCAGCCAACTGGCGCGAGCTTTCGGGGTCTCCGACCGGTGGCACGCATCCGCACCCTGCCAGACCTGGCCCAACCGCTTCTTTACCCACACCGGAACAGCGAATGGCTATGTCAACAATTCGCCGACTCATTTTCCTTATGAGATGGAGACAGTTTTCAACCGCCTCGCGGACGCTGGCCAGACTTGGCGAATCTACTTCCATGACATTCCGCAGACAGCGACCCTGTCGAACCTCTGGGGCGGACTAGGCGGCGTGGACAAAGCGTATCCAGAGCCTGATGGCTGCGAGTTGAGCGAAGCCGAGGAAGCTGGTGGCAGTGTGATCGTAACGAGTTGCGACACGCCTGCTGTTCTTGAGCTTGT
>JAJXXT010000048.1 GCA_021780935.1 Pseudomonadota bacterium
TGATCTCGATCTCGCACGTCCGGCCGCCAGAATTGGCGACCGAAACCCGCCTCACCTCGGCCGCGTCCTCCGCCGAGACCACCACCTCCATCGTCGTCGTGATCGCGCCGTCGCGGCGGATGAACTCGGCGCGATCCTCGCGGAACTTCACGTCATACGCATCGGCCTCGACACCGCTCGGCTGGAACCCGGCCGACCACAGCGCGCCGGCGGTAACATCGCGCAGATAGATCCACGAGCCCCAGTCATCGCACGTGGCGTCCTCCCGCCATCGTGTCACCGCCATGCCCCGCCAGCGACTGTAGCCGGCGCCGGCGGCCGTCAGCATCACCGCATACTCGCCGTTCGACAGCAGCAGCGTCGCCGGCGTGGCCGTATGCGCGCTGGCGTATTGGCGGTTGCCCGGCGCCTCAATCTCCAGAACCGTGGCCGCCGCCTTGCCCTCCGCCGTCAGCGCGCGGGCCACGGCGACATCGCGCGGCGCGCGCTCCTGCAGCAGCAGCTCGGCGGCCTGCACCATCGGTTCGGCATGGAAACGGGTGCGCATCAGCCCGTCCAGCAGCGCGTCGGCGATCGCGACGATCGTCATGCCCTGGTGATGCGCCATGTAGGTGCGCACGATTGCCACCGTCGCGCCGTCCGGCAGCCGCCCCGGCGTATGGTCGAGCGCGTCATAGAACCCATAGCGCCCGCGCCCGCCAACCCCCGCCAGCCGCGCGAGGTTCGCCGCCGCCGCGCGCGGATCCACCATGGTCGCCAGCGCCGTCGCATAGGGCGCGATCACCGCGTTGCGCCGCAGCCCCCGCTTCAGCCCGAGGCCCGGCACGCCGAAACTGGAATACTGGTAGGTGTGTTCCAGGTCGCGCACGTTATAGGCGGATTCGGAAATCCCCCAAGGCAGGCCTTGCTTTGTTCCATACTCGATCTGCCGCCGTACGATCAGTCGGTTGGTCTGCTCGATCAGGCTGCCGATCGGCACGCGCATCACCAGCGCGGGCATCAGGTATTCGAACATCGAACCCGACCAGGAAATTAGCGCCGCGCCATGCCCGACCGGGGTGACGGCGCGGCCCAGCCGAAACCAGTGCTTGACCGGAACATCCCCCTTGGCGATGGCGATGAAGCTCGCCAGTTGCGCTTCGGAGGCGAGCAGGTCATAGCAGTTCGGGTCGAGCGCCGCCTCCGCCGCCATCCAGCCGATCGAGAGCAGCTTGCGCGTCTCGTCATAGAGCGGGGCAAAATTCATCGCCATCGCCATCGCCCGCGCCGCGTCCTCCAGCGCCGACAGGCGCGCCCGCGCCACCGCCACCGGCTGCGCGAGATCGCGTCGGTGGCTGTCGATCGCGCGGCCAACCGCCTCGGTCCAGAAACGCAGATCGGCCGCGTCCGCGTCCGCGCGCTCGCCCGCCCACGCCGCCGCGGCGCCGACCAACGCGGTCGCCAGCGCGGCCAGCCGTGGCAGCACCGCGGTCATCTCCTCCTGCCGCGATGGCGCCTGCCGCGTGGCATCCGCCAGCGTCTTGTGTGCATCGCCGAACGCGCGCCACGCCGCCGGTCCCGAGGCGCCATCCAGCCGGTCCGCCGCCTCGCGCACCAGTTCCAGCGCGTCGCCGAGCCCGGCGAGGCGCGGCGCAAGCGCCAGCGGCCGCATACGCCACGCGCGTAACGTGCCCGCCAGCGCAATGAGGTGGCCGGCCAGATTGCCGCTGTCCACCGAGGAAACATAGCGCGGGTCGAGCGGGCGCAGGTCGCCCGTGTCATACCAGTTGTAGAAATGACCATGCCACCGATCGAGCGTGCACATCGTCGCGAGCGTCGCTTCCAGTCGATCACTCGCCTCTGTCACCCCGATCCAGCCGAAATCATGCGCCGCCGCCGCCGCCAGCAGATACAGGCCGAGATTGGTGGGCGACGTCCGGTGCGCGATCGCGGGGCGAGGGTCCTCCTGGAAATTATCGGGCGGCAGCATGTGATCGGTCGCGGACACGAAGCTCTCGAAGAAGCGCCAGGTCCGCCGTGCCGTCAGCCGCAGCGCCGCGGCATCGGCCGGCGCCACCGCGGGTCCGCCCCCGATCGTGGGTGACAGGCTCGCCCAGCGTGCGATCGCCGGTGCCGCAATCCACAGCGCGGCAAAGCCCAGCGCCAGGGGCCAGGTGCAGCGTCCGGCGACCAGCGCCACCGCCAGCCCCGCCACGCCGATCGCCGGCGAGCCCGCCATTCGCCGATAGAATCCGCCGGGATCGAGGCCCGGACCACCCATCGCCGCCGCCGCCGTCACCCATTCCAGCAGGTGCCGGCGGCTAATGCACAAACGAAACAGACTGCGCCCGATCGCATCGCCCATCAGCCAGGCCTGGTGCGCGAGAAACACCAGCAGCAGCAGCGACTGCGTCATCGCCAGGCCCAGATCGGCCAGCAGCGCCCGCAGGTGGCTCGTCGACGTGATCCGGCTGTGCCGCCGCGGAATGTCGCCGATGACCGGGATCAGCGTCGGCAGCACGATGGTCGCCGCAACGAACCCGCTCCACACCAGCGCGGCATCGAGCCGCAATGCCCAGCTCACCACCAGCGCCGCCACCGCGGCGGGCGCGGACAGGGTACGGCGGAGATTGTCGAGCATCTTCCACCGCCCGATCGCCGGGATCGCGCCGGCCGAGCAGCGCCGCCCCAGGATCCACGGCAGCAACTGCCAGTCACCACGCGCCCAGCGCTGGCGGCGCGCCGCATCGACATCGTAACGGGCGGGAAACTCCTCGACCACCTCGACATCCGACGCCAGCGCCGAGCGGGCAAAAATTCCCTCGAACAGGTCGTGGCTCAGCAGCGTGTTGTCCGGGATGCGCCCCGCCATCGCGAGCGTGAAGGCGTCGACGTCATAGATCCCCTTGCCGGCATACGATCCGGCATCGAATAGATCCTGATAGACATCCGACACCGCCGAGGTATAGGGATCGATCCCGCTCATCGTCGAGAAGCTCCGCTGGAACAGCGAGCCTTCCCGCCCAACTGGCAGCGACGGGCTCACCCGCGGCTGCATCACCGCATGCCCCTCCACCACGCGCCCGGCCGCGGGGTCGAAGCGCGGCCGGTTGAGCGGGTGCGCCATCTTGCCGATCAGCCGGTGCACGGTCTCGCGCGGCAGCCGCGTGTCGCCGTCGAGTGTCACGACGTAGCGCACCGCATCGGGCACCGCCGGTGCTCGACCATCCACGGCGATGAAGCCGGTATCGGTGGCACCGCGCAGCAGCCGGTTCAGCTCATGCAGCTTCCCGCGCTTGCGCTCCCAGCCGATCCAGCTAGCCTCCCCCTCGTTCCAGGTGCGGCGCCGATGCAGCAGCAGAAAGCGCGCGCCGGCGGCACCGGCGGCAGGATGCTGCCGGTTGAGCTCCGCGATCCCCCCCGCCGCCGCCGCCAGCAGGTCGGCATCCTGCGGCGTCGTTTCGGTTTCGGCATCCATCCAGTCGGTCAGCAGCGCGAAACACAAGTCGCCCTCGGGGCTGGCGAGGTAGTGCACCTCGAGCCGCTCGATCTGTGTGGCGATCGCCGCCTCGGTGGTCAGCAGGGTCGGCACCACGACGATGGTGCGGAACTCCGCCGGTATGCCCTCGCGCAACGCCAGCGCCGGCAGCAGTGCGGCACCGAATCCCGCGGTGGCGGCGCGGTTGACCAGGGCCACCGCAAGATCGCTGGCCGGAATCGCGCCGAGCAGCGCGAACAACCCGATCCACGCCCCCGCCAGCCCCGTCGCCGCAAGCCCCAGCAGCGGCACGGCCAGGAGCAGTGCCGCCACAACCACGACCACGCTGCCATACCCCGCGATGCCGCAGGCATGGTTGATCCGCGCGGGCCAGGCCCGCAGCGGAGCGCGGTAGCCGATCGTTGCCGCGAACGCGTGCCGTCCGTCGGCAAGCAGGTGGTATCCGGCGTCGGTCGCCCGCAAGTCGGGCGGCTCACCTCGGGCCGCCACCTGCGCGGCGAGCACCGCCGCCTGCGCGATCTCGGGCTCGCTGCGGCTCGAGCCTCGCGCCAGCTCCTCGATGGCGTTGCGGTAGAGGTTGCGGGTGGCGAAATCCATCTGCCCTAGGGTCGGGCACGCCGCCAGCGCGTCGGTCACCAGGCTGAGCCGCTCGACGATCTCGCTCCAATCCATATCCGTAATGAGCCGCAGGCTGGTAATGATGTTGCGCACCGTGACATTGGCGGCACCCTGCGCCTGGTGCTCATCATGCACGGCCGCGCCAATCGTCTTTTCCTGGTGCGCCAGGCGTTGGTCGAGCCAAGCCAGCGCCGGCGTCGTTCTCGGGTCCTCGTCACGCAGCCGGAACGCCAGCTGCACCGCGAAGGCATCCGTCAGCCTGTCCGTCTCCTGGTCGTGCGGCACCGGGCCGCCATGCGCCGCGCCCGCGGTCAGCAGGCGGTCGGCCAGCGCGTCCGCGTGCCGCCGGTCGGCGCGGCTCTGCACGATCGCGTCGGCCAGCCGGCGCAAGTTCTCGATCAGCACGATCCGCAGGGTGATCGCCAACGCCCAGAGCTCGCCGATCATCAGCGGCTCGGTCTCCTGGTAGGCGCGCGCATAGCGGGCCAGGATCTCCGGATCGAAATGGCTGTCGGTGTGTGCCACCAGCGACCAGACCAGCCCAAACACCCGCGGATAGCCCGCGAACGGGCCGGCCGCGAGCTTGGGCAGTTGGCGATAATAGTTGGGCGGCAGGTCGGTGCGGATGTCGGCGATCTGGCGTTCCACCAGATAGTAGTTATCGAGCAACCATTCCGCTGCCGGCGTGATCGCTTCGCCGGCATCGGCATCCGCCGCGATCGCCCGGTGCGAGGCCAGCAGCACCGCCGCGTTCTCCGCCACGCGGGGCGCGAGCGGCATGCCCCGCCCCGGCGTCGATGTCACTTCCTGCGCCGCCGCCAGGCTGCGCGCGTGCTGCTCGATCCGCTCGACACTGAACAACTCGGCGCGGATCGGCGCCCTGCCGTCCCATGGTGCGGCCGCGCGCCCGCGCCGCGTGAAGCGGCGCGTCAGGCTCGCGTGCCAGGCGCGCACGGCATGCCGATCAGGCAGCAACAGGAACCGTGTCGGCGGGCGGCTTCGCGGCGCCCGGGGGTGGTGCCGTCTTCTCAAGCAGTTGCAGGAACGGTTTGACGATGTCGAGCGGCATCGGAAAGATCACCGTGGAGTTCTGCTCGGCGCCGATCTCGGTCAGCGTCTGCAGATAGCGCAGCTGCATCGCCGCCGGAATGCTCGACAGCACCCGCGCGGCATCGACCAGTGTCTGCGAGGCCTGGAACTCGGCTTCGGCATGAATGATCTTGGCGCGCCGGTCGCGTTCCGCCTCCGCCTGCTTGGCGATGGCGCGGATCATGTTGTCGGTCAGCTCGACCGTTCTGATTTCGACATTGCTGATCGAAATGCCCCAGGCCTCGGTCTGCACGTCGAGTAGGCTCTGCAGGTCGGCGCTCAGCTTGCGCCGCTCGGACAGCATCTCGTCGAGGGGGTGCTGCCCCAGCACCGCGCGCAACGTCGTCTGCGCCAGCATCACCGTAGCGGGCAGGAACGAGCCCACGCGGATGATCGCGCGCTCCGGATCCACCACATTGAAATACAGCACCGCATCGACCTTCATCGACACGTTGTCGCGTGAAATCACGTCCTGGCTCGGAATCTCGATCACCTGGATGCGCAGGTCAACGCGCACCGCCTCCTGGATGAACGGAATCAGAAAAATTATGCCAGGGCCTTTGACTTTCTGGAACCGGCCGAGCGTGAACACCACCGCGCGCTCGTATTCCCGCAGAATCCGCACCGTCGCGCGCGCCAGCGCCAGGACCGCGAGCACAACGACGGCGACGATCAACAACCCGAAGAAGGGCATGCAACAAGAACCTTCCGTGGTAAGCGTACCGGTTCGGGCCTGGCTTACGGCTCCACATCCCCCAGTCGCATCGAGGAACCCGACCGCGTCGGGGAATTGCGCAAAACGCATGTACTCGCGTGGAGCAAACCGCGGGAGCTGTGGAATCTACTCAGACGCCGCCCGCGCCCGTCCGCTCGCGCGCATCTCCCGCCGGGTGGCCATGGCCACGCGCCCGCGCGGGCGGCAACGGTTTCACGTTGACGTCGAATGGCGGCGGGCGATAACGCTGAACCCCGGGAAGCGGCATCGCCTGACAGATCGTTTGATCCGGATCTCTCCCCGGTCACGTCGGAAAGCCAGTCCAGCATGCGAAAGCCACAGCCGCGGCCAGCAGAGACGGCACGTTCCGCAACAGCTGCGCATTCGCGGACCGCGCGGCAGCCGGCGGCTGCGCGAAGCGATTCCCCGGTGGTTGCCATCGGCGCGTCGGCGGGCGGCCTCGATGCCTGCCGGCATCTCCTGAATGCCCTGCCGCCCGCCCCGGGCATGGCGTTCATCCTGGTTCAGCATCTCGACCCGAGCCACCCCAGCATGATGGTCGATCTGCTCGCCACCGCCACCCCGATGCCGGTGTGCCAGGCCACCGAGGGCATGCAAATTGCCCGCAATCATCTCTATGTTATTCCACCCGCCACCTATCTCTCGCTCGGCGGCGGCGCGCTGCATGTCTCGCCGCCGGAGGCCCGTCACGGCCTGCGGCTGCCATTCGACCACCTGCTGCACGCTCTGGCGGCCGAATACGGCGCGGGCGGCATCGCCGTCGTCCTGTCCGGCACCGGCGCCGACGGCAGCCTCGGAGTCAGGGCCGTGAAGGAGCGGGGCGGCCTGGTCATCGTCCAGGATCCCGACGAGGCCGCCTATGACGGCATGCCGCGCAGTGCCATCGCCACCGGCGTGGTGGATCGCGTGCTGAAGCTGCGCGAGATGCCGCTCGCCCTCGCCGAACGCGCCCGGTCCGCCGCCGCCCGCCCCGCCGCCCCGGCTCCGCACCCGCCACATCGCCAGCAACAGGACCACGACCAGGAAGCGCAACTCGCCACCATCGTCGAGCTCCTGCGCCGCCGCACCGAGCATGACTTCACCCTCTACAAGCCCGGCACGCTGCGCCGCCGCATCGAGCGGCGCATGGGCATGGCCCGCCTAGGCAGCGGCGAGATGGCTCGCTATCTGGAGATTCTGCGCGCCGAGCCGGACGAGCTGCGCCTGCTGGCCAAGGACCTGCTCATCAACGTCACCAGCTTCTTCCGCGACCCGAAAGTGTTCAACGTCGTCGCCAAACAGGTCATTCCGGGGCTGCTCCGCGACCACACTTCCGACCAGCCGATCCGCATCTGGGTCGCCGGCTGCAGCACCGGCGAGGAAACCTATTCGCTGCTGATGCTGTTCCGCGAGGCGATGACCGCCGCCAACCTCAATCTGAAGCTTCAGGTCTTCGCCTCCGACGTCGATCCCGACGCCATCGCCGCCGCGCGCGAGGGGCTGTACCCCGAGACCATCGCCGCGGACGTGTCTCCGCAGCGCCTGTCCCGTTTCTTCGTGAAGGAGGAGCGCGGCTTTCGCATCGCGCCGGAGCTGCGCACCGTCGTCGTGTTCACCGTGCAGGATGTGCTCGCCGACCCGCCCTTCTCGCGCCTTGACATGGTCTCCTGCCGCAACCTGCTGATCTACATGCTGCCGGAAGCACAGGCGAAAATCGTTTCGCTGTTTCATTTCGCCCTGCGCGAGCGCGGCATCCTGATGCTCGGCACCGCCGAGACGATCGGCGGCCTGGAGGGCAGGTTCGAGCCGATCGCCGAGCCCGAGCGGCTCTACCGCCACATCCGCCTCGCACGGGCGGGCGAACTCGGCCGCCTGCTGGCCCCCCCCGACGCCAGCCGGCCGCCGCCACGCCCCTGGCCCGATCAGGGGGCACCCTCGCGCGACCTCCAGCTCGCCGAGCTGTGCCGCCGGGTGGTGCTCGAAACCTTTGCGCCTGCCTGCGTGTTGACCACGCGCAACTACGAATACCTCTATTCGCTGGGCCCGGTGGACCGCTATCTGCGCGTGGCTCCCGGCGCTCCCACGCACGACCTGCTCGCCATGGTGCGGCCGGGCCTGCGCACCCGCATCCGCGCCGCCGTGCACGAGGCGACTGAGACCGGCGCCCGCGCCCTCACGGCCGGCGGCGGCGGCGGCGCCGCCGGCCACTTCTCGATCGCCGTCCAGCCCGTGCAGAACGAGGGCGAGGCGCTGTTGCTGATCTGCTTCCTCGATGAGCCGGTGCGCGAAGCCCCGCCCGGCCGGCCTGCCATCGCCGGCGAGAGCCGCCAGATCGCCGAGCTGGAACAGGAGCTCGTCGCCACCGGCGCGGAGCTGCAGGGCGCCATCCGCAACATGGAGATCGCCGCCGACGAACAGCGCATCGCCCACGAGGAAGCCCTGTCCATCAACGAGGAATTCCAGTCGACCAACGAGGAGCTGCTGACCTCGAAGGAAGAGCTGCAATCCCTCAACGAGGAATTGACCGCCCTCAACACGCAGTTGCAGGAAACCCTGGAGCAGCAGCGCACCACCTCGAACGACCTGCAGAACATCCTCTACAGCACCAACGTCGCGACCCTGTTTCTCGACCGCGCCCTCAAGATCCGCTTCTTCACCCCTGCCACGCGATCCCTCTTCAACGTGATGCCGCACGACATCGGCCGTCCGTTGCGCGATCTCGCCTCGCTCGCCACCGATCACGCGCTGCCGGCGGACGCGCGCCAGGCGCTCGACGGGGGCACGCCGATCGACCGCGAGGTCGAGACCGAGGCCGGCATCTGGTTCGCCCGTCGCATCCTGCCCTACCGCACCGAGGACAACGCCATCGAGGGCGTCGTCATCACCTTCACCGACGTCACCGACAGCAGGCGCGTCGCCGACGCCGCGCAGAGCGCCCGCAGCCAGGCGGAGCTCGCGAACGTCGCGAAATCGCGCTTCCTGGCCGCCGCCAGCCACGACCTGCGCCAGCCCCTGCAATCGATCGCGCTGGTGCAGGGGCTGCTGGCGCAGGTCGTCAGGGGCGAGCGCGCGCAGACCCTGGTCGCGCGGCTCGATGACACACTGGGCGCGATGTCGGGCATGTTGAACGCGCTGCTCGACATCAACCAGCTCGAGGTCGGCGCCGTGCAGCCCGCGATCGTCGCTGTGCCGGTCGACGAGGTTCTCGACGGGCTGAAGGCGGAGTTCGTCTATCACGCCGAGGCACGCGGCCTGGCGCTGCGCGTGATGCCCTGCGGCCTCACCATCGAGACCGACCCGCGCCTGCTCAGCCAGATGATCCGCAACCTGCTCTCCAACGCGGTGAAGTACACCGAGCGCGGCCGGCTGCTGCTCGGCTGCCGCCGCCACGCCAACCGGCTGAGCATCGAGGTCTGGGACACCGGCATCGGCATTCCGCCATCGGAACTGCACGCGATCTTCGACGAGTATCACCAGCTCGCCAATCCCGCCCGCGAACGCGCCCGCGGCCTCGGGCTGGGCCTCGCGATCGTGCAGCGCCTCGGCGTCCTGCTCGGGCATCCGGTCCAGGTCCGCTCGCGCCCGGGCCGTGGCTCGGTCTTTGCCGTGGAGGTGCCGCTGGCGGCGGTGGCGGCGGCGCCCGGCCAGGCGGCGCGCGACGACGCTAATGGCGGAGCGGGCGCGCCGCTGCACACCGGCGCGATCCTGGTCGTCGAGGACGATCCAGACGTCGGCGACTTGCTGCGCCTGCTGCTCGAGAACGCGGGGCACCGCGTCACCCGCGCCGCCGACGCCGCCGCGGCACTCGCGCTAGTGCGGCGCGGCGAGATCCGACCCGACCTGGTGGTGGCCGACTACAACCTGCCGGATGGCATGGACGGCCTGCAGCTGACCGCCGTGCTGCGCCTGGAACTGCGCCGCCAGATCCCGGTCATCATTCTGACCGGCGACATCCTGGCCGGCACCGTCCGTGCCGTCGCGCGCGCGGAATGCGTGCAGCTCTACAAGCCGGTGCAGGCGCGCCAGCTCACCCAGACCATCCAGCGCCTGCTGCCGGCCGCGCCCGAACGGCGGCCCTCTTCGTCACCGGCGGCGCGCGCCGGGCCGGTGATCTTCGTCGTCGACGACGACCAGCACATTCGCGACGAGATCCGCTCTGTGCTCGAGGCTGAGGGCAGAGCGGTCGAGGACTATGCCTCGGGCGAGGCCTTCCTCGCCGCCTACCGTCCGCACGACGAGGCGTGCCTGCTGCTCGACGCCAAGCTTCCCGGCATCAGCGGGCTCGACGTGCTGCACCGGCTGCGCTCGACCGGTGCCGCCCTGCCCACCGTCATGATCACCGGCGTCGGCGACGTCGCGATGGTGGTCGAAGCGATGAAGCAGGGCGCGCTCGACCTGGTCGAGAAGCCGGTCAGCCGCCCCGAGTTGCTCGGGTGCGTCGCCGCCGCCCTGGAATGCGCGCACGACGCCAGCGCGCGCATCGCCCGGCGTGCCGCGGCGGCGGCCCAGGTCGCGGCCCTGACCGGCCGCCAGTGCGAGATCATGAACCTGGTGCTCGCCGGCCATCCGAGCAAGAATATCGCCGCCGATCTCGGCATCAGCCAGCGCACGGTCGAGAACCACCGCGCCGAGATCATGAAGCGCACGGGTGCCCGCTCCCTGCCCGAACTCGCCAGGCTCGCGGTCGCCGCGTCGCAAGAAAATACCGCCGCGGCGCCCGGGACGGCCATCGCCCTCGCGACGCCGCCCAGCACCCCGGGGAAGGCGGTGCCGCCGCGTCCCTAGGCCGGCCCCGCAACCGGCGCCGCCGATCGCGCCCCGTCGCGCCCCTCGAAGGGGCGGATCGCCCCCGGGCAAACCCACCCCATCGCGAGGCAGCATATGCGAATCCGTGTCGGATACGAACTGGTCTACGATTGCCCGCAGCCCACGCCGATGATGCTGATGCTGCATGTACATCACACGCGCGCCCCCGACATCGTCATCGCCGACCAGATCGCCACCGCGCCGGCGCTGCCCATTGCGTCCTATCGCGACGGCTTCGGCAATTGGTGCACCCGCCTCGTCGCCCCCGCCGGCCGCACGCGCATCGCCAGCACCGCGGTGCTGAACGAATCCGGCATGCCCGATCCCGTCTTCCCCGCGGCGCGCCAGCACGCCGTGCAGGACCTGCCGGCGGAGGTGCTGGTCTTCCTGCTGGGCAGCCGCTACTGCGAGACCGATCAGCTGATGCAGACCGCCTGGCAGTTGTTCGGCCAGAGCCCCACGGGCTGGGGCCGCGTGCAGGCGATCTGCGACTTCGTGCACGCCCATATTGCGTTCGACTATGCCGCCGCCCGCCCGACCCGCACCGCGCTCGAGGCCTTCAACGACCGGCGCGGCGTCTGCCGCGACTACGCACACTTGGCGGTGGCGTTCTGCCGCTGCATGAACATCCCCGCGCGCTACTGCACCGGCTATCTCGGCGACATCGCCGTGCCGCCGCCGCACGGCCCGATGGACTTCGCCGCTTGGTTCGAGGCCTATCTCGATGGCGGCTGGCACGTCTTCGACCCCCGCAACAACGTGCCGCGCATCGGACGTGTGCTGATGGCCCGCGGCCGCGACGCGGTGGACGTCGCGATCAGCAACACATTCGGCCCGAACACGCTGACCAGCTTCACGGTCTGGACCGACGAAATATAGCCGCCGGTCACCGCGAGCCGGGGCGCCAGGTTGTGTTTCGGCGTGGAAAAAGGACGTCATTGGAGGGGTGATCGGCGTCAAACGGGGACCCCGCTGGTAACGGGGTTCACGATGGCTCTCGGGATGAGCGGGGGCCATGATCGGGATGCTGGTGGTGGAGACGGCCGCGAAGATCCGGCAGGCGTATTTTGTGCAAGGCAAGGCGATCAAGGCGATCTGCCGCGAAGCCCAGCCGCGAGCGGCTGACGCTAATCCGGATCTTCGAGACCTTGCGCGGACGGGGCTACGAGGGCGGTTACGATGCGGTCCGGCGTTAGGCCCGCGGCTGGCGGCGCGATCGGGCATCGGCGTCGGTTTCGGCCTTTGTCTCGCTGAGCTTTGCGCCGGGCGAGGCCTACCAGTTCGACTGGAGCCACGAGATCGTGCTGATCAACGGGGTGACGGCAATGGCCAAGGTGGCGCATGTCCGGCTGTGCCACAGCCGGATGCCGTTTGTGCGTGCCTATCCGCGCGAGACCCAGGAGATGGTCTTCGACGCGCACGATCGGGCATTCGGGTTCTTCAAGGGTGCCGGCACGTGCGGCATCTACGACAACATGAAGACCGCGGTGGAGACGATCTTTGTCGGCCGCGAACGCGCCTACAATCGGCGCTTCCTGCAAATGCGCAGCCACTACCTAGTCGATCCGGTCGCCTGCACGCCGGCATCGGGCTGGGAAAAGGGGCAAGCGGAGAACCAGGTGGGTCTGGTGCGCGAGCGATTCTTGACGCCGCGGGTGCGGGTGAAGAGCCTCGAGGAATTGAACGCGTGGCTGCTCGATCAGTGCATGGCCTATGCCCGTGCGCATCGTCACCCGGAGATGCGTGAGCGGACAATCTGGGAGATGTTCGAGGTGGAGCGGGCGAGCCTGGTGCCATATGGCGGCCGCTTCGACGGGTTCCACCCGGTTCCGGCGTCGGTCTCCAAGACCTGTCTGGTGAGGTTCGACAACAACAGATACTCGGTGGCGGCCAGCGCTGTCGGCCGGCCGGTCGGGATCCGCGCCTATGCGGACCGGATCGAGCTGCGTCAGGCCGGGCATGTGGTCGGCCAGCATCACCGCTGCTTCGGGCGCGGCCAGACGGTGTTCGACGCCGGCACTATGCCGGTGCTGGCGCGCAAGCTGGGCGCACTGAGGAACGGTGCGCCGTTCAAGGACTGTGTGCTGCCGGCCCGACCACGGCAGATCCGCCGCAAACTCACCGACTCGGCCGACGGCGACCGCCAGATGGTCAAGATCCTGACCGCCGTGCTGAGGGACGGGCTGCCAGCCGTGGAGGCCGCCCGCCAGGAAGCGCTGCGCGACGGGGCCACTCGGCCGACGTCGTCATTAACATTCTGGCGCGTCCCCGCGAGCCCGCGCTCCCCCGGGACTATCCGGGATTTTGTGCGCGGGGCCATAGGGTGGAAGGGAAAGGACCATCGCGATGGCAATCGAGAAGGACGTACTGGATCAGTTGCTGGCGGGGCGTGATGCGACGGAGTTGTTCGCCAAGGACGGGCTGATTGACGAGCTGAAGAAGGCGCTGGCGGAGCGGGGCCATCGCCGCCTTCGGTCCCGCTGGCCGGCCCGCCGTCACGACGATCGAGCGCGACCCCGTGCTGGCCTCGGCGCTGATCCGCGCCGAAGCCTGGAAGCGTCGCATACTCA
>JAJXXT010000087.1 GCA_021780935.1 Pseudomonadota bacterium
CGGTCTGCGCGCGCATCGATCCGGCGGTGCCGGCCACGCCCGGCGAGAAGCTGAAGCTCGCCGCCGACCTCAACCAGATGCACCTGATCGACGACGAGACCGGCCGAGTCATCTGATCGTGGAGAAAGCCGAGCACGTCATCGGCGCCGACCAACTCCGGGACTTCGTCGGCGCGATTTATCGCCATGCTGGGGTGGCAGCGGAGGAGGCGGCACGCATCGCCCGCTACCTCGTCTCGGCCAACCTCACCGGGCACGACAGCCACGGCGTCATCCGCACGCCGCGCTATGTGCAGCAGTTCAAGGAGGGGCTGGTGCTCGGCGGACAGCGCATCAGCATCGTCACCGAGAGCCCGAGCCATGCCGTGGTCGACGGGCATTACGGCTTCGGCCAGACGGTCGCCCCGCAGGCGGTCGATCTCGGCATCGCCAAGGCCAAGAAGGGCGGCCTCGCCGCCATCGCGCTGCGCCACGCGGGGCATATCGGGCGCATCGGCGACTGGGCCGAGCGCGCCGCCGAAGCCGGGTTGATTTCGATTCATTTCGTCAACGTCGAGAAGGGCGAGCTCGTCGCTCCGTATGGTGGCGTGGATCGGCGCTTTTCCACCAACCCGGTGTGCATCGGCATCCCCACCGTCGGCGCGCAGCCGATGCTGCTGCTGGACATGGCGACCTCGCTGGTGGCCGAGGGCAAGGTGCTGGTGGCGTCCAACGGCGGCAAGCCGGTCCCCAACGACGCTCTGATCGCATCGGACGGCACACTCTCGGGCGATCCCGCGGTGCTGTATGGGCCGCTCGCGCCCGGCGGTCCGCGCAGCGCCGGCGAGGGCAAGGGGGCGTTGCGCGCGTTCGGCGAGCACAAAGGCTCGGGCCTGGCCTTCATGTGCGAGATCCTGGCAGGCGTGCTGACCGGTGGCGGCACCTCCGGCCCGATCCCAGGTGGCAAGCGTGGGCAGATCGGCAACGGCATGCTGGCAATCTATCTCGATCCCAATTCGTTCGCGGCAGCGGATTTCGTTGCCGAAGCGCATAATTATGCCGCTTACGTGCACGCCTCCCGCCCGCAGCATGCCGGCGGGAAGGTGTTGGTGCCGGGCGAAAAGGAAGCGCAGACGCGCGCCGCCCGCCTCGCTCACGGCATTCCGCTGCAGGCGCAAACCTGGGCGGCGCTGCTGGCGACCGCGCGCTCGGTCGGCGCACCCGCTGCGTGAGGAGAACGCGACGCCCACGCGGATGATCGTCGCGATCGGGACCCCGGCAGCGCCGCATATGAGGTCGGCACGCGCGACGAGCGGTCCCTGACCGCCAGGCATCGCGGCGAGCATGGACACGGCGGCGACTGACACTCTCGGATAACGCAGCGAGGGCGGATAACGCAGCGAGGGCCTATGCCCTATAGCGCATCCAGATCGACGCCAACGCGGACACTGTGCTGGCCGCCGCCCAGCAGCACACCGCGGACCGGGCTGATATCGCCATAGTCACGGCCCCAGGCCAGCACGACATGCTCCTCGCCGATCACCAGGTCGTTGGTGGGATCGAGGCCGACCCAGCCATGCTCCGGCCCGAGCCAGGCATCGACCCAGGCATGCGACTGGTCGGCGCCGCGCCGGCGCGGCTGGCCCGGCGCTGGACGGGTGCGGAGGTAGCCCGACACGTAGCGGGCGGGCAGGCCGAAGCCGCGCATGGCCGCGATCATCAGATGCGTGAAGTCCTGGCAGACGCCCTCGCGGCGCGCGAGCACGCTGGCGACCGGCGTGCTCACATCGGTTACACCCGGGCGGAAGGCGAATTCGTTACGAATACGCTGCGTAACGTCCCGCAGGCAGGCAAGCACCGGCCGGCCGGGCAGGAAGCAGGCTGCGGCATAGCTGCGCGCTGCCGGTTCTGCCGCGACGAGTGGGCTCGGGAAGATGAACTCGGCGGCCGCAGCATGGGCGGCCCCGGCCGCCGCGAGGCCGGCAACCTGCTCCCAGGACGGGGTCGCGCCGTCCTCGGGTGGTTTCGGGGCTGCGACCTCGACCACGGCGTCGAGCGTCACTGCGAAGCGCTCGTGTGGCTGGTCGAGGAACAGCCACATCACGTCGTTACCAAAATAATCATGATCTAGCACCGTCCTGCTCGGCTCGGGCGTCACGGCGATATGCGCTTCGGCGACCTGCTGCCAGGCCAGCGCGCGCGGGGAAAGGTGCAGCATATGGCTCGCGAGATCGACCGGCGCCGCATAGGCGTATTGCGTGGTATGGCGCAGCCGGTATCTCATGCCGCGCCCCGCAGCGCCGGGGGTTCGGTGGAGAGGCCCACGGTGCGCACCAGCGGCAGCAGCGCGAAATAGCGCTGGGTGATACGACCGGAAAGCGCGGCAACGGCGCCTGCGATCGCGACCAGCTCCGCGGCAGAGCCGGCCGCGGCCACCGCCTCGTCCGGCGCCACGGCGACGCGGCGGACCAGAGCCTCGGCCTCGGCCAGCATGCCGGCGACCGCGCCCGCCAACGCCTCGCGTCCGCCCGCTTCGCCAGTCAGCTCGTCGAGCAGCCCGTGCATCGCGGCACACTGGAAGGCGAAGCCGCGCGGATTGCCCTGGTCGGCCAGCACCAGATCCAGCACCGGCGCCGGCTGCAGCACGTCGAAATAGCGCGAGCGGTAGGTGATGGTGGAATCGCAGAGCTCGAGGCCCAGCCTGAGCCCCGCCTCGATGCGCGGCGGCGGCAGGTCGAGCGCGAAGCCGATCTCGACGGCGATCGCATGCGCGCGCTCGAGCCGGCGGCCGAGTTCGAGAAAAATCCAGCCCCCGCCACGAACCATGTTCTCCGCCGCGACCCCGGCAACGGCGGTGGAGAACCGCAGGACGGCAACCAGCGCGTGCGCGAGCTCGTCGAGACTGCGGCGCACCGCAGCCGCCTGCGCGTGCGCGGTGCGCAGCGCCTGGGTGAAAGTGGCATACATGTCCCCGGTGAGGCGGTCGCGCACGCTGTCGGTCAGCCGCGCCACCTCCGCAAACAGGCGGGGCAGTGCGCCGCCCTCCTGGGCCGCACCGCGCAGTGCCTCGCCGAGCATCGAGACCGTGGCAGCTTCCGGCGCGACGACGCCGGCCTCCACCAGGCAGCGCAGCAGCACGCCGAGCTCCACCCCCTCGTGCGGCAGCACGAACGTGCCGCGCGAGAGGCGGGCGAGCGCGGCGCGGCCGAGCCGTGCTGCGCGCTCGAGCCGCTCAACCGTGCGCCCGAGCCAGAACAGGTTGTCGGCGGCGCGGCTGGGCAGGTCGCCCGTCGGGCGGCGAATCGCGAGCCTGGTCGCTGGAGCCGCCGCCGGCCCCACGATGTCGCCGCGATCCTCGGTCAGCACCCAGACATCCTTGGCGAGCCCCACGGTGGGCAGGCTGCTGGCCAGCGCCTCGGCCGGATCGAGCACGCGCGCAAGGCCGCCCGGCATCGCCTGCCAGTGTCCCTGTGCCCGCACCAGGAAAAGGCGCAGCACCACCGGGCGCGGCTGCAGTCCTTCGGCGGTGACGCAGGGAACCAGGGACGGCGGCAGGGCGCGCGTCGCGGCCCAGGCCCAGGGCTCGGCCTCGATACGGGCAAGCAGGGCGTCACGTTCCGCCGGCGGCATGCTGGCCGGCGCCTGGGCCGCCGCCGCGCCGTCGGTCGCCGGACGCAGCAGCCACGCCTCGGGTGCAGAGGCCACGAGCGCGCGCGCCTGCGCTTCGCCAAGCCAGAGCGTGGGCACGCCGGGGAGGCGCAGCGTCTCGCCGAGGAAACGCCGCGCCAGCGCTGGCAAGAAGGCGGCGAGCGCGGGCGCCTCGGCCGCTCCGGAGCCTGGATCGTTGGTGATACGCACCGAACCCGCGCGCGCCGCGTCGATCAGCCCGGCCGTGCCGATGAGCGAGCCGGCCTCGAGTTCGAGCGGGTCGATCATGCGCCCGTCGATGCGCCGCAGCAGCACGTCGATGCGCGCGAGGCCACGCAGGGATTTGAGGAACACGCCGCCGCCGCTGACCGCGAGGTCGCCGCTCTCGACCAGCGCGCAGGACAATTCGCGGGCGAGATACATATGCTCGAACCAGAGCGGACTCGCGGTGCCGGGGGTGAGCACGGCGACCGAGGGGTTGGCGGTGCCGGGCGGTGCCAGCTCGCGCAGCGCGTCCTGCCAGAGATCAAAGAAAGGCCGCAGCGGGCGCACCTGCACCGGATGGAACGCCTCCGGCATGACGCGGCCGAGCAGGCGGCGGTTCTCGCGCGCCTGGCCGAGCCCGGCCGGCGCGGCGGTGCGGTCGGCCAGCACCCGCCAGGCGCCGTCCGGACCGCGCACGAGATCGGCGGCATAGAGCTGCAGCCTCCCCTGCCCGGCCAGGGGCGCGATGCGCAGGAAGCCGGGATTGGCGAAGGCGAGCGACGGCGGCAGCAGCCCCTCGGCGAGCATGGCGCGCGGGCCATAGAGATCGGCGAGAAAGGCTTCGAGCACGCGGGCACGCTGCGCGAGACCGGCTGCCAGCTCCGCGAATTCGGCGGCGGCAAGCGGCAGCGGCACGGGATCGCAGCGCCAGGCGCGCGCGAAGGCGCCAGGCAGCACGGAAGCCACCCCCTCTTCCTCGAAGGCGCGGTCGAGCCGGTGCGCGCGCTCGGCCAGGCCACCATCGCCGAGCGCCGCAAAGGCGCCGATCAGCCCACGCCAGGGCGCGCGCAGCTTGCCGCGCCCGTCCACCATCTCATCGTGCGCCGCGGCCGGTTCCACGACCGCACTCTTCCAGGCGAATCGCGCCCGGTCCAGCGGCGCGCGCACCACCCGCTGCGGCGCCGAGGCGATGGGGCCGCATATCCGCATCCCCGCTTCGCCGCACCGGGCGCGACGCGCAGGCCGCGCAGTCGGAGGCGTTCAGTTGCGGCGGGCGAGCTCGTCCAGGCTGTCGGCGAGCGCGCCATCGAGGATCGCGACGGCGCGATCGATTTCCGCATGGGAAACCGTGAGCGGCGGCGCGATGCGCCAGACCGAACCGCGCTCCGGCCGACGGCGGATGTTCATGCTGAGGCCGCGTTCGAGGCATTTCTGCGTGGTCAGCGCGCCGAGCCGATGCGCGGGCCGGCGGGACTGCCGGTCCTCCACCAGTTCGACGCCGAGCAGCAGGCCGAGGCCGCGCACATCGCCGATCGCCTCGTGGCGCTGCTGCAGCTCCTCCAGCCGCGAGCGCAGATAGGCGCCCATGCTGTTGGCGCGCTCCACCAGCTTTTCTTCGGCAATGACCTGCAACACCGCGAGCCCGACCTCGGCGAGCAGCGGGTCCGACACGTGCGAGGTGTAGAACGTGAAGTGCCGCTCGTGGACCTTTTCCTCGATCGCCGGCGTGGTCGCAACCGCCGCCAGCGGCAGGCCACCACCCAGGGTCTTCGACATGGTGATGATATCCGGTGTCACACCAAAATATTCCGCGCCGGTCCGCGCGCCGATGCGGCCAAAAGCGGTCTGCGCCTCGTCGAAAATCAGCAGCATGCCGCGTTCGTCGGCGGCCTGGCGCAGCGCGTGCATGAACGCCCTGGGTGGCACCAGCACACCGCCAGCGCTGATCACCGGCTCGGCCACGATCGCCGCACCGCGACCGGCCGACTGCATGTCGAACATCTTGAGCGCGAGTTCGAGGTTCGCGAGCGCCGCCGCCTCCTCGGTCGCGGCCGGGATATAGGGCCGGTAGGCATTGGGCTCGGGGATGACGAAGACGCCGGGCACGGGCACACCGTAATGGCGGCGGTCGCTGGCCATGGACATGCCACTCGCGCCACCGGTGACGCCGTGCCACGAGCCACCGAGCACCAGCACCTCATAGCCATCGGTCGCCATCTTGGCGATGCGCAGCGCGGCTTCGTTCGATTCCGAACCGGTGTTGACGAAGATCGAGCGGCTGATGCCGCCGGGCAGCCAGTCGCGCGCGAGGTTGCGCGCCAGCTGCGGCACGGCCTCGGGGATCATGCCGCTGAACAGGTGGAAGGCCCTGCTTCCCGCGCGGTTGACGGCCGCGACGATCGCATCGTGGTTGTGCCCGATGGTCGCGCACATCTGGCCCGAGGTGAAGTCGAGATATTCGCGCCCGGCGCGGTCGCGCACGATGGTGCCCTTGGCCGAGACGAACAGATCCGGAAACTCGTCGCCGCCGTACCGGATCAGGAATTCCCGTGCCGCCCGCGTCAGATCGTCGTCCATTCCCCTGCGTTCCCCCACCGTCTCAGGCGCAGCCTGTCATGCGCACCGGCGCAAATCCAGAGCGCGCCGGCGCTCGCGGACCCGGGGCTCGAGGCCGTGGGGTGCACCAGGCACGCGCCCCGCCAGGCGGCTGAGCGCATCGGCAGGTCCATGGTGCGGCGCTCCCCCGGCCGCCACGGCCCCGTCCCGGCGACGAGCGCAGCGACCCGGAATCGTTGCCTTGAAGGAACGGCGGCCAGTTCCCGGCGAGAAGCATGTCGTACATAAACCGCAATGTTCCTGATCTCGCTCAAGAACCAAGGCGAACCGGCTGGTCGTCACCATGTCGGTGACGCGTGGATCGGCATCCGGGCACCAGGCGTCTCAGGCAAACCGGCGTGGATCGAGGACGGGCAGGATCGCGGCGGCGTCGCCGGGGTCGCGGCCCAGGATCAGATCGGCGGCGAGCCTGCCCGCGGCCGGCGAGGTCTGGATGCCATAACCGCCCTGGCCAACGAACCAGAAAAACCCTTCGCTCCTCGCGTCCCAGCCGAAGGCGAGGCTGCGGTCGGGCGTGAAGGTGCGCAGCCCCGCCCAGGAATGCTCGACGCGCCGGACATCGATGGCGAGCGCCTGCTGCATGCGGTCGATGCCGATCGCGATGTCGAGCTCGTCGGGCTGGACGTCCTGCGGCTCGACGTCGGTCTCGTCCGCGGGCGAAACCATCAGCCTGGTGCGCGCCTCCGGGCGGCAATACCAATTGTGGTCGCAGTCGTTGAGCAGCGGCCAGTCGCGCGCATCCCAGGGCTGGGGATCGATGATCGCACCGGTGCGCCGCTTCGGCTGTAGTCCAAGGGGCCGCACGCCGGCCTGCAGCGCCACCGCATCGCCCCAGGCGCCCGCGGCATCGACCAGGATCGGCGCGGAGAAATGTCCGCCCTCCACGATATCGACTTCCCACCGCCCGGCGACGCGCTCGACGCGCCCGGTGCGGCTGCGCAGCGCGAGCGTGCCGCTGTGGTGACGGAGCAGCTTGAGGAAGCCCTGGTGCAGGACGGCCACGTCCATGTCGAACGCATCATCCTCGATCGCGGCGCGCGTCGCGTAGCCCTCGCGCAGCGCCGGCACCATCTGCCGCAGGTCCTGCACCGCGATTTCGCGCAACCCCGCCCCCTCGGCGAGCATGCGTTCGAGCAGCGGTTCCTGTTCGCTCGGGGCCAGGAAGGCCACCGGGCGCCGCGCCATGATCGGCGTCGCGGCGAAACCATCGGGCGGGTGTTCGAAGAAGCGGCGCGAAAGGCCGCTCAGTGCCTGCACGTCGGGCGGCCCGTAATTCTGGATCCAGATCGCCGCCGAGCGGCCGGTCGAATGGTAGCCGGCGACCTCCTCAGCCTCGATCAGCCCGACGCGCAGCGTCGGTGCGAGATGGGCCGCCGCGGTGGCACCCGCGATGCCGGCGCCGATGACCAGGACGTCGAAACTGCTGCTCTGCATGCCCGCATCGTCCTCTGCCGGATCACGTCGCGCAAGCGCGGCCAGGGATGCCGCCCGGCAGCGCTCGCCCTACTCCCGGGCCACCACCCGGTGGGTGATGAAAGCGGCGAAATGCCCGCCGCGGAACTCGCGGCTGATGGCGGCAGGATCGTAGTCCTCGCGCAGCCAGCGGAGGAAATTTCCCCCTTCCCCGGCATCGCGGGCGAAGGTGTCGAGAACGGCGTCGAACACACCGGCACGGGACCGGCGCCAGTGCCCGAAGCGCCACGAGAGCTGGCGCCGCGCCTGCGCGACACCCTGGCCGTCCAGGAGCAGGAAGATGGCGGCCGCGAACCCCGCGCGGTCGGCGCCCGATTTGCAGTGGACCAGCATCGGCTCCGGGCCGGCGAGCAGCGCCTCGGCCAGCACCAGCACCTCGTCGCGCCGCGGCGGGCGCAGGCTGGAGAGTGGCGCATCGACGCAGTCCAGGCCGAGGCGCGCCGCCGCAATCCGCGACAGCGCATCCGACGCGTTGCCACGGCGGCCGCGCAGGTTGACGACGGTCCGCAGCTTGTGGCGACGGGCCAGCGCCGCGAGCCGGCCCGGGGTCGGGTGGTTGGAGCGATAGAGGCGGCCAGGCGCGACGACGCCGAAATTGCTCCAGGCGGCCCGCAGGATCGCATGGTCGACGAGCAGGCTGTCGGCCCAGGCCAGCACGCTCCCGCGCGGCCGCGCCAGATCACCGCGATCGTTCGTATCCATGGCTCCCTAGATGTAGGATGCCCGGCGCGAAAGGCCAAACCATCGTTGGCCGGCGCTGCGCCGGGGCCGTCATTTTGCCCGCTGACGAGGGTATGGGCGCGGGGATATGGGCGCGGGGGCATGGGCGCGGGCCGCGGGCCGTGGCATGCTCGCCGCGGGCGCCGCCTGCGTCGAGCCAGCGGCGCCACAACCGGAGGAGATGCCATGGACATCGCTGCCACCGAGCCTCTGCTCACCGAACGGCGGGGCGCGATTGCCTGGGTCACGCTGAACCGCCCGCGCACGCGCAACGCGCTCTCGGCCGAGATGATGACCGCGATCGAGGCGGCGCTCGCCGACGCGCGTGACGCGCGCGTCGTGGTCATTGCCGGCAACGGGCCGGGATTTTGCGGCGGCCACGACCTCAGGGAGATGCGGGCGCGCCCCACGGCCGCCTTCCAGGCCGCGCTGTTCGCGCAATGCTCGCGCATGATGCAGGCGATTGCCAACCACCCGGCGCCGGTGATCGCCAGTGTCCATGGCATCGCCACCGCCGGCGGCTGCCAGCTCGTCGCCGCCTGCGACCTCGCCATCGCCGCGGACGATGCCAGGTTCGCGACCTCCGGCGTCAATCTCGGCCTGTTCTGTTCCACCCCCGGCGTGGCGCTGGCGCGTGCCGTGCCGCGCAAGGCAGCGCTGGCCATGCTGCTCACCGGCGATTTCGTTCCGGCCTCGGAAGCGCTGGCGATGGGGCTGGTCAACCGCGTGGTCCCGGCGGCCGAGCTCGCGACGGCGACGATGGCGCTCGCGGAGAAGATCGCCGCCAAGGAACGTTGCGCGATCGAGATCGGCAAGCGGACCTTCTACCGCCAGATCGAGGCGCCGCTGGCGCGCGCCTATGCGATCGCGACCGAGGCGATGGTCGAGAACATGATGGCGCCGGAAACCACGGCCGCCATCGACGCCTTCATCAATCGGCCCCGGAGCTAGAACCGGCCCAGGAGCTAGAACCGGCCCAGGAGCTAAGCCAGCGGACGCACAGCATCCGGTCGCGTCACGCGGCCGGCTCGCCCCAAGGAACCGAGCATGGACACGCACCATCACCCGTACGACCGCACCACGCAGGATGTCGGCAACCTGGTCGAGTTCGGCCATGTCAACACCCGCGTGCCGGACCAGCGTCTCGCCACCCTGTTCTACGTGGCCGGCCTCGGGCTCACCCGCGACCCGTATCTCATGACGTCCACGGACAACATGTGGATCAATGCGGGGCGCTGCCAGTTTCACCTGCCGACCGGCGCGGCGCAGGTGCTGCGCGGCGTGGTCGGGCTCGTGATGCCAGATCTCGACGCGCTGGAGCGGCGGCTGACGCGCGTGCGCACCCAGCTCGCCGGCAGTCTGTTCGACTTCTTCCGCGCCGGGGACGCGATCGAGGCGACCAGCCCCTGGGGCAACCGGCTGCGGATCCACGCCCCCGATCCGGCGCGCTTCCGCGACACGGCACTCGGCATGCCATACGTGGAACTCGCCTGCCCGCCCGGCAGCGCAGCTGGAATCACCCGCTTCTACCGCGAGGTCCTCGGCACGCCCGCGCATCTGAAGGGCAGCGTCGCGCGCATTCCCGTGGGGCTGGCCGAGGAGCTGCGCTATGCCGAGACCGCGGCGGCGCAGGAGCCCTATGACGGCAACCATATCCAGGTGACGCTCGCCGATTTCTCCGGCCCCTATCGCCGCCTGCTCGAGCGCGGACTGATCAGCGAGGAAAGCGACGAGAGCCAGTTCCGGTTCCTCGATATCGTCGATCCCGCCGACGGGAGGACGCTGCTGCGCGTCGAGCACGAGGTACGCTCCATGCGCCATCCGATGTTCGCCCGCCCCCTGGTCAACCGCAATCCGGACATCAACAACCGCAACTATGTCCCCGGCGCGGAAACCGCGGCCTGGGCGCTGCAGCCGTGACCATGACGCTGACGCCCACGATCGACCATGTGGTGATCAATGTCCGCGATGCGATGGACGCGGCCGAGACGCGCTTCCGCGCGCTCGGCTTCGCGCTCACCCCGCGCGGGCATCACACACTGGGCTCGGTCAATCATCTCGCCATGTTCGGCACCGACTACCTGGAGCTGATCGGAGCACCGCCGCACGCACGACGCCTCGACATACTGGGCTGGCCGCAGGGGGTGAACGGCATCGTCTTCGCCAGCGAAAGCGCCGCGGCGACGGAGCAGGCGCTGACCGACGCGGGCGTCGCGCACGAGCCGCCTGGCAGCTTCTCCCGCCCCGTCGCCACACCCGCAGGGGCGCGCGACGCGAGCTTCACCACGGTACGGCTCCGTAACGACACCACCGAGGCCGGGCGGCTCTATTTCTGCCAGCACCATACGCGCGAGCTGGTCTGGGACGATGCCTGGCGCAGCCATCCCAACGGCGCGATCGGGGTCGCGGAAGTGGTGCTCGCGGCGCGCGAGCCAGCGCGGCTCGGCGCCCTGTTCGCGCGGATGTTCGGCCCGCGCGCGGTCCGCCATGTCGCCGGCGGCGTCCGCGTCAAGGCGGCGCTGGCCGATATCCTGGTGCTCGACCACGCCGCCACCGCCGCGCGCATCGGCGGATACGCCGAGGCGCGCGACGAAGCCATGGCCGCCCTGGTGTTTCGCGTCGCCGATCTCGGCGCCACACGCGCCTTACTCGGCGGACGCGACCGGATCGGCCCCGAGGAAGCCTTCGGTGCCACATTGCTCTTTGAGGAGTGAAGCCATGCCGATCACGATCGCGGACCGGACCGCATGAGTGTGCTCGTCGTCACCGGCGCGAGCGCCGGCATCGGCGCCGCGACAGCGCTTCTCGCCGCCGAGCGCGGCTGGGATGTGGCGATTTCCTACAAGGCGAACGCGGCGGGGGCGGAGCAGGTCGCCGCCGGGATCCGCGCCTTCGGCCGGCGGGCGCTGGCGATGCGCGCGGATGCCGCCGACGAGGCCGAGACCGTCGCCTTCTTCGCGCGGATCGACGCCGAGCTGGGACCGCCCTCGGGCCTGGTCAACAACGCGGGCATCACCGGCCCCGCCCTGCGCCTCGATGACGTCACCGGCGCGATGCTCGCGCAGTTGTTCGCGCTCAACGTCACGGGAACGTTCCTCGCGACCCGCGAAGCGATCAAACGCATGGCCACCGATCGCGGCGGCAAGGGCGGTGCGATCGTCAATCTGTCCTCGCGCGCGGCGACGATCGGCGGCGCCGGCACATGGGTGCACTACGCCGCGAGCAAGGGCGCGGTGGACAGCGCGACGCTCGGCGCCGCGCGGGAACTTGCCGCGCGCGGCATCCGCGTCAACGCCGTCGCCCCGGGCCCGATCGACACCGAAATTCACGCCAAGGCCGGGCTCGCGGATCGCCTCGCCGAACTGGCGGCGGTGGTGCCCATGAGGCGGTCGGGCACCGCCGACGAGGTCGCGCGCGCGATCCTGTTCCTGCTGTCCGAGGAAAGCGCCTACATCACCGGCGCCGTGCTGCCGGTCGGCGGCGGGCGTTAGAGACATATCCGGCCGGATGCTGCCATCCGGTCGGATAGCGCTCTGGTTACGCCGTCGTATTGAGTGCCTGGGTCAGCGCCGCGGCCGGCGAGGCGGAGGCGCTGGTCGTGGCTGTCGCGGCGGGGTCGCCGTCACCGTCCGGGTCGGCGGCGCTCGCCTGCTGGTGATGGTGGTGGCGCACGCCCTGGGTGGCGCTCCCCTGGGTGGCGCTCCCCTGGGTCACGCTCCCCTGGGTCGCGGTGGTCGCCGCGAGATAGCTCGCCGGGCTGATGGCGCCGATGCTGGTCATGCCGTGTCCTCCGTTGCGGAGCGGCGACGCTATGCCGGCGATGGTTATCGGCGCGTCAACCGACCAACGCGTCAACGACACCCCGTCGGAGAGGCGGCCGGGCATCTCCAAGGGCTTGCCGGCCATCGGGCAGGCATGGGGCGCGACCGGGGTGTCGATGTGAAACATCGGCGTCACCGCGACGACCCCGGGATCGCACGGCATGGAGCATGGTGCCAGCGACCGGCGAACCGCAGCGCACGCGGCGCGGCGGACTTGCCGGCCGGGAATGGGCCGCTTATGGCGGCACGATGAGCTCAGCGACCCCGTTCGACCTCGCGATCATCGGCGGCGGCATCAACGGCACCGGCATCGCCCGCGACGCCGCCGGGCGCGGCTGGCGCGTCCTGCTCGCCGAGCAGGCGGACCTGGCCGCCGGTACCTCCTCCGCCTCGACCAAGCTGATCCATGGCGGGCTGCGCTACCTCGAGTATTACGAGTTCCGCCTGGTGCGCGAGGCGCTGAAGGAGCGCGAGGTGCTGTGGGGCATCGCGCCGCACATCGTCTGGCCGCTGCGCTTCGTGCTGCCTTACCAGCCAGGCGTGCGTCCGGCCTGGATGGTGCGTCTGGGGCTGTTCCTCTACGACCATATCGGCGGGCGCAAGCGGCTGCCGCCGACCCGCACGCTGCTGCTGGACCGCGACGAGGCCGGCTTGCCGCTCAAGAAACTGTTCCGCTACGGCTACGAGTATTCCGATTGCTGGGTCGAGGATTCGCGCCTGGTGGTGCTCAACGCGCGCGACGCCGCCGCGCGCGGGGCCGAGATCCTGACCCGGACGCGCTGCACCGCGGCGCGCCGCGCGGACGGGCTCTGGCACCTCACGCTCGCGGACGACACGGGGAGGCGCGAGATCGCGGCCCGCGCGATCGTCAACGCCGCCGGCCCCTGGGTCGGCGAGGTGGTCCGCGGGGTGATGCAGGACAACGCGCGCGCCAAAGTGCGCCTGGTCAAA
>JAJXXT010000112.1 GCA_021780935.1 Pseudomonadota bacterium
GCGAGGCGGCGTTGCGCGCCCCAGCCGGCCCCGGCCTCAAGCCCGGTGGCGGCCAGCCCTGGCTGCCGGTCGCCGGCGCCGTCGTGCGCAACTGGGGCGACCATACGCCTGCCGGCCCCGCCGTCGGCCTTACCATCCGTGCCGCCCCCGCCGCGCGCGTCGTCTCGCCCTGCGCCGGCACGGTGGATTTCGCCGCCCCGTTCCGCGGTTACGGCAAGCTTGTCATCCTCGATTGCGGCGGCGGCTGGCATTTCGTGCTCGCCGGTTTCGCGACGCTGGAGGCGCATGAGGGGACCCATGTCGGCCGCGGCCAGCCGCTCGGCATGATGGCCGCATGGGACCCGCGCTCGCGCGAACCGGCGCCACTGCTCTATGTGGAGCTGCGCCACCCGACCCGCCCCGTCGATCCCACCCCCTATCTGCGCCGCGGGCTGCCAACCGGATGAGACCCCGCAGCATGGCGCCGCGCCGCAGTGATGCCATCAGCCGGCGGGCGCGTGACGCTGCTTTAACCCGGTTGCGCGTTCCCTCCGCGGTGCCATCTAGGCTAATCTCGGCTCTAAGCTGCCCAATCACCTCAAGCTCCCCGATTTACTCAAGCCCAAGGATCCCTTGATGCGATTCCGGACCACTCTCCTCCTGGGCTCGGCCTTCGTGGCCGGCGTGCTTTCGGTCTCGGCCCTGCCGCCGCTCGAGCGGAAGCTGGGCTTCAACGTGCTGCCGCCGGCGCTGGCCAAGGGTATTGCGGGCACGCCCAACACCGCCGAGACGTACAAGATGCTGTCGCTGTTCGGCGACGTGTTCGAGCGTGTGCGCGCCGACTATGTCGACCCGGTCTCGGACACCAAGCTGATCGAGGACGCGCTCAACGGCATGCTCACCGGGCTCGACCCGCACAGCATGTACATGACGCCGAAGCAGTTCCACGACATGAACGTGCAGACGCGCGGCGAGTTCGGCGGCCTCGGCATCGAGGTCACGTCCGATCACGGGCTGGTCAAGGTGGTGGCGCCGATCGACGGCACGCCGGCCGCCAGGGCCGGCATCAAGTCCGGCGACTTCATCGTGGGCGTCAATGGCAAGAGCGTCGAGGGCGATGCGCTCAACCAGATCGTGCACATGATCCAGGGCAAGCCCGGAACCAAGATCTCGGTCACCGTCAAGCGGCCCAACGTTCCCAAGCTCATCACCTTCCCGATGACCCGCGAGGTGATCAAGATCCAGGTTGTTCGCTCGCATCTCGAACCGGGCAACATCGGCTATATCCGCATCTCTCAGTTCACCGAGCAGACCGACAGCGGCCTGCGCAAGGCCTATGCGGCGCTGGCCAAACGGGCCGGCGGCCATCTCAAGGGCCTGGTCCTCGACCTGCGCGACAACCCCGGCGGCCTGCTCGACCAGGCGATCGCCGTCTCCGACGACTTCATCAGGAGTGGTGAGATCGTCTCCACCCGCGGTCGCCATCCGCAGGACGACCAGCGCTGGAACGCCCGCGGCACCGATATGACGCACGGGCTGCCCATCATCGTGCTCACCAACGCCGGCACCGCATCGGCCGCGGAGATCGTTTCGGGCGCGCTGCAGGATCACCGCCGCGCCGTCATCCTGGGTGTGCGCACCTTCGGCAAGGGCAGCGTGCAGACGGTGATGCCGCTGCCCGACGGCGGCGGCATGCGGCTGACCACGGCGCGCTACTACACGCCCTCGGGCCGCTCCATCCAGGGTCTCGGCATCACCCCGGACGTGCTGGTGCACGAGGACCGGACGCGGCCGGTGCTCAAGCCGCAGCGCGAGGCGGATCTTCCTGGCGACATCACCAATGTCGGCGGCGCGCCGCAATCCTCGTTGCCACCGCGCACCGACCTGCCGCCCATCGTCAAGACGATCCCCCAATACCCGCCGAAAAACTGGCCCGCCTTCAGCCGCACCAATCCGAAGACTGATTTCCAGTTGCAGGAGGCGCTGAAGGTCATCGCCGCGATGCAGCCGCAGGGGAAAGCAGCGAACTGACGCCGCCGGCGCCGGAGCTGGCGCATGCGAGCCCTCGCCTGGTTCTGGATCGTCGTGCTCCTGGTGGTGGTGGGCAGTGTGGGCACGCTGGCCTGGCTCGGCCCGCCGCCCCGCCTGATATCGCCTCTGTCGCCGCGCCCAGGGCCGGTCGCCGCCGCCCGCCCCGCGACGCAGCCGGCGCCGGTGGCGGGCACGCCTCGCGTCGGGATCCTGGTCGCCGGCATCGGCATGATCGCCGCCGACAGCGAGGCTGCGATCCGCACGCTGCCCGCGGCGGTCAGCCTCGCCGTCTCGCCCTACGCGCCTGACCCCGCCGCCACCGCCGCCGCGGCGCGCGCCGCACACCACGAGGTCGTGCTCTCGCTGCCGATGCAGCCGGGCGCCGGCGCCACCGCGGATGCCGGCGACGAGGCGCTGAAACCCGGACAGAAGGCGAGCGTCTCCGCGCAGCGCCTCGCCTGGGCCCTCGCCCGCGTGCCCCACCCGGACGGCACGACGAGCCTGCTCGGTCGTGGCCTCGACGGTGCGGCCTTCGTCGCCTCGCCGGCCCTGGTCGGCCTCACCGACAGCCTGGCCGCCCGCCATCTCTGGTTCCTCGACGCGCGTCAGGTGGTGCTGCTGGACGCGCCGGGCACCACGCTCTCCCACGGCCTCGCCGCCCTCATCGCCCGCGCGCGCCGGCAGGGCAGTGCCATCGGCGCCATCGGCGCACCGTCGCCCGACCTCGTCACCGCCCTCGCCCGCCTTCTACCGCGGCTGGAGGGGCAGGGCGTGCGCCTGGTCCCGGTCGGGGCCATCATGACGAAGCCAGAACAATGACCCAGCGGGCCCCGGCGCTGCCCTATCGCCGCAATGTCGGTGCCGTGCTGTTCGCGCCGGACGGGCGGGTGCTGGTTGCCCGCCGCGCCGACCTGCCGAACGCCGAGGGCGCGGCCGGCGGCTGGCAGCTTCCCCAGGGCGGCATCGACGACGACGAGGACCCTCGCCGCGCCGTGCTGCGCGAGCTTGCCGAGGAGATCGGCACGGATCGCGCCACGATCATCGCCGAACACCCGCACTGGCTGCGCTACGACCTGCCGCCGGAACTGCTCGGCCGCGCCCTCGGCGGGCGCTATCGCGGCCAGGAACAACGCTGGTTCGCGCTGCGTTTTCTCGGCACCGACGCCGATATCCGCCTCGACGCCGACCCGCATCCGGAGTTCGACGCCTGGCGCTGGGTGGCACTGGCGGCGCTGCCCAGCCTCGCCGTGCCGTTCAAGCGTGCCATCTACGAAACGATCACCGCGGCCTTCGCCCATCTTGCCTGAGTGCCGATCACCACCCGCCGCCTTCCTCATGCACGACCAGCCGCCGCCGTAGCGCCGAGACCGCGAGGCTCAGCACGAGGCCGATCAGCCCGATCACCGCCATCCCCGCCATCACCTGCGTGGTCTCGAGCCCCGATTGCGCGGTGACGATGAACATGCCGAGCCCGGACCGCGCGCCGACATACTCCGCCGCCACCACCGCGACCCAGGCCGCAGCGACCGCAAGCTGCAATCCCGTGAGCAGCCGCGGCATCGCCGCCGGCAGGATCACCAGCCGCAGCAGCCGCCACCCGCGTAGCCCCAGCATCGCGCCGGCCTTGAGCAGCAGCGGATCGACCTCGCCGATCGCCGCCGCCGTGTTCAGCGCCATCACGAACACGCAGGCATAGGCAACGACGAAGATCTTGCCGATCGGCGCCACGCCGAACCACACCACCACCAGCGGCACCAGCGAGAACGGCACGATGAAGCGGAAGGATTCCACCATCGGCTCCAGAAACGCACCAAGCACAGCGTGGCGCGCCAATGCCACCCCGATCAGCAGGCCGAGCACCACGCCCGCGGCCAGCCCGCCCGCCAGCTCCACCAAACTCGTTGCAATATCATGACGAAATCCGGGCTCCCCGGCCAGCGCCAGCAAGGCCCGCGCCACCGCCTCCGGGGCCGGCAGGATCACCGGCCGCGTGCCCAGCACGTCGGTCGCGAACCACCACAGCGCGACCAGCAGCGCGAAGCCCCCCGCCGCACTCGCCGCGCGATGCAGGCTGCCGCCGCTCATGCCCGCACCCGGTTGGAGGTGATCCAGGGGAACAGCCGGCGCTGTGCCAGCACAAAGCCGAGATTGGCGGCATAGCCCATCACCGCCAGCACCAGCATGCCCACCATGATCTGGGTCACGTTGCAGGACTGTCCGCCGAAACTCTCCATCGCCCCGAGCCCGACATCGCCTGCCACCAGCTCGCTCAGCACCACACCGCCCCACGCCGCCCCCAGTGCCACGCGCAGGCCGAGCAGGATGTCGGGCATCGCCTGCATCAGCACCACCTCCGCGCGCTGCACCGGCCGCAGCCGCAGCGCCCGTGCGGCCTTCACCGCGTCGCGGTCGCGCGCCGCCATGCCATGCGCCGCGTTGACCACGACGATGAAGAAACTCACCAGCGCGATGATGCTGGCCTTGCTCCAATACCCGATCCCGAACCACAGGATCGCCAGCGGCACCCAGGCCAGCGGCGAGATGAAGCGCAGAAAATCCAGCACCGGCCGCAACAGAAAGCGCGCCGCCGGCACCAGGCCGATCAGCGCGCCGGCCGCGATCCCCAGCAGCGAGCCGATCACCCAGCCGCCCGCCGCCTCGCCGAGGCTCGCCGCGATATCCGGGCCAAGTTCGCTGTGCAGCAACTGCACGCAGCGCACGGCAACGGCCCAGGGCGAGGGAAACAACTGCATCCGCGGCGAGTAGAGCAGCCAGGACAGAAGGGCCCACCCGGCCAGCACCGCGAGCACGCTCGCCGCTCGCGCCGCCGCCAGCACCCTTCTGTCCGTGGCCTCGTTCACTTGCCCATCGCCTGCTGCGCGTATTGCGGATGCACCAGGCTGGCGATGAACGCCTTCACGTCCGGCACGTGGATCACATGGAATCGTTGCAGCACCGAAGCCTGCGCCACCATCGCCGCGACATTCGGCACGATCGGCGTCGGCGCCACCATGTCATGCTGGTAGGCATAGGTCACGTTGGCGAGGCTGGTCTTCGATTGTTTCGCCAACGCCGCATAGGCCTGTTTCGGGTGCTCGCGCAGCATCGCCTCCGCCCGCGCCACCATCTTCAGCACGGCGACGACGGTCTTGGGGTGCGCCTTGGCGAAGGCCGGCCGCACGACGATGCCGCCGCCCGGCCAGGGCTTGCCGTAGATCTGCGAGGCGGTGGCGATCAGCACGCTGCTGCCCGAGGTGAGCGTCTCCACCGAATAGGGCACGTAGGAGATCGCGGCGTCCACCGCGCCGCGCGCCAGCGCCGCCGGCTCCGTCGGGCCCACGGTGTTATAGCCCTTGATGTCCTTGAGCGTCATATGCGCCTGTGCGAGCGCCATCTGCAGCACCGCGGTCGGCGCGGTGTTGGGGGCCACGCCCGCCACCTTGCGCCCGCGCAAATCGGCAACGGACTTGATGCCGCTGCCCTTGCGGGCCACCAGCGCCACATAGTTGCTGGCGCCATCAGCGATGTACCACATCACGCCAGGGCTGTGCGCCGCCACCTGCTCGATGCCGGACGTGTCCGCCTCGCCGAAATCGATCGACCCCGCAGCCATCGCCGCGGCCTCGGGCGGGATGCCGGCCAGAAAGTCATGCCAGCTCACCTTGTAGCCGGCATCCTCCAGCCAGTGCTCGGCGCGCACCAGCTCCATTGGCCGCAGCGCCGGAAACAGCCCGATCGAGAGATGCTTCACCGGCCCCGCCGCCCGCGCCGACCCCCCGGCCGCGGCAACACAGGCGGCCATCGCCGCCATCGCAAGAATTCGTTTCATATTCGTTTCCTCTTGTTGTTGTCAGTTCAGCCTTGTCGTCCGATCACGCCTTCGCCGTGCCGCCGTCAGATCACGCCGTCGTCGTGAAGCCGTTCGATCTCGTCGGCCGACATGCCGAGCATGCCGCCATAGACCGCCTCGTTCGCCGACCCGAGCTCGGGCCCCAGCGCGCGGATGCTGCCGGGCGTCTCGCTCATATGCGGCAGCGGCGCTGCCATCAGCAGCCTGCCGTGCTCGGCGTCCTCAACCTCGCGCACCGTGCCGCGCGCGCGGTAATGCGGGTCGGCGGCGATATCGGCGATGCTCATGACCGGTGAGGCGGGAACATCCGCCGCGACCAGCTGGCGCATCGCCTCGTCCAGCGTCTGCCGCCCCGCCCATGCCTCGATGCGCGCGTAAAGCGCCTGCTGGTGGCGCACCCGCGCCGCATGCGTCGCGAAACGCTCGTCGGTCGCGAGGTCGGCCTCCCCCATCACGCCGGCGAGCCGGCGCAGCAGCGAGTCCGTCCCGGCATGGATCGCGATCTCGCGCCCGTCGGCGGTGACGAAATTCGCCGCCGGCACCACGTTGGGGTTGATGTTGCCGCTCCGCCCGCGCACCCGCCCGGTCCGCGCGAACGTCATCAGCGCGTCCTCGGAGGCGCGGAACGCCGGCTCGAACAGTGCGAGATCGATCACCTGGCCCGACCCGCCATGGCAGTCGCGGTGATACAGCGCCGAGACGACGCTGAACGCGCCCATATAGGCGGTCATGTAGTCCACCAGCGCATAGCCCGCGCGCATCGAGGGGCCGCCCGCCTCGCCGCTGGTGTAGGTCACGCCGGAAAACGCGCTGGCAATCCGGTCAAAGGCGCCGCGCCCGGCATAGGGCCCGGTCAGCCCGTAGCCGGTGATGTAGAGTGCCACCAGCCGCGGATAGCGCGCGCGGATCACCGCCGGGCCGAAACCCCAGCGCTCCAGCGTCGGCGGCCGGAAATTCGTCACCACCACGTCGAAATGCGGCAGCAGCCGATGCACGATCGCGCGCCCGGCCTCCTTGCGCAGGTCGAGCGTGATGGATTGCTTGTTGCGCGCATCCTGCACCCAGCCAAGCGACCGCCCGCCCGGCTTTGCCGCGGAACGGCGCATGAAATCGCCGCGCCCCGGCTCCTCGACCTTCACGATCTCGGCGCCGAAATCGCCCAGCATCGTCGCCGTCACCGGGGCGGCGATGATCGAGGAAAGGTCGAGCACCCGCACGCCGGCGAGAGCGGATTGGGTCATGCGTTAGCTCCGTGCGCTGCGCCCGGCGCCGGCGGCGCCAGGCGGTGAAGAATATCGGCGGTGATGGCGGCGAAACCGCCGCTGCCGCGGTCGTGCGCGCCTTGGCCCGGCCGCACGCTGTGGATGATGCGCCCGGGCCGCGCGCCCATCACGAACACCACGTCGCCGAGATAGACCGCTTCCGCAACGTCATGGGTGACGAACAGCACCGTCATCCCGGCATCGGCGACGATGCGCCGCAGCTCCTCCTGCAGCAGCACGCGGGTATGCGCGTCGACCGCGGCAAAGGGCTCGTCCATCAGCAGTACGTCGGGCCGCAGCGCCAGCGCCCGCGCGATGCCGACGCGGCTCGCCATGCCGCCCGACAGCTCGTGCGGGTAGGCGTCGGCGAAGCCCTGCAACCCCACCAGTTCCAGCATCGCGCGCGCGTGCGCCGCCGCCGCCGCCCGCCGCATCCCCTGCGCCTGGCAGCCGAAGGCGATGTTGCCCAGGACGCTTTTCCACGGGAACAGCGCCGGCCGCTGGAACACGATCGCGACCCGCGCCGGGCCCTCGCGCCCGGGCCCGATCTCGATCCGCCCCTCATCCGCTCGCGCCAGCCCGCCCACGATGTCGAGCAGCGTGCTCTTGCCGCAGCCGGACGGCCCGACGAGGCAGGCGAAGCTGCCGCCCGCGATCGTGAGGCTGACATCGCCGAGTGCGCGCACCGCGCCGGCGCGCGCGCGATAGGTCAGGCCGATCCCCTCGATCCGGATTGCCGGACCCCCTGGTCCGCTCCGGGGAGGGGCGTGCGGTGCGGCGTCTTGCTGGACCATGTTTCCCCTGTTTTCGTGCCGCCGTTTGCGGCGTTCTCGATGGCCTGCTGCCGCGCGAAGGCGGCGATCATCCGCACGTGGTTGGCCTCCACCAGCCGCCAGGCGCAGGCGGCGGCTTCCTCCACGGCGCGCGCCTGCACCGCCTCGCGCAGCCTGGTGCCGTACTGGGAGGCGCTCAGGCGGTCCGCTGGCGTCTGGTGCGCCAGCAGCGCATAGGCGCGATAGGATTGCCGCGTCATGCGCGCGAAAATCGTCTGCACGCGCGCGTTGCCGCAGCGCTCGCGGCTGTACAGGCTCAGCGCCTGCGTCGCCGCGGTGAAGGTCTCGGGTGTCGTCGCGGGGTCGGCCGCGAGTTCCAGGGTGCGCAGGCTCAGCCGCGTGAACCCCGCGATCTCCTCGTCGGTGGCCCGGCGGGTGAACAGGCGGATGATGGTCGCATAGAGCCCGGCGCGCAGCTCCAGCATTGCGCGCAGATCCTCGACCGACATCGTGCAGACCAGCGTGCCGCGCCGCGGCCGGTGCTCGATCAGCTCCTCGCGCGCGAGCTGGCGGAACGCATCGCGCACGGTGGCGCGCGAGACGCCGAAGCGCTGCGCGATCGCCTCCTCCGCCAGGCGCTCACCGGGCTTGAGCACGCCGGTCTCGATCTCCTCGCCGAGATGGCGGGCGACGAAGCTCGGCAGCGATTCCGGCAGATCGAGGGATTCGGGCGGGTCCGGCGGCTTGGCCATGCGCCAGTGTGACACACATGAGGTCGACTGTCGACAATCGCCATCAAATCTCAAGCGGCGTCCCCCGACTGGGCGTCCCCCGACTGGGCGTCCCCCGACTGGGCGTCCCCCGACTGGGCATCCCCCGACTGGGCGTCCCCCGACTGGGCGTCCCCCGACTGGGCATCCCCCGACTGGGCATCCTCCTTGTCCGCCGCCTCCACCCGCGCGCCGGAAAGCAGTCGCTCGCGCTCCGCCTCGCGCGCCTCGCGCAGCAGCCGCGCCGCCTTCGTCTCGCCGTGCCGCGCCCGGTTCGCCGCGGCCTGCTGTTCCTCCGCACGCTTCGCCCGCTGCTTGCGTGCCCGCCCGAGATTGACGATGTCCGCCATTGCGCGAAGCTGCGCCGCGCCATCCCGGCGGGCAAGGGGGACCAGCATGACCGAGCGCCCGCGCCTCACGCTCGAACAATTGCGCGTCTTCGTCGCGGTGGCGGAGCGCCAGCACGTCACCCGCGCCGCCGCCGCCCTCAACCTTGCGCAATCGGCGGCCAGTGCCGCCGTCGCGGCGCTGGAGGCGCGCCATCATGTCCGCCTGTTTCGCCGCGTCGGCCGCGGCATCGCGCTCACCGAGGCCGGCGAGGCGTTCCTGCCGGAGGCGCGCGCCGTGCTCGCCCGCGCCGAGGCGGCGGAGGCGGTGCTCGACGACATCGTCGGTCTGCGCCGCGGCCGGCTCGCCCTGCATGTGAGCCAGACCATCGCCGCCTACTGGCTGCCGCGCCATCTCGCCGCCTTCCATGTCGCCTGGCCCGGCGTGGCGCTGCATCTCGCCATCGGCAACACCGGCCAGACCGCCGCCGCCGTCCGCGCGGGCCTGGTCGAGCTCGGCCTCGTCGAAGGCGCCGTGCATGATCCGCTGCTCGAAGCCGTGCCCCTCGCGCGCGATCAGCTTCTCCTCGTCGTGCCGCCGGGGCACCGTCTCGCCACGGTCCGCTCCGTCACGGCGCGGGATCTGCGCGCCTGCGCCTGGGTGCTGCGCGAGCCGGGCTCCGGAACCCGTTCCGAGTTCGAGTCAACTCTCACCCGTCTCGGCATCGCTCCCGGCTCGCTCTCGGTGGCGCAGGAGCTGCCGAGCAATGAGAGCGTGCGCGCCGCGGTGGAGGCTGGGATGGGTGTCGCCGTGCTCTCCGCCGCCGTCGTCGCCCCCTCAATTGAGGCGGGGCTGCTCGCACGCGCCCCACTCGATCTTCCGGCACGCCATTTCCAGGCGCTGCGCCTGCGCGAGCGGCCGATGAGCCGCGCCGCCGAGGCGCTCCTCGCCCTGATGACCGCTACCCGATCGAAAGCACGCGGATCAGCACCAGGCTGATCCCGCCGAGCAGCAGCAGCGAGCCCACCACCGCCGCCGTCACCCGCGGCCCCGCGGCCGCGACGCGGCGGATATCGGTCTCCACGCCCAACGCCGCCATCGAAACGATCGTCAGCACCGTCGAGAGCCAGGCCACCGGCCCCAGAACCGCCCGCGGCACCAGCCCCGCCGAGCGCAGCGCCGCCAGCCCCAGAAAGCCGATGATGAACCACGGCACCAGCCGGTGCAGCGCCACCTTGCCCGGCGCCGGCCGCTCGCCCGCGGTCAGGTGCGGTGCCGGCTCGTCCGTCTCCTCGCGAAGCCGCGCCGTCAGCGTGGACAGCGTCAGCACCACCGGCCCCAGCATCATCACCCGCACCAGCTTCACCAGCGTGCCGAGCTGCAGCGCCACCGCCCCCATCGGCGCCGTCGCCGCGATGACCTGTGGCACCGCATAGATCGTGAGCCCGGCCAGCACCCCGTATTGCGGCAGCGACAGATGCAGGGCCGCCGGCAGCAGCGGCAGCAGCAGCACCACGCCCACGCCCATCACCGCGGTGAAGCCGATCGAAGCAGAGATATCCTCGCCATCCGCCCCGATCACCGGCGCCACCGCGGCGATCGCCGAGTTGCCGCAGATCGAATTGCCGCAGGCCACCAGCAACGCCATGCGCCGCGGCAACCCCAGCACCCGCCCGAGCCCATAGCTCGCGCCGATCGCCAGCCCGACCGTCGCCGCGACGCCCAGCAGCAGCGGCGCGCCGATCGCAGCGAGGCTCGCGGCACTCACGGAGGCGCCGAGCAGCAGTACCGCGACCTCCAGCAGAAACTTGGCACTGGTCCTGATCCCCGGCATGAAGCGCGGCCCCGGCGTCCAGACCGCTCGCAGCGCGGCGCCGATCAGGATCGCCAGCACCAGCGCCTCCAGCGGTGCGCGCCCCAGCGCGTGCTCCTCGACACTCTGCAGCGCGAAACCCCCGAGCGAGATCGCGCCGCACAGCGCAACCCCCGGCAGGACGGAGGTGAAACGACGAATGACAGTCATGACCGGCTCCACACGAGATCGCCGCGATGTGTTCGTTTCGCTGCCGTCGCGCCAACGCAAAGACGCGCTGAAACCCATCGTCACCGGCGATCGTTCGGGCTGGCGCTGCCGCCCGAATGGCGCGATGCTCCGGGCCGAACGCCTCCCCCACGCACCCGCCCCTCGAGAAGGCACCGCCATGACCTACGACCCGCCACGCCACGCCACCCAGTACTGGTCGCTCGCCAAGCCCGCCGCCTCCGGCAAGCGCGGCATCGCGGTCTCGCAGGCCAAGGACGCCGCGGAGGCCGGCCGCGCCATCCTCGATGCCGGCGGCAACGCGATCGACGCCGCGGTTGGCATGGCGCTCGCGCTGGCCTCCGCCGAGCCGTGGAACTCGGGCCTCGGCGGCATCGGCTTCGCGGTCGTCCACCGCGCCGGCGAGCGCGCGGCGGACGTCGTGGATTTCGGCCCGGTCGCGCCCTCCGGCCTGTCGCCCGCCGCGTTCCGCCTCACCGGCAAGGTCACCGCCGATCTCTTCGCCTGGCCAGCGGTGGAGGGCGACGCCAACGTCCACGGCCCGCTTTCCTTCGCCATCCCCTCGGCGCCCGCCGGCTACGAGCTGATGCATCGGCGCTGGGGCCGGCTGCCGCTGGCCGAGATCATGGCGCCCGCCGTGGCGCTGGCCGAGCGTGGCCTGCCCAAGGACTGGTTCACCACGGTCAAGATCGCCTCGACCGCCTCCGTGCTGCGCCGCTACGCGGAGAGCGCGCGCATCTACCTGCCCGACGGCCTGCCGCCGGCGCCGCCCTATGCCGGTGTGCCGGGCTTCCTGCGCCAGGGCCGCCTGCCGGAAACCCTCGCCCACCTGCGCCAGGCCGGCCTGCGCGACTTCTACGAGGGCGAGGTCGCGGCCAGCCTCGCCGCCGATATCAAGCAAATGGGCGGCGTCGTCACCGCGGCCGATCTCCGGAACTGCCAGGCCCGCATCGTGCCCGCGACGCCGGTCGCCTGGCGCCGTGGGCGCACGGTGCAGGTCGCGACCGGTCTCACCGCCGGCCCCACCCTCGCGCATGTGCTGGAGCTGATGCGCGCGGCACCCTGGGGCGCCAAACCCGACTCCGCCTGGTACGCCGCCCTCGCCACCGCGATGAAGACCGCCTATGCCGCCCGCCTTGCGGGCATGGGCGAGACCGAGCCCCGCGCCGCCGAGAGCTGCACCACCCACCTCACCGTGCGCGACGCCGAGGGCACGATGGTCGCCATGACCACCACGCTGCTCTCCTCGATGGGCAGCCGCGTCGTTCTGCCGGGCTCGGGCGTGCTGATGAACAACGGCGTGATGTGGTTCGACCCCAGCCCCGGCCAGCCCAACTCCCTCGCCCCGGGCAAGCGCCCGCTCACCAATATGTGCCCGATCGTGGTCGCCGAGGACGGTGTGCCGGTGCTCGCTGCCGGTGCCTCGGGCGGCCGGCGCATCCTCGCCTCGGTGGCGCAGATTCTGGCCTTCGTCAGCGATTTCGGCATGACGCCGGAGCAGGCCGCGCATCAGCCGCGCATCGACGTCTCGGGATCGGAGACGGTCACCGCGGATTTGCGCCTGCCGCCGGAAACCCTTGCCGCCCTTGCGGCGCTGGGCCCGGTGGAGCTGGTCGAGCCCGCCGTCTCCCCGGTCAATTTCGCCAATCCCAACGCCATCGCCCGGCTGCCGAACGGCGACTGGATGGGCATCAGCGACGCCTATTCGCCCTGGTCCGCCGCCCTCGCCCAGGCCGAGGCCTGACCCGGAGGGGCCAAGCTTGACCAGGATAGGCTTCGCGGCCTAGATCCCCACCACTGCCGGGAACGTGGACGCAACAGCGCCCCGTCCGCACGCGCGCTGCGTACGGGCCTACCGGTGCAACAAGCGGCGACCCGCTCCTGCTTAACTGGCGGGCGCCCGAGACAATGAAGGATCCCGCGCATGACCAAGCGCGTCGAAAGCAAATTCAAGATCAATCGCCGCCTCGGCGTCAATCTCTGGGGCCGCGCCAAATCCCCGCTCTCCAAGCGCGATTACGGCCCCGGCCAGCACGGGCAGCGCCGCAAGAACAAGCCGACGGATTTCGGCGTGCAGCTGATGGCCAAGCAGAAGCTCAAGGGCTACTACGGCAATATCGGCGAGAAGCAGTTCCGCAAGTACTACGAGGAGGCGGTGCGCCGTAAGGGCGATACCTCCGAGAACCTCATCGAGCTGCTGGAGCGCCGGCTGGACGCCGTGGTCTATCGCATGAAATTCGCGATGACCCCGTTTGCCGCCCGCCAGTTCGTCAACCACGGCCACATCATGGTCAACGGCAAGCGCGTCAACATCGCCTCCTTCCTGGTGCGCGACAACGACGTGGTCGAGGTCAAGGAGTCGAGCAAGCAGCTCGCCATCGTGCTCGACGCCGCCCAGGCCGGCGAGCGCGATGTGCCCGAATATCTCGAAGTGGATCACCGCGCGATGAAGGGCCGTTTCGCTCGCGCACCCAAATTCTCGGACGTTCCCTACCCCGTGCAGATGGAACCGAACCTGGTCGTCGAGTTCTATTCGCGCTGATGTCGGCGGGCTCCACGCGCGGCAGCGCCGGCATGTTTGTCGAGGTCACGCGCGGGCCCGCGGTCGAAAGCCGCCATGCCATCGATGCCGCGGTGGTGGACGCCGATGGCGCGCTGGTGTGGTCCGCCGGCGACCCCGATGCCGCGGTGTTCCCGCGTTCGGCGGTCAAGGCGATGCTGGCGTTGCCGATGGTGGAATCCGGCGTGCCGGACCGCCTCGGCCTGACGCCGGCGGAGATCGCGCTCGCCTGCTCGTCCCATTCCGGCGAGGCGGTGCACACCGAAGCGGCGGCATCCATGCTCGCGAAGGCCGGGCGCGACCTCACCTGCCTTGCCTGCGGTACGCACTGGCCGACCCACGACGCCACCGCCCGCGCACTCGCCGCCGCCGGTGAGCAGCCGACGGCGCTGCACAACAACTGCTCCGGCAAACATGCGGGTTTCATCTGCCTCGCCTGCGACCGCGGCCTCGACCCCGCAGGCTACGAGACGCCGGACCACCCGGCGATGCGCGAGATCACGGCTTCCCTCGCCGCGATGACCGGCAGCGTGCTCGACGAGCGCAACCGTGCCGTCGATGGCTGCTCCATCCCCACCTTCGCCATTCCGCTGCGTGCCCAGGCGCTCGGCTTCGCGCGCATCGGCACCGGCGCGGGCCAGGCGCCGGCGCGCGCGGCGGCCCTCGCGCGCATCCGTGCCGCGGTCGCCGCCAACCCGCTGATGGTCGGCGGCACCGGCAAGTTCGACACCGATGTCATGACCGCGATGGGCGCACGCATCTTCAGCAAGGGCGGCGCCGAGGGCGTGCACGCAATGGCGCTGCCCGAACAGGGCCTCGGCATCGTCGTCAAGGCGCGTGACGGCGCGGGGCGCGCCGGTAGTGTCGCCGTCGCCACGCTCGCCGCCCGCTTCCTCGGCGACGCGGACGACCTCCTCGCCCGGTTCACCCACCCGGTGCTGCGCAACTGGCGCGGCATCGAGGTCGGCCGGATGCGCGTCGCCGCCTGACCCGCGGGCACCGCGTCGGCGTCGGCGCCCGACCTGTCGGTGTTACATCTGTCTTGCGCCTTACGATTGCGAGAGTATCGTGCGCGCCGCCGCAGGCCGAAACCGGCCGCGGACCATATCGGGGGATCTTGAATGCGATCGATGATGCTGGCGGCCGCGGCCGCGCTGGTGCTGACGGGGCCGCTCGCGCGGGCCGAAACGGTCTTCAAATGGGCCAATGACGGCGATGTGCGGGCACTTGACCCCTACACGCTCGACGAGACCGTCCAGAACTCGTTTCTGCAGAACATCTACGAGCCGCTGGTCCGGCGCAGCAAGACGCTGGGCCTGGAGCCGGGCCTCGCCACCTCCTGGAAGCTGATCAACCCCACCACGTGGGAGTTCAAGATCCGCCAGGGCGTGAAGTGGCAGGACGGCACGCCGTTCACCGTTGACGACGTGATCTTCTCCATCCAGCGCATCAAGTCGAAGACCTCCTCCACCTCCGAGAACGCGGCGACCATCCAGGAGGTCAAAAAGATCAACGCCAGCACCGTTGATTTCATCACCACGGTGCCCGACCCGCTGCTGCCGTCGGAGCTGACCAACGTCGACATGCTGCCCAAGGCATGGATGACGAAGCATGGCGCAGCCACCCCCGCCATCGTCGGCAAGAGCTCCAATTACGCGCTGATGCACACCATGGGCACCGGCCCCTACGAGCTTGTCTCGCGCGAGCCGGACCGCAAGACGGTGCTGAAGCGCAACCCCAACTGGTGGGGCAAGCTCGACGGCAATGTCGATCGCGTCGAGTTCAACGTCATCTCCAATGCCGCGACCCGCGTCGCCGCCCTGCTGTCGGGCGAGATGGACATGATCTACTCGGTGCCGCCGCAGGATATGGCACGCATCGCCCACTCGCCGGGCGTCAAGCTTCTCATCACGCCGGAACTGCGCACGATTTATTTCGGCTTCGACGTCAGCCGGCCGCAGCTCCTGCACTCCAACGTGAAGGGCAAGAACCCGTTCAAGGATATCCGGGTGCGTGAGGCCTTCGCCAAGGCGATCGACGAGAACGCGATCGTCCGCACCGTGATGGAGGGCCAGGCCCGCGCCACCTGGGAGATGATGGGCCCGGGCGTGAACGGCTTCAATCCGGCGATGAACAAGCGTCCGGCCGTGGATATCGCGGGCGCCAAGAAGCTGCTGGCCGCGGCCGGCTATCCGCACGGGTTCGAGGTGCAGCTCGACTGCCCCAACGATCGTTACGTGGCCGACGCGCAGATCTGCACCGCCGCCGCGGCGATGCTGGCCAAGATCGGCATCAAGGTCGATGTCTACGCGCGCACCAAGAGCAAGTTCTTCGCCGACGTGAACTTCCCCAAATACGACACGTCGATGTGGCTGATCGGCTGGACGCCGTCCACCTACGACGCGCAGAACGTGTTCTTCTCGCTGCTCGGCACCCGGAACCAGAAGACCGGCGAGGGCCTGTTCAACCTCGGCGGCTACTCCAACCCGAAGCTCGACAAGCTGATCGCTGCGATGGGGCCGGAGCTGAACCCGCAGAAGCGCCAGGACATGATCAACCAGGCCATCGCGATCGTGCAGCATGACCTGCCGACGATCCCGCTGCATCAGCAGAGCATCGTCTGGGCGACCCGCAACAACATCTCTGTTGTGCAGCCCGCCGACGACAGCTTCCCGATGCGTTGGGTCGTGAAGAAGTAGAGCAGGCGCCCGGGGCCTCGGCATCGCCAGGGTCCCGGGCGAGTGTTCAGCCCACCATCAGCGCCCGCAGCCAGGCGCCGTTCCCGCCGGTCCAGACCCAGGGCAAAAACAGCACCGCCACGTCGCCGGCCGCCATCATCACCAGCCACGCGAGACGCTCCAGCCGGCTTAGCCGAACCGTCGTCGCCCAGGCCATGCTGGCCGCCATGGCATAGCCAATGGCGATGATCGGCGTGTTCTGGTGCATCGCCAGCATCGCCATCGCGCCGCCGAACGGCACCAGCAGCAGCGTCAGCAGCGCCGTCGTCGGCCGCGCCCGCTCCGCACTGCGCAGCACGAGCCGCAGCGCGACAACCAGCACGGTTGGCATCGCCGCCACGCTCAGCCACAGCATGACCCGAAACGACGCGACGAACCGCCCGCCGAACGCCACCAGAAACGGCGCGGCGAGCTGCGCGGGCGCGGTTGAGCCATGCAGCGGCGCCGCCCACAGCCGCATCACCGCCGACGCGTCGAGCCCCACCGCGACGGTGGCGATGAGAATACCGCCGACCACGACGATGGAGGGGATGATGGCAAGCAGCAGCAGCGACAGCGCCGCCGCGGCGCTGTCCATGCCCCGCAACGCCACCGGCAGCAGCGTCAGCACCGGCAGCGCCACATAGATCGCATTCGGCGAGGTCAGGAACAGCAGGGCGGCCGCGAGCCCCAGCCCCATCAGCGACTGCGCGTCGCCGATCGCCTCGGCGCGGTCCACCGACAGGATCAGTATCGCCACCATCAGCGTGGCCAGCAACGCTGGCTGCCCGGTGGTCGCAAGCCACAGCATCACCGGGTGCAGCGCCAGCAGCATGGGGGCGAGTGCCGCCTCCCATATCGCCCAGTGGCGCCGGCGCAGCATTGCCGCGAACCCCCCCATGATCGCGGCGCCAGTGACCACCGTCAGCGCTACCAGCAACTCCGGCCCCGCCCCTGGCACGCGATGCGCGAGGTCGAGCAGCAGCGCCACGAGCCACTGCCCGCCGATCGCCGAGGGGCGCGCGCCGCTCACCCACACCGACGCGATCAGCCCCGGCAGGTAATTCGCCCCCAGCATCCGGTCGGCGGCAACCGCGAACAGCACCAGACAGGCAAGCCCCACCACCCAACCGATCGCCCAATGGGCACGAAACAGATAGGCACGAGACAAATGCGCGCGCTCGCCGCCACCGGGGTGACGCACCCCCACCGCCGCCTCGTTCGTGGTTGCCCCGCTCATGGGGTTTGCGGCTGACCGAGGTTGCTCAGCACCTCGCGCGTTGCGGCGGACGTGCCGTGCTGCGTCTTCTCCCAGTAATGCGGCTTGAGCACGAGCTGCCAAGCCGCCTTGTACGCCGCGATCGAGTGCATCACCCAGTACAGCGGCGCCAGCAATCCCCACGGCACCAGCCCGTACCAGCGACGTTTCGCTGCCGCAACCATATAGAAATAGATGTACATGGCGTTGCCCACCAGCAGGTTGAGCATCGCCAGATAGAGCACGGCGCCGGGGTAGAAATGCGCCACCTGCTTCGGCCCCACGATCATGCCGACGGCAAACGTCCCCCACAGCAACGGGTTGATCAGCGCGGTCATCGGCGGAAACCCGATGAAAAGCTGGAACCCGAGAAAACCCACCGGTCCCAGCCGCCGCCACAGCATCACCGGGCGGCGCATATGCACCAGCCAGGTCTGCATATAGCCCTTGATCCAGCGGCTGCGCTGGTTGATCCAGCTTCGATAGACGCCGTTCGCCTCCTCAAACGTCGTCGAGTTCACCACCGCCACGCGATACCCGGCCTGGGTCAGCCGCACGCCGAGATCGGCGTCCTCCGTCACGTTATAGGGGTCCCACGCGCCGAGCCCGAGCAGGGTCGCGGTGCGGAAATGGTTGGACGTGCCGCCGAGCGGGATCGGAATATCGAGCGCGTGCAGCCCCGGCAGCAGGTAGTCGAACCACTGGCTGTATTCCAGAGTGAACATCCGCGTCAGGAAATTATCGTCGCGGTTGAAGTAGTTGAGCCGCGCCTGCACGCACGCGACCTTCTCGGAGGTGCGGCGGAACACCGCCACGACCTTCTTGAGTTGGTCCGATTCCGGAATATCTTCGGCGTCGAACACCACGGTGTATTCGCCGCGTGCGAAGCGCAGGGCGTAGTTGCACGCCTTGGGCTTGGTTTTCGGCATGGAATGCGGCACGCGCACGATCTCGAACAGGCTTTCAGCACGCAGCGCCTTCGCCGCCTCGATCGTTTCGATATCGTTGGCCTCCAGCACCAGCTTCACGTCGAGCTTGGCTCGCGGATAGTCGAGCCGGCGCATCGAATCCACCAGGATCGGCAGCACCTCGTGCTCGCGATACATCGGCACCAGAACGGTGAAGACCGGCAGCTCGGCATCCTTGAGCGCCGCGACCTCGGAGGCCGAGACCGAGATATCGACGCGCCGGTCGGCCCCGATCCAGGTCAGGACAAACCGAAACAGGAACGTTCCGACATACAGGACGGATATGCCGCCGGTCAGCGCCACCAGCGTCGCCGTCGGCCTGAAGGCCAACCCCAGCAGCAGCGCCGTCAGCAGCAGGTAGGCGCCGATGACCTGCGGAGTGGTAAACGTGGTGCGCGCCGAGAGCGAGGGATCGGCCTCATACAGCGCGTCGCGCGCCTCGTTCGACGCGATGTCATCGAAGATCGTCTGCAGCGACCACAGGATATCGAACCGCGCCGTCACGGCAGGGCGAATGCGCCCCCCCCCCAGCGCGCTCGCGAAGAACTCCACCGCCGCCGCGTCGTCGGGGTCCAGCATGGCGAGCACGACAGCGCCATCTTCCTCCCGCCGCCAGGGGATTGCGCCGTGGCGGATATAGTCCGCGCGCAGCGCTGCATCGAGCAGCGCCGCATCGGGTGGCGCCGCACGCAGATCGATGAAGTCGAGTGCTGCCGCCGTCGCCAGCGCGCGCGCCCAGGCGATGCCGGAGACGCCGCCGATCGCGGTGACCACCTCGCCCAGGGGCATGCGCCATTCCGCGGCCCGCGCCCGCAGCGACACCAGCTGCGCCTGATCCAGCGCCCCCTCCGCCACCAGCCGCGCGCAGGCTCGCTCGGCGCTCGACGCCGCGATATCCGGTACGATATCGTTCAGAAATTCAGCCACAGCGCCACCAGCCCCGCGTTGCCGAGCGAGACGTTGCGCCCGGCAAGTTCGGAGTAGAATCCGGCCTGCACCGCCACATGCGACGTCAGGCTGTAGACCGCCGAGATCTGGAGTTTCGTGATGGAGTAATTCGCCCCGGTTGGCGCGTTGTCCCGCAGCCCGAGCGTGGTGAACGATTGCGCCAGCAGCAGCCAGCGTGGCACCGGCCGCAACCCCGCCGTGCCATCCAGATGCACCTCGTTGGCGTCGGGCCCCGTGCGCGCCCGGTAGGCCGCTTCGATGTCGGTAAACGCAGTCACGCCGCCGCCAAGGTTCAGCGAATGCCCCCACAGCAGCCGCGCCTCATATTCTGCGTTCCGGTAGGCGACCGCGGGGTTGGCCGATGTCGCGGAGCCCGGCAGTCCGGCGGTGCCCTGCACCGCGAACACGTCGTTGGCATAGCGCGCCAGCGTCCAGCGCGCGAACAGGTTGAACTCCGCAAGCCCACTGCTGGTCCGCGTGCCGCCGGCGGTGCTGTTCCACACCGTCTGAAATCGCGGCTGCATGCCAAGCGTCAGCCGGTCGGTCACGCCATATTCGATATAGGGGGCGAACTCCAGTTGCCGGTATGTGCCGGACCCCGCCGGCCGGCCCTGTGCGTCGTAACCCTGTGTCGCCGTCTGGTAATACGTGAACTGCTCGATCGCTTGCCAATGCCCCGCCGGCTGCGGCCAGGCTCCCGCCAGTGCTGCCCCCGGTGCGACACACCCTCCCGCCAAGATGCAAGAAATCAGAAGACGCCGCACGCCCTCACCCCCCTCGCGTCGGCCGACGCAACCGCACGACGACGGCCACGATCAGCAATGTCACGATCGCCCAGATCGCCACAAAAATCTCGATGCGCCACCGCGCCAGCAAATCACTGAACCGCGTCACGCGCCGCTGCTCCACCACCACAAGCGGGCTCAGCGTGTTGAACACCACTGGCTCGCGCGCCACCCCCAGCACGGCCACGTTGCCGGCGGAAAGCGGCTGCGGGTTCGCCATGCTCCGCGCCGAACCGGGGCTGATCCAGATGCCGGGCACCCCGGCCGCCGTGCGGACCGTCTGCACCACGGTGAGGGCGGCGGCACCGTCGAGCACCACGCGCACTCCCGCCTGTGGCCGCGCCAGCACCACGCGCGAGAGATCGGGCCGCGCCGGTGCGCTCGCCGCGAAGGCGGCATCGGCCTTGGCCGAAAGGTCAATGAACGGTGCGTCGAGCCCGGTTTTCCCAGTCGCGATGCGCACTGCGGCCGGGCTGGCCCCGGCATCCACCAGCAGGCGTGCCAGCAGCGGCACCGCCGCCGGGGCGATCGTCATCGCAGCCGGGTCGATGCGGACCAGCGCCGGCTTGCCGAACGGCATGGTGAACCCCGCGAGGTCGCGCACCGCGGCATAGCCCGTCGCCAGCGCAATCCGCGAGGTGTCACGCAACTGGAACGACAGCGTATCGTTACCGTCACATGCGGCTCCCGCGCCGCCACGCACCAGCTCCACCGAAATCGGCATCATGTTGCGCAGTTCCGCGGTCGGCAGCGGGATGCGCACGCCATCCAGTGCCACCGCGCCACGGAAGGCCCGGCTCCAGACAATCTGCCGCCCGGCGCTCACCGTCGCGATCAGCGTCTGCCCCGCCGGCACCGCGGAGCCGCTGCCGAACAGCGTTAAATGCGTCGGGTGGGTGTCGGCGGGCAGGCGCGAGAACGGCAGGTCGAAATGCGTGGTCGTCGCCCCCGCAACGCTGAGCGTCGCCGGGTGCAAGCCCATCTGCGCGAGGGAGACGCTGGCGGGCATGGCGGATGCCGGCGCGGCCAGTTCCTGGCCCTTGGCGGTGACGTCATGCGCATCGGCGAACAACGGTGAGGCCGCTACCAGCGCACGCGCCGCGGCGGGGCTCGCCACCTCGAGCGTCGGCTGCGCGCCGTGCATGCGCAGCGTCGCCCCGGCCGCATCGGAGGCGACGGTGATGGCGACGGACGCCCCCGCCGGCGCCATCACCGGATCGGCGCCACGCGCCGTCAGCGCGGTCGCCAGGATCGTTGCGGTTTCGATATCGGCCGGTGTCGGGGCCGCCGGCAGCGCGATCGCGACCTGTCCCGCCAGCTCCGCCCAGTAACGCCCCACCCCCTGCGCGGGCGGCGCCGTCACGTCGAGCCGGCTGCCCCCTCCGATCCGCGTCCAGACCGAGGCCACGTTGTTGTCAAAGCACGGCTCGCCGCGCCGCAGCGCCTGGTCCGCGGTCAGCCGCAGCGGCAGATAGCCGCCGCGCGCCAGCCCCGGCGGAATCGTCACCGACACCTCGTGCCCGGCGGCGGAGGCGGGAATCGTCGCGATCGGCACGCCGCCCGCCGCGACCGTCAGCGACGAATACCGGTCGAGCACCGGCGACGACCGGAGGTCCAGCATCAGCTTCACCGCCGTGGCACCTTCCGGCATCGGGAAGAACAGCTGGACGGCGGCGCCTGGCCCATGCAGCGAAATCCCGTCGGTAAAGCCGAGGTCGCGCAACGTCGCGGCGGCGGCGGGCGTGATCAGCAGCAGAGTCAGCACGGCCGCACCAGGGCCGCCACGCCGTAGAGCGTCTCGCAACATCTCGATCATTCACCCTCTCGCAGGATCATGGTTCGCTATCATGGCTCGTTTCGGAGGTGCCGCTCCGGGCCGGCTTCCACCGGACGTAAAACACCATACCGACGCGGAGGATTGTTGACGATACATGTCAAACCAACGCTAATCCCGCATCATTTCGTAACGGGCGCGGCGCGCCGCGGTTTCTTCTGCGCCGGCCGCGTTTCCCGCCGGCCGGCCGACCAGCGCCAGGGAGCCCCGACGATGCGCGCACACAAGATTTTTGCCGCCTTTGTCCTGGCCATGTCCCTGCCGGGCCGCATGGTCCAGGCCCAGACCCTGGCCCAGACTCCAGCCATGACTCAGGCGCCAGCCCAGGTCCAAGCCCACACCACGCCCCGACCCCAGACCCGTACTGTTTCCCGATCCACGGCCACCGCATCGTCCGCCCGCCCCGTGGTGTTGGAGTTGTTCACCTCTGAAGGCTGTTCCTCCTGCCCGCCCGCCGAACGTCTGCTCGCCCGTCTCGCACAGCGCCCGGGGGTTCTCGCGCTGGGCTTTCACGTCACCTACTGGAACGATCTGGGCTGGCACGATCCGTGGTCGCTCGCCGCCGCCACCGCTCGCCAGCGCCACTACGCGCGGTTTTTCGCCGGCGGCCTCTTCACGCCGGAACTCGTCGTGGACGGGCGTCGCGCCTTGGTCGGGTCTGATGCGGCCGGCGCCCGGGCCGCCATCCGCCTCGCCCGCCCGATCCAGCACGTCGCCCTCACCCTGCGCGACGGGCCGGGCGGCGTCACCCTCCTGGTTGACGCCGGGGTGGGTGGCGCCGAGCGGGATAGCGCCGACACGGGCGGGGCGCGGTTGCTGCTGTTCGGCTACGATCCGCATCACACCACCGCGATCGGCCGCGGCGAAAATGCCGGCCGCACCCTGCATGAGGCGAACATCGTCCGCTCCATCACCGTCGCCGCCGGCTGGCACGGCGCGGCGGAGCGTGTCCTGCTGCCCCGCCCCCAGGGCCAGCGCCTCGCTGCCATCCTGCAGACCGCGGACGGCCACATCCTCGCGGTCGCCACGGCGCCATGACGCGGTAGCCCTCGGCGCCCGACTGCGCTACCCAGAGCAGCGGGAGGATTGCCATGGACTTCACCCATTCGCCCAAGGTCGAGGCTCTGCGCGAGAAGCTGCTCGCCTTCATGCAGGCCCATGTCTACGCCGCGGAGGCGATCTTTGCCGAGCAGCAGGCCGCGATGGTGGACCGCTGGCACGAGCCGCCGGTTATGGAGGAGCTGAAAGCCCACGCCCGCGAGCAGGGTCTGTGGAATCTGTTCCTGCCCGCTGCCGAGCATCCGGAGGGTCTCACCAACCTCGAATACGCTCCGCTTGCCGAAATCATGGGAAGATCGCCCATCGGCCCGGAATGTTTCAACTGCGCCGCACCCGATACCGGCAACATGGAAACCCTGTTGCGATATGGCAGCGAGACGCAAAAGCAGGAATGGTTGGCACCTCTGCTCGATGGAAAAATACGTTCCGGATTCGCGATGACCGAGCCCACCGTCGCCTCCTCGGACGCCACCAATATCGAGGCGCGGATCGAGCGTGACGGAGATCATTACGTCATCAATGGACGCAAATGGTGGACCTCCGGTGCCATGGACCCGCGCTGCGCCATCTTCATCGTCATGGGCAAGACCGATCCCGCGGCGCCGCGGCATCGCCAGCAATCCATGGTCCTGGTGCCGCGCGCCACACCCGGCGTCAGCGTCATTCGCCACCTTTCGGTCTTTGGCTACGACGATGCGCCGCACGGCCACGCGGAGATCGACTTCGCCAATGTCCGGGTCCCGGTCAGCAACATTCTGCTGGGCGAGGGCAGGGGGTTCGAAATCGCGCAGGGCCGCCTCGGCCCCGGGCGCATCCATCACTGCATGCGCCAGATCGGTGTCGCCGAACGCGCGCTGGAGGTGATGTGCGCGCGTGTCAAATCCCGCTCCACCTTCGGCCGCAAGCTCGCCGAGCACGGGGTGGTGATGGAATGGATCGCCGACAGCCGCATGGAGATCGACCAGGCCCGCCTGCTGACGCTCAAGGCGGCGGACATGATGGATCGTATTGGCAACAAAGCCGCGCGCGCCGAGATCGCGATGATCAAGGTAGTCGCCCCGCGCATGGTGCTGCGCGTGCTCGACCGTGCCATCCAGGCGCATGGCGCGGCCGGGGTGAGCCAGGATTTCTTCCTCGCCAATGCCTGGGCGCGCGGGCGCACCATGCGCATCGTCGATGGTCCGGACGAGGTGCACCGCATGGCGCTCGCCCGGCTGGAACTGCGGCGCGACGGCTGGAACGGGTGACGAAGGCATCGTTCCCGCGCCACCGCAGACGAAAAAGGCCCCGAGGCGCAGGCGCGCCCCGGGGCCCTTCGGCGAAATCCGGAATCAGACCGAGGATTTCAACGTCGGCGAGGCTTTGAAACGGACCGTCTTGCCCGCCTTCACCTTGATCGCCTCGCCCGTGCGCGGGTTCAGGCCCTTGCGTGCCTTGGTCTTGCGCACCGTGAACGTGCCAAAGCTCGGCAGCGTGAACTTGCCTTCCTTCTTGAGCTGCTTGACGATTGCGTTCATCAGGTCACCAGCGGCGCGGGTTGCGGCGGTACCGGTGAGCGATGCAGAATCCTGCAGCACATCCGCGAGAAAAGCCTTCGACATGCGTTTCGCATCCTTTGTTACGGCGCGGCCGTGCCCGCGCTCTGTGGAAATCAAGCAGGTGGTGCCTGCGCCGATTCGCGCAGCCCTCTGGCTCACGAATCGGCGCGGTGCTAACAGCGATTCCATTGCGGTGCAAAGGGTTTTTTCCATGGCCTCGCGAAGCTTGCTGCCGGAATGAGCGAGCATCCCGCTCTCCCGGCCACCGAAATGGTCGATCCGCGCTTCGCGGATCTCGACGCCTGGCCGCCAGCCGCTGCCCTCACCGCGATGTGGGAGGGGCAGTTGTCGGCCGTCGCCGCGGTTGGTCCCGCCCTGCCCGCGATCGAGCGCGCTGTCGCCGACGCCCTGCCGCTTCTCGCCTCAGGTGGGCGTCTCGCTTATGCCGGGGCCGGAACGTCCGGCCGACTCGGCGTGCAGGACGGCGCCGAACTCACGCCCACCTTCGACTTTCCCGCGACGCGCGTGGTGCTGCTGATGGCCGGCGGGGACGCAGCCTTCACCTCCGCGATCGAAAACGCCGAGGACGACCGCGCGGCCGCGCGCGAGGCTGTCGCACGTCACAATCTCGGCCGTGGCGACGTGTTGCTCGCCATCGCCGCCAGCGGCGGCACGCCCTACACGCTCGCCGCCATCGAGGCCGCGCGTACGGCCGGCGCGCTGACCATCGCCGTCATCAACAGCGAGGGACCGATGGCATCCGCCGCGGAACATGTCCTGCTGGCGCGCACGGCGCCGGAGGTGCTGGCCGGCTCGACAAGGATGAAGGCCGGCACGGCACAGAAGATCATGCTGAACCTGTTCTCGACACTGCTCATGCTGCGCCTCGGGCGCGTGCATCGCGGCCTCATGGTCGACATGCTCGCCCGCAACGCAAAGCTGCGCGCCCGCGCGCGTCGCATGCTCCACCACCTCACCGGCGCCGACGACGCAGCGATCGAGACGGCCCTCACCGCCACTGGCGGGCGCGTCAAACCGGCGGTGCTGGTGCTGGAGGGCGTCTCCGCGGAACGCGCGACGGAGCTTCTCGTGCGCCATGGTGGAAACCTGCGCGCCGCCCTCGCCGCGCTCGCATGAGGGCGATCGCAGCCGAACATCTGTTCGACGGCACCGAATTCCGCGCTGCGGCAACGGTGCTGATCGACAACGATCGTATCGCCGCCATCACCGACGCGCCGCCCGCCGGTGTCCCGATCGAGCACGTGGAACTTCTTGTCCCCGGCTTCATCGATCTGCAGGTGAACGGCGGCGGTGGCGTCATGTTCAACGCCGAGCCCACTCCCGCGACGCTCGCGCGCATCGCTGGCGCCCATGCCCGCGCCGGCACAACCTCCATCCTCGCGACCTTCATCACCGACGATGCGTCTCGCCGGGAGACCGCCATTGCCGCCATAAGCGCCGCCCTCGCAGAGCCTGTCCCCGGGCTGGCTGGCCTGCACCTGGAGGGCCCTTTCATCAGCCCGCATCGCCCCGGCATCCACCGTCCAGCCGCCATCGCCACGATGACGCGGGCCGACATAGCCGCCCTCACGCCCGGCTTCCCGCTGCTCGTCACGCTGGCTCCGGAATGTGTCGATATCGACCTGATTACCCGCCTCGCGGATGCCGGCACCGTGGTCTTCGCCGGTCACACCGAGGCCGATCCGGCCTGCCTCGCGGCGGCAGCGGCGGCGGGGCTCGCCGGCTGCACGCATCTGTGGAACGCGATGCCGCCCTTCGCCTCGCGCGCGCCCGGTCCCGTGGGTGGCGCGCTGGCGCTGGCCGCCTCGGGCACCAGGCTGTTCGCCGGCCTCATCGCCGACGGCTGCCACGTCGACGCGGCCACGCTGCGCGCCACTGTGGCACTGCTTGGCCCCGACCGTGCCTTCCTGGTGTCGGACGCGATGGCCACCGCCGCCTCGGACATCACCACCTTCGAGCTCGACGGAAAAACGATCCGCCTCACCGATGGCCGCCTCACCGACGCCGCCGGCACGCTTGCCGGCGCCCATCTGACCATGGCCGAGGCGCTACGCCGTGCCCGCGCGATGCATCTTGGCCCGGACGCCGCACTGCTGCGCATGGCCACCAGCACGCCGGCGGCGGTGATGCGCCTTGCTGATCGCGGCCATATCGCGGCCTCGCTGCGCGCGGATCTGGTGGCCCTGGACCAGGCCTGGCGCGTCGGCGCGGTCTGGCAGGATGGGCGAAAACTATAGGCGGTTACGGGCCGCCCCGGCGACACCGCACCGCCGGAGCATCCCCGTCACCCCATCCGGCGGATCAGGCCGAGGCCTGGGTCACGAACTTGGTGTTGAGATAGGCCTCGATCGCCTCCAGCCCGCCCTCGGAGCCATAGCCGGAATCCTTCATCCCCCCGAACGGCACCTCCGGCAGCGCCAGCCCGTGATGGTTGATCGACATCATCCCGGATTCCACCACCGCCGCCACCTTGTTCGCCGTCGCCGCGGAGCGTGTGTAGGCATAGGCCGCGAGCCCGTAGGGCAGGCGGTTTGCCTCGGCCAGCGCCTCCTCGGGCTGCTTGAACGGTACGATCAGCGCCAGCGGCCCGAACGGCTCCTCGTTCATCGCCCGCATCTCCGTCGTCACCTCGGTCAGCACCGTCGGCTCGAAGAAATTCCCCTTGTTGCCGATGCGCTTGCCGCCGGTGCGCAGCGTCGCACCTTTTTGCACCGCGTCGGCCACGAACCCTTCCATCGCCGTCACGCGCCGCGCATTGGCCAGCGGCCCCATCGTCGTGCCGGTTTCAAGCCCGCTGCCCACCTTGAGGTTCCGCGCGAACGTCACGAACCGCTCGACGAACGGCTGATAGACGCTCTCCTGCACCAGGAACCGCGTGGGTGCCACGCACACCTGCCCAGCGTTGCGGAACTTGTTGGCGGCCAGAATCTTCACCGCGGTGTCGATATCGGCGTCCTCGAACACCAGCGCCGGCGCGTGCCCGCCCAGCTCCATCGTCACCCGCTTCATGTGCAGTCCCGCCAGTGCCGCGAGCTGCTTGCCCACCGCCGTCGAGCCGGTGAACGAGATCTTGCGGATCACCGGATGCGGAATGAGATACTCGGAAATCTCGGAGGGGATGCCGTAAACGAGCTGCACCACCCCCGCCGGCACCCCGGCATCGGCATAGACGCGGATCAGCTCGGCGCAGGAGGCCGGCGTCTCCTCCGGCCCCTTGAGGATGATCGAGCAGCCGGCGGCCAGCGCCGCGGAAATCTTGCGCACCGCCTGGTTTACCGGAAAATTCCATGGCGTGAACGCGGCCACCGGCCCCACCGGCTCCTTGATCACGAGCTGATAGATGCCGTCCGCCCGCGCCGGGATCACCCGCCCATAGGCGCGCCGCGCCTCCTCGCCGAACCACTCCATCACGTCGGCGCCGACCAGCAGTTCGCCCTTGGCCTCGGCCACCGGCTTGCCCTGCTCCATCGTCATCAGCGGCGCGATCGCCTCGGCCCGCTCGCGCATCAGCGCCGAGGCGCGCTTCAGCACTTTGCCGCGCTCGAAGGCGGAAACCTTCCGCCACGCCTCGAAGCCCTTCTGGGCGGCCGCCAGCGCGCGGTCGAGATCGGCGCGCTCGGCGTGGGCAACGATACCGAGCGGCTCGCTCGTCGCCGGGTTGATCACCGTCAGGTGCTTGCCCGAAGCCGCCCTGGTCCAGGCGCCGTCGATGAACAGGGAAACCTCTGGATATGTATGAGCGGACATAACGCTCCTCCGTCTGCTGGCGTTTGGAGCATTGTGCGCCAGACCGCGCCCGCCGCCAAATTCCCCGCCCAAACTCGCCGCCCAAACTCCCTGGGCCACGCCGCCGCGCTGGGGCTCACGCCGCGGCGTTGGGCCGCCAGTCCCTGAAAAACGCGGTCCCGATCTCGGCCGCCAGCGAAATCAGGTCCTGCTGCACCGCGTCGAGAAACAGGTGCAGCCCGCCCTCGATGATCCGCCCGACGGGCCTGCCGGTCAGCGCCGCACGCAGCTCCTCCACCAGCTCCAGCGACCGCACCGTGCCGCGCAGCCCCCAGCGCGCGCGCAACTCGCCCAGCACCACCTCCATCTCGTGCACACACAGCGCCACACTGCGCGGAAACCCGTGGTCCACCAGCAGAAACGTCACCACATCGGCGGGCGTGAAGCCGGGCCGCGCCACCCGCCGGAACGCATGGTAACCGGCCGCGGCACGCAGCACGCCGCCCCATTGCGCCAGTTCCGCCAGCCGCCGCTCCTCGCCGCGGCTCGGCGCCATCAGCAGGTGATAGCGGATGTCGAGCAGCCGCGTCGTCTGGTCGGCGCGCTCGATCAGGCGGCCCAGCCGGTAGAACAGCCAGCCCTGATCGCGGAAAAACGTCCCCTCGGTGATGCCGGTATGCGTCTGCACGCCTTCCTTGATCCGCGTGCACAGCCGCGACAGCCGGTCGCCCTGCATCTCGGACGGCGGGATCGCCGACATCGCGCGATGGAACATGTTGAGATGGCGCCACATCTCGGTCGAGATCAGCGGCCGCAGCGAGCGTGCGTTGTAGCGTGCCGCCTCCAGCGATGCGGGAATGCTGGTGGGGTTAGCCCCGTCGGTCAGATAGAACGCCTTCACTGCATCGGCGCCGGGCAGATGCCCGAGCTGCGCGAAATTCGCCTCGTCGGCGTTGATCCGCACCAGCGCGTACCAGCTCTCCGCCTCGCGTCCGGGGCTCTCGAACCCCTGCGTGACGTCGATCAGCCGCGCCATGTTCTCCACGCGCTCGAGGTAGCGCGCCATCCAGAACAGCGCCTCGGCGTAGCGCGCCAGCATGACCGCGTCGCGCGCCATCAGCCGCCGCTCCGCCCGGCGGAACCGTCCTGCGCCGACGTGCCCTCCGGCAATGCCCCTTCGGCCAGCACCCCTTCGGCCAGCACCCACGTGTCCTTCGATCCGCCGCCCTGCGACGAGTTCACGATCAGCGACCCCTCCTTCATCGCCACCCGCGACAGCCCGCCCGGCAGCACCCAGGTCTCCCGCCCCGTCACCGCGAAGGGCCGCAGATCGAGGTGGCGCGCGCGAACCCCGGTCTCGGTCAGCGTCGGCGCCACGGAAAGGTCGATCACCGGCTGGCTGACCCAGTTGGCGGGGTCGTCGAGCAGTGCCGCCCGCGCCGCCGCCAGCTCCGCCGCACTCGCCCGCGGCCCGATCGTGATGCCATAACCGCCGCTCTCGCCCACCGGCTTCACCACCAGCTCCGCGAGATGCGCCAGCGTGTAATCCAGCCCTTCCTTCTCGCGACAGATATGCGTCGGCACATTGGGCAGGATCGCGTCCTCGCCGAGGTAGTAGCGGATGATGCGCGGCATGTAGGCATAGACCGCCTTGTCGTCGGCCACCCCGGTGCCGACGGCGTTGGCCAGCGTCACGCTGCCACGCCGCCAGGCGCCGATCAGCCCCGGTACGCCCAGCAGGCTTTCCGGGCGGAACACCGTCGGGTCGAGGAAATCATCGCCGATCCGCCGATAGATCGTGTGCACCGCCCGCAGCCCCGCGGTGGTACGCATGAACACGTGGTCGCGCTCGACCACCAGATCGGCGCCCTCCACCAGCGGCACGCCCATCTCGCGGGCCAGAAACACGTGCTCGAAATAGGCGGAGTTGTAGATCCCGGGCGACAGCAGCACGACCTGCGGGTCATCCACCCCCTCGGGCGCGATCTCCGCCATCGCCGCGTGCAGCCGCCGCCCGTAATCATCGACCGGCCGCAGCTTCATCCCCGCCATCAGGTCGGGGAAGGTGCGGTTCATCAGGTGGCGGTTCTCGACCACGTAGGAAACGCCGGAGGGTGTGCGCGCGTTGTCCTCCAGCACCATGAAATCGCCATCGCGGCCGCGCACAATGTCGGTTCCGCAGATATGCACGTAGGTCCCGAACCTGACAGGAAAATGCTCCATTTCCGGCCGATAATTGGCATTCCCCAGCACCAGGTCGCGCGGCACGACGCCATCGGCGAGGATCTTCCGCTCGTGGTAGATGTCGTGCAGGAACAGGTTCAGCGCCGCCACGCGCTGCTTCACGCCGCGCTCCAGCTGGTCCCACTCGGCCGCGGTGACGATCCGCGGAATGCAGTCGAACGGCAGGATGCGGTCGATCGCCGTCGCGTCGGAATAGACGGTGAAGGTCACGCCGAGGTCGATGAGGTCGCCCTCCGCCGCCGCCGCCCGCGCGCGCAGCGCCTCCAGCCCGATCGCCGCCAGCCGCTCGCGCACCGTCCGCGCCGCCCCGCCATCGCCCGCGCGCGCCGCGGTCAGCTCGCAGAAATACGGCCCCGGCTCGTAGTCGCCGAACAGCGCCGCCTGACCTGGTCCGCCCTCACCCGGTCCGCCCGTCCGTTCCGCCATCGAGCCTCCCCCTGGGCTGCCTCGGCACAGCATAGCAGACGCACCGCACATGCAACCGTCGCGTTCAGCCATGCAAATCATCCGCCAGAGATCGGCCACCACGGCCGGGGCGGCCAGAGTGACCGGGGCAATCGTCGCGTCAGGGGCCGAGGATCAGTTGCCGAGGATTGGGGGGCCGAGGATCGGGGTGCAGGGTCTCGCCCCGACGTCTTGCACAACCACGCTCCGGACCAATGGTTGCGTGGCCACACCCGCCTCCGCTACCCCGCCGACAACGAACCGTCTCCAGCCCTGCCGTCCTGCCCGTCCTCTTTCTCGTTGGTCTTATTCGGAGTCAGCTATGCGCCTCGCCACCGCTCTTCCCCTCGCCGCCGGCCTGCTGCTGCTGTTCGGCTGCGCCAACAAGGCCCACGCCCCGGTCGCCAAGACCGCGTTCCTGGTCGGCCATATCAACGCGCCGCCCGCGCCCTACTGCGCCAAGCCGCCGGAACTTGCGGCGCTGGACGTGCAGGGGCTGCAAAGCCGCCTGATGGTCACCGCCCTCTCCTGCGACGCGCGTGACCAGTACAACGCCTTTGTCGACCGCTACCGCACCATGCTCGCCGCCGAGGACAAGACGCTCGCCTCCTATTTCGCGCGCAACTACGGCGGCTCCGCCCAGGCCGAGCACGACAGCTACATCACCGCCCTGGCCAACGCGCAGAGCGAGATCGGCACGCAGGAGGGGGTGACGTTCTGCGAGCAGAACATCGGCCGCTTCAAGCAGGTGATGGCGCTGCCCGCGGCCCAGCTTCCGGTCTACGCCCAGGCCAAGCCGATCGATCAGCCCTATAAATTCGCCGTCTGCAACTGAGCAGCACAATTCTGCCGCACCGACGGCATCGGCGCTTCGCTTCATCGACGGTTGCCGCACAAATACGCTGAAGACTCGCCGTAATTGTATTGATCAGGAGGTCTCCGAGACCTGCGCATTACTGCAACTTCCTTGTTGGCAGGCACATCTTTGCCGTCTGGCGCGCAATCTCCTCCGATCAGCCGATGCCGCACAATCGGGTGACGCCCCCAGTCGCGCGACCGCAGGTTTCCAACCTATCGTTCGCGCACAAAAAAGGGCGCCACCAGGGCGCCCTTTTCCGTCGCGGCAAGCGGCCGGCGTTACTTCAGGATGATTTCCACGCGGCGGTTCTGCGGCTCGCGCACGCCCGGCGCCGTCGGCACCAGCGGGTGGGTTTCGCCGAAGCCCTTCACGTAGATGATGTTCTTGGGCACGCCATCGCGAACCAGCTCGGCGGCCACCGCATCGGCGCGGCGGACCGAAAGGCCCATGTTGTAGGCGGCGGTACCCGAGAGATCGGTGTAGCCGTTGGCCTCGATCCGCGTCGTCTTCACCCGCGTCGAAGCCTGTGCGGCCTCGGCGATGATGGAGCGGGCACGCGCCGTCAGCGTCGCCTTGTCCCAGTCGAAGAACACCAAGTAGGTGCGCGCCGGTGCCGGGGCCGGGGCCGCGGCGGGGGTCGGCGCGGGCGGCGGCGGCGGCGGTGCCGCGTTGAACGCATAACGCATGCCGATCAGCACGGAGTGGTTGAGCTGGTCGCCGATCTTCAGCGTCGACCCGCCGGAGCCGTAGGTCGGGCTGTTGAGCACGTCCATGAACCGGTATTCCGCCGTCACCGACAGGCCGGGCGCCGAGGCGATCGGGAATGCCGCGCCGATGATACCCTGCACGCCCAGCCCGCCCTTGCTCGACGTGCCGACATTGGTGGTGCCGATATGGCCGTTCGACAGCCACTCGCGCTCATAGCCGACGCCGGCGCCGACATACGGGTAGATCCAGTTGGCCCCGACGTCGAAATCATAGAGCGCGTTGACCATCACGCCCCAGGTGCGGAAATCGCCGCCGCCGTTCGGGGAGGTCGAATGCAGGTTGTTGTCGCGGAAATTCAGCTCGAGTTCGGTCCGCAGCCCGTTGCCGAAGCCCCAGCCGATCGACCCGAGCACCACCGGCCCGATCGTCGTGTTGAGCTTGCCGCTGTTGGCCGCCGGCACCGCCGTCGCCTTGAGCTGCTGCAGATAGTTGATACCGAGGCCACCGCCGACATAAAGCCCGTTCACCGGCTGCGCCATGGCGGCTGCGGGAACGGCCAGGATGCTCGCGGCGAGCAGCATGGAACGCGTGTTCATGAGATTCTCCGTTCGTTTTCGGCGCATGCAGGCACACACCTGAGACCGTTTGGCCCCGACTCCACGCCTGATAACTAGCCTTTACGAAAGCTGACCGCCAGACCGCACAAACAAGTGCCATAATTGCCCGCGGACGCTGTGGCGCAGGCGCAACACCATGTTGCTCCTCAGTCCGGAAGGTCGATCAGGCAACGATCCGCCCCTCGAACGGCAGAACCAGGTCGGCCGCCTCCATCTCAATCACCCACAGATCGGGGTCGCGCCCGGTCTGCCGCGCCACATAGGCGTCCGCCTCCGCCTCCGTCAGCGGTTCGGCGCCCACCGCGCGCAGCCAGGCGGGTTCGCCATCGGCACCGGTGATGCGCGAGAACACCGCCAGCCCCGGCCGTCCGCGTAGCACCACCAGCACCCCGCCCGCATCGGGGTCGCCCTTGTGCACCACGACACCGTTGACCCCCGCGCGCAGCGTCGCCTGCACCCAGATCGAGGTCTTCAGCCGGGGTGTCACGTGCCCGCCGCCATGCTATGGCGCGGCTCATGAAGCAGACGCCCATGAAGCAGATGACCGAGGCGCAGCGCGCCTACGAGGCCAAGCGTGCGGCCAAGGCCGGGGTGAGCCTCGATAAATGGCTCGCCACCAAGGAAAAGGACGCGGCGAAACTCGCCGCTGCCCCGGAAAAGCCGAAGAAACCCAAAAAGCCCGGACTGTTCTCGCGGCTGCTGGATCGCGCGCATAAGCCTCTCTAGACCCCAACCGGCGCGCCCCGTCCAGCCAAGGCCTCACCAGCCAGGGCCTCACCAGCCGCGGCTTGCCGCCCACGCGGATTGGAGCGTCGATGCGCGCAAGCGCTGGATGGCGGTAGCCCGCCGTGGTCCCCGGGGCTGGACGCTCGCGGCGCCGGAACCGGTGGGCGAGCCGGCCACGCTTCTGGCCCGCCTCGCCGCCCGCGCCGGCGGCGGCGTCGCCATGGGGCTCGACCTGCCGCTTGGCCTGCCGGCTGGCTACGCCGCGCGTTATGTCCGCGACGCGGATTTCGTTGCGTTTCTAAAATCCCTCGCCGCCCGCCCGGACTTCTTCCGCGTCTGCGACACGCTGGCCGAGGTCACGCCCGCGCGCCCCTTCTACCCGCGTGTCGGTCGCGCCGGCATGACGCGCGCCGCCCATGCCGCCGCCCTCGGCATTCCCTCCCTCGGCCGCGCCTGCGATGCCGCGACCGGCACCCGCCCCGCCGGCGCGCCGCTGTTCTGGACCCTCGGCGCCAACCAGGCCGGCAAGGCCGCACTGTCCGCCTGGCGGGAGATGCTCATTCCCGCACTGCTCTCGCGCACGCCGCCGCGTCTCTGGCCGTTCGAGGGCGGCTTGCGCGAGCTGCTCGCGGCCGGCGGCATCGTGCTCGCCGAGACCTACCCCGCCGAGGCCATGGTCCAACTCGGCATCCGCCGCCATGGCAGCAAGCGCCGCCAGCCCGACCGCACCGCCATGGCGCCGGCGATCCGTGCCGCGATGCGTCGGCTCGGCGTGCGAGCCGCACCCGCGCTCACGGCCTCCCTCGCCACCGGCTTCGGTGCCGATGCCGCCGGCGAGGATCGTTTCGATTGCGTTCTAGGCGCGCTCTGCGTCATCGCCGTCACCGACGGCGCCAGGCCCGACCACATCCCGCCCGACCCCGACATCCGTCGCTGGGAGGGCTGGGTGCTGGGGCAGGATAGCGGCTGACTCCCCCGCGAGATTGGCCCGGAACGCCACTTCCATCGCCGGATGCAGCAGCCAGGCCCGCCCCGCGAGCGCCACCGGCTTCGGCCCGGCGAGCCGGATCAGCACCGTCGCGAGCCGCGCCAGTTCCTCGCCCGCGCGGACGAAAATATCCCGCGCCTCGGCCACGCCCGCCACCGCCCGCGCCAGTTGCGCGATCGCGTCCCGCCCGCCGGTATAGATGTGGGCGCGCTGGTGGTCCCAGCCATCCCCTCCCATCGCCGCCGCCAACGCCACCGAAAGCGGTGAGAGCGGCGCCGCCGGGTCCTCCTCCCGCTCGCGCCAGCTGCGCCGCAGCGCCATCCGCCCGATCCAGAACGCCGAACCGGCATCGTCGATCAGCATGCCTCGCCCGCCCACCCGCAGCTCCGTGCCATCCGCACGGACATGCAACGCAACCGAACCCGTTCCGGCATAAACGAGATGCCCCTCGCCCGGCGCGAACGCCGCGCGATAGGCTAGGTTCACATCGTTCGTCACCGTCACCGACGCCGCCGGCACGCCAAGCGCCGCGGCCAGGATCGTCCGCGCCAGCACCGCCTCGGGTGCCGTCGCGTCGAGCCCCGTCACTCCGGCCAGAACCTCTGAAGCGGGCGCCGGCACGGCATGCGCCAGCGCCGCGGCCAGTGCCCGGAACCGCGCCTCCTCCGCGGCCAGGAACAAATGCCCGGAGGCTGCCGGCAACTCCCCCGTCCCGAGCACCGCCGCCCCGTCCCGCAGCACCCAGCGCGAGCCGGAGCCGCCGACGTCGAGCGTCAGCAGCAGGCTCACAAGCCGCCGCGCCCGACCACCCCGTCTGCCGTCCTCGTTTCGTCCATCGGCCTGCCCGCCGGCATCACGGCGGCGAAGCGGCGGGTGATCTCGCGCGGGTTGGTGATCGCGGTGCCCACCACCACCGCATGGGCGCCGCCGGCGATCGCCTGCCACACCTCGCCCGGCGTGTCATAGCGCCCCTCGGCGAACACCGGCACGGAAAGCCTGGCCGCCAGCGCCTGCACCAGGGCGATTGCCGGGCCCTCGATTCCGGCGGTCTCGGCGGTATAGCCGGCGAGCGTGGTCGCCACCGCGTCCGCCCCCGCTGCCGCGGCGGCCTCGCCCTCGGCAAGCGTCGCGATATCCGCCAGCACCGGCCTGCCCAGCTCGGCGCGGATGCGCGCGATCAGTTCGCGCGGCGACGGTCCCTCGCGCCGCCGCCCCGTCGCATCCACCGCCACCATATCCGCCCCGGCCGCGACCACCGCCGCCGCGTCCTCGAAGCGCGTGGTGATTCGCACCTGGTCGGCCGGCAGGTCGAGCTTGATCAGCCCGATGATCGGCAGTCTCACCACGGCGCGGATGGCGGCGATGTCGGCCACTCCCTCCGCGCGGATCGCCGCCGCACCGCCCTGGGCCGCTGCCTGGGCCATCGCGGCCATGAAAGACGGGCCGCGCAGCGGGTTGCCCGGCGCGGCCTGGGCGGAGACGATCAGACTGTGGCGGGGTACGATCATCAGCCTATTGCGCCGCAACAGACGGAAACGCGCAAGGCTCGGGCGCCCGCGCCCCGATTCTACGGATAAAGCCCGGCTACCCGCGCACGAGTTGCCAGCAGCGCCACCAGCAGGTCGAGCATCGGCGTCGCGACACCGGCCAGCCGCGCCAGATCGAGCGTCGCGGCAAAGATACCGTCCACCTCCATCGGCCGCCCAAGCTCGAGGTCCTGCAGGATGCTCGGCTTGTGCGTCATCGTCGTGGCCCGCTCGATCTGCGTCTCGACATCGATCTCGGGCCGGCACCCCAACGCCCGCGCCACCGTCTCACCCTCCGCGACAATTCGCCGTATCGCGTCCGCGACCCCGGGTTCGGCTGCGTATCCCACCGGCGCCGATTGTGCGAGCACGCTCAGCGGCCCGGAAGCGAGGTTCAGCACCAGCTTCTCCCAGATCGCGTCGCGGATCCGCTCCGTCACATCGACGCGGAACCCGCCCCGGCGCAGCGGCTCGGCGATCGCCTCACATCGCGCCGAGACGGTCCCGTCGGGCTCGCCAAGCACGATCCGGTTGCGGTTGTGCTCGACATGGATGCGCCCCGGCTCCAGCACCGTGCAGGCGGAATAAACCACGCCGCCGATCGCCCGCGCCGGCGTCACCGCCCGCCGCAGCGCCTCCCCGGGGTCGAGTCGCGGCAGACGCTGTCCCTCGAACCCTTCCTGGCCATCGAAATAGAACCAAGGGATGCCGTTCATCACGAAGGCCACCGGCGTCGCGGGGCCGAGCAGCGGCGCGATGCTCGCGGCGACCGAGGGCAGGGCAGGGGCCTTCACCGTCACGATCACCGCGTCCTGCGTCCCCAGCTCGTCCGGCCGGTCGCTCGCCCGCACCCGCGCACTGAACGTCGCGTCCGGCGCCTCGACGGTGATGCCCCGCGCGCGGATCGCCTCCAGATAGGCGCCGCGTGCGACCACGCTGACCTCGGCCCCGCCCCTGGCATAACGAGCCGCCACATGGCCGCCGATCGCGCCGGCGCCAAAGATGCATATTTTCATGGTGCTTTGGTTTGGTCCTTCAGATTTCAACCCTAGCGCCATGGCGAACGCCGTGCCAATCCGGCGCCACAGGAGATGTGCATGATCTGTCCGGTGATCCTCTCAGGCGGCTCGGGGACGCGGCTGTGGCCGCTGTCGCGCCAGGCCGCGCCGAAGCAATTCCAGCGCCTGCTGTCCGATCGCACGATGATCCAGCAGACCGCTGCGCGCGCCATCGGCCAGACACCCGGCGGCGAGGCCTACGCTCCGCCCATCGTGGTCTGCAACGAGCGCCACCGCTTCGTCGTCGCCGAGCAGATGCGCGAGCTTGGCGTCGCCGGCACCCGCATCGTGCTCGAACCGGTCGGCCGCAACTCAGGCCCCGCCATTCTCGCCGCCGCCCTGCTGGCGGCCGAGACGGCGCCCGAGACCGTGCTCTGGATGATGGCCGCCGATGCCGCCATCGCCGACGAGGAGGCGCTGCAACAGGCCGTCCAGATCGCCGCCACCGCCGCCCGCGCCGGCCACATCGTCACCTTCGGCATGACGCCCACGGCGCCCGAGACCGGTTATGGCTACGTCGAGCGCGGCGCGCCCATCCCCGCCATTCCCGGCGCGCATCGTGTCGCCCGCTTTGTTGAAAAGCCGGACCGCGCCACCGCCCAGCGCTACCTCGCCGAGGGCAGCTTCTTCTGGAACGCCGGCATGTTCGTCTTCACCGCGGCGACCCTGATCGAGGAGTTCGCCCGCCACGAGCCCGAGGTGTTGGCCAGCATCCGCGAGGCGGTCGCGCGTCGCGCCACCGACCCCGACTTCATCCGCCTCGACCCCGCCGCCTTTACCGCCTGCAAGAACATCAGCCTCGACTACGCGGTCGCCGAGCGCAGCACGCGCAACGCCGTCGTCCCCGCCTCGCTCGGCTGGTCGGATGTCGGGTCCTGGGCGGCGCTGTGGGAGCTGGGCGCCAAGGACCCGGCCGGCAATGTCGCGGTCGGCCGCGCCGTCACCATCGACGCGCGCGGCTGCTACGTCCGCGCCGACGACACGCTCGCCGCCGTCGTCGGCCTCGATGACGTCGTCCTGGTCGCGACGCCGGACGCCGTTCTGGCCCTGCCGCGCGCCCGCGCCCAGGATGTGAAGGCGGTGCTGGACGCCATCAAATCCGGCGGGTTGGACAGTCTGCCGGGCATCGTTTAGAGCCGCCGCATCCTCGGAGTCCCCTTGATGCCACGCGCGCTCATCACCGGAATCACCGGCCAGGACGGTGCCTATCTCGCCGCGTTCCTGCTCGCCAAGGGCTACGAGGTGCACGGCCTGCTGCGTCGCTCCGCCTCGGCCGAAATCATCGGCGAACGCCTGCGTTGGCTCGGCGTGCTCGACCAGGTCGAGATGCACGACGGCGACCTGCTCGATCTCGGCGCCACGCTGCGCATCGTCGGACGGGTGAAGCCCGACGAGGTCTACAACCTCGCCGCCCAGAGCTTCGTCGCCTCCTCCTGGCAGCAGCCGGTGCTCACCGGCAACGTCACCGGCCTCGGCGCCGTCCACATGCTGGAGGCGGTGCGCATCGCCTGCCCCGAGGCGCGCTTCTACCAGGCCTCGTCCTCGGAAATGTTCGGCAAGATCCAGGAGCCGATGCAGTCCGAGCGCACCCCCTTCTACCCTCGCTCGCCCTACGCCGCGGCCAAGCTCTACGCGCACTGGATGACCATCAACTACCGCGAGAGCTTCGGCCTGCACGCCTCGGCCGGCATTCTTTTCAACCACGAAAGCCCGCTGCGCGGCATCGAGTTCGTCACCCGCCGCATCACCGACGGCGTCGCGCGCATCAAGCTCGGCCTGGCGCGGGAGCTGACGCTCGGCAACCTCGCCGCCAGTCGCGACTGGGGCCACGCCCGCGACTACGTTCACGCCATGTGGCTGATGCTGCAGCAGGACGAGCCCAGCGAGTTCGTCGTCGCCACCGGCCGCACCACCACGATCCGCGATTTCTGCGCCATCGCCTTCGGCTACGCCGGGCTCTCCTGGGAGGAGCATGTCCGCACCAGCCAGGCCCTGATGCGCCCGGCGGAGGTCGATGTGCTGCTCGGCAACCCGGCCCGCGCGCGCCAGATCCTGGGCTGGACGCCGGCGACCGGGCTCGAGGACATGGCCGCCGAAATGGTCGAGGCCGATCTCGCCCGCCACCGTGCCCGCGCCGGCTCCGCGCCGAGGCGGGTGGAGATGCGCGGTCCGGCCGGCTGACCATGCGCCTGCTGCTCACCGGCGCCTCGGGCTTCGTGGGCTCGCATGTGCTGCCGGTGCTGGCGGCGACCTTCCCCGAAGCAACGCTCATCGGCTGCGGCGAGGCCGCCGGCATGGAACGGCTCGACCTTGCGGATGCCGCCGCCGCGCGCGCCCTCGTCGCCCGCGCGCGGCCCGCCGGCATCGTCCACCTCGCCGCCATCGCCGCCCCGCTCGCCGCGCGCCGCGACCCGGCGCGGGCCTGGGCGGTGAACCACGCAGGCACTATCGCCCTCGCCCACGCGCTCGCCGAAACCGTGCCGGGGGCGGCCTTCGTGTTCGCCTCCTCGGCCGAAATCTACGGCCGCTCCTTCCGCGGTGAGCCGCTCAACGAGGCGGCCCCGCTCGCACCCCTCAACCCCTACGCCGCGACCAAGGCGGCGGCGGACCTGGCGCTGGCCGCCATCCCCGGCATCGTCGCGGTGCGGCTGCGCCCGTTCAACCACACCGGTCCCGGCCAGAGCGCTGATTTCGCCGTCCCCGCCTTCGCTCGCCAGATCGCGCGCATCGCCGCCGGGCTGCAACCGCCGGTGATGCAGGTCGGCCGGCTCGACACCGCCCGCGACTTCCTCGACGTGCGCGACGTCGCCCGCGCCTATGCGCTGGCCCTGCGCCAGGCGCTTGCCGGCAGCCGGGGCGTCTTCAACATTGCCAGCGGCACCACCCGCCCGATCGGCGAGGTGCTCACGAGCCTGCTCGCCCGCGCCGGCATCACCGCGCGCATCGACAGCGCCGCCGGGACCGGTGAGCCGGAGATCGCGACACCGCGCGGCGACGCCTCGGCGGCGCGTGCGGTACTCGGCTGGGCCCCGGCGATCGGCTGGGAGACGACGCTCGGCGACGTGCTGGCGGATTGGCGCGACCGCGCGCATCGCGAGTCTCAACAATAAAACTCCACCTTTGGAAATAACACATCACTGGAGGTCGGCGCGCGCACGGCCTACCAAGCCACCAAGTGCATCGGAGCTTTCGTCATGCCGCGCGTCGCCCTCCGCCGTTTCGCCACAATCCTGGCCGCCAGCCTCACGGTGCTGGCCGCCCCGCTTGCCGCCATGCCGGCGAACGCGACCACGCTGAGCGGCACGCTCACCGTCGACAACGCCTTCAACGCCTATCTCAGCACCAGCGCCAGCTCCCTCGGCACGCTGCTCACCTCCGGCGCGAACTGGGGCCAGTCGTTCAGCTTCTCCAACGTGGCGCTGACCGCCGGCGAGACCTATTACCTGAACATCGAAGCCGCCAATATCGACGGGCCGGCCGGCTTCATCGGCTCGTTTGGCTTGAGTGGCTCCGGCTTCCACTTCGCCAACGGCCGGCAGAAGCTCAACACCGGCGTCGCGCACTGGACCGGCGGCTTCAACGCCGCAACCTCCAACCTGCCGCAGTCCTGGACCTCGGCCGCGGGAAGCGTCGTGGCGCTGGGCAGCAACGGCAGCGCGCCGTGGTACAGCCGGTCCGGCATCGCCAGCACCGCGCAGTGGATCTGGCCGAGCGATTCGCAGAGCTCGCCCGGCACCCCCACCAACAACGGTGGTGAATGCACGAACTGCACCGTCGATTTCCAGGCCACCATCCTGGCCGACAAGGCAGCACCCGCCCCGGTGCCGGAGCCGGCCTCGATCGCCGTCTTCGCCACGGCGCTGGCCGGCCTCGCCTTCACCCTGCGTCGCCGCCGTCGCCTCGCCTGACCATCCGCCAGCACCGCTACGCCCAGCGGTGCTGATCGTCATCCGCCGGCGCTTGCCAAGCTGTTCGGCGGAGCCGAGAAGGGCGCATGAACGATGTCTCCGCGCCGCTGCCGCGCGTCATTCCGCTTGAAGGCACCACGAATGTCCGCGATCTCGGCGGTTGGCCGACGCGCGACGGCAGACGGGTGAAATTCGGCCATCTCTTTCGCGCCGCCAGGCTCGCGCGCATCACCGAGCCCGACACCCGCGCCCTCAAGGCGCTGGGCCTTCGCACCGTGGTCGATCTGCGTGGCGCGGACGAGCGCGCCAAAGTCCCCAACGTCGAGCACGGCTTCACCGAAATCTCGCTGGCGATCGAGCCGTCGATCGGCCCGCGCCTGCGCGAAATGGCGGAACGTGGCGAAGGCACGGCGGAGGAGATGCGCGCGATGATGGCGCGTGCCTACGCCACCTACGCGATCGAGTGGGCGGCGCAGTATCGCGCCCTGTTCACCCTGCTGCTGGCCGAACAGCGCCTGCCGCTGCTGTTCCACTGCACCGCGGGCAAGGACCGCACCGGCTTCGGCGCCGCCCTGATCCTGGCGGCGCTGGGCGTGCGCGAGGACGCGATCCGCGAGGACTACCTCGCCACCACGCGCCTCTGGGTGCCGGACGAGGAGACGGCGCAGACGCTGCCGCCGGAGGTCGCCCAGGTGCTGCTCAGCGTGCACGCCTCGCTGCTCGCCGCCGCCTTCGACGCGATCCATCAGTGGCACGGCACGCTCGAGGCCTATCTGCAGGACCGCCTCGGCCTCGACGCCGCACGCCTCGCTACCCTCCGCGCCAACCTGCTGGAATAGCGGCGCCAGCCAGACTTAGTATGCGCCGCGCCGCGACAGCACGATGGCGCTGGTGCGCAGCAGGATCCACAGGTCGAGCCCGAGCGACCATCGCTCGATATATTCAAGGTCCGCCCGCAGCCGCTGCTCCGCATCGGCGGTTCCCGCCAGCTCGCCGCGCAGCCCCCGCACCTGCGCCAGCCCCGTCATACCCGGCCGCACCCGGTGGCGGCGGAAATAGCCGCCCACCGCCTCCTCATACCGGCTGCCGCCCACCTCCATCGCCACCGCGTGGGGCCGCGGCCCCACCAGCGACATGTCGCCACGCAGCACGTTCACCAGCTGCGGAAGCTCGTCGAGCGACCAGCTGCGCAGAAACCGCCCAAGCGGCGTCACCCGCTGGTCTTGCGCCGTGGTCGGGCGCGCGCCGCTTGGGTCGGTGCCGGCGCGCATGGTGCGGAATTTCAGCACCCTGATGCGCCGGTTGTTGAACCCGAACCGATCCTGCACGAACAGCACCGGCCGGCCGCTCGTCACCAGCACGGCCAGCGCCACCACCGCCATCACCGGTGCCGCGAGCACCAGCAGCATCCCGCCGAGCACGAAATCTTCCGCCCGCTTCACCGCCGCACTCCAGCGCTTGAGCGGCCGTTCCACCAGATCGAGCATCGGGATGCCGCCATGGGCACTGCCCGCCAGCCCGCCGGCGAGTGACGGGTCAAGGCTCGGCAGCGCCAGCCGCAGATCCACCGGCAGCTCCCGCAGCCGCGCCACCAGCCGCGCCAGCACCGCGCCCTGATCGAGCGGCACCGCAAAGATGATCTCATCGAGCCGCATGCCGCGCGCCAGGGCCAGCAGATTGGCCGGCGTCCCGGAAAGCCCCGACCGCGCTACGCCGCCATCGCCGCCGTCACCGAGCCCGTCATCGAACAGCCCCACGATCGCAAGCCGGCCATCCCCGCCCAGCGCCGCCGCCAGCGCCTCCGCCCGCGGTCCGACGATCGCCACCGTCCGGCGAAACCGCCCGTCGCGCTTCCAGCCGGCAATGCGCCAGGCAACGAAGCCGCGCCCGGCCAGCAGCAGCCCGAGGCAGGAGGTGGTCCACACCAGCATCCAGGCGCGGGAAAAATCGCTGGTGTCCTTGATCAGAAAGCCGAGGCCCAGCAACAGCGCCAGTGTGCCGCCCCAGGCCAGGCTCGTCTGCACCACCTGCCCCCGCCACTCCGCGAGCCGTGCCAGCCGATACAGGCCACTGCGCCCGGCGATGGCGACCAGCAGCGTTGCCGCGAGGATCGTAACGAGAGTGTAGCGATCGAGCGGCGCGATCGGCGACGTGATGCCACTGGCGGCAAGCCCAGCGGCCAGCAGCGCCGCCACCAGCACCGTCACCGCGTCCGCGAGCTTCACGAGGTCGGTGAGCATCTCGGGCACGATGGCGTGGGTCTGGCCCGGCATCTCGTCGGGCCGCCGGTACGACGGCAACGTATGGCTCGTCTGGGCACTCACGGGCGAAGGCACCCCCACCGCTCAGCAGGCGATGATGACCAGCCGCCTCGATTCGCGGGAAGCTCAACCGCGGGACGCCCAAGAGCAGGAGCCAGGTCGCGCGGAGCCGGGCTCCGCGCGACGCCGGGTCGTCTAGCCGAGCAGGCGCGCCAGGATCGCCAGCAGCAGCAGGGCCACGATGTTGGTGATCTTGATCATCGGGTTCACCGCCGGGCCCGCCGTGTCCTTGTACGGGTCACCCACCGTGTCGCCGGTCACCGCCGCCTTGTGCGCGTCGCTGCCCTTGCCGCCGTGATTGCCCTCCTCGATATACTTCTTCGCGTTGTCCCACGCGCCGCCGCCCGAGGTCATCGAGATCGCCACGAACAGCCCGGTCACGATGGTGCCCAGCAGCATCGCGCCCAGCGAGGCAAAGGCCGCCGTGCGGTTGGCGACGGTGCTCACCACGAGGAACAGCACCACCGGCGCCAGCACCGGCAGCAGCGAGGGCAGGATCATCTCGCGGATCGCGGCTCGCGTCAGCAGGTCCACGGCGCGGCCATAATCCGGCTTCGCGGTCCCCGCCATGATGCCGGGGATCTCCTTGAACTGCCGCCGCACCTCGACCACCACGCTGCCCGCCGCACGCCCCACCGCGGTCATGCCCATCGCCCCGAACAGATAGGGCAGCAACCCGCCGATGAAGAGCCCGATCACCACGTACGGGTCCTGCAGCGCGAATTTCACGTCGAGCTTGGGGAAGTAGTGGCGCAGCTCCTCGGTATAGGCGGCGAACAGCACCAGCGAGGCCAGCCCCGCGGAGCCGATCGCGTAGCCCTTGGTCACCGCCTTGGTGGTGTTGCCGACCGCGTCCAGCGCGTCCGTCACCTTGCGCACCTCGGGCTCAAGCTCGCTCATCTCCGCGATGCCGCCGGCGTTGTCGGTCACCGGCCCATACGCGTCGAGGGCAACGACCATGCCCGCGAGCGAGAGCATCGTCGTCGCGGCGACGGCGATACCGAACAGCCCCGCGATGCTGAAGGCGGCGACGATGCCCGCGCAGATCACCAGCACCGGCAGCGCCGTTGCCTCCATCGAGACCGCAAGACCCTGGATCACGTTGGTGCCGTGCCCGGTGGTGGAGGATTGGGCGATGCTGCGCACCGGCCGGTATTCGGTCGACGTGTAGTATTCGGTGATCCACACGAGCAGCCCGGTCACCACCAGGCCCACGATCGCGCACAGGAACAGCGACGTGCCGGTGATCGCGGCCCCCCCGGCCATCGCCAGCGGCGTCGAGAAGCCGGCGATCAGCGCGATGACGATGGCGATCGCCACCACCGAGAGCAGGCCGGTGGTGATCAGCCCCTTGTAGAGCGCGCCCATGATGTTGTCGTCGGCGCCAAGCTTCACGAAGTACGTGCCGATGACCGAGGTCAGGATGCACACCGCGCCGATGCCGAGCGGCAGCATCATCATCTGGTCCTGCGCCGCGCCCTTGAAGAAGATGGCGCCGAGCAGCATCGTCGCGACGATGGTGACCGCGTAGGTCTCGAACAGGTCGGCCGCCATACCCGCGCAGTCGCCCACGTTGTCGCCCACGTTGTCGGCGATCACCGCCGGGTTGCGGGGGTCATCCTCGGGGATGCCGGCCTCAACCTTGCCCACCAGGTCGGCGCCCACGTCGGCGCCCTTGGTGAAGATGCCGCCGCCGAGCCGCGCGAAGATCGAGATCAGCGAGGCGCCGAACGACAGCCCCACCATCGCCTCCAGCAGCGGGCGAAGGCTCGGCCCGGTCAGCGTCGCGCGCAGAAAGAAATAATAGCCGGCAACCCCCAGCAGCCCGAGCCCGACCACCAGCATGCCGGTGATGGCCCCCGACTTGAAGGCGATGTCGAGCCCGCGGGCGAGGCCGGAGCGGCTTGCCTGCGCGGTGCGGACATTGGCCCGCACCGAGACATTCATGCCCACGTATCCGGCAGCCCCCGAAAGGATGGCGCCGATCGCAAAGCCGATGCCGACATGGATGCCGAGCAGCACCGACAGCAGGATCAGGATGACGATCCCGACGATGCCGATCGTGGTGTACTGCCGGTTCAGGTAGGCGCGGGCACCTTCCTGCACCGCCGCCGCGATCTCCTGCATGCGCTTGGTGCCGGCGTCGGCGGCGAGCACCTGGCGGCTGGTGATGAAACCATAGACGAGCGCCAGCGCGCCGCCGGCAAGAATGGCCAGATGGGCCAAGGACATCGGTCGCGTTCCCCTCATTGCAGGCGCGCGGAAGCACCCCGAGTCGGGGAAACCGCGCGATTGGCTGGCGCTGATGCCAGAACCGCGCCCCGGGCGCAACGTTGGGGGGTTTGGCGGCACGACGGCGCGCCACGTCCCGTCCTGGTGCTTCACGCCTGGCGCCGTCACCGCGCCCACCCTAGCCTGGCACCATGCGCATTAGGGACTTCCTTGCGACGCCGTCCGAGGTGTTGGTTGGCCGGCTCGCGGCGGAGGACAAGCAATCCTATCGCCGCAGCGAGCCGGAGCAGTTGCGTGCCTGGCTGGAAACCGTCGCCCTGCTACGCGACACCTTCGCCGACTGGCCCGAGGCGGCGGACTGGGCGCTGCACCTGGAGTTCCGTCTGCGCCGCCTCGGCAAGCGGCTCGATGCGGTGCTGGTGACGCCACGCGGCGTGTTCGTGCTCGAGGTGAAGGCGGGGGCGGCGCGTGCGGAGCAGGCGGATCTGCGCCAGGTCGAGGACTACGCGCTCGACCTCCAGGATTTTCATGCCGGCTCCCGCGGCTTCCCGATCATGCCGATCCTGGTTGCGACCAGGGCGAACCCGGCGCAAGCGACGCTGCCGCTGCTGCTGGCCGGCGCTGCGCAACCGCTGGCCACCGGTGCGGCGGGCCTCGGCGGTCTGCTGCGCCAGTTATGGGACGCCCTGCCGCCGCCCGCGACACCGCTCGCCGTCGCCGCCTGGGCCGACGCTCCCTACCGCCCGGTGCCCGGCATCGTCGAGGCGGCGCGCAGCCTCTACGCCCGCAACGGTATCGAGGACCTGGCCGAAGCCCTGGCTGATCGAGAATCCCTGGCCGCCACGCAGGCCGTCATCGCGACGGCGATCCGAGACAGCCTCGCAACCGGACGCAACGCGGCGATCTTCGTCACCGGCATCCCCGGTGCCGGCAAGACGCTGTGCGGCCTGGAGACCGTCTTCGGCACGGGCCGCGACGCCGGGGCCACGTTCCTCACCGGCAATCCGACCCTGGTTCACGTCTTCCGCGAGGCGTTGGCACGCGACGCCGTCGCCGGTGGCCTGGCCAACCGCGACGCCCGCCAGCGCATGGAGGCGGCGATCCAGGCACTGCCGAAATTCCGTGATGCCCACGTCAAGGATGGCACCACGCCACCGGAGCGCGTGATCGTCGTCGATGAGGCGCAGCGTGTCTGGAACCGCGATCACGCCGTCCGCAAAAGCCGCGACCGGGACGTGACGCTGACGGCCTCCGAGCCCGCGCTGCTGCTCGACATCATGGCGCGCCACGCCGGCGGCGCCGCGATCGTCTGCCTGGTCGGCGGCGGCCAGGAAATCCACGACGGCGAGGGTGGTATCCTGGAGTGGGCACAAGCCCTGCAAGAGCGTCCGGCCTGGCGCGTGCTCGCGGCCGAGACACAAGGCCACGCCGACCCTCGCCGGCTTCTGCCATCGTCCCTGCCCGTCGAGCGCGACCCGCGCCTGCACCTCGCCGTCACGCGCCGCACCCTGCGTGCGCCCGCGCTGCCGCAATGGGTCGATCTCGTGCTTGAGGGCAATGCCCCGCAGGCACGCACGGTGGCGGAAAGCGAAACTATCCCCGTCTTCCTCACCCGCGACCTCGCTACCCTGCGCGCGGCATTGCGGGCCCGTGCGCGCGGCCTCCGGCGGGCGGGCCTGGTCGCGAGTTCGGGCGCGAAACGGTTGCGCGCCGACGGGCTCGGCGTCGAGCTGGCCCACATGGACGAGGTTGCCGTGGCGCGCTGGTTTCTCGATCGGTGGCCGGACGTGCGCGCCTCGGACGCGCTGGAGACGGTTGCGACCGAGTTCTCCTGCCAGGGCCTGGAGCTCGACCATGCCGGGTTGTGCTGGGGAGGCGATATGGTGCGTGGCGCGCGCGGTTGGCGGCCGCGCCGCTTCGCCGGTACCGCATGGCAGACCATCCGCAACGCCGAGACGGTGGCGAACCGCGTCAACACCTACCGCGTGCTCCTCACCCGCGCCCGCTACGAGTCCATCATCTGGGTGCCGCGCGGCGATGCCGCGGACGCGACGCGAAACCCCGCCGAGTTCGACGCCATTGCCGCCTTCCTCCGCGAAGCCGGCGCCCGGGACCTCCCGGAAATCCCTGCCGCCCCCGCCATGGACACGCCATCGCCGCCGCTGCTCTAGTCCCGCTCATGGAGGACCGGCGGGGGCGGGGAATCGCGATGACGGTGGCGGGCATCGCCGTCTTTTCCGTCTCCAACGCGCTCGGCAAATATTTCGTCCATCGCTACCCGCTTGGCGAAATCCTGCTCTTCCGCAGCGCCACCGCCTTTCTCTGCCTCGCCCCGTTCCTGCGCGGCCGCGACATCACCGCCTCCCTCGCCCGCGGCCAGTTGGTACTCCAGCTCGTCCGCATGGTCCTGGTCGCGACGGAGCTGGTCTGCTTCTACCTCTCCGTCAGCACCCTGCCGCTCGCCGCCGTCAGCACCTTCTATCTCGCGGTGCCGATCTACGTGCTCGCCCTCTCCGCCCTGTTCCTGCGCGAGCACGTCGCCCGCCGCCGCTGGGTCGCCTCCGGTATCGGGCTCGTGGGCGTGCTGGTGGCGCTGCGCCCCGGCGCTGCCGCAGCCCTCGGCACCACGCGGGCCGAGGCGATCTGCGTCTTCGGCAGCCTCTGCTATGCGGTCATCCTCACCCTCACGCGCCGGCTGCGCGGCACCGCGGGCACGGTGCTGGTGGCCTGGCAGCTCGCCGGCGTGCTCGCCCTCGGCGCCGGCTGGTCGACCTGGCACTTCACCCTGCCGAGCGGCTTCGACCTCCTGGCGCTCTCCGCCATCGGCCTCATCACCATGGCCGGCTATGGCGGCGTCAATCGCGGCCTGCAACTTGCCCCGGCCTCGCTGGTGGCGCCGTTCCAATACACCTCCATCGTCTGGGCGAGCCTCACCGGCTTTCTGGTGTTCGGCGAGGTGCCGGACGCCGCCACCCTGCTCGGCGCCGCCATCATCGTCGCCGCCGGTCTGTTCCTGCTCCTCGCCGAGCGCCGCGCCACCCCGCCGCTTGAAGCATCCGCCGCACCGGTGGATAGAGAAGCCGCGAGGCGCCTGTAGCTCAGTTGGTCAGAGCGGGCCGCTCATAACGGCTTGGTCGCAGGTTCGAGCCCTGCCGGGCGCATCGCATCCCCGCATCGCGCCGGGGGTGACGACGCCGCCAAACGCTGGCATGACCCGCCGCACCAATCCCGAGCCGCCGGAGCCGCCCATGCCCGCCTATCAGTATGTCTATGTGATGAAGGACCTCACCAAGAACTTCCCCGGCGGGCGGGAGGTTTTCAAGGGCATCACCCTGTCCTTCCTGCCCGGCGTCAAGATCGGCGTGCTCGGCGTCAACGGCGCCGGCAAATCCACCCTGCTCAAGATCATGGCCGGCATCGAAAAGGAATATGGTGGCGAGGCCTGGGCCGCCGAGGGCGTGCGCGTCGGCTACCTCTCCCAGGAGCCGCAGCTCGACCCAGATCTCACCGTCGCCGAAAACGTCGCCGGCGCCTTCGGCCCGCTCAAGGCCGCGATCGCCCGCTTCAACGAGATCGCCAACGCCTTCGCCGAGCCGATGGACGACGAGCGCATGAACACGCTGCTCGCCGAGCAGGCGGAGCTGCAGGAAAAGATCGACGCCGAGGATGGCTGGGAGCTCGACCGGCGCATCGAGATCGCGCTCGACGCGCTGCGCTGCCCGCCGCCCGACAGCCTGGTCGGCCCGCTCTCCGGCGGTGAGCGCCGCCGTGTCGCGCTGTGCCGCCTCCTGCTCGAAAAACCCGATCTGCTGCTGCTCGACGAGCCGACCAACCATCTCGATGCCGAAAGTGTGGCCTGGCTGGAAAAGACCCTGCGCGACTACGCTGGCACCGTACTCGTCGTCACCCATGACCGCTACTTCCTCGAAAACGTCACCAACTGGATCCTCGAGATCGAGCGCGGCCGCGGCTTTCCGTTCGAGGGCAACTACTCCTCCTGGCTCGACCAGAAGCGCAAGCGCCTGGCGCAGGAGGAAAAGGAGGAAAGTGCCCGCCAGCGGGCGCTCGCCGCGGAACAGGAATGGATCGGCACCTCGGTGCGCGCCCGCCAGACCAAGAACCGCGCCCGCATCCAGCGCTACGAGGAAATGCTCGCGAAGTCGCAGGAACTGGCCGGTGGCGTCGCCGATATCGTCATCCCGCCCGGCCCGCGCCTCGGCGGCACAGTGATCGAGGCCGAGGGCCTGTCCAAATCCTTCGGCGACCGGCTGCTCATCGACAACCTGAGCTTCAAGCTGCCGCCCGGCGGCATCGTCGGCGTCATCGGCCCCAACGGCGCCGGCAAGACCACGTTGTTCCGCATGATCATCGGCCAGGAACAGCCCGATGCCGGAACATTGCGCATCGGCGAGACGGTGAAGCTCGGCTATGTCGACCAGAGCCGCGACAGCCTCGACGCCGACAAGAACGTCTGGCAGGAAATCTCGGGCGGCACCGACGTGATCTATCTCGGCAAGCGCGCGGTGCCGTCGCGCGCCTATGTCGGCGCCTTCAACTTCAAGGGCTCGGACCAGCAGAAGAAGGTGGGCATCCTCTCGGGCGGCGAGCGCAACCGCGTCCACCTCGCCAAGATGCTCAAGGTCGAGCACAACGTCATCCTGCTCGACGAACCCACGAACGACCTCGACGTCGACACGTTGCGCGCGCTCGAGGATGCGCTGGTCGAGTTCGCTGGTTGCGCCGTCATCATCAGCCACGACCGCTGGTTCCTCGACCGTCTCGCCACCCATATCCTCGCCTTCGAGGGCGACAGCCATGTCGAGTGGTTCGAGGGTAATTTCCAGGCCTACGAAGAGGACAAGCGACGTCGACTGGGCGCCGACGCGACCGATCCGCACCGCATCAAGTACCGCCCGCTCGTCAGGTAGTCCGATCAGCCCGCTCTGGCACCTGCGCACCGGCCGGCTCTGGCTGCGCCCGGTCGCCTATGCGGACCTGCCGGCGCTGCGCGCGCTGAAGGCGGATCCCAGGGTCTATGCCGTGATGCTGGGCGGCGTGCGCAACGCCTATGACGTCGCCGAGGAGCTTGCCGCCGACATCGCCTTTTGGGGCCGCCATGGCGTCGGCATGTGGTCGGTGCGCGAGGTTGCAGGCGGGCGCTTCCTCGGCATCGTCGGTCTGCATCTTCGCCCGGATGGCATGGGCATGGCCATTCGTTTCGCTCTGTTGCCGGATGCGCAGGGCCGCGGCTACGCCTCCGAGGCCGCGGGTGCGGCGCTGCGCTTCGCCCATGAGCGCGCCGGCATCGAGCGCGTCGTCGCAGTCGCGCGCCAGGACAATATCGGCTCGCGCCAGGTGCTGGGCGCCATCGGCATGCGCGAGACGCATCGCTTCGAGCGCGCCGGCGTCACCATGATCGCCTATGCGAGTGTCGCCTGAAGCCGGGCCAGCGCCGCTACCACCGCGTCCGGCGCCTCGCGCGGTAGAAAATGCCCCACCCCATCGAGCACCTGCACGTCGCGCAGATCCGTGAAATGGCGCGCATGCGCCGTCTCTGGTGCCGGCGGCCGCACCCCGTCCGCCGCCCCGTCGAGCACGATCGTCGGCACCGTGATGCGTGGCCGCAGTGCAAGCCGCGCCTCGATCGGCGCATGCGCCGGATCGCCCGCTACCCAGCCGTAACGAACGCGATAGGAATGGATCACCACCGCGACGTGGTCAGGGTTGTCGAAACTCGTGGCGGTTGCGGCAAACATCGCGTCATCGAACCGATATCCCGGCGACCACATCCGCCACAGCAGCCGCGCCAGCGCCGCCCGGTTCGCCGCCAGCCCGGCCTCGCCGCGCGGTGTGCAGAAATACCACTGATAGCCGTAGCGCAGCTCCTGCTCGGGTGCTCCCGGCAGCACCTCTGCGGCCACGTCGTGGACGTTGTAGCCGCCCACCGTCACCAGCCCGCGCACCCGCGCGGGCCACAGCGCCGCGACCACGCAGCACGCCCGCCCGCCCCAGTCATAGCCCGCGAGCAGCGCCTGTGGGATCGCCAGTGCATCCATCAGCGCCAGCAGGTCCGCCCCCAGCGCCGCCTGCTCACCCGAGCGTGGCGTTGCCGCGTCGATGAACCGGGTCGGCCCGTAGCCGCGCAGATAGGGCACGATCACCCGCAGCCCGGCCGCGGCCAGGCGCGGTGCGACGCCATCCCAGGCATGGATATCGTCGGGATAGCCGTGCATCAGCACCACCGGCTCGCCGTCCGCTGGCCCGTGCTCGGCATAGGCGATGTCGAGCTGGCCCGCGCGAATGCTGCGGATCACCGCGCGCCTACTGGTTTTCTGCCTGGCGCTGCATGGCCGCGATCAGAGCGCCGATATTGTTGTTGTTCTGCGCGATGAAGCCCGCATAGTCGCTCTGTTGCGTCAGCCGCATCGAGGTGCCCTCGGCGATCACATCCTCGATCTTCGGCTGGCCGCCCACCTGCACGATGACCCACTTCACCGTCACCGGCGCGTTGTTCGGTCGCGTCACGGTGGTCGTGACGATGGTGCCGCCATCGCCGGGCGCGGCCCGGTCCACCGTGAACGCAACACCCTTGTACTGGCCGAGATGCCCGGTGATGGACCGCATTAGCACCCCGTGGAAAAGCTGGACATAGGTCGCGAGCTGGGCCGGTGTCGCCAGCCGCACGAACCGCCCGAGGCAGAACCGCGCGATCCCCTTCACATCCACGCCCTTGTCCACCAGTGCCTGCAGCTTCCGCTGCTTCTCGGCCTTGGTTCCCGGCCCGTTGACGACGGCCACGAGTTCGTCGCCCATCGCCTTCAGAAACGCGGTGTCGGAGGCGACGCTGGCCAGCGCCGGCACCGGTACCGCGACGGAGGCGGTAACGGTCACGGCAAGTCCGGCCGCGAGCAGGGTTCGGCGGGTGGTGGCGGGCAAGGTTGTCTCCCGTAACGGTTGCGTCGGCGGTTGCTGGCGAGGCGGTCTATTTCGCGGGCTGCTGGTACCAGTCCGGCACCGTCGCCTTCTCGTCGTGCCGTGCCGCGTTGATCTGCGCTTGGCGGTGCTGGCGGTAGAGGCTGCGCAGCGTCGCATAGGGATCGAGCGCCTGCGCCTGGATCTGGTCCATCTCCGACAGGAATCCTGCCCGCGCGTCCACCGCCGACAGCCCGAGCCGCGCATAACCGAAATCGCTCACGAGATAGCCCTGCCCGATCCAGGTGAACGGGTCGAGCGCGTAGTCGGCGCCGAGGCCCAGCGCGTCGCGCGGCGACGAGGGCCCGAACAGCGGCAGATAGAGATAGGGCCCGCTCGGCACGCCCCACACCGCCAGCGTGATGCCGAAATCGGCGGCATGCGCCGGATAGCCCAGCCGGCTCGCGACGTCGAACACCCCCACCAGCCCGATCGTGGTGTTGATCAGCCCGCGCATCAGCGTGTCGCCGGCGCGCCGCGGGTTGCCCTCCAGCATGTCGTTGAACAGCACCACCGGCGTGTTCAGGTTCGCCAGCACGTTATGCGTGCCGCGCTGGAAAAACTCCGGCGTGCCATAGCGATAGGCCAGCGCCAGCGGCTTCAGCAGCACCGTGTCGAGCGCGTCGTTGACCACGAACATCACCCGGTTGGTCGGCTCCAGCGGGTCGTTGGTCTGCCGGTAATAGGCCAGCGCCTGCGGGTCCTTGGGCGGGCTCGCGCACCCCGCCAGCAGCGCGAGCAGCGCCACCGCAAGCAGACGGCGAGGGGCGGACATCCCAAGGCGGCGCATGGATAGCATCGGCGGAAACGGTCCCCTGATGGACGGATGGCTCGATAGACGGGTGGCTCGGAAACGCGCCTTTAACATGGCGCTGCCTGCGCGACTAGCAAACCCCGTGCTCACCGCCCGCTTGCCGCCCCCTTCACCGCCCCCCTCGCGGCAATCTGACCGCGATGTTGACCCCACCGCCCGACGCCGCGATGAAAGCCGCATGGATCAGACGCCAGCCGAGACCAACTCCCGCCCAACCCCGGCCCGCCCAACGCTAGAACGCTGGCTCACCGGCCCGCGCTTCCCCGGCCTGCCCGCCCGAGGCGCCGAACATCCGGCGCCGCTGCTTTCCTTCGAGTTCTTTCCGCCGCGCACCGAGGCGCTGGAGGCGCAGCTCTGGGCCTGCATCCGCCGGCTGGAAACCCTCGCACCCCGCTTCGTCTCGGTCACCTACGGCGCCGGCGGCAGCACCCAGGCGCGCACCCACGCCACGGTGACGCGCATCGTCCGCGAAACCACGCTCACCCCGGCCGCCCACCTCACCTGCGTCGGCGCCACCCGCGCCGAGGTCGATGCGGTCGCGCACAGCTACTGGGATTCCGGTGTGCGCCATGTCGTAGCGCTGCGCGGTGATGTGCCGGGCGGCGGCGCCTACGAACCGCATCCCGGCGGCTACGCCTACGCCACGGACCTTGTCGCCGGCCTAAGGCGCGTCGCCGATTTCGAGATCTCGGTCGCCGCCTACCCCGACATCCACCCCGCCGCCGCGAGTGCCGGTGCGGATCTCGATAACCTCCGGCGCAAGCTCGATGCCGGCGCCACCCGCGCGATCACCAATTTCTTCTTTGACGCGGCCACCTATCTGCGCTTTCTCGACCGCGCGCTCGCCGCCGGCATCACCGCACCCATCGTCCCCGGCATCATGCCGGTCACCAATTTCGTGCAGATGCGGAAATTCGCCGCCGCCAACGGCGTCGCCGTGCCGGACTGGCTCGCCCATCTGTTCGACGGGTTGGAGGACGACGCCGAAACCCGCCAGCTGGTCGCCGCCGTGGTCGCGGCCGAGCAGGTGCGCCTGTTGCAGGCCAACGGCATCGACGAGTTCCATTTCTACACACTGAACCGCGCCGACCTGGTCTTCGCGATCGCCCATATCCTCGGCGTCCGCCCCCTGGCTTAGCCCGCGCGCAACAGCTGCCGGTACACCGGCCGCAGCAGGAACGGGCTGAGGTACAGCGGGAACTGGCACAGCGCGAAAAACAGTGCCAGCCGCGGGTCGGCCGTCGCCGGCAGCACCGCGAGATACAGCGCCATGTTGCGGTTGCCGCTCATCAACCCCGCGGAGGCTGCCTCGCGCCTGCCCGCGGCCAGAAACACCAGCGTCGTCAACAGGTTGAGCCCGATCGCGGCACCAAATGCCGCCGCTGCCGCCTGCGCCACCCACAGCGGGTCGGCCAGCAGCCGCGCCGTCAGCCCGTCCATCACCGCGAACCCGTAGAACACCAGCACCCACACCACGCCGCCATCCACCGCCGGCCCCAGCGGCACCAGCCGCTCCGCGCCCAGCACCCAGCGCAGCAGCAGCGACAGCACCAGCGGCAGCAGCACCACCAGCGCCAGCCGCAACGCGAACCCATAGAGCCCGAGATGCAGCCCCACGCCGCCGAGCGCCAGCGCCAGCGGCGGCGCGGTCAGCGGCAGCAGCAGCGTCGTCGTCAGCGTCCCCAGCAGGGTCAGCTCCGGATCGAGCCCGACCAGCCGCGCGAACGCCGCGCCGGAGGTCGCACCGCAGCCGGTCGCGAACACCACCACCCCGGCGCTGACCCCGGCATCGAGCGGCAGCAGCCGCACCACCCCCGCCGCAAGCAGCGGCGCCACCAGCAACTGCATCGCGGTGATCGCGGCCAGCAGCACCGGCTGGCGCAGCCGCCGCAGCGCCGCCGCCACATCCACCCGCAGCAGCACCAGCGTCATGATGATGATGACATTGGGCGTGATGAACCAGTGGAACACATGCGCCAGCGGCGGGATCAGCAGCCCGCCGAAAATGCCGAGAGCCAGCAGCGTCGTGCCATGCCGCGCCGCCCAGGCGAACGGCCGCAGCACCAGCGTTTGCGGATTGGCGCCCCGGCCTGCCACTGACTATCTTCCCCGCATGCGAATCATCCCGGACGAAGCATGGCCGACTATCTCGCGAAGCTGAACCCCGAGCAGCGCGAGGCGGTGGAGACGCTGGACGGGCCGCTGCTGGTGCTGGCCGGCGCCGGCACCGGCAAGACGCGCGTGCTCACCACCCGTTTCGCCCATCTTCTGCTCACCCGCCGCGCCTTCCCGGGCCAGGTTCTCGCCGTCACCTTCACCAACAAGGCCGCACGGGAGATGCGCGAGCGCGTCGCGGGCCTGCTCGGCCAGCCGGTGGAGGGGCTCTGGCTCGGCACCTTCCATGCGCTGGCCGCGCGCATGCTGCGCAGCCATGCCGAACTCGCCGGCCGCAAGTCCGGCTTTACCATCCTCGACACCGACGATCAGCTGCGCCTGCTCAAGCAGGTGATGGAGGCCGAGGGTGTGGACACCAAGCGCTTCCCGCCCGCGGTCCTGATGGCTACGATCCAGCGCTGGAAGGACCGCGGCATGCTGCCCGAGCGGGTGACGCCGGCCGAGGATTCCGAGTTCGCCGGCGGGCGCGCCCGCGCCCTCTACGCGCTCTATCAGCAGCGCCTCGCCGCGGTGAACGCGGTCGATTTCGGCGACCTCACCCTGCTTGCCACCGAGCTGCTGCGCACCCACCCCGACATCCTCGCCCGCTACCACCGCCAGTTCCGCTACATCCTGGTCGACGAGTATCAGGACACCAACCTCATCCAGTATCTCTGGCTGCGCCTGCTCGCGCAGGGCCACCGCAACATCTGCTGCGTCGGCGACGACGACCAGTCGATCTATTCCTGGCGCGGCGCGGAGATCGAGAACATCCTGCGCTTCGAGCGCGATTTCGAGGGCGCGAAGGTGGTGCGGCTCGAACGCAACTACCGCTCGACCGCGCCCATCCTCGCCGCCGCCTCCGGCCTCATCGCGCATAACGAGGGCCGCCTCGGCAAGACGCTGCGCAGCGGCCTCGGCGACGCCGCGGGGGAGAAGATTTCGGTCCTCGCTCTCTGGGATTCCGACGAGGAGGCCCGCGTCGTCGCCGGCCGCATCGAGGCGCTGCGCGCGGACGGCCACGCCCTCGCCGAGATCGCCATCCTGGTGCGCGCCGGTTTTCAGACCCGCGCCTTCGAGGAGCGCCTGATCACGCTGGGCATCCCCTACCGCATCATCGGCGGCCTGCGCTTCTACGAGCGCGCCGAGATCCGCGACGCCATCGCCTATGCCCGCGTCCTGGTGCAGCCGGCCGACGATCTCGCGTTCGAGCGGATCGTCAACACGCCGAAACGGGGCCTGGGCGACGGCGCGCTGCGCAGCCTCACCCAGCGCGCCCGTGCCGACGGCGTGCCGCTCGCCGAGGCCGCCTCGCGCCTGGTCGCCGAGGGCGGCCTG
>JAJXXT010000039.1 GCA_021780935.1 Pseudomonadota bacterium
GACGAGCGGGCCGCTTCGCGGCATCGCCAACGGATCGAACGGCGCGGGTATCGAACGGCGTGGGTAAGGATGCCGGTGGTCACACGGGAGAGCTGAAACGCTCCTGCGCGCACGCCAGCCGCGGCCCGCCGGAGCTGCCAGGCCTCAGCCGTTCGTTCGCCATCGGTGCCTCCCCTTGCGGCGTTGCGTGCCGGCCACTCTAATGCTGCCGGCCGACCGACGAAACGACCGGAGCGTGATGTTGAAAATCGTGTTTCATGGCGAGGATACAGCACCCTTCGCCGAGGGATTCGCCGCGTTGCTCGCCATGCCAGCCGCGATCGCGCAGCTGCCCGCCACCCTGCCCGATGCGGCCGCCCGCCAGGCCTATAAGGCGGCGGACGTGGTGATCGCCAACCGCTTCGCCGCCGATGGCCCGATCCCGCACCAGCTGAAGCTGCTGCACGCCCCGGCCGCCGGCTATGACGGAATTCGTCTCGATGCCGTCCCGTCCGGGGCCTTCGTCTGCAATTGTTTCGGCCACGAGACAGCCATCGCCGAATACGTCATGGCCGCCCTGCTCGCGCGCTGTGTGCCGCTGACCGAGGCCGACACCCGGCTGCGCCAGGGCGACTGGGCCTATCAGTCGGGCGATCCCGCGCGCGTGCACCCCGAGCTTGCCGCGATGACGCTCGGGCTGTGCGGCTTCGGCCATATCGGCAAGGCGATCGCCGCACGCGCGCGCGCCTTCGGCATGCGGGTCCTGGTGGCGAACCGCTCGCCCGTGCCGGCCTCGCCGCTGTTCGACCAGGCGTTCGGCCTGCGTGATCGCGGCTTCTGGTCAGCGGCCGATGCGATCGTGGTTTCCTTGCCGCTCACCGCGGACACACAAGGTCTCGTCGGCGCTGACGAACTCGGGGCGATGCGCACGAGCGCGGTCGTCATGAATGTCGGCCGCGGACCGGTGATCGACGAGGCCGCGCTCTATGACGCGCTGTCCCAGCGCCGGATTGGCGGCGCGGTGATCGATACCTGGTACCGCTACCCCTCGCCCGGCGAACCTCATCCGCTGCCTTCGTCGCTGCCCTTCCACGAACTCGCCAACATCGTCATGACACCGCACATGTCGGGCTGGACCAGCGGCACGATCGCCCGCCGGCGCGAGCTCATCGCACGCAACATCCAGCGCCTCGCACGTGGCGAGGCGCTGGAGAACGTGATCCGGCCGAAGCTGGACTGAGGCCGCGAAACCTCAATCCTGCTCGAAGCCGTAGACCTCGGGCAGGATGAAGATCGCGCTGAGCAGACCGATCAACGGGAAGACCGCGACCAGCAGCGTTGCGCTCGCCTGGCCGATGGCCGCGAACAGCGAGGGGAACAGGAAGATCGCGAGGAACGCCGGCAGCTTGACGAACATGTAGGCGAAGCCGGATGCCGTGCCGCGATACTGCGGCCGCGCCACCACCGAGGGGATGGTCATGCAGTTCGATGCATCCCAGTAATGACCCCAGAGCATCGCCGCCGCCGCGAAGGGCAGTACCATCTTGGCGTCGTGAAACAGCGCCCAGGCCGCCACCAGCAGCGAGACCAGCACGATGCCGAATCCCCACTGGCTGATGCCGCGATGGCCGATCTTGGGCGTGATCAGCGGCCCGACCCAGCCGGAAATGGCAGCGATGACATAGAGCGCCATCGTCACCAGCGTGGTGCCCAGCACGGTGGAGACGCCCACCATCACGAACAGCGTCGGGATGTAGAAAGCGAAGGTGGAGAACTCGCCGCTCTGCGCCACGCAGGCGATCCAGCCGGCGAAGGTCGCGCGCCCGCGCAGCGGATCGCGGAACGTCTCGGAGAGGAACGCCATGGCGCGCGGCCGCGGCACCGTCACGTCATGGTCCGGCAGCATGTCGAGCGCGTCGTCGAACTGCCGCGCCGCCACTTGCTTCGCCTCGCGGAAACGGCCGCGCCGGACCAGCCAAACCACGGTCTCGGGCAGGTCGTGGCGCAGGAACAGGATCACCGCCGCCGGCACCACGCCGAGGCCGAGCGTCACGCGCCAGATCAACTCGTGGTCCATGCCGGAAAGGATGAAGACGGTGACCACCGCGAGCGTGATCACCTGCCCGACCGCGAACATGAACTGCCAGCGATTGCCCATCACCTCGCGATCGCCCTTGGGCATCGCGTCCATGATGTAGGTGTAGCCGTTGGAGATGTCGCTGCCGAGGGGAATACCCAGCACCAGCCGCACCACCGCAAGCCAGGCCACGCTCGGCACGAAAGCCTGGGCGATGGCGAAGATGATGAACATGATCATGGTGGAGAGGAACATCACGCGCCTTCCCAGCCGGTCGGTGAGCCAGCCACCGGCGATCGCGCCGACCACGGCTCCTCCCTGCGTTCCCGCCGCGGCCAGGCCCAGCAGCAGCGCGCTCGGATGGTATTGCTGGCTGATAAAGATCAGCACGAAGGCGATGGAGTAGAGGTCCCAGGCCTCGATGAGAATCGAGGCCATCATCAGCCAACCGATCCGGTTGCCCTTGGGGTTGAACTTCGTGACCAGGTGGCGGACGGCCTGGTCCATCGCCGTTTGTTCCGATATCGTTATTGACACCGTCATCTTCTCCCTATGATAGCGTTGCGGGCGGTTAGCACGCCTTGTTCAGAGTACGGCCAGCATGCCGCCGTCGACGTAGATGATCTGCCCGTTCACGTAGTCGGACGCGGCCGAGGCGAGGAACACAGCGGTGCCGATCAGCTCCTCCGGCCGGCCCCAGCGGCGCGCCGGCGTACGCCCGACGACCCAGGCATTGAAGGCCTCGTCCTTGACCAGCGCCGCGTTCATCTGCGTCAGCATGTAGCCGGGGCCGATCGCGTTCGCCTGGATGCCGTGCGCCGCCCACTCTGCGGTCATCGCGCGGGTCAGCATGCGGATGCCGCCTTTGGCAGCCGTGTAGGGCGCAACCGTCGCGCGCGCCGCCTCGCTGGTGAGAGAGGCGATGTTGATGATCTTGCCGCGCCCGCGCGGGATCATGCGTTTTGCCGCCTCGCGCCCGATGACGAACGCACTGGTGAGGTTGGTCTCGATCACCCGCCGCCAGTCCGCCGTGTCCAGCTCCACCATCGGCCGGCGGAACTGGATGCCGGCGTTGTTGACCAGGATGTCGATCTCGATCCCCTGCCCGTCGAGCCGCGCAAAGGCCGCCAGGATCTCGGGTTCCGATGTAACATCGAAACAGGCCTCGTGAACCACGACGCCCCTGGCGCGCAGCGCCGCCGCGGTCTCGGCGAGCCGCGCGGCATCGACGCCGTTCAGCACGATCGCGGCCCCCGCGTCCGCCAGGCCCTCGGCGATGGCGCGGCCGAGCCCGCGTGAGGATCCCGTCACCAGCGCGGTGCGCCCAGCGAGGTCGAACATCGCCCCGCCCATCGTCACGCCTGCGAGCGGCGCACGGTGAGATCGGAGCGGTCGAAGACGGCTGGCTGCAGCTCGGTGCCGAGCCCAGGCGCCTGCATCGGCAGCACGTAGCCGTTCTCGATCACCGGCATCTGCGTCACCAGCTCGCGATACCAGCCGGTGTAGAAGGCTCTTACGCTTTCCTGGATCAGCGTGTTGGGCTGGCTGAAGGAGGCATGGATACCGGCGATGAACCCGACCGGCCCCACGCAGTCGTGCGGCGCGAAGGGGCGATGGAAGGTGTCGGCGAGGGCGGCGATCTTGCGCCCCTCGGTCAGGCCGCCGGTCCAGCAGAGATCGGCCATCACGACGCCGATGGCATCGCGCTCGAGCATGTCCTTATAGGGAAAGCGCGTGCCCAGCGTCTCGCTCGCGCAGGTCCACACGCTGGTGCTGCGCGCGAACTCGCCCAGCGCCTGCGGTGAGTTCATGCGGATCGGGTCCTCGTACCAGGTGGGATCGTATTGTTCGAGGATCCGGGCCAGCTTCTTGGCCATCGGCAGGTTCCACAGGCAATGGAACTCCACCATGATCTCCATTCGGTCGCCGACGGCGCGGCGGATTTTCTCGAACGGCTCGAGCGCCGTCTTGAGCTGCGCGGGGGTGATGGAGGCGCCGTCGTTTTCGATCGCCGCGGGATCGAACGGCCAGATCTTCATCGCCGTGATGCCCTGCGCGAGCAGGCTCTCCGCCAGCACGTCGGCGCGCGTCATGAACGCGTTAAGGTCCTCGTAGGGGCCGGCGGATTCGTCGAAATTCCAGGTGGAGACAGGCTTGATGCTGTTGGTACGGACATAACCATAGCCGGCGCAGGTGTTGTAGATGCGCTGGCGCGGGCGGCACAGCCCGCCCAGCATCTGGTGCACCGGCTGCCCGCAGAGCTTGCCGAACGCATCCCACAGCGCAATGTCGATGGCCGAGGCGGCGCGGTGTTCGACGCCGGTGCTCGCCTGCGCCATCGGCAGGTTCAGCATCTCGCGGTGCAGCGCCTCGATATGCAACGCGTCCCGCCCCAGCAGCCTGCCGGCAAGCGTGTTGTGGATATGCGCTTCCACCGCCTCCGCGCCATAGAACGTCTCGCCCAGACCGACGATGCCGCCATCCGTGTGGACGCGCACCCACAGGACGTTGGCGAACTCCGCCGCCCGCAGCGTCTCCAGCATGGTGATCTTCATCGTCGTTTCCCCCGCCCCGGAACGTTGCCCGGGATCGCCTGTCGCCATCGCGCGCCCGCATTTCCGTGCCCGCTATGGCAGGTTTGCATATGTTGTAAAATATCACAATATGTCGTCCATGCCCCTGCGCGCCGATCCACGCTAAGCTGGCCGAACGTATGTCGAGGGGAGACAAGTGATGCCGGCGCTGCAACAGAGGCGGGAACGCCGCATTGCTCCGGCGCGATCGGACAAGGCGGAGGCGACCGGCGGCGCGCCGGCGCGCCCGCGCCGCACCGACCTCGCGGAGCTCGCCTATAACCGGCTCGAAGCCCTGATCGCGAACTGCACGCTGCGGCCGGGTCTGCCGGTCTCGATCCAGGAGCTGCAGGCCTACACGGAGCTCGGCCGCACCCCGACGCACCAGGCGGTGCAGCGGCTCGCCGCGGACACGCTGCTGCGCATCCGCCCGCGCCACGGGCTGCGGATCGCCCCGGTCGACCTCGCACGCGAGCGCACGCTGGTGGCGTTGCGCCGCGAGATGGAGCGTTTCGTGGTCCGCCTGGCCAGCGAGCGGCTGACCGCTTCCCATCGCAACCAGATCCTGCACCTCGCGGGTCGGCTGCGCGAGGAAGCGGCGTCGATGTCCGTCGATGCGTTTAACATGCTGGACCGACGCATCGATGCGCTGCTCGTCGCCGCGGCCGGCGAACCTTTCCTGGAGCACACGCTGCACCCGCTGCACATCATTTTCCGCCGCACCGGCTGGATCTACCATAGCTGCGTCCGCCCCAAGGAGGGGCTGCGCAGCAGCATCGAGTGCCATCTCGACATCCTCGACGCCGTCCAGGCCAGGAACGCGCGCGAGGCCGCCGCTGCCGCCGACCGACTCGTCGGCTTCAGTGGCGGTATGCTGGACGTGCTCGAGAACGAAGGCGATCCCGCGCTGTTCGACATCACCATCGAACCCCAGCCGCCCACCACCGGGCGCGAGCGCGGCCATACCAGCCGAGGAACGTACCCATGAAAGCTGCCGTCATCCATGCCGCCCGCGACCTGCGCATCGAGGAGACGGATCTGCTCGACCCGATGGGCCCGAACGATGTCACCGTGCGCGTTCGCGCCGGCGGCATCTGCGGCTCGGACCTGCATTACTACCAGGATGGCGGCTTTGGCACGGTGCGCGTGCGCGAGCCGATGATCCTCGGCCACGAGGCGGCTGGGGAGATCCTCGCCGTAGGCGCGGGCGTGACGCATCTGCGCACCGGGCAGCGGGTCGCAATCAACCCCAGCCGGGCCTGCGGCCATTGCCAGTACTGCCTGCGCGGCATGCCGCGGCACTGCCTGGACATGCGCTTCAACGGCAGCGCCATGCGGATGCCGCATGTGCAGGGCCTGTTCCGGGAACGTTACGTCTGCCCGGCGCACCAGGTGGTGCCGGTGGGCGAGGACGTGCCGCTCGCCATTGCCGCCTTCGCGGAGCCGCTCGCGGTCTGCCTGCACGCCGCGCGCCAGGCCGGCGACCTGCAGGGAAGGCGTGTGCTGGTCACCGGTTGCGGGCCGATCGGCGCACTCTGCGTGCTGGTCGCGCGCCACGCCGGTGCGCGGCAGGTGGTGGTGACCGACATCGCCGACGCCCCGCTCGCGATCGGCGCGCGCATCGGCGCCGACCAGGCGCTGAACACGCGCGAGAACCCGCGCGCGCTCGCGCCCTTCACGGAAAACAAGGGCGTCTTCGACGTCGTGTTCGAGGCATCGGGCGCGGCGCCGGCACTGGCCGACGCGCTGCTGACCGCGCGCGCGGGCGCGACGCTCGTGCAAGTCGGCATCGGTGGCCCGGAAGTGCCCGTGGCCCTCAACACCGTGGTGGCCAAAGAGATCGCCGTGCGCGGCAGCTTCCGCTTCGACGAGGAGTTCGCCTGGGCGGTGGAGTTCCTCGCCGCCGGGCGCATCGATGTCCGCCCGCTGCTGACCGAGACCGTGGACCTGCTGGACGCTGTGCGCGGCTTCGAGCTGGCGGTGGATCGCGGCCGGGCGATGAAGGTGCAGATTGCGCTCTGAGCCCACCGCTCGGCGCGCCCGGCAAAACCCGCCGGGCGATTAACCGCTTCGGAAGCCACGCCCGCCATTCTCGGTGCGTGACCAACCTTCTCGAAAACCTGCGCGGCCTCGGCGCGACGCGTCTGGTCGCCCTTGGCCTCGCCGCGGCCGCCGTCGCCGGGTTGCTGCTCATGCTCGCCCTGCGCGCCGGCACCCCGCCGATGGGCCTGCTCTACAGCCACCTCGACCTCACCGACGCCGGTCGAATGACGCAGGCGCTGGACGGCGCCCACATTCCTTATGCCCTCACCGCTGGCGGCCGTACCATCATGGTGCCCGATACGCGCGTCGCCGCGGCGCGGCTGCTGCTCGCGCGACAAGGCCTGCCCTCCGGCGGCTCGGTCGGCTACGAAATCTTCGACCACCAACAGGGATTGTTCACCAGCCGCTTTCGTGACCGCATCAACGAAACCCGGGCCCTGGAGGGCGAGCTGGCGCGCACCATCGGCGCCATCGACGGTGTCGCCGGTGTGCGTGTGCATCTCGTCCTGCCGACCCGCTCCGCTTTCGTCACGCATCTGCCGCCGGCCCGCGCCGCGATCCTGCTGGCCATGCGCGGCGCCGCACGGCTCGACCGCGCCTCCGTCGACACGATCCTCAACCTCGTCGTCGCCGCCGTTCCCGGCCTCAAGCCGCAGGATGTCGCGATCGCGGACACGGAGGGGCGTCTCCTGGCGCATCATGGCGATACCGGGAACCCCGCCGCATCAGGCCCGGAAGCGTTACGCCAGGCCATCGAAAATCGCATCGCGCACGAAGCGGAGGCGATCCTTGTGCCCAGCCTCGGCGCAGGCAACGTCCATGCCCAGGCAGCTGTCGTGATGAATTTCGACACGTCGCAGGAAACGGTCAACAAATTCGATCCCAACCAGCAGGTAACCCGCAGCGAGCAGACGAGCACCGACACGCGCAGCAGCACCCGCGCGACCCCCACGGTCTCGGTCGCCAACAATCTCCCCGGTGCACAGCCCGCCAGCCAGGGCGCGGGTTCGCAGGAAAAGCGTCAGCAGGATACAACGAATTACGAAATTGGGAGCACCGTCCGCACGACCGTCCATGCCGCACCGAGCATCGCTCGCATCAGCCTCGCGGTCATGGTCGCGGATGTGGCAACAAAACAGAAGAACGGCACCGTGACCTACGCGCCCCGCTCCCAGGCCGAGCTCAACCAGATTACGTCGCTCGTCAAGAGCGCCATCGGCTATGACGCGAAACGTGGCGACAACGTCACGATTGTCTCCATGCGCATGTCGACCAAGGTCGGGTTTGCCGCGGCACCGACCTCGGCGATGCATTCGCTGCTGCAGACCCTCGCGTCGCCGGACATGCTGACCGGTCTCACCCAGACGCTGGCGCTCGCGCTCGTGGCGCTCCTTGCGGTGCTGCTCGTCTTCCGCCCCGTGATGCTGCGCCTCACCGCGACCCCGCCCGCGCCCACGCCGTTGCCCGTGCCGTTGCCCGCCGCCTCGCTGCCGGAATTAGCGGTGCCCACCGAAGCCGCCCGCTCCAACACATCGCTACCGCGCATCGAAGGTATCGTTCCTGCCGCCGCACTCAAGAATCTCTCCGACCTGGTCGAGCACCATCCGGATGAGACCCTCTCGATCATCCGTGCCTGGCTCGCGGAGAGCGGCGGCTGATGGCGGTTCAGCCGGAGGGTCGTCTGACCGGCCCGCAGCGTGCCGCGACGCTGCTGCTCGCCATGGGCGAGGAAGCGAGTGCCCGCGTCCTTGCGATGCTGCACGAGGACGAGCTGCGCGAGGTCTCGGCTGCGATGGCGCAGCTCGGCCCGGTGGCCGCCGACCAGGTGGAACGCCTCGCCGGGGACTTCGTGCGCCAGATCGGTTCGGCCGGCAGCCTCGTCGGCAGCCTCGAAGGCACCGAGCGCCTTTTGCTGCGCACTCTGCCGCGTGAGCGCGTTTCCCAGATCATGGAAGAAATCCGCGGTCCGGCCGGACGCACGATGTGGGATAAGCTCGGCAACGTCAGCGAAGCGGTGCTGGCCAACTACCTGCGTAACGAATACCCGCAGACGGTCGCCGTCGTGCTTTCACGCATCCGCTCCGAACAGGCCGCGCGCGTCCTTGCGGCCTTGCCGGAAACCTTCGCCATGGAGGTCGTGATGCGGATGCTGCGCATGGAGAGCGTGCAGAAGGACGTGCTCGACGGGCTCGAGCGCACCCTGCGCGCGGAATTCATGTCCAATCTCGCGCGCAGCGCGCGCCGCGAGCCGCACGAGATGATGGCGGAGATTCTCAACAATCTGGACCGCGCAACCGAGTCTCGCTTCCTCACGGCCCTCGACGAGCGCAACCGCGAGGCGGCCGATCGCATCAAGGCGCTGATGTTCACCTTCGAGGATCTCGGCCGCCTCTCGCCCACGGCCATCCAGGCGGTGCTGCGCGCAGCCGAGCGCGACAAGCTGCCGCTGGCCCTCAAGGGTGCCTCCGAGCGCATCCGCGACCTGTTCTTCGCCAACCTCTCCGAGCGTGCCGGGAAGATGCTGCGCGACGACATCGCGGCGCTTGGTCCGGTCAAGATCAAGGACGTGGACGAGGCGCAGGCCGCCGTCGTCGCGTTGGCCAAGGAAATGGCCGCCTCAGGCCAGATCGAGATCGGCGAGGCTACCGAAGAGGCGATGATCGAATGAGTCTGGATAGCGGTCTCTCCCTGTTGTTGGCTGAAGAGTTCGATTCGCCCGCGCCGCCTCTGCCGGATCTGGAGGCTCTGCTCGCGACGGCAAGGACGCAAGCGCGCACGGAGATGTGCGGTGCCTGCGAAGCCCGAGCGGCCGAATCGCGCCAGGCTCTTGCCGCCGCCTGCGTTGCGCTTGCCGCCGGGCTCGCCGACGCGTTCGCCGCGCTGGATACCGCGCTCGCAGAAACGGCGCACGCACTGGCAACGGCGATCGTTACGACGATCGTGACCGCCCTGCCCGGCTGGCAGGCGCGCCTCGACCGGAATGCGACGGCCGACATCGCCACCACGCTGCTCACCACGCTCGGAGAGACTGCCTCGCCGCGCCTTGCCGTCTGCCCGGACGATGCGGCCGAGCTGCGCTCCCTGCTGCCGCCGGAGATCGGCCTCGACACCGATGCAACGATGGCCCGAGGCGCCCTGCGACTGGTCTGGCGCAACGGCCGCGCCATCCTCGATCCGGCAGCGATCTGTACCGACATCCGCGCCATTCTCAGCGCAGCGCTCGACCCCGCACCCTCCCTCGGAACATGCGGCGAAAGCATCGCCAGCCCCTCGGAATGACACCATGACCCAGGATCTTCCTCTCGCCGATCTCACCGAACCCGGCACCGACATCGCCACGGCGCAGTCGCGCGCGGCGCGCGACCTCGAAGCGGTCTACGACATTCCCGTAACGGTCAGCGCCGTGCTGGGCCGCGCCACCATGCCGGTCAACCAGCTGCTCAAGCTGGGTCGTGGTGCCGTCGTCGAGCTCGACCGCAAATTGGGCGAAGCAATCGAGATCTTCGTCAACAACCGTCTCGTCGCCCGAGGCGAGGTGGTGATGGTGGACGACACCCGCCTCGGGGTGACGATGACCGAGATCATCAAGACCGAGAAGAGCGGCTAGCCATGCGTGTTCTCGTTCTTGGCTCGCTCGCCACCGAACTCGGGACCGCAGCGCGCATCGTGCGCTCGCGCGGCGGCGGCATCGTCCAGGCCGACACCGAGGAGGCAGCCCTGGCCGCGCTGCGCCGGGACGGGACGATCGGCCTCGTCTTCGCCGATCTTGCCCGCGACCTGGCCTGGCTCATCGCGGCGTTGCGTGGCGAACGGATCGGCGTGCCCATCGTGGCCTGCGCGGTGGCCGCGCGCGCCGAGGAAGCGGTCGCCGCCGTGCGTGCCGGAGCGCGGGAATTCCTGCCGCTGCCACCCGACCCCGACCTCATCGCCGCCCTGCTTGCCGAGGCCAGCGGTGATGCCAACACGCCGATCGCGCGCGACCCCGCTATGCTCGCCTGCCTTGCGCGCGCCGAACAGATCGCGGGCAGCGACGCGACTGTGCTCATCACCGGCGAATCGGGCACCGGAAAGGAAGTTCTGGCACATCACATCCATCGCCAATCCCGCCGCGCCGCCGCCCGCCTCGTCGCCCTCAACTGCGCCGCCATCCCCGAAACGTTGCTGGAAAGCGAGCTGTTCGGCCACGAGAAGGGCGCGTTTTCCGGCGCCCTGGCACGGCGCGTCGGCAAATTCGAAGCCGCCGACGGCGGTACGCTCCTGCTCGATGAAATCGCCGAACTCGATATCCGTCTCCAGGCCAAGCTGCTGCGCGCCCTGCAGCAGCGCGAGATCGACCGCGTTGGCGGCGAACATCCGGTGAAGGTCGATGTGCGCGTGCTCGCTGCCACCAACCGCGACCTCCGTGCGGAGGTCTCGGCTGGCCGGTTCCGCGAGGATCTGTTGTTCCGCCTCGACGTGATCGCACTGCGCATCCCGCCACTACGCGAGCATCCGCTCGACATCGCGCCGCTCGCCACCCATTTCGCGCGCCGCTATGCTACGCTCAACGGCTTGCCCGAGCGCGCCCTGACGCCCGCCGCGATCGAGCGGCTCGGCGCCCAAACCTGGCGCGGCAATGTCCGCGAACTTGAAAACACGGTCCATCGCGCCGTGCTGCTCGCGGCCGGCAGCTCGATCGAGGCCGAGGACATCGAGATCACCGGCACGCTGGTCCGACCCGCCGGCGTGCAGGAACCGGGACACGCCGCACCGGCGGTGACGACCGCGCCGGGTCTCGCCGCCCTGGTCGGACGGCGCATGGAAGAAGTCGAGCGCGACCTCATCCTCGAGACGTTGCACCGAACCGAAGGCAACCGCACACACGCCGCCAGCATGCTCGGCATCTCGATCCGCGCGCTGCGCAACAAACTACGCGATTACACGCGCCAGGGACTCGCGGTGCCGCCGCCGGCCAGCGGCATCGCCTGAGCCGTGTCCGTCACGCTGCCCGTTTCGTTCTCGGATCGCATCAAGCCGCACCTGGCGGGTTTGCGCGCCGGCCAGGATGTCTGGCTTGCCGGCGGCATCGTTGCCCTTCTCAGCGTGCTGGTCCTGCCGCTGCCACCCTTCGTGCTCGACCTCGGCCTCTCGCTCTCGATCACCAGCTCGATCCTGGTGCTGATGGTCGCGATCTTCCTCGTTCGGCCACTCGATTTCTCTGCCTTCCCGACGCTGCTGCTGCTGACCACGCTGATGCGGCTGTCGCTCGATGTCGCCACGACGCGCCTGATCCTTTCGCACGGTGACCAGGGGCCCGCCGCCGCGGGGCATGTCGTCGCCGCGTTCGGCGGCTTCCTGATGGGCGGGGATGTGATCATCGGCGTGATCATCTTCGCCATTCTTCTGGTCGTGAACTTCATCGTCATCACGAAGGGTTCGGGGCGCATCGCCGAGGTCGCGGCGCGCTTCAGCCTTGATGCCATGCCGGGCAAGCAGATGGCGATCGATGCCGATCTTTCGGCCGGCACCATCGATGAGAAGACGGCCCGCGGCCGGCGTCGTGAGCTGGAGGCCGAGAGCGGTTTCTATGGCGCCATGGACGGTGCGGCGAAGTTCGTCCGCGGCGATGCCATCGCCGCCCTCGTCATCACCTCCATCAATATCGGCGGCGGCCTTGCGATCGGGCTGCTGCAGCATGGCATGTCGTTCGCCGATGCCGCGCGCACCTACACCACCCTCACCATCGGCGACGGGCTCGTGAGCCAGATTCCGGCGCTCCTCGTCTCCACGGCCGCGGGCATCGTGGTTACCAAGGGTACGACCGAAGGCACCGCCGACAAGGCACTCGCCCGGCAGCTCGGCGGCAGCGTGCGCCCGCTCGCCATGGCCGCCGGCGCCGCGTCCATTCTCGCGGCATTGCCGGGCCTGCCCGCATTTCCGTTCCTGACACTCGCCGGACTTGCCGGCGCCGCCGCCTGGTATCGGCGTCAGCATCCCGCCGACGCGCCAGCCACAACGCCGGCGCAAGCGGCCGCGGTGCCCGCCGAGCCACCGATCAGCGAGACACTGCGGATGGATACGATTCGTCTCGAACTCGGCTATGGGCTCCTCGCGCTCGCCGGTGGCGACTCGCCGCGGCTGACGGAGCAGATCAAGGGCCTGCGCCGCAGCATCGCGCAGGAGCTTGGCTACGTCCTGCCGCCGGTGCGCATCCAGGACAATATGGAGCTGCCGGCCGACACCTATGTGGTCCGCATCAAGGAGATCGAGGCCGGCCGCGCCGTTCTGAGACCGACACAAATACTCGCCATGCATCCGAAGGGCAGCGCCGTCGACCTGCCCGGTGAAACGACCACCGAGCCGGCCTTC
>JAJXXT010000142.1 GCA_021780935.1 Pseudomonadota bacterium
AAAGGAAAGCCGCTACCATCTGCGCCACGCCACCGACTGGATGATCCGTCTCGGCGATGGCACCGAGGAAAGCCACGCCCGTTCGCAGGCGGCGCTCGACCGCTTATGGCCCTATAGTGGCGAGATGTTCGAATGCGATGCGGCCGAGCGCGGACTGGTCGACGCCGGCGTCGCCGTCGATCCGGCGTCGCTGCGTGCCGACTGGGAGGCCCGCGTGACGGCCGCGCTGGCCCAGGCGACGCTCGCGCGCCCGGCCGGCTCCTGGATGCAGACCGGCGGACGCAGCGGGCGCCATACCGAGCATCTTGGCCGACTTCTGGCCGAGATGCAGTATTTGCAGCGAACCTATCCGGGCGCCCAATGGTGAACCCCGACAGCGATCGGGCATTGCGCGCACGGGCATTATGCGCCGTGGAGAGCGTGTGCGATCCCGAAATCCCGGTGCTGACCATCGCCGATCTCGGGGTTCTGCGTGATGTCACCGTATGCGACGGCACGGTCGAGGTGACGATCACGCCGACCTACTCCGGCTGCCCGGCGATGGACGTGATCCGCATCGAGATCGAGCTCGCCCTGGCACGAGCCGGCTTCCAGGGCGCGCACGTGCAGAGCGTGCTCGCGCCTGCCTGGACGACGGACTGGATGTCCGAAGCCGGACGGCGCAAGCTGCGTGACTACGGCATCGCGCCGCCGCCGCCCGGTGCCGGCCGCGGCGCGCTGTTCGGATCGGGCCCCGTCGCGTGCCCGCGGTGCGGCTCGACCGATACCACACAGATCGCCGAATTCGGCTCGACCGCATGCAAATCGCTATGGCGATGCCAGGTCTGCCGCGAACCGTTCGACGCCTTCAAGTGCCATTAGCGACGGCCCCTCGATGTCCTCCCCGCCTCCCCGTTTCCACAAGCTCCGCGTCGCGGATATCCGGCGTGAAACCGCCGACGCGGTTTCGATCGCGTTCGAGATCCCGGCGGACCTGAGTGAGATGTTCCGTTTCGAGGCCGGCCAGTACCTCACGCTGCGGCGCACGTTCGCGGGCGAGGAGGTGCGCCGCTCCTACTCGATCTGCTCCGGCCCGGATGACGGCGCGCTGCGCATCGCCGTCAAGCGGATCGATGGCGGCCGGTTTTCGAGCTGGGCGAATGACGGGATCCGGCCCGGGGACATGATCGATGTCATGAGCCCGACGGGACGCTTCGGCATCGCCTGCGCACCTGCGTCCGCGCGCGTGCATGTCGGCTTCGCTGCCGGATCGGGCATCACGCCGATCCTGTCCATCACCCGCGCCCTGCTCGCCCGGGAACCGGCCAGCCGCGTCTTCCTGTTCTACGGCAACCGCTCGACCGGGGAGATTCTCTTTCGCGAGGAGCTGGAGGAACTGAAGGACCGATCCATGGATCGGCTCTCGGTGTTCCACGTGCTCTCGCGCGAACAGCAGGACGTGCCGGTGCTGAACGGCCGGCTCGATGCGGCGAAAGTGCGGCTGCTGCTGCGCCACGTGGTCCCGGCCAGCAGCATCGACCATATCTTTCTCTGCGGCCCGACCGAGATGAGCGAGGAAATCGCGGCCACTCTGCTCGAACTCGGGCTGGCGCCGAGCCAGATCCACACCGAGCGCTTCGTTTCGGCGCTCGACGGCGTGCCACGCCCGCGCCCCCAGCCCGCACCAACGGGAACGCCGTTTGCCACCGCCAGCGTGATCGCCGACGGCACCCGTTCGGAAATCCCGGTGGCGGAGGGTGAAGCGATCCTCGATGCCGCCCTCCGCGCCGGGCTCGATCTGCCCTATGCTTGCAAGGGCGGCATGTGCAGCACCTGCCGCGCGCGCGTGCTCGAGGGCACGGTGCGCATGACAACGAATTTCGCGCTGGAGCCTTGGGAAGTCGAGGCCGGCTACGCCCTCACCTGCCAGGCGCAGCCGACCAGCCGGCACGTCGTCGTCGACTACGATCACGTCTGAGCCGGCTCGCGGGGCCGCCGGTCGATCACGCGCTTCACTTTGCCCAGCGAGCGCTCCAGCGTGCCTGGCGGCTCGACGACGACGTCGGTGGAAATCCCGATCGTGTTCTTGATCTCGTGCGCGACGAGCCGGCTCTCCTCCCGTAGCCCGGCGCCGTCCCAATGCTCGGTGCGGGCCTCGGCATGGACGATCATGCGGTCCAGCCGTCCCTCGCGGGTCAGTTCGAGCTGGAAATGCCCGCCGCACCAGGGGTATGTCAGCAGCAGTTCCTCGATCTGGGTCGGGAAGACATTGACCCCGCGCAGGATCACCATGTCGTCCGAGCGGCCGGTCACTTTCTCCATGCGGCGGAAGCCCGGCCGCGCCGTGCCTGGCAACAGGCGCGTGAGATCGCGGGTGCGGTAGCGGATCACCGGCATCGCCTGCTTGGTCAGCGAGGTGAACACCAGCTCGCCGCGCTCCCCCTCCGCCAGCACCGCGCCGGTGTCGGGGTCGATGACCTCGGGATAGAACTGATCCTCCCAGATATGCAGCCCATCCTTGGTCTCCACGCACTCCTGGGCGACGCCCGGCCCCATCACTTCGGACAGGCCGTAGATGTCCACCGCGTCGATATCGAAGCTGGCCTCGATCTCCTGGCGCATCGCATTGGTCCAGGGCTCGGCGCCGAACAGGCCGACCCTGAGCGAACTGCCGCGCGGGTCACGCCCCTGTCGCGCGAACTCGTCGAGGATCGCCAGCATGTAGCTCGGGGTCACGGCGATGATCTCCGGGGAAAGGTCGGCGATCATGTGCACTTGGCGCTCCGTCATGCCGCCGGAGATTGGAATGACCGTGCAGCCCAGCCGTTCTGCGCCCGCGTGCAGGCCGAGCCCGCCGGTGAACAGCCCGTAGCCATAGGCGTTGTGGAGCTTCATCCCCGGCCGCGCGCCGGCGGCATGGAGCGAGCGGGCGACGAGATCGGCCCAAACATCGAGATCCGCCTGGGTGTAGGCGACGACCGTGGGCTTCCCGGTCGTGCCCGAGGAGGCATGCAGGCGCGCGACCCGGGCCGGCGGGACGGCGAGCAGCCCATAGGGATAGGTATCGCGGAACGTGGCTTTGGTGGTGAACGGAAACTTCGCCAGATCCCCGACATCGCGGAAATCCTCGGGCCGGACGCCGGCCGCGTCGAAGGCAGCCCGGTAATAGGGCACGTTGTCGTAGGCGTGCTGCAGTGACCAAGCCAGGCGCTGGCGCTGCAGCGTGGCAATCTCGTCGCGCGAGGCGCGCTCGATCGGATCGAAAACGGCATCGTCGCGACTGCTGATCCTGGCCATGAGGTTTGCTCCCTTCGTCGCCGCCCTGCGACGGCTTGGTGAGGAATGATATACCGCGAACCGAGCGGGATTGCCGAATTTCCCGCCCATCCTCCCGCCCACGACGCTGGCCACGACTGTTCCCGGCCGGCTCCACCCGGCCTTGGGGACGACGCTGCCGGGGTTCCCGCGACCGATGACGATTGACCCGGTCCGCGCCTGTGCCTACCTGGAAGCTGAAGTCCTTCCATCCGGCGATGCCCATGGACCAGCCTGCCAAGCCCCGTCCTGTCCGTCATCCGCTCCGGCCCACCACGCCGGCGCCGGTGCTCGACCCGCGCGCGGCGGCGGTGCTGCGCGAGATCGTCGAGCAGTATGTCGAGACCGGGGAGCCGGTTGGCAGCCGCACTCTCTCGCGTCGCCTGCCGATCGCACTGTCCCCGGCGACGATCCGCAATGTCATGGCCGATCTCACCGATTCGGGGTTGCTCTTTGCGCCGCACACCTCGGCGGGCCGGTTGCCGACGGATCTGGGGCTGCGGCTGTTCGTCGACGGGTTGCTCCAGTTCGGCGAGCTCGGCGAGGACGAGCGCAGCGCCATCAGCGCCGCGCTGGAGGCGAAGGGGCGCAGCCTGGAGGATACGCTGGCGGAGGCGTCCTCCATGCTCTCCGGCCTGTCCGCCGCCGCCGGCCTCGTGCTGGCGCCGAAATCCGAGGGGCCGCTGCGGCATATCGAGTTCGTCGCCCTCGGCGCCAACCGGGCCCTGGTGGTTCTGGTCGGCGCCGATGGCCAGGTCGAGAACCGGGTGATCGAGACCCCGCCCGGCGTGCCGCCTTCGGCGCTGGTGCAGGCGGGCAACTACCTCAATGCCCGCCTCTCGGGGCGGGGGCTGGCCGAACTGCACGCGCTGGTGGCGAACGAGATCGCCGCCAATCGGACCGAGCTCGATGCGCTGGCGACCCAGGTGGTCGAGGCCGGGCTGGCGACCTGGACCGGGGAAGGGCGCGGCGGTTCGCTGATCGTCCGCGGCCAGGCCCGCCTTCTCGCCGATGTCACCCAGATCGAGGCGCTCTCGACCATCCAGCTCCTGTTCGAGCGGCTCGAGCGGCAGGAGACGATGCTGCGCCTGCTGGAGCTGGCTGAAAACTCGGACGGGGTTCGGATCTTCATCGGCGCCGAGAGCGGCGCGTTCGGCGCCGCCGGGCTGACGACGGTGGTCGCGCCGGCCCGCAATGCGGCCAACCGCATCGTCGGCGCGATCGGGGTGATCGGGCCGACTCGGATCAATTACGGGCGCATCATCCCGGTGGTGGACTACACGGCGCGCGTCATCGGCCGGCTTCTCGGCTAGAGTCTGTCCGGCGCGGATGGAGGCGCCCGACAGACTCCAGCTCTTTGTTTGCGCGTCTGTTGAGCCGGCTATGGTGACTCCACCTACGCCGGACAGACGCTAGCGACCGGCGGAGGCAGGCGCCGCCGCTTCATGGCGCACCGTCCGTTCGGTCTCGAACATATAGTCGCGTGTCAGCGGCGTTGCGGTGAGCGTGCGGGTAAGCTGGAGCTGGAAATTCATGTGGCCCTCCCGGCGGAACGCGAGCTCCGAGCCGGCGAGGTAGAATTCGAACATGCGGCAGAAGCGCTCGTCGTAGAGCGCGGCGATGGCGTCGCGATTGGCGGCGAAGCGGCGGCGCCAGTGGCGCAGGGTTTCGGCGTAGTGCAAGCGCAGGACCTCGATGTCGGTCACGAACAGCCCCTGCCGCTCGACCACCGGCAGCACCTCGCTCAGCGCCGGGGAATAGCCGCCGGGGAAAATATACCTGCGCAGCCACGGATTGGTCGTGCCCGGCCCGTCCGAACGGCCGATCGAATGGACCAGCGCCACCCCGTCCGCGGCGAGGCAGCGCCGGATGGCGGCGAAGAAGCTGCGATAATGGCCGACGCCGACATGCTCGAACATGCCGACGGAGACGATGCGGTCGAAGGTCTGGTGCATCGCCCGATAATCCATCAACTCGAAGCGGACACGGTCGGCGAGCCCCTCCGCCTCCGCCCGCTCCCGTGCCGCGGCGAGCTGCTCGGCCGAGAGCGTGATGCCCGTGACGCGGGCGCCGAACTCGCGCGCCAGCGTCAGCGCAAGTCCGCCCCAGCCACAGCCGATGTCGAGCACCGAGAGATCCGGTCGGTCCAGCCGCAGTTTGGCGGCGAGATGGTACTTCTTGGCGCGCTGGGCATCCTCCAGCGTCTCCAACCCGGTGGGGAAATAGGCGCAGGAATATTGCCGGTCCCGGTCCAGAAACAGGCTGTAGAGCCGTCCATTGAGATCGTAATGGTGGGCGACGTTTCGCCGCGCCCGGCCGATGGAATTGAACTGGGCGAGCCGGCGGATGATCCAGGCGACGCCGTTGCGCAGCCGGTAGAACGGATGTGCCGCCTCGCTCTCCGCGAGGTTGGCGACGAGGACATCGAGCAGCTCATAGATGCCGCCCTCGTCCGGCGCCAGGCCGCCATCCATGTAGCCCTCGCCGAGGCCCAGTGCCGGAGTGACCACCAAGCGCCGGACCGTGCGCCAATCGCGCAACAGCAAGCCGGCCGAAGGTCCGCCGCCGGGCTCGACCCGCCCCTGATAAAGGGTGGTCGTCCCATCCGGCCAACGAACCGAAAGCCGGCCGACGACGACGAGACGCCGCAGAATTCGATCAAGAACCGGTCGCATCGGCCACCGCGCCTCCCGTCGATGCCTGTTTCCGGCGGGGATGCCCGCACCTGCACAGCGAGATTACAAAAAAATGACTCCGGCGCACCATTTCGTCAAATCCGGCAGGCAACCGGGCGACCTCAGTTAACGCGGATGTGATCGGGCGGCGCGTCCGGCCGAGGGAACGGGATGGGGGGAGCACCCTTGGAAGCCGCGTGGCATCCGACTATCGTCAGGCCAACGCCGGGATTGGACCGGTCAGGGAGGACAGGATGAACAGCTTTTCGGGCGCGTGCTTTTGCGGCGCGGTCGCGGTCGAGGCCACCGGGCAGCCGGAAGGCATGGGCTACTGCCATTGCCGGTCCTGCCGGTCCTGGTCGGCCGGTCCGGTCAACGCCTTCACTTTGTGGAAGCCGGAGAACGTCCGCGTCACACGCGGCGCCGAGCATATCGGCACCTACCATAAGACCGAGGCCAGCCATCGTCAGTTCTGCCGCCTCTGCGGCGGGCATCTGATGACCGTCCATCCCGGGCTCGGGATGATCGACGTCTATGCCGCCACGCTGCCGGAGCTGCCATTCCAGCCGCAACTGCATGTCAATTACGCCGAGACGGTCCTGCCGATGCGCGACGGGCTGCCGAAGCTGAAGGACTTCCCCGCCGAATTCGGCGGATCAGGGGAAATGCTCCCGGAATAGCAGCGCGGAGACCGGAAATGGATCTGCGGGTGGCCGGGCTGAGGGCCCTGGTGACGGGCGGTTCGAAGGGGATCGGGCGGGCCGCCGCGGAGGCGCTCGCCGCCGAGGGCTGCGCGCTGGTGCTGGCGGCGCGCGACGAGTCCAGGCTGGCGGCGGCGGCGACCGCGATCCGCACGCGCCATCAGGTCGCCGTCGACACCGTGGCCGTGGATCTCTCGCGGCAGGCGGAGGTCGAGCGGCTGGTCGCGGCCGTCGGCGTCCCCGACATTCTGGTCAACAACGCCGGCGCCATTCCACCGGGGACCTTGGTGGAGGTGGACGACGCGACTTGGCGCGCGGCGTGGGACCTCAAGGTGTTCGGGTTCATCTCGCTGTGCCGGATGCTCTACCCGGGCATGGCGGCGCGGCGCTCCGGGGTGATCGTGAACGTCATCGGCGCCGCCGGCGAACGGTTCGATCCCGCCTACATCGCGGGATCTTCCGGCAACGCGGCGTTGATGGGCTTCACCCGCGCCCTTGGTCGGGCAGCACCGGCCGACGGGCTGCGCGTCGTCGGCATCAATCCTGGACCGGTCGCGACCGAACGAATGGAGATGCTGCTGCGCGCGCGGGCGGAGCGCAGCCTCGGCGATGCCGGGCGATGGCGCGAGCTGTGCGCCCGCATGCCATTCGGGCGCCCGGCAGAGCCGGACGAGATCGGCGCGGCGGTGGCGTTTCTGGCCAGCCCGCGCTCGGGCTACATCTCCGGCACCATCCTGACCATCGACGCCGGCGGCGGCTGAACCACCGGCTCGCTGGTGGCGGCGAGGACGCGGTTGCGGCCGCTCGCCTTGGCGCCGTAGAGGGCGGCATCCGCCAGCGCCACGAGATCGCCCATCACCGTGTCCGCCGTCGGCACCAGGGCGACGGCGCCGACGCTGACGGTGACATAGCCAAGGGCGCAGGCCGGGTGCGGGATCGCCAGCGCCGAGATGGCGGCGCGCACACGCTCGGCGACGAGGGCGGCGCCGTGGAGATCGGTCTGCGGCAGAACGGCCACGAACTCCTCTCCGCCATGGCGGGCGACGACATCCTCGGGCCGGCGCAGCTCGCCGGCCAGAGCGGCGGCGACGAAACGCAGGCATTCATCGCCGCGAGGATGACCGAGCGTATCGTTGAACGCCTTGAAATGGTCGATGTCGATCAGCAGAAGGGCGATGCTGGCATGGGCGCGCTGCGCGGCCCGCCATTCCCGCGCCAGCGCCTCGTCGAAGCCGCGACGATTGGCAAGCCCGGTCAGCGCATCGGTGTTGGCGAGGGCGGCGAGACGGTCATTGGCGCTGGCGAGTTCGTCGTTGGCCGCGGCCAGGCGGGCGAGCAGCCGCGCATTGTCCTCGCCCGCGACCAGGAGCTGGGTGGTCTGGCGGGACAGGAACCCCATGGTGCTCCGGGACGACAGGACGTGCAGCGCGATGAAGCCGCAGAAAACGATGTAGGGAAGCTGGAGGGTCGCGATGCAGGCGACCGCCATCATGCCCAGGGTCAGCACGATCTGGCCGTGGGCGGCGGCCGGCAGCACGTTGTTCCGCGCCACCGCGCCGGACAGATAGCCGCTCTCGACCGAGATCACGACGAGGTTGATCAGGGGGTCATGCTCGGTGACGATGACCAGATTGCTCAGCCCCCAGAGTGCTCCGTTGACCCATGCTCCGATGGTGAAACGCCGCGCCCAGACAAAGGGGCAGTCCGGTTCCGCGCGGGCGTGATAGGCGCGCGCCAGCAGCAACCGCCCGGCCAGCGTCGCAGCGCTGGCGAGGGTCCAGCCGAGCATCCAGGCCTTCCCGGAATGCAGCCACACCAGCAGCCCGACCAGCAGCATCGCCAGGCCGCCGACGATCAGAGACTGACGCTGGGCAAAGGCGGAATCGACCAGGGCGCGTTCGATCCCCGGCGAACTAGCCCGGCTCTCCGGGACGGCCAGCAGCGGGGGAAAAATTCGCATCGGCAAAGGAGAGCCTTCGCAGTGATGTTCGCCGGGACCGACAGGGCAGGAACGCGCCGCAACACTGCGCTCCAGCGGTTAGCGCCACGTGAATGGCGGCCGATTCGCCCCCCCACCATGCCCGCAGCGCTTGCCGCGATCGTAAAGCATGGGCAGCATGCGGTGAAAATCATGGTGAGTCTACGATCATGCCGTGCATGACAACCGCCGAGGCCGTCGTCGAGAGCCTCATCCGCCATGGCATCGACACCGTCTTCGCGCTCCCTGGCGTGCATAATGATCCATTCTTCGATGCCATCGCCCGCGCCGGCGATCGCCTCCGCGTCATCCATGCGCGCCATGAGCAGACTGCGGCCTACATGGCGCTCGGCGCGGCGCTCGCCTCCGGCCGTCCCGCCGCCTTTTGCGTCGTACCCGGCCCGGGCGTGCTGAACGCCGCCGCCGCCTTGCTCACCGCCTACGGGCTCGGCGCGCCGGTGCTGGCCATCATCGGCCAGATCCCCCAGGGCGCGATCGATCGCGGCCTCGGCCATCTGCACGAGTTGCAGGACCAGCTCGGCCTGGTGCGCCATGTGACCCGCCACGCCGCGCGCATCACCCACCCAGGCGAGGCGCCCGCATGCGTCGCCGAGGCGATCGCACGTGCCACACGGCCGCGCCAGGGACCGGTCGCGCTCGAAATCGCCATCGATGTCTGGCCCCGCGCCGGCCGCGTCGACGCGTTCCCCCTTGCCGCGCCCACCCCGCTCCTCCCCGACCCCGACGCCATCGCCGCCGCCGCCGCGCGTCTCGCCGCCTCCCGCCGGCCGCTGATCGTCGCGGGTGGCGGGGCGCTCGGCGCCGCGGCGGAGCTGCGGGCGCTCGCGGAAAGGATCGGCGCCCCGGTGATGACCTACCGCCGCGGCCGCGGCCTGCTCGATACCACGCACACGCTGGCGGTGAACCGCCCGATCGGGCACGCCCTCTGGGCGGCCACCGACGTCGTGCTCGGCGTCGGCACAAGACTGCACGCCCCGCTGGCCTGGTGGGGCCATGATCCCAAACTCGGCATCATCCGCATCGACGCCGACGCCGAGCAGATGGACCGGCCGCGCCCGCCGGACATCGCCATCCTGGCCGATGCCACCGCCGCGCTGGCGGCTCTGAACGCGGCGCTGTCCGGCGAGGCGGCCCGCGCCCCGCGTGCCGATCTTGCCCCTGCGCGGGCCGTCGTGGCGCCGGCCCTGGCCGCGCTCGAGCCGCAGGCAGGCCTGCTCGCGGCGATTCGCGCCGCTTTGCCCGAGGACGGCATTCTGGTCGAGGACGTGACCCAGCTTGGCTTCGTCGGCCGGCTCACCTTCCCCGTCTCGGCGCCGCGGCGCTATCTCTCCGCTGGCTACCAGGACAATCTCGGCTGGGCCTACGGCGCCGCGCTCGGGGCCGCCGCCGCCGCGCCGGGGCGCGCCGTGGTCGCGCTCTGCGGTGATGGCGGCTTTCTCTACCAGGGCGCGGAGCTGGCAACGGCGCTCCGTCATCGGCTGCCCGTGGTCGCGGTGGTGCTGGACGATGGCGCATTCGGCAATGTCCGACGCATCCAGGCCGAGCAGTACGGCAACCGGCTCATCGCCAGCGACTTGGCCAACCCCGATTTCGTCCGTTTCGCCGAAAGCTTCGGTCTGCCGGCATGGCGGGCCACCACACCGGCCGCGCTGGAAGCGGCCTTGCGGGAGGCGATCGCGCGGCGCAGCCCAGGGCTGATCCATGTGCCCGTCGGCGAAATGCCCAGCCCGTGGCGGCTGATCCTGCTGCCGCGGGTCCGCGGGTTCGAGAGCAGCTGGCAGCGTCTCTTGCCGTAGCGGCCTGACGCCGACCGCCTGGAGCCGCGGCGCCAGAGACGTCGCGGGTCACCCGGAGCGGATCAGGACGGCCGCAGCGCCAGCGAGCCGATCACCGCCCGCAACGGCGCTTCGTCGGTGTCCGCCTCGGCGCAGATCAGTGCCGAGCAGCCATTGACCAGGTGGAACGTATAGACCGTCCGATCGCCGCCCGCGCTGGGCGGAATATAGAAATAGACGACGCTCGCCTCGTGCACGACGGGACTGTCGGGGTGGAGACGAACGTCGCTTTGGTAGCGCAGCCAGTGCAATGTACGCCCCGCGCGCTCGGTTTGGCCGGCCGTGACCGCCAACGGGCCGCTGCCGGTGCCACCGGCACCCTTCGCACCGTTCTCCGCCTCTCGCAGCTCGCGATTGAGCAGCTTATCCACGATCTCGGCCTCCCCCGTCGCCGCGCCGCCGCGCTGCACTTCGGCCAGTGCGGCGATGATCTGCATGCGCACCGGCTGACCATCGGGCAGGTCCCAGATTCGATCGAAGGCGAGCACGCTGCCGGATTGGCCGAGGGTCCAGCCATCGCCGGGCGGTGCCTCGATGACGGCGTTGGCGCCAAGCGCGTAGAGGCTGCCGGCGTGCGCCGGTGAAACCGCGAGTGGCAGGGCGAGTGCGGCGAGAAGGAGCGTAACGGGCGAGCGCATGGGGCGTTTCCTTTCACGGCAGGCGTGGGACGCGGCGCGGACTCGAGTATGCCGCAACCTCGACACAGGTCCAGCCGGCACGAGGCGCGAAGCGCGCACAGATTATGCAAATCAATCGCAATAGGGGGATTAACGCGGGCTCACGCAACGGCTAGGCTCCCCATCGCGACGGCTCGACCCGGCTCGTGCGCCTCCGCTCGGTGTGCGCCGTTTGCGGCGTATCCGAGGGCAGGGGAAAAGGAACACACTGCAATGGCAGATCGATTCTGGCAGGCCAGCGCTCTGGAGTTGCGCGCGCGCTTCGCGCGGCGCGAAGCGTCCCCGGTTGAGGTTGTCGAGGCGCTGCTGGCGCGGATCGACACGCTCAACCCGGCGCTCAACGCCGTGGTGACGGTGGATGCCGCCGGGGCGCGGATCGCGGCGCGCGAATCAGAGCAACGCTGGCGCGCCGGCGCCGCGCTGTCGCCGCTCGACGGCGTGCCGATCACGGTCAAGGACAGCATCCCGGTGCGCGGTATGCGGGCGAGCTGGGGCAGCCGGCTCTACGCCGATTACGTGCCGGCGCGCGACGAACTTCCCATCGCGCGGCTGCGCGCGGCAGGCGTGGTCATCCTGGGCAAGACCAACTGCCCGGAGCTGACGGTGCAGGGCTATACCGACAACGCCCTGTTCGGCCCGACGCGCAACCCCTGGGACCTGGCGCTTACGCCCGGCGGCTCCTCCGGCGGCGCCGTCGCGGCGGTCGCCGCGGGCCTCGGGCCGATCGCCATCGGCACCGATGGTGGCGGCTCGATCCGCCGGCCCGCCGGCTATACCGGCCTCGTCGGTCTGAAGCCATCGCGCGGGCGGGTGGCACGCTGTGACGGGTTCCCAGCGGTCATGGCCGATTTCGAGGTGATCGGGCCGTTTACCCGCACGGTCGCGGACCTGGTCGCGGTCATGGGTTTGATCAGCGATCCAGACCCACGCGATCCGGCGAGTCTGGTCTGGGCCGGCGGCCCGTTCGCCCTGCCGCCGCTGCGTCGCCTGTCGATCCGCTACACGCCCAACTTTGGCGGACTGCCGGTCGAACCGGTGATCGCCGCGAGCATCGCCGAGGTGGCGGACATGCTCTCGCGCCTCGGCCATCGCGTCGAGCAGGCGGAGGCGCCCTACGACGTCGAAAGCCTCAACCGGGTCTGGCCGGTGCTGGTCCAGGCCGGACTGGCCTCCCTGCTCGGAGGGCGGGCGGTGGCCGAGAGCGGGCTGACCGCCTCGATCGCCGAGGCAGCCGAGGCCGGGCGGAAGCTCACCGCCGCCGCCTATGTCGAGGCGATGGAGGTGGTGGCACAGGTCAAGTGCCGGGTCGCCGAGTTCTTCGCCGGCACGGACCTGCTGCTGACCCCGAGCGCCGCGGCGATGCCGTGGCCGGCACAGGATATCTATCCGCCGACAATCGCCGGCCTGCCGGCCGGACCCCGCACTCATGCGGTGTTCACCGGTTTTGCCAACGCCGCCGGCCTGCCCGGTATCACTGTCCCGGCCCGTCCCGCACCCGCGGGCGGCCCCTGGGCGGGGATGCCGATCGGCGCGCAACTCGTCGGCCCGCCGGGGTCGGATGGGCTATTGTGCGCGGTCGCGGCGGAAATGGAGCAGGTCAGCCCGTGGGAGGGACGCTGGCCGCCCCTCGCCGGAGCCTGAGCCAGGACGGGCTCGAATCGGGACGGGCTCGAATCGGGACGGGGCCAGATATGGGAGTTGCTCGGATGACTGCGCCGCACGCCGCCTTCGCCGCCGGAGGGGTCTTTCCGGTGGCGCCG
>JAJXXT010000029.1 GCA_021780935.1 Pseudomonadota bacterium
GGCGAGCGTCTCCATCACCGCGAAGGCGTCGCCCCGGACGCTGCTCACGCCGGCGAGCCCGTTGGCCGACGCCGCCGCCTGCGCCTGGGCGAGCGCCGCCGCGCTGGCATCGACGAGCTGCACCGAGGCGGCGCCGGCGGCGGCAGAGCGCAGGCCGAAGGCGCCGGTGTGGCAGAACACGTCGAGCACGCTCGCCCCGGGCGCGAGCCGGGCGACGAGGTCGCGGTTCGGCCGCTGGTCGAAGAACCAGCCGGTCTTCTGGCCGCCGAGCGGGTCGACCGGGAAGATCAATCCGCCCTCCTCGACACGGGTGGCCGCGCTCTCGCCGTGCAGCAACTGGATGCTGTCGGCGAGCCCTTCGAGGTGGCGGACCGGAGCATCCCCGCGCGCCACCACCGCGCGCGGCGCCAGCGTCTCGCGCAGGGCGGCGAGGATCTCCGGCAGCAGCCGGTCCATGCCGGCGGCGTTGGGCTGGACGACGAGAACGTCGTCGTAGCGGTCGATGACGAGGCCGGGCAGGCCGTCCGCCTCGGCATGCACCAGGCGATGGAAGCGGTTGCCGAGGAGGCGCGCGCGCAGGAAGGCGGCGGCGCGCATGCGGCGGGTGAACCAGGCGGCGTCGATCACCGCCTCGGGATCGCGGTCCAGCCGGCGGGCGGCGATCAGGCTGTGGGGGTTGAAGAAGAACGTGCCGGCCTGCCAGCCGTCGGCCGCCTGCAGCCGCACCAAGCCGCCGACCGGCCACTCCCGATGCTCCGGGTGGAGCGCCAGCTCGTTGCTGAAGGCCCAGGGATGGCCCGATTTCAGGCGGCGCTCATGCCCCGGCTTGAGGTGCAGGGTCGGGCGCGGGGCCGCGCCGCTCAAGCCGCCCGCGCCACCGCAGGCCGCAGCACGGCGGCCAGGGCGGCGACGAGATCGTCCATCATCGCATCGGTGTGGAACGGCCCGGGCGTCAGGCGCAGGCGCTCGCCGCCGCGCGGCACGGTCGGGTAGTTGATCGGCGTGGCATAGATGCTGAACTCGTCGAGCAGCCGCCGGCTGACGGCGCTGCACAGCGCCGCGTCCCCGACATGGACCGGGACGATGTGGCTGACCGAGGGCAGCCGCGCGATGCCGGCCTCGTCGAGACGGCGCTTCAGCGTCTCGGCGCGCTCGAACAGCTTGGCGCGGCGGGCATGGTCCGCGCGCACCTGGCGCACGCTGGCCAGCGCCGCGGCGGCGACCATCGGCGGCAGCGAGGTGGTGAAGATGAAGCCCGAGGCGGTGGAGCGGATGAAGTCGATGACATCCGCCGCGCCGGTGATGTAGCCGCCATGGGTGCCGAACGCCTTGGCCAGCGTGCCCTCGATGATGTCCACCCGCTGGGCGACCCCATCGCGCTCGGCGACGCCGCCGCCATTGGGCCCGTACATGCCGACGGCGTGGACCTCGTCGAGATAGGTCATGGCGCCGTAGCGCTCGGCGAGGTCGCAGATCGCGCCGATCGGGGCGATGTCGGCGTCCATGGAATAGACGCTCTCGAAGGCGACGAGCTTGGGCGCCGAGGCCGGCGCGGCGCGCAGCAGGCTTTCCAGATGGTCGAGATCGTTGTGGCGGAAAATCACCCGCCTGGCCGGGCTGGCGCGCATGCCCGCGATCATCGAAGCGTGGTTCTTCTCGTCGGAGAACACATGCCAGTCCGGCAGCGAGCCGAGGATCGTGCCCAGGGCGGCGTGGTTGGAGACATAGCCGGAGGTGAACAGCAGCCCGGCCGCCTTGCCGTGCAGATCGGCGAGTTCGCTCTCCAGGGCGTCGTGCCAGGGGCTCGTGCCGCTGATATTGCGCGTGCCGCCGGCGCCGGCACCCATCTCCCGCGCCGCCACGCAGGCGGCCTCCACCACCGCCGCGGCGGCGCCCATGCCGAGATAATCGTTCGAGGACCAGACCACGATCTCGCGCTGCTCGCCGCCCTGCTCCAGCCTGTAGCGCGGAAACCGGTCCGCCTGCTTGAGCAGCGGCGTGAAGGTGCGGTAGCGGCCCTGGGCGCGGATCTCGTCGAGCGCGGCGCGGCAATGGAGCTGGAACGGGTGCATGGGCAGCTCTGGTTTCTGGCCTTGAACGGCCGGGGCAACGGAACCCGCGAGGCGGCGGCAGGGTGGGACAGCTCTACAGGCTCCGCCCGCCCGCTCAATCCGTTATTTCCCGTATCGCGCGGCGCCGCAAGAGCGATCGGTGCGGCAGGGGCACCGGCCCCTCGGCTTGAGCCTTACTTGACACTGTTCCGGCCCGTCGCTAGCAAGCGCCTGCCTTTCGGCAAGGCGACTTGCTGAGTGTGGACAATGAGCGAAGAGCAGGGCGGTGCCGGTGGCTCCTTCGAGGAGCGGCTGGACGCGGCCCGCGACAGACACGGGCTGGACCGCGCGGCTTCGGCCGAGCGCGGGGCCGGCGAACCTCCGGAGGGTGCGAACCCGATGGCGGTGGGTCTGCGGGTTGGGGTGGAGCTGGTTTCGGCCCTGGTGGTGGCGCTGGCCATCGGCTACGGGCTCGATCGCTGGCTGCATACCCGGCCGCTGTTTCTCATCCTGTTCGTCATGCTGGGGGGCGCGGCCGGAGTGCTGAATGTGTGGCGCCTGTTCGCGCCACGCGGCGGCGGTTCCAGTCGCGGGACGGGTTGACGGGCGGCCGGCCAGATTCCTGCCCGGCACAGCGGGAGACAGCGACGGTGGCGGCCGAAAAATCGACGATCGACGCACTCGGGCAGTTCCACCTCGACACTGGGCTCGGCGCCATCGGCCGCTCGGTGAACTTTGCCAATTCGAACATCATGATGGTGGTGGCCGCGGCGCTGGTGCTGCTGGCGCTGCATTACGGCATGCGCCGCCGCGCGGTGGTGCCGGGGCGGCTGCAGGCGCTGGCCGAGATCGGCTACCAGTTCATCCACGACATGTGCGTCGAGCAGATCGGCGAGGAAGGCAAGCGCTTCTTCCCGTTCGTGTTCGCGCTCTTCTTCTTCATCCTGATCGGCAACCTGATCGGGCTGTTCCCCTATTTCTTCACCTTCACCAGCCACATCGCGGTCACCGCCGCGCTGGCGGTGCTGGTGATCGTGCTGGTGACCGCGGTCGCGCTGCGCATCCACGGTCTGCACTTCTTCAGCTATTTCTGGCCCGAGGGCGCGCCGGTGGTGCTGGCGCCGCTGATCGTGCCGATCGAGATCATTTCCTACATCTCCCGGCCGGTTTCCCTCTCCATCCGACTTTTCGCCAACATGACCGCCGGGCACGTGATGTTCGAGGTGTTCGCGACCTTCATGCTGATGCTGGTCGGCGCCCTCGGCGCCTTCGGCTACGTGCTCGCTCTCGGGCCGCTGGTCATCAATGTCGCGCTGATGGGCTTCGAAGTGCTGGTGGCCTTCCTGCAGGCCTATGTCTTCGCGGTGCTCACCTGCATCTATCTGCACGACGCGGTGCATCTGCACTGACGTCCCACCCCTCGCCCGGCGCGCGTTCGCCTGCCGGATCGGCTCATCCCTACCCGACGAAAGGAACAGGACATGGACTTGGCTTCCGCGAAGATGATCGGTGCCGGACTGGCGGTGATCGCGCTTGCCGGTGTCGGCGCCGGTATCGGTAATATCTTCTCCTCGCTGGTCACCAGCATCGCCCGCAACCCCTCGGCCCGCAACCAGGTCTTCGGCCTCGCCATTCTGGGCTTCGCGCTGACCGAAGCGGTGGCGCTGTTCGCGCTGATGATGGCGTTCCTGATCCTCTTCACCTGATCCGGAACGTTCCCTGGCCGGACGGAGTGCGCCCATGACGCGCCTGATGCGTGCTGGACTTGCCGCCCTGATGCTCGCCCCCGCGCTGATTCTGGCCCCGGCGCTCGCCTGGGCCGGCGAGGGCGAGGGCATGCCCCAGCTCAATTTCGCCAACCCCCTGACCGGCAGCCAGGTCGTCTGGCTGGCGATCATTTTCGCCATCTTCTACGTTCTGCTCTCGCGCGTGTCGCTGCCGCAGGTGGCGCAGGTGCTCGAGCAGCGCAGCGCCGCCATCGCCGGCGATCTCGAAGCGGCGCGCGGGGCGAAGGAGCAGGCGGACCTCGCCGTTCAGGAACTGAACCTGGCCACGCGCAAGGCCCATGCCGACGCGCAGGCCGCGATCGCCGGCGCGGTCGCCGAGGCGAAGGCTGAGGCGGCGCGGCACGCGGTGGAGCTCAACCAGAAGCTGGAAGCCCAGCTCGCCGCCGCGGAGCAGCAGATCACCGCCGCCCGAAGCACGGCGATGGCGGCGCTGCGCGACGTGGCAACGGAGACGGCATCGGCGATGGTCCAGCGCCTGGCGTCGGTGGCGGCGCCGCGCGAGACGGTCGACCGCGCGGTCGGCGCGGTTCTCGCCGGCCGCGGCTGAGGGAGAGGCGAAGATGGTTCATGAATCGCTGATCGGCTACCAGCTGATGAAGCCGGTCTTCTGGGTGGCGGTCGCCTTCGTCCTGTTCTTCCTGATCTTCGGCGGCCGGCTGTGGCGCGCGCTGACGGCGATGCTCGACAGCCGCGCCGAGACCATCCGGCGCGAGCTCGAGGAAGCCTCCCGCCTGCGCCGCGAGGCGGAAGCGATGCGGCGGGACGCGGAGACGCAGCGGGAAGCGGCGCTCGCCGAGGCCAGCCGGCTGCTCGCCGCGGCCAAGCAGGAAGCCGCCCGCGCCGCGGCGGAAGCGCTGGCGGAAGCGGAGGCCGCCTCGAAGCGTCGCGAGGCGATGGCGATGGACCGCATCGCCGCGGCGGAGAAGGCCGCCGTCAACGAGGTGCGCCAGGCGGCGGCTGAAATCGCGACCCAGGCTGCGCGCGTGGTGATCGCGGAGACCGTGACGGTGGAGGCCGATGCCACGCTGATCGATCACGGTATCGACATGCTTCCCGCCGCCCTGCGCGCGGCCTGAGGAAAGCGGCGCCTTCCCTCGTCCATCGGGCGGGGGCAGGGCGGCGCGCGGCGGGGCGGCGCCACAGGTGGAGCGCACTCTCGAACAGATCCTGTTCGCCAGCCGCTGGCTGCTGGCCCCGCTCTATTTCGGCCTGAGCCTCGTCCTGCTGCTCCTGGCCGCTCTGTTCTTCCGTGAGCTCGTCCATCTCGCTCTCGCCGCGACCACGCTGCGGGAGGTGGACGTCATCCTCGCCGCCCTGACCCTCATCGACCTGGCGCTGATCGGCGGGCTCGTGGTGATGGTGATGCTGAGCGGCTACGAGAACTTCATCTCGAAGCTGGACCAGGCCGCCGCGGGTGAGCGCATCGCCTGGCTCGGCAAGCTGGATACCGGCACGCTCAAACTCAAGGTCGCCGCCTCGATCGTCGCCATCTCCTCGATCCAGCTGCTCAAGGGCTTCATGGAGGTGAACGCGCTGCCGGACGACAAATTGCTGTGGATGGTGGTGATGCACCTCACCTTCGTCGTCTCGGCGCTGATGCTCGCGGTGATGGAGCGCCTGATGGCCGGGACCGGCAAAGCCCGATAGGCCCGTTCGCGCCTTCAACCAGCGCTACTTGCAGCGCAGATCGACCTCGGCCTCGGCCTGGTGCAACTTGTCCAGCTCTTCCTTCGCGATCGGCGAATCGCGGAACATGCCGCCGCGCTCGCCGAGCCCGCCCTGCTGCAGGCTCAGCAGCGTCGCGGCCTTGTCGTAGTCGTCGTATGGCAGCATGTCCGCGATCGTGTCGATGCCGCAGGCGCATTTCTGCAGATAGAGCCGGTTGAAGCCGTTGCCGGCGAGGCAGCCGATGACATAGTCCGCGCGCGCGGCGGTGGGATAATCATATTTCGGGTGGTGCTGCTCGTCCGCCCACGCCGCGGTGATCGCGGCCAGGGCGAGCGGAAGCGCCAGGCCCCAAGGCGTTCTCAATAGATCACCACGCTGCGAATCGATTCGCCGCGTTCCATCAGGGTGAACGCGTCATTGATGCGGTCGAGCGGCATGGTGTGGGTGATGAGATCGTCGATGTTGATCTTCTTGTCCATGTACCAGTCGACGATCTTCGGCACGTCGGTGCGGCCGCGCGCGCCGCCGAAGGCGGTGCCGATCCAGCGCCGGCCGGTGACGAGCTGGAACGGGCGGGTGGCGATCTCCTGGCCGGCACCGGCGACACCGATGATGGTGGAGACGCCCCAGCCGCGGTGGGCGCACTCGAGTGCCTGGCGCATCAGCTTGACGTTGCCGACACACTCGAAGCTGTAATCGGCCCCGCCGCCGGTCAGCTCGACGATGTGGCCGACGAGATCGCCCTTGACCTCGCTCGGATTGACGAAATGGGTCAAGCCGAACCGCCGCGCCAGCGCCTCGCGCCGCGGATTGAGATCGACCCCGACGATCATGTCCGCGCCGACCAGCTTGGCGCCCTGGATGACATTGAGCCCGATGCCGCCGAGCCCGAACACGACGACGCGGCTGCCCGCCTCGACCTTGGCGGTGAACAGCACCGCGCCGACGCCGGTGGTGACGCCGCAGCCGATATAGCAGACCTTGTCGAAGGGCGCGTCCGGGCGGATCTTGGCCAGCGCGATCTCCGGCAGCACGGTGTAGTTGGCGAAGGTCGAGCAGCCCATGTAGTGCGCGACCGGCTTGCCCTTGAACGAAAAGCGCGAGCTCCCGTCCGGCATCACGCCTTTGCCCTGGGTGGCGCGCAGCGTGATGCAGAGATTGGTCTTGCGGCTGAGGCAGTATTCGCACTGCCGGCATTCCGGCGTGTAGAGCGGAATGACGTGATCGCCGGGCTTGACGCTGGTCACACCCGGCCCGGTCTCGACGACGATTCCGGCGCCCTCATGGCCGAGGATGGTGGGGAAAATCCCCTCCGGATCGGCCCCGGACAGGGTGAACTGGTCGGTATGGCAGATGCCGGTGGCCTTGATCTCGACCAGGACCTCGCCAGCCCGGGGGCCTTCGAGCTGCACGGTTTCGATGGAGAGAGGCTTGCCGGCCTCGAAGGCAACGGCGGCGCGCACGTCCATGGTCGCTTCCTCGTTCGCTTTCATTGGCGCATTCGCTGGCCCCGGCCGTGGCCGGGACCCGCCGGCCGATTCCTTCGCATGCCCGCAGCCGGGGCGCAAGACGGCGGGCGGGGCGCAGGAAAGCCCCGGCGAGCGGACCGAAATAATTGCGAGTTTGGCGCGAGGAGACTGGGCAGGCAATCGAATATCTCGATCGGTCGATTTGTAAATGCATCATCTTGCGAGCGAGCGGAACGGTCCTTGCAATCGAGGATGGAGCGTGAATATGCTATGCGATCGGCGCGGGGCTGACCGCTTCCGCTGTCGTTGCTGCAACCAAAAGTCAACGCTGCAACCAAAAGTCAACGAACCGTACGATTTTCGGAGGGAACATGAACGTCACAAGCCGCTTTGCCGCCTGGTCCGTTGCTGCGACCACGTCGGCCGTGTTGCTGGCCGGCACGGCGCTGGCCAACGATCAGCTCGTCAAGATGTCGCAGGACCCCGCGCAGTGGGTCATGCCAACCGGTGATTACGGCAATCAGCGCCATACCGCGCTGAAGCAGATCAACACCGGCAACGTGAAGGAGCTTCGCCCGGTCTGGACCTTCTCCACCGGCGTGCTGCGCGGCCACGAAGGCGGACCGCTCATCGTCGGCGACGTGATGTATGTGCACACGCCCTTCCCCAACAAGGTCTTTGCGCTCGACCTCAACGACCAGGGCCGCATCATCTGGGCCTACGAGCCGAAGCAGGATCCGAATGTCATCCCGGTGATGTGCTGCGACACGGTGAACCGTGGCGTCGCCTACGGCGAAGGCATGGTCTTCCTGCACCAGGCGGACGCCACGCTGGTCGCGCTCGATGCCAAGACCGGCAAGCTCGTCTGGTCGGTGAAGGACGCCGATCCGGCCAAGGGCGCCACCGGCACCTCGGCGCCGCAGGTGGTCAAGAACATGGTTCTCGTCGGCGTCTCCGGCGGCGAGTTCGGCGTTCAGGGCCACATGACGGCCTACGACATCAAGACCGGCAAGCAGATCTGGCGCGCCTACTCGGAAGGCCCGGACGATCAGATCCTGTTCGATCCCGCCAAGACGACGAACCTCGGCAAGCCGGTGGGCGCCGATTCCTCGCTGAAGACCTGGGAAGGCGACCAGTGGAAGATCGGCGGCGGCGCCACCTGGGGCTGGATCTCCTATGATCCGGCGCTCAACCTCGTCTATTACGGCTCCGGCAACCCGAGCACCTGGAACCCGACCCAGCGCCCGGGCGACAATAAATGGTCGATGACGGTCTTCGCCCGCGATGCCGATACCGGCGTGGCGAAGTGGGTCTATCAGATGACGCCGCACGACGAATGGGACTATGACGGCATCAACGAGATGATCCTCGCCAACGTCAAAGTGCACGGCAAGGACACCAAGGCGCTGGTGCATTTCGACCGCAACGGCTTCGCCTTCGTGCTCGACCGCGCGAGCGGCGCGCTGCTGCAGGCGAACAAGTTCGATCCCGCGGTGAACTGGGCGACCGGCTACAACCTGCAGACCGGCCTGCCGGAGCGGGTGAAGCAGTACTCGACCGAGGCTGGCGGCGCTGAGCACAACACCAAGGGCATCTGCCCGGCGGCGCTCGGCAGCAAGGACGAGCAGCCGGCGGCCTTCTCGCCGGAGACCGGCCTGTTCTACGTGCCGACGAACCATGTCTGCATGGACTACGAGCCGTTCAAGGTCGCCTACTCGGCCGGCCAGCCCTATGTCGGCGCGACGCTGTCGATGTTCCCGCCGAAGGGTGAGAAGCATCTCGGCAATTTCATCGCCTACGACGTCAACGAGGGCAAGATCGTCTGGTCCGATCCCGAGACCTTCTCGGTCTGGTCCGGCGCGCTGACGACGGCCGGCGGGCTCGCCTTCTACGGCACGCTCGACGGCAACCTGAAGGCGGTGGACGCCAAGACGGGCAAGGAACTCTACAAGTTCAAGACCCCGTCCGGCATCATCGGCAACGTCACGCCGTTCGAGCATGGCGGCAAGCAGTACATCGCCGTGCTCTCCGGCGTCGGCGGCTGGGCCGGCATCGGCATGGCGGCCGGGCTGACCGAGGATACCGCGGGCCTCGGCGCGGTCGGCGCCTACAAGGCGCTGTCCAACTACACGCAGCTTGGCGGCGTGCTGACCGTCTTCGGCTTGGGCGACTGAGCCTTTCCTCCGGACCCGGCCGGCGCGCACCCGCGCCGGCCGGGCGTCTTTCCCCACTCGGTAGCCCCCACTTGGTAGACTACGTCACCGCGATGCGCTGCATCGCGGTTTGGAGTCCCGAATGACACGTGCCCACATGCTCGCCTGGTGCGCCGCGGCTGCTTTGCTGGGCGCCACTTCGTTGCAAATCGCACACACCGCGCGGGCCGCGGACAGCCCCGACAGCGAACGGCCCTACACGATCGAGAACGGCCATATCGATCGCGCCACCTTCCGCGGCTATCTCTATTACGGCGATGCCTGCCTGCGCTGCCATGGTCCGGACGGGTCCGGCAGCTCCTATGCGCCCAGCCTCGTCGACTCGCTCAAGCGTTTGAGCAAGCAGACCTTCGAGGAAACGGTCATCAACGGGCGCATGAATGTCGGCACCGCCAACGACAAGGTGATGCCCTCCTTCGGCACCAATGCCGACGTCGTCGAGCACCTGGAGGAAATCTACTCCTACCTCAAGGCACGCTCCGACGGCGCGATCGGCCGCGGCCGCCCGAAGAAGATCGGCGAGACGGATGACTAAGAACATCCATGATTAGGGCCAGCCTGCTCGCGCTCGCGCTGCTCATGGCGGCGCGGCTCGAGGCCCATGCGCAGACGGGCGTCGATCTGGTCTCGCGCAGCGAATTGCGCGTCTGTTCCGACCCTTCGGACCTGCCCTTCTCGGACCAGCATGGCGACGGGTTCGAGAACCGCATCGTCGAGCTGCTCGGCCAGGATCTGCATCTGCCCGTGCGCTACACCTGGTATCCGAACTCGGTCGGCTTCCTGCGCAATACCCTGCTGGCGCTGAAATGCGACATCGTCGCCGGCACGGTTTCCGGCGCGCCGATGATGCTGACGACATCGCCCTACTATCGCACCGGCTACATGATCGTCACGCGCAGCGCCGATCACATCGCGGTGCGCAGCCTGGCGGACCCGCTGTTGCGGGGCAAGCGCATCGGCCTCGTCGCCGGCACGCCGCCGGGCGATCTCGTGGTGCGCCACGGGCTGATGGCGCAGGTGCGCCCCTACGAGCTGAACGTCGATACCCGCATCGAATCCCCGCCGCATCAGATGCTGGTGGACCTCGTCGCCGGGCGCATCGACGTGGCACTCCTCTGGGGTCCGATCGCCGGCTTCTATATCCACCGCGACAAGCTGCCGCTGGACGCCGCCTTCCTGCAGCCGGAGGCCAACGCCGCGCCGGAGGATTTCGCAATCGCCATGGGCGTGCGCAGCGCCGACGCCGCCTGGCGCAGCACGCTGGATGCCGCGCTCTCGCGCCATCAGCCGGAGATCACCCGCATCCTGCAGAGCTACGGCGTGCCGCTGCTCGACGCGCAGAACCAGCCCCTCAATCCCTGATCCGCGGCGAAAACCCGGGCGGCGCGCCGATCACAGCGCGCCGATCACAGCGCGCCGATCACAGCGCGACGGTCACAGCGCGGCGTGCAGGACCCGTGCGTAGGCGCCGAGCCGGGCCCCGAGCTCGGTCGGAACGCGGCAGACCGCGCCCATCATCTGGGACTGGCCGCGATAGGCCCGGAGCGCGAGATCGCGCTGCTCCAGGCTGTCCTCGTCGGTCGCGGTGTCGAGCGTGCGCAGCTTCGCCGCGATCGCCGCCTGGCGTCGCCCGAGGCGTTCGATGCTGGTGATCGCGCTGCGGTGCTGCTCATCGATCCGGGCGACGAGCCCGGCGAAGAGCACCGGAAGCACCCGCGCCCGCGCCGCCTGCGGCACCTCTTCGGCGAAGGCGGCGAGGCGGGCGCTGCCCTCGGCAACCGAGACGCCGCGCGCCGTCACCGCGTCGATGAGCGCGACCAGCGCCGCATCGTCCTGCCAGCGCGCGTCCGCCGGGATCGGCGGGTCTTCCCAGAACAGCCCCGCCGTCAGGTTCGGCGCGCGCGGCTGCGGGCAGGGCCAGTCCGCGGTGTCCTCGCTGTCCGCGGCCCAGCCGGACCCGCTCGGAAGCGCGGTCCCGGCCACGAGCACTGCGAGCATCAGCGGCAGACGGAGAAACGCGCTCGCCCCGCCCCGGCCGATCCGTCGCATGCCGTCTCCTCCGCCAGCTTGGTTCTTGGTTGCCGAATGTCTCAGGCTGAAGCGCGCGGCCCGCCGGCACCGGCGGGCCGCCGACGGGTCACGGACCGACCCCTCGGCGGCTCGGGTCGTGGCCAGGGCCGGTGACGAGGGCCGGTGACCAGGGGCGCGCGTGGAAGCCGGGGTCAGCTGCTGGAATTGCGGCTGCCCGTGAGCTGCAGCAGCAGCATGAACAGGTTGATGAAGTTGAGCAGCAGCGAGAGCGAGTCGTAGACCGCGCGCTTGGCCGCCTGGTCGGGCCCGTCGGCGTAGGCGTATTCGACGAAGGTCGCCTTGATGCGCTGCGTATCGTAGGCAGTCAGCCCGACGAACACGAGCACCCCGATGATGCTGATGGCGAACTGCAGCCCGCTCGACCCGACGAAGATGTTCACCAGCGAGGCGATGATGATGCCGAACAGGCCCATCATCAGGAACGACCCGTAGCGGCTGAGGTCGCTGCGCGTGGTGTAGCCCCACAGGCTCATCGCGGCGAAGGTCGCGGCGGTGATGAAGAACACGCGGGCGATGGATTCGCCCGAGTAGACCAAAAAGATGTTGGTCAGGCTGGCGCCCATGGCGACGCAGAACGCCCAGTAGAGCGCCTGGGCGGCGCCGGTCGAGAGCCGGTTGACGCCGAAGCTCAGCACCATGACGAAGCCGAGCGGGGCGAGCATGGCCAGGAACGCCAGGCCGCCGGTGGTGTGGCGCAGCCCGGAGGACGTTTCCACCAGCGGGTAGAACAGGTTGATCAGCGAGGTATTGGCGATGGCGTAGGCGACGATGCCGGTGAGCAGGAGCCCCGACGCCATCCAGTTATAGACGCGAAGCATGTAGCCGCGCAGCCCCGCATCGACGAGGTCTGGGGCGTAGGCCCCGCGGGACGCGCCCGGATAGGCCCGATAGTCAGGACTGAAGGCCATGGTGTGTGTCTCTCTCCTGTCGAACAGGGATCAGGTGGATGGTTATCTTGGACGAACGAGCCGTCCATGCAAGCCGGCGGGCGCCGCTATTCGTTGCGCAACATCGGTCCCGCCTTGGCGGCGAGCGCCCGGGCGGTGGCAGCATAGCCGAGCGCCAGCATCAGCGCCATCGCGCCGAGCAGGGTCGCGGCCAGCACCCCGGGCAGGAAGCTCCACTCCGCGTGCAGCACGAAATGCATCACGCCGAGGCTGGCCACCACCCCGACCAGCGCGGCGATGACCCCGGCGGCGGCGCCCAGGGTGCCGAACTCGACCAGCCAGGCGAGGAGGATCTGGCCCCGCCTTGCGCCGAGCGCGCGCAGGATCACCGCCTCCTGCACCCGCCGGCGCTGCCCGGCCGCCACCGCCCCGGCCAGCACCAGCGCGCCGGCGGCGAGGTTGAGCGTGCCGGTGGCGCCGAGCGCGGCGCCGAGCTGGCCGAGCAGGGCGGCGATGGCGTCGAGCACGTCGGTCACCGAAATGCCGGTGACGTTCGGCAGCGCGTCGGTGACCGTGCGCAGCAGCG
>JAJXXT010000034.1 GCA_021780935.1 Pseudomonadota bacterium
TGTCCAGCTTCAGCGCGAAGCCGCCGGCGCCGATCAGCGCGCCATAGCCGATCCCCTCGCCGCCGGCGCGCGGGCGCACCGCGCCGTCCGCGGTGAGCAGATCGGCCTCCGGCACGCCGAGGCGCGCCGCCGCGAGCCGCAGCAGCGCCGCGCGCGCCGTGGCCGCGGCACGGCGGATCTGCATGCCGCCATTCTGGATCGAGAGGCTGCCATAGGTCGGCCCCTGATCCGGGGTCAGCGCCGTGTCGCCCTCGATGACGGTGACCCGGGCCAGCGGAACATCGAGCTCCTCGGCGGCGATCTGAGTCAGCGCGGTGCGCACCCCGGTGCCGAGATCGACCTTGCCGGAATAGACCGTCACCAGGCCCTGCGTGTCGATGGCGAGGAAGGCATCGACCTCGTCGGCGGCGACGCTCTTGGCCTCGGCGCCGCGCGGCACCAGGGTAAAGGAGACGACGAGCGCGCCGGCGGCCTGCAGCAGGCTGCGACGGGACAGCATCTGGTTCATCGCGCCCTCCTCACGTCCGCGCCGCGCGCGCGACCGCGCGGATGATGCGCTGATGCGTGCCGCAGCGGCAGAGATTGTGCGCCAGGGCCGCACGAATGTCGCTCTCGCTCGGCGACGGCTGGGTTTCGAGCAGAGCCGCGGACTGCATGATCATGCCGTTGATACAGTAGCCGCACTGCACCGCCTGCTCGTCGATGAAGGCTTGCTGGATCTTGTGCGGCCGCTCCGGCGTGCCGAGCCCTTCGAGGGTGAGCACGCTCTGCCCGGCGGACAAGGCCGAGAGCGGGGTGACGCACGCGCGCACCGGCTTGCCATCGACATGCACGGTGCAGGCACCGCACTGGCCAAGGCCGCAGCCGAAGCGCGGGCCGTGCAGGCCGAGTTCATCGCGCAGCGCATAGAGAAGCGGCATGTCGGGATCGTCGGCATGGATCTCGACCTCCCGACCGTTCACGTGCAGAGCCAGCGTGCTCGCCATCGCATCCTCCCCCGAGACGTTTACGCGCCGAAAGCATGCGCCGCAGGTGGGGTGCGCACAAGCGGGACGGACTATTCCACCCGCAGCGCGGCGGCGAGTTCGGCGGCGCCCGCCGGGTCCTCCCGCGCCGCGAGGCGGCCGGCGGCGAGGATGGCGAAGCGGTGCAGCAAGGTCCGCCGGCGCGCCGGGGCGAGCGCGTGCGGCGGCGGCGGGCGCACCAGCTCCGCCTCGCCGCCCTCGGCCAGAATCAGCCCGGCATTCTCGGGCAGCAGCGCCAGCGGGAAGTCCGGCGCCACGGCGAAGCAGAACCCGTCGCAGAACTCCCGGTAGTCGGGCCATTTCTGATCGGCGCGGAAATCCCGCTCGCCGGACTTCACCTCGATGACGACGAAGCCGCCATCGCCGCGCAGCGCCAGCAGGTCGGCTCGCCGGCCATTGGGCAGCCGCACCTCGTGCAGCGCCGCCCAGCCGAGCCGCCCGCACAGCCTGGCGGTGGCTCGGCGAATCTGTGCCGCGACCTCCGCCGCGCTCACGGCACCAGCCGGTCGATCGCCTGGGCGAGCGCGATATCCTTCTCCGACAGCCCCCCGGCATCGTGGGTGGTGAGCAGGATTTCGACCCGGTTGTAGACATTGGACCATTCCGGGTGATGGTCCATCCGCTCGGCGAGCAGGGCGACGCGGCTCATGAAGCCCCAGGCGGCGCTGAAATCGGCGAAGCGGAAGGCGCGGCGGATGGCGTCGCGCCCTTCGGCCATCGCCCAGCCAGGCAGGGACGCGGCGAGCTGCGCGCGGGCGCCTTCGGTCAGTTTCGGCATGGGTGTCTCCTCGCGCGTGAGAGATGGCTTGACCGCGACGGCGCGGCGACGGCGAATGGGCCGATGCCCGGCCCATTCTACACCGTCCCGCCCAGCGCCGACGACCTCGCCGAACTGGCCGAGCGCGCGCTCGGCGCGATTCCGGCGCGCCTCGCGCGCCACGTGAAGGATGTCGGCATCCTGGTCGAGGAGATGCCGGACGACGCGACGCTCGACGAACTCGGAATCGAGAGCGCATGGGATCTCACCGGGCTCTATCGCGGCACGCCGCTGAACCGGCGCAGCATCGACGATATTGCCCGCGCGCCGGACTTGATCCTGCTCTTCCGCGAGCCGATCCTGCTCGAATGGATCGAGACCGGCGAGGATCTGTTCCGCCTGGTCCGCAACGTGCTGGTGCACGAAATCGCCCATCATTTCGGCTTCAGCGACGCCGACATCGAGCGGCTGGAGCGGGAGATCGACGACGAGGCGTAAACCGCCCGTTATCCTGTCCGGCGCCAGGCTGGCGCGCCATGGCCGCCCCCCTCTCCGTCCCCAACCCGCCCGATCACGCGCTCGGCCGGCTGCGGCTGTCGGAGGTGATCGCGACACTGAGCTATGCGCTGGACCTGACCGAGGGCCAGCCGCGCGGCCATTGCCTGCGCTGCGCCTGGATCGGCACGCAGATCGGCCGGCGGATTGGACTCGGTCCACAGGCCCTCTCCGACCTCTATTACGCGCTGCTGCTCAAGGATTCCGGCTGCAGCAGCAATGCCAGCCGCCTATTCGAGCTGTATGGCGGCGATGAGTTGGTGGTGAAGCAGCGCTTCAAGCGTGTCGATACCGAGAGCTACGGCCAGCTCGCCCGCTTCGTGCTGCGCCATGCCGGCCCGGGCGAGGCGCTGACGGCGCGCGCCAAGCGCTTCCTCGACATCGCCCGCCATGGCGGCGTGTATGCCGGGGAGCTGATCCGCACGCGATGCGAGCGCGGCGCCGACATCGTTCGCCGCCTCGGCTTCCCGCCGGCCGTGGCCGCCGGCGTCCACTCGCTCGATGAGCACTGGAACGGCAAGGGCCGTCCGGAAGGCCTGATCGGGGACGCGATCCCGCTCGCCGCGCGCATCGCGCTGCTGGCGCAGGTGGCGGACGTCTTCCACGCCGTCGGCGGTCCCACCGCCGCCTGTCGGGAGGCGCGGCGACGCGCCGGCACCTGGTTCGACCCGCGCCTGGTGGCAGTGCTTCTCGATCTCGCCGGCGAGGACTGGTTCTGGGCCGGGCTCGACGAGGATGGGCTGGACGTGCGCATCGCCGGCCTCGAGCCGCTGGCCCGCGTCATCACCATCGACGAGGATCAGCTCGACGCCATCACCGAGGCCTTCGCCGACGTCATCGACGCCAAGAGCTCCTTCACCAGCGGCCATAGCCGCCGCGTCGCCTCGTATGCCGAGGCGATCGCGGCGATGCTGCAATTCCCCCGCTCGCGCCGCCGCTGGCTGCGCCGCGCCGGCCTGCTGCACGATATCGGCAAGCTCGGGGTGAGCAACGCCGTCCTCGACAAGCCCGGACGGCTGGACGAGGGTGAATGGGCCGCGATGCGCCGGCACGCCGCGCTGACCGAGGAGATCCTCAGCCGTCTCAGCGTGTTCCGCGACATGGCCGCGATCGCCGCAGCACACCACGAGCGCCTGGACGGGAACGGCTACCCGAAGCGCCTCGCCGGCGCGGCCATCGCGCTGGAAACGCGCATCCTCACCACCGCGGACATCTTCGACGCGCTCAGCGCCGAACGCCCTTATCGGGCGGCGATGCCGGTCGCGGAAGCGCTGGCGATCATGGACCGGGAGCGCGGGACGGCGATCGACGGCACCTGCCTCGATGCGCTGAAGGCCTGCCTCGCCGACACGCTGCAGCCCGGCACCGAGGCCCGTCTCCTCGCGGTCTGATCGGCCATCCGCCGATGGCGGGGATCCCGGTGTAACCTTCCCGCCACCTGGCGCGCACCGCCGAATCATGCCGAGCATTGGCACGGTCCCGTCCGCTGATATACCCGTTGATCGGCGGCCGGGGCAGCCGTGCCTTCCACCCTTCCCACCCGCAGCCGCCGCCAGGCCAACATGGATGCCGCCCGCATGACCGCAGCACCGCAGATCGCGACGCCCCCGGGCCCGATCGTCGAACGTCTGTCCACCATGGAGTGGAACCGTTTCCACACCATCATCGTGCTGCTCTTCGGCGTCGGCTGGGCGATGGATGCCTTCGAGGTCACGCTGATCGGCAATGTCCTCGGCGCGTTGCGCGAACGCTTCCATCTCGGCGCCAACGCCATGTCGCTCATCCTCGGCGCCTGGTTCGCCGGGCTGATGCTCGGGGCGCTCGGGTTCGGCTATCTGGCCGACCGCTATGGAAGGCGGCGCATCTTCCTCGCCAGCCTCGTGCTCTACGGGGTCTCCACCCTCGCCGCCGCCTTCGCCCCCGGCCTCGGAGCCCTGCTGATCCTGCGCCTGCTCGCGGGCATCGGCGTCGGCGCCGAATATTCGGCGATCAACGCCGCCATCGCCGAGCTCGTGCCGAGCCGCGCCCGGGGCCGCGCCACCGCGCTGGTGCTGAATTTCTGGCCGATCGGCAGCCTCGCCGCCGCGCTGCTGTCCTGGCTCGTGCTCTCCGCGCTGCCAGCCGATCTCGGCTGGCGCGTCGTGTTCGGCTTCGGCGGTGTGATCGCGCTGTCCTCGGCCTGGTTCCGCCGCCATCTCCCCGAAAGCCCGCGCTGGCTGGAGGCGTCCGGCCGTGCCGGGGAGGCGCTGGCCATCGTCGATCGCATCGCCGCCGGTGTGACCAGCCCGCCGGCGGCGGACCCGGCGTCGGTCGCCCGCCGCGTGCGCCCGACGGGCGGACAGCTGAAGACCCTGCTGCGGGACTATCCGGCCCGCCTGCTGCTCGGCGCCATGCTCGATTTCGCCGAGGCATCGGGATATTACGGGCTGTTCGCGTTCCTGCCCCTGGTGGTGCTGCCGGCGCTCAAGCTGGGACCCGCGCAGTTGCCGCTGTTCTATCTCGGCGGCAGCATCGGTGCCCTGCTCGGTGGCCTCGCCGCCTCGCTGCTGCTCGACCGCTGGGGCCGCGCTGCGACCGTCTCGCTGTTCTACTTCGCCACCGCCCTCGGCACCGTCGCCATGGCCCTCGTCACCGACCTCGGCAGCGGCGTGCTGATGCTCGGGTTCGCCCTGGTCAATCTGCTGGCCACCGGCAGCTGGATTGCCGCCTACCCGACGTTCTCGGAGCTGTTTCCGACCGCGCTGCGCGCGACCGGCATCGGCGCCAGCGTCGCCGTGGGGCGGATCGGCGCGATGATGTCGCCCTTCCTGGTCGGCTATGTCGGTGCCTGGAGCATGCGGGCCGCGCTGGTGCTGCTGGCCGGATTCTGGGTCCTCGGCGGCACGGCGATGCTGGTCTGGCGCTGGCTGGGCGGGGTCGAGGCCAGCGGGCTGGCCCTCGAGCGCATCGCCCCGGACGAGGCCGTTTCTCATGCTTGATCATGCCCGGTCCGAGACCCCTGCCCCGCCGACCATCCTCGCCGACGGGCCGGTCCTGGTGTTCGGCGGCTGCTACAGCAATCTCCAGGCGACCGAGGCGCTTCTGGCCGAAGCGCGGCGGCTCCGGATTCCGCCCGAACGCATGATCTGCACCGGCGACGTCGTCGCCTACGGCGCCGACCCGCGCGCGACGGTGGCGCTGATCCGCGCCGCCGGCCTCGCCACCGTGATGGGCAATTGCGAGGAGTCCCTGGCGCAGGAGGCCGGCGATTGCGGCTGCGGCTTCGCCCCTGGCACCGCCTGCGAGCGCCTCTCCGCCGCCTGGTTCACCTATACGTCGCAAGAGATCGATGCGGACGACCGCCGCTGGATGGCGACGCTGCCGCGGCGCATCGATCTCGTACTGGCCGGGCACCGCTTCGCCGTGGTCCATGGTGCGCCGAGCCTGATCAACCGCTTCGTCTTCGCCTCCATGCCGGACGCCGCGCTGGCCGCCGAGCTGGCGCTGGCCGGGGCGGATGGCGTGATCGGCGGGCATTGCGGCCTCCCCTTCACCCGCCGGGTCGGGGCGCGCCTGTGGCACAATTCCGGGGCGATCGGCCTGCCCGCCAATGATGGCACGCCCCGCGTCTGGTTCAGCCTGCTGACGCCGCGCGGCGCGGACATCGAGATCCGCCACTGCCCGCTCGACTACGATCACCGTGCCGCCGCCGCGGCGATGCGCTCGGCCGGGCTGCCGCCGGACTACACGGCGACCATGGAGAGTGGCATCTGGCCGAGCTTCGACGTGCTGCCCGCCGAGGAACAGGCCAGCACCGGGCGAGCGCTCGCCGCCGCGGCCGAACTCTGGAGCCGGGACGCACCCGCCTTACCCACGCCGAGGCGGGCGCGCTTCGCGAGTCCTACCACGACCGCGCCGGGCGAGCCGCACGCGCGGGTCGGGCTGGAAGGGCTGAGCACGCTCTGGTTCAACACCGGCACCCTCTGCAACATCGCCTGCACCGGCTGCTACATCGAAAGCACGCCGCGCAACGACCGGCTGGTCTATCTCGCGCGCGCGGATTTCGACCGCTTCCTGCAGGAAGCCGCCCACGCGCATCCCGAGCTCCGCGAGATCGGCTTCACCGGCGGCGAGCCGTTCATGAACGCGGCGGTGCCGGGCATGATCGCGGCGGCGCTGGAGCACGGCTATCACGCCCTGGTGCTGACCAACGCGCTGCGCCCGATGCAGCGCCACCGCGCCGCGCTGGCGCGGCTGCACGCAGCCCATCCCGGCCGGCTCGCGCTGCGGGTCTCGCTCGATCACCACACGCCGGAAGCCCACGAACGGATCCGCGGGGCCGGCACCTTCGCCCCCGCGCTCGGCGGCATCGCCTGGCTCGTGGAGACCGGCATCCCCACGAGCATCGCCGCGCGCTTCGATGCGGGCGTGCCGGAAGCGGAGTTCCGCGCCGGCTTCGCCGCGCTGTTCCAGGCGCGCTCGCTCGCCATCGACGCGTGGGACCCGGCACAGCTCGTGCTGTTCCCCGAGCTCGACGACCCCTCGGACCCGCCCGAGATCAGCGAGACGAGCTGGCAGGCGCTGCACAGCCGGGGCCGCGAGGTGATGTGCGCGACCTCGCGCATGGTCGTCCACCGCAAGGGCGAGGCGGCGCCACGGGTCACCGCCTGCACGCTGCAACCCTACGCGCCCGGCTTCGATCTCGGCGGCAGCCTGGCCGAGGCGGCGCGCCCGGTGACCATGAACCATCCCCATTGCGCCCGGTTCTGCGTCTTCGGCGCCGCGTCCTGCTCCCCGCGCCCGCCCGGGGACCGGCGTTGAGCGAACTCCCGGGCGAGTTTGCGCTGATCGCGCGGCATTTCCGCCCGCTCGCCGCCCCCGAGGCGCTCGGTCTCGGCGACGACGCCGCCTTTCTCACCCCGCCGCCGGGGCGCGAGCTCGTGCTGTCCGCGGATGCCATGGTCGAAGGCGTCCATTTCCTTCCCGCCGACCCGCCGGAGCTGGTCGCGCGCAAGCTGCTGCGGGTCAACCTCTCGGACCTCGCCGCCAAGGGCGCCGCGCCGCTCGGCTATCTGCTGACGCTGGCCGCGCCGCGCGCCACGCCGGATGCCTGGTTCGCCGCCTTCGCCGCCGGGCTCGCGGCGGACCAGGCGCGCTACGGGATCGGCCTCTTCGGCGGCGACACCACCTCGACACCGGGGCCGGTCACGCTCTCGCTGACCATTCTCGGCACCGTCGCCTCGGGCAAAGCGGTGCACCGGACCGGCGCGCGGGCCGGATACGGGATCTGGGTCAGCGGCACGATCGGGGATGCCGCGCTCGGGCTGGCGGCGCTGCAGGGCCGGCTGGCGGACCCGACCGGGGCGCTCGCCGCGCGCTATCATCTGCCGGAGCCGCGGCTCGGGCTGGTGCGAGCCGACCTCGTCGCCGCCTGTCTCGACGTCTCCGACGGGCTGGTGCAGGATCTCGGTCATCTCTGCCGCGCCGGCGGGGTGAACAACGGCGGGGTCGGCGCCGAGATCGAGGCGGCGCTGGTGCCGCGCTCGGCGGCGGCACGGGCAGCCGGGCCGGCCTGGCTCGCCACCTGCCTGACGGGAGGGGATGATTACGAAGTGCTGATGGCCGTGCCACCTGAACACGAACCGGCTTTCGCCGGTCTTTCCACGACCGTGCCGCGGACGCGCATCGGCCGCTTCGTGCCCGGCGCCGCCGCGGTGCGCGTGCGCGACGAAGCCGGCGGGGTGATGATGCTCGACCACGGCGGCTGGAGCCATTTCTGATGATGATGCGGGTCTGATGACGCTTGCGGTCTGGCTGCTGTTCTTCTGTCAGGCGCTGACCAACCTCGCCGTCATCGGCCAGGCGGCGATGAGCGCGTTGATCGGCTACAGCCTCGCCCCTGACAAGGCGCTCGCCACGGTGCCGTACGCGGTGCAGATGGCGGCGATGATGTCGGCCTCGATCCCGGCCGGCGCGGTGTTCACGCGGCTCGGGCGCCGACCGGGGTTCCTGCTCGGGGCGGGCTCGGCGCTGACCGCCAGCCTGGTATTCGCCGTCGCCGTCTGGCGCGCCGATTTCATCCTCTACTGCGTGGGCTCGGTGCCGGCGGGACTGGCCTTCGGCATCGCCCAGCACTACCGCTTCGCCGCCGCCGAGGTGGCCGCGCCGGCGGCGCGGCCGCGCGCCATCGCGCTGGTGATGGCCGGCGGCATCCTCGCGGCCATCATCGGCCCGGAACTGGTCAAGGACACCAAGGCCCTGGCCCCGCCGCTGCTGTTCCTCGGCACCTATCTCGTGCTGGCGATCCCGCCGCTGGTGACGATGCTGCTGCTGAGCCTGGCCCGCCTGCCGCCGCCGCCGCCGCGCCCCGCGGCGCCGACGCCGCTCGCGGTGATCATCGCGCGGCCGGACTTCCTCGTCGCCGTCATTGCCGGACTCGTCGCCTACGGCTCGATGAACCTCATCATGACCTCGACGCCGCTGCAGATGATGGCGTGCGGTTTCGGCATCAACGACGCCGTGAACGTGATCCGCTGGCACTCGATCGCGATGTATGCGCCCGGCTTCATCACCGGCCCGCTCATCGCCCGCCATGGCCCGCGCCCGGTGGTGACGGCGGGCGGAGTGCTGATCCTGCTCTGCGCGGCGACCGCGTGGGCGGGGAACGGCTACGATGTGTTCGTGGTCGAGCTGGTGCTGCTCGGGATCGGCTGGAACTTCATGTTCGTCGGCGCCACCGCCCTGCTCTCCCTCGCGCACGCGCCGGAGGAGCGGGTCCGCGCGCAGGCGGCGAACGATTTTCTCGTCTTCGGTACCGTCACCTGTACCGCCCTGCTCTCGGGCGTGCTGCACCGCTACGCCGGCTGGCTGGCGCTGAACGCCGGGGTCATGCCCGGCGTCGCCGTGGCGCTGGCGCTGGTGGCCTGGCAGCGGGCCCGCAGCCGCGCGACGCGGCTGGCCTTCGAGTAGAGCTGGCCTTCGGGTCGGCGCCCGAGCGATTCCCATCCCGGCCAGAATGCTCTAGGAGGATGCCGCGGGCACCGGCGCGCCGCCCCCACCATGCGCTGGCGCAACTGTCCTGAAGGGAAGGAAAACGCCCATGCCGATCCTCGCCGCACGCATGAGCCAGCTCGGCACCGAGTCCGCGTTCGAGGTCCTCGCGCGGGCGCAGGCGCTGCAGCGGGAGGGGAAGAGCATCATCAATCTCGGCATCGGCCAGCCGGACTTTTCCACGCCGGCGCACATCGTCGAGGCGGGCCGGAAGGCGCTGGCCGACGGCCATCACGGCTACACGCCGGCGAACGGAATCCTACCGCTGCGCGAGGCGGTGGTCTCCGACCTGCACCGCCGCCATGGCGTGACGATCTCGCCCGACCGCGTGCTCATCGTGCCCGGCGGGAAGGTGACGATGTTCTTCGCCATCTCGATGTTCGGCGAGCCCGGCACGGAGATTCTCTATCCCAACCCCGGCTTCCCGATCTACGAAAGCGTGATCCGCTATTCCGGCGCCACGCCGGTGCCGATCCGGCTGCACGAAAGCAGGGGGTTCTCCTTCGACGCCGATGAGGTGCTGGCGCTGATCACACCGCGCACCCGGCTCATCATTCTCAACAGCCCGGCCAACCCGACCGGCGGCGTGGTGCCGAAGCGGGAGCTGGACCGGCTGGTCGCCGGCCTCGCGCGCCATCCGGACGTGGCGATCCTGTCCGACGAGATCTACGGCGAGATGGTCTACGAGGGCACCCATGTCAGCCTGACGACCTATCCCGAGCTCGAGGACCGGCTGATCCTGCTCGATGGCTGGAGCAAGACCTACGCGATGACCGGCTGGCGGCTGGGCTTCGGCGTCTGGCCGGCGGCGCTGTTTCCCTACGCCGAGCGGCTGGCGATCAACTCGCATTCCTGCGTCAACGCCGCGGCGCAGTTTGCCGGCATCGCGGCGATGACCGGGCCGCGCGCGCCGGCCGAGCAGATGATGGCCGCCTTCGCCGAGCGCCGGGCCTATATCGTGCCGGCGCTGAACGCCCTGCCCGGGTTCCGCTGCGCCACGCCGGGTGGGGCGTTCTATGCCTTCCCCAACATCACCGGCACCGGCTTCGATTCGCGGACCCTGCAGACGCGGCTGCTGAACGAGGCCGGCGTCGCCACCGTCTCCGGCACCAGCTTCGGCGCCTTCGGCGATGGGCATCTGCGGATTTCCTACGCTGCGAGCCTGGAAGCGCTGCGCGAGGCGACGGGACGGATCAGCTTGTGGCTGGAGCGCGAGCGCACGGGCTGAGCCGCGCGCTTCAGCTCAGGACGAACCCGGCGTAGCCCCGCGCCGCGACGCCGTTGCAGATCTCGCGGTACTGCGCCATGCCGCCGGCATACGGCATGAACACGCGCGGTTTGCCGGGGACGTTGGCGCCGAGGTACCAGGAATGGCCCGCCTGCGGCAGCAGCGTGGCGTTCGCCGCGGCGTTCACATGGTCCACCCAGCCGTCGACCGCCTCCTTCGTCGGCTCGATGCGGCTCCGGCCGCGGGTGCGCAGATGGGCGATGCAGTCGGTGATCCAGTCCACATGCTGCTCGATCGGCACCGGCATGTTGCACAGCACCGACGGGCTGCCCGGCCCGGTGACGGTGAACAGGTTCGGAAACCCGTTGGTCTGCAGGCCGAGGTAGCTGCGCGGCCCGGCGCTCCAATGCTCGCGCAGGCTCACGCCGTCGCGCCCGGTGATGCCGAGGCCGAGCAGGGCGCCGGTCATGGCGTCGAAGCCGGTGGCGAAGACGATGATGTCGAGCGGATATTCCGCCTCGCGCGTGCGCACGCCGCGCGCCGTGATACGCTCGATCGGCGCGGCGCGGAGATCGACCAGGGCGACGTTCTCGCGGTTGAAGGTCTCGAAGTAGAAACTGTCGATCGGCGGACGCTTGGCGGCGAACGGGTGGTCGATGTCGGTGAGGAGCGAGGCCTTCGCCGGGTCCTTCACCACGGCGCGGATCTTGCGGCGGATGAAGTCGGCCGCGGTGTCGTTGGCCGCCTTGTCGACCAGGAGATCGCGGAACGCGGCGCGGAATTGCAGCCCGCCCTTCTGCCAGGCCGCCTCGTAGATCGCCTCGCGCTCCGCCGGCGCGGTCGCGAGCGCCGAGCGGTCGGAGACCGGAAACGGATGACCGTTGGCGGTGCTGTGCATCAGGGCGCGGATCTCGGCGAAATGCTCGCGCACATAACGCTGGAACTCGGGCGTGAGCGGGGCGTTGCGGGCCGGGATGCTGTAATTCGCGGTGCGCTGGAACACGGTCAGATGCGCCGCGGTCTCCGCGATCACCGGCGCGGCCTGGATCCCCGTCGAGCCGGTGCCGATCAGCCCGACGCGCTGGCCGGAAAAATCGACCCAGTCCCGCGGCCAGGTGCCGGTGTGGTACCACCGCCCGGCGAAATCCTCGAGGCCCGGAATCTTCGGCACATTCGCCGAGGACAGGCAGCCGACGGCAGTGATGAGGAACTGGGCGGAGAGATGCTCGCCGCGCTCCGTCGTCACGTGCCAGCGATTGTCCGCCGCATCGTAGCGCGCGGCGACGACGCGCGTGCCGAGGCGGATGTTGCGCCGGAGATCGAACCGGTCGGCGACGTAGTTGAGGTAGCGCAGAATCTCCGGCTGCTCCGGGTAGCGCTCCGTCCAGGTCCATTCCTGCTGCAGCGCCTCGGAAAAGGAGTAGCAGTAGGAATGGCTTTCGGAATCGCAGCGCGCACCGGGATAGCGGTTCCAGTACCAGGTGCCGCCGACGCCGTCCGCAGCCTCCAGCAACTGCACCGAGAGGCCGAGACGATCGCGCAGGCTGTACAGCTGATAGAGGCCGGAGAATCCGGCGCCGATGATCAGCGCGTCGAGGGCGCCATCCGCCTGCCCGTCCGTTGCCTGCACCGTGCCCGCATTCGGCCTCGTCTCCGCCATTTCCTCCGAACTCCCTTCCGTGTCCCGCCGGCGCGCGGCGCTCCAGGGCGTCGCCCTCGGGCCCCACAGTGACCCAGGCGCCGGGCGCCGTCCAGATCACGGGGCGCGCGCGCCGGATGCGTGCCGCGCGCGGATCGGGAACGAAATCCGGAGCAACCTCCGATCGGACCGAGCCGTTTCGGCCCCGGCAGATCGGCGATCCGTTGCTCCGCGTGATACGGTTCCAGCCGTCCGGCGCAGGTGGAATGACCGTAGCCGGCTAAACAGACGCGTAAGCAAAGAGGGGGAGTCTGTCAGGCGCCTCCATCCGCGTCTGAGAGACTCTAGAGCGCGCCCGTTGCCGCCAGGACGCCGTCGCGCGGCGCGACAGCGGCGCCGCGGATCCGGGC
>JAJXXT010000132.1 GCA_021780935.1 Pseudomonadota bacterium
CCCTTTATGGCGAGGCGCCGCGCGTGACCGCCGCGGCCCGCCGCCCGGCGCCGGTGTGACCGCAGGCCCGGTCCGCGCGAGCGGCGCGCACGCGCCGGCGATGGCCGCGATTCACGCCGCGAGTTTTCCGCCGCGTGAGCGCTGGGGCGCCGACGCGATGCGCCTGCAGCTCGATCTGCCTGGCGCGTTCGGGCTGATCGACGCGCGTGGCGGTTTCCTGCTGGCGCGGGTCGCCGCGGACGAGGCGGAAATCCTCACCATTGCCGTCGAGCCCGCAGCGCGGCGCGCCGGCCTCGGCGCCATCCTGCTCGCCGCCGCGCTGGTCGAGGCGCGCGCCCGTGGCGCGGTGGCGATGTTCCTCGAAGTCGCCGCGGCCAACACGGCCGCGCGCGCGCTCTATGCCGGCGCGGGATTTCGCGAGGTCGGAACGCGGCCGAACTATTATCCCGGTGGCGCCTCGGCGCTGGTGCTGCGGACAGAACTCTGAAGCATTATCCGACCGGATCGGCTCATCTGGTCGGATCGCCGGCTCCGGAAAACGTCGAATCCGGAGTCATTGATCTCGGATCTGCTCCGGGGGGCCAAACGAGTGCCGCGGTTGCTGGCAGCGTCGCGGTCGCCGTCCGCCTCGGTTCAGAGCCCGCCCTTGCGCAGCAGGATCCGCCCGGTTCCGTCCGCCGCGCGGCTTTCTTCGAGCACGCGATGCCCCTGAGCGCGCGCCGTCGCGGGAATATTGGCCAGCGGTTCGGCGCCTTTCGCCAGCACCAGCAGGGTCGCGCCGGCCGGCAGGCGATCGAGCGCGAGGCGCGTGCGGACGAAGGTCATCGGGCAGACCTCCGCGGTGACATCCAGCACGACATCGGGCATTGTTACCGAAGCGTTCAAATCAGCATTTCCCTTCTTCATGCCAACCCGCCGGTTGGCGGCACCATTGTTTCCATGAAGACGTTGCAAGGATACGATAATAGGTATTATAGGGCCGCGATCAAATGCCTGAAAAGGAAAAGCACGTGGCCGACTCCAATGCCAACCCCGATGTTCTGGGGCTTACTGCGCAGATCGTCTCCGCTCATGTCGCGCACAACAACATCACCGCGGAAGCGCTGCCGGGCCTGATCCAGGAGGTCTACCGCACACTCTCCACCGTCGGTGCCGTCACCGCCCAGCCGCCGAAGCCGGAACCCGCAGTTTCGCCGAAAAAGTCGGTCTTCCCGGACTATATCGTCTGCCTTGAGGACGGAAAGAAGCTGAAGATGCTCAAGCGTCACCTCAAGACATCCTACAACCTGACGCCGGAGCAGTATCGCGAGCGCTGGGGGCTCGACGCGTCCTACCCGATGGTGGCGCCCAACTACGCCAAGCATCGCTCGACGCTGGCCAAGCGCATCGGGCTCGGCACCAAGCCGCGCCAGGCGCCGGCCGGCCGCCGGCGGGGCTGAGCTCCGGCCGCGCTCGAGCGGCCGGGCGGCCTGTCCGCCCGGCCGCGGGGCGGCGCGCGAGTCCGCAAGCGCCGGCTCTGGATTTGCAGAGGGAGCCGCCGGCCCTGTAATCTGGCCGCGTGGACGCCCCCATGGAAAGCCGCATCGAGCGCCTGTGCGTCGAGAAGGGCCTCAAGATGACCGGCCAGCGCCGAACCATCGCGCGGGTCCTGTCCGAGGCCACGGACCATCCCGACGTGGAGGAGCTCTACCGCCGCGCGGCGGCGCTCGACGCGCGCATCTCGATCGCGACCGTCTACCGTGCCGTGCGGCTGCTGGAGGAGAAGGGCATCCTCGAGCGCCGCGATTTCGGCGGCGGCCGCGCCCGCTACGAGCCGACCGAACACGGAAGGCATGACCACCTGATCGATATCGACACCGGCCGCGTCGTGGAGTTCGCCGACGACGCCCATGTGGCGGCGCTGCGGGCGATTGCGCGCGAGCTGGGTTTCGAGCTCGTCTCGCACCGGCTCGAGCTGTTCGGCCGCCGCCGGCGCCCCACCGCGGAGCGGCATCCGGCGGCCACCGCGGAGCGACACCCGGCGGCCACCGCGGAACGGCACTCACCGACCAACGCGGAGCGGCATCGGGCGAGCGACACAGTGCAGGCGGCGGCGCCAGCCCCGCGGGGGACGCCGCGATGACGCATGCGGCCGGCAAGGCCACCGGCATCGCCGATGCCTCCATCGCCAGCCCCGGCTTCGCCGAGCTGATGGCCGGATCGCTGGGCGTGCGCCTGGCCACCAGTGCCGCCGAGATCGATGCGGTGCAGGCGCTGCGCTGGCACGTCTTCTATGAGGAGATGGGTGCGATCCCGGACGCCGCGACGGCGGCAAGCCAGCGCGACCGCGACGCCTTCGATGCCGTCGCCGACCATCTCCTGGTGCTCGACCACGAGCGCGGCGAAGGGGCGGAGGCGGTCGTCGGCTGCTACCGCCTGATCCGCGCCCCCGCCGCCGCACGCATCGGCCGCTTCTACTCCGCCGACGAATACGACCTCTCGCGCGTGCTCGCGTTCGCCGGCGAAGTCCTGGAGCTCGGGCGCTCCTGCGTGCACGCCGACTACCGCAATCGCTCGGTGATGCAGCTGTTGTGGCGCGGCATCGCCGCCTATGTGTTCCTGCACGAGATCGGGCTGATGTTCGGCTGCGCCAGCCTGCCGGGAACCAACCCCGACGCGGTGGCGCCGGAACTGACATATCTTTATCGCAACCATCTTGCTCCCGAAGCGATCCGGCCGGTGGCGCTGGCGCACCGGCGCGTGGCGATGGAGCGGATGGGCGACCGGCCGCTCGACGCCCGCGCCGCACTCGCCGCCCTGCCGCCGCTCATCAAGGGTTATCTGCGGCTCGGCGGCTTCGTCGGCGAGGGGGCGGTGATCGATCGCGCCTTCAACACCGTCGATGTCGCGGTGGTGGTCAAGACCGACCTCGTCAGCGACCGCTATTTTCGTCACTACGAGCGCAGTGTCCGCGAAGGTGCCGACTGACGTGACGGCCGGCACGACGCGTTTCCGTTTCGATGTGATCATGACGGCGCCACGCCTTGCGGCCCCTGCCGTCGCCGTGCTCGAGGCCGCCGGCTGCCGCATCCACTACATGCCGCCCTACCCCTCCGCCGCGATGGTTGCCGCCCTGGCACGCGAGGTCGCGGCGCACGCGATCCTCAGCCGCCAGGGCCCGGTCGACGCCGCGGCGATGGATGCCTCGCCCAACCTGCGCATCGTCGCGCGCCACGGCGTCGGCGTGGACGATGTCGACATCGCCGCAGCCAAGGCGCGCGGCATCATGGTCACCCGCGCGCCGGGCTCGAACACCACCGCCGTCGCCGAGCACACGCTGGCGCTGATCCTCGCGCTGGCCAAGGATCTGCGCCCGCTCGGCGCGACCATCGCCGCCGGCGGCTGGCGCGGCGCGGCGGGACAGGTGCGCGACATCGCCGGGCTGCGCCTGGGCCTGCTTGGCTTCGGCGCGATCGGCCGTGCCGTCGCGCGGCTGGCGCTGGCCTTCGGCATGGAGGTCACCGCCTGCGACCCCCGCGCCGCGCCGATGCAGGGCGTGTGCCTCGTCGCCACCCCGGCCGGGCTCTGGCCGGTCGCGGACGTTCTCTCGCTGCACTGCCCCTACCTGCCCGCGACCCGCCATGTCGTCGACGCGGCCGCGCTCGCCGCCCTGCCGCCGGGCGCCTGCGTGATCAACACCGCGCGCGGCGGCCTGATCGACGAGCCGGCGCTCGCGGCAGCGCTGGACCAGGGCCAGCTCGCCGGCGCGGCGCTCGACGTCTTCGAGACCGAGCCGCCAGGCGCGGACGATCCGTTGCGTAACCATCCACGTGTCGTCGTCACCCCGCATGTCGCCGGCGTCACGCCGCACTCGCTCGACGCGATGGGCACCATGGCCGCGGAGTGCATCGCCGCCCACCTCTCGGGCGCGGCGGTCCCGCCCGAGCGCATCGTCTCGCCATGAACCTGCCGGCCGCTCTCGGCCGCCGGCCGTTGCTGGCCGCGGCGCTGCTCGGCCTTGCTTCGGCGCTGGCACTGCCGCCGCTCTTCCTGGTCCCGGTGCTGGGCCTGACCGTGCCGGGCCTGCTGGCACTCCTCGCCGCCGCCCGCACCTGGCGGCGCGCCGCCGCGATCGGCTTCTGGTTCGGTTTCGCCCATCACCTCGCCGGACTCTACTGGATCACCGAGGCGATCCTGGTGCGCGCCCGGGAATTCTGGTGGCTGGTGCCGTTCGCCGCACCGGGCGTCGCGCTGCTGCTCGCCCCGTTCATCGCGGTGAGCGCCCTCGCCGCCTGGTTCGCGCCGCCGGGCTGGCGCCGGGTGCTGGTGCTGGCCGGCGCCTGGACGCTCGCCGACCTGGCGCGGCAGTTCGTCGGCACCGGGTTTCCCTGGAATCCCTGGGGCAGCGTCTGGGCCGCCCCGACGGCCTGGGGGGCGGTGATGCAGCAGCCGGCGGCCTGGATCGGCACCCCCGGCCTCACCTTCGCGACCGTGCTGGTCGCGGCCCTGCCCGCGCTGGGCCGGCGCGGCATCGCCGCCTCGCTCGCCATTCTCGCGGTCTGGGCCGGGCTCGGTGCCTGGCGCCTGCATACCCCGCAGCCGAAGCCGGCGGGCCTGACCGTGGCGCTGATCCAGGGCGACATCGCGGAAGGGCAGAAGCTCGACGCCGCCTTCGCCGCCTCCATCTTCACGACCTACCTCGACCTCACCCGCCAGGCCGCGCTCGCGATCCACGGGCCGGGCCTCATCATCTGGCCGGAAGCGGCGAGCCCCTACCTGCTCGGCCGCGACGCCACCGCCCGCGCCGACATCGTGCGCGCCGCCGAAGCCCTGCCGGTGTTCGCCGGCAGCATCCGCTTCGGCGCCGACGGCCGGCCGCGCAACACGCTCTACGCGATCATGGGCCCCGGCCCGCCGGCGGCACGCTACGACAAGCGCCACCTGGTGCCGTTCGGCGAGTACGAGCCCTCCTGGCTGCCGCTGAAGCTCCTGCCCGGGGGCGGCTTCGAGGCCGGGCACCGTCTTGAGACCTGGTCGCTGCCCGGCCTGCCTCCGGTCGGTCCGCTGATCTGCTACGAGGCGATCTTTCCCGCCCAGGTGGTGGACGAAGCGGTCCGGCCGCGCTGGATGGTCAACGTCACCAACGATGCCTGGTTCGGCAACTCGACCGGCCCGCGCCAGCACCTCGCCGCCGCGCGGATGCGTGCGGTGGAGGAAGGCCTGCCCCTGGTGCGTGCGGCAAACAGCGGCATTTCCGCGGTCTTCGACGCGTTCGGCCGGGAGACGGCGCGGCTTGGGCTGGAACGGCGCGGGGTGTTGCTGGCCGCGCTGCCCGGGCCGCTGCCGCCGACCCTCTTCGCCCGCTTCGGGCTCGCCATTCCCTTCTGGCTTGCGGTGCTGGCTCTGGTTGCGGCCGGGTCAGGTCTATCGCTCTTTTTTAGACGTATCACGAAGTTTTAGGATTTGATTGACGCGTTCCGGTTGTGGCGCTAACCTTTTTATCAACCATTTCGCTATCGCCATCGGCCTGCACGCGTCCCGAACAGCGGCCAGGGTGCCGGAAGCGCGATGGCGCGGTGGCAGCGGCACACGGGACGAAACGTGACCGCCTGGCGTGAGACACAGGAGGCTCGATGGTACAGATGAGCGACGCGGCCGGGCCGGAAAGCGACGCGGACATGGCGACCGGACGCTCGGACCCCGCGGCTCCCGAAGCCGGCGAAAGCGGCTCCAGGCCGAGCCCGATCGACGCCCATGTCGGCGCGCGCATCCGCCTGCGCCGCACCCTGATGGGGATGTCGCAGGAACGGCTCGGCGAAGCGCTGGGCCTGACGTTCCAGCAGATCCAGAAATACGAGCGCGGCGTGAACCGGGTCGGCGCATCGCGCCTCTACGATCTCGCGCGCGCGCTCGACGTGCCGATCAGCTTCTTCTTCGACGACATGCCCGAGCCCCTCTCGCCCAGCGCCGCCAGCGACATGGCGGCGCGGCGCCGTTTCGGTTTCGCCGAGGCGCAGCAGAGCTTCACCGACGATGCGCTGAACCGGCGCGAAACGCTGGAGCTGGTGCGGGCCTACTACCGCATCACCGATCCGGCGGTACGCAAGCGCGTCTTCGACCTGATCAAGTCGCTGGTGCCCGAAGGCGAGTAACGGCGGGCACCTAACGGCGGGCGGGGCGGACCCGTCGCCGCAGCCGTGCCGAGCGCGTGGCGTCACACGGTTTCCGGCCGGCCGATCTGCGGGCGCATGCTGATGGCCGGATCGGCGACGGCCGGATCGGCGATGGCCAGATCGGGGATGGCCGGATCGGGCGCGTGCAGCATGACCGCTCGCGTCCGCACCTCCACCACGGCGCGCGACGAAGCCGCGTGGTCGATACCCAGCGCCGCGACCGCGGCGGCGACGCGGCGCGCGGTTGCGGCCGCTCCCGGGGCATCGGTATCGGGCAGCAGCAGACAGAACCGCTCCCCGCCGGTGTGAACCGCCAGGTCCGCGGGCCGGCGGATCGTGCTGGCCAGGGTTCGCGCGACGCGGCGCAGGCAGGAATCGGCGGCAACCGTTCCGTAGCGGTCCGCGAAAGCCTGGTGGCAGGCGACCCGCACGGCGACGAGGGCGAGCGGGCGGGCCAGCCGGCGCGCGCGCACCCGTGCCGCCGGCATCGCGGCATCCAGCCGCGCCCGGCTCGCCAGCCGCGTCAGCCGGTCCTCGAACAGCATCGTGTCCAGCCGCCGCGTCAGCTCCGCAACCTGGGTTTCGAGCTGGCGCTCGCGCGTGATGTCGCGCGCCCCGAGCAGATAGCCGCGATCGCCGATGTGATGCGCGGCAACCGCGAGCAGCACCCGGCCTCCATCGGCGCGCCGGCAGGCGAGTTCCAGCCGCGCCGCCTCGCCCGGAGCGAGCGTGCCGAGCGCCTTGCCGAGCGCCGCCGCGTCCGCCGGGGCGAGCCCGAGCCCGTCGGCGAGGACGCTCGCGGGTGGCACGCCGAGCACGGCGCGGCAGCCCGGCGAGACCCAGCGCGGCCGGCGGTCGCGTCCCAGACGCAACGCGAAGGCGGCGCCGTCGTCGGCGAGGCGCTGCGCATCCTCCTCCACGGCGGCGAGACGCAGCCGCGCCGCCGCGAGATCGCGGTCCCGCCCGCCGAGGCAGGCCGCCACGCGCGCCGCCTCGCGCCGCGCCGGGCCGAGGAGCAGGCGCCAGACCAGGCGGTGCGACAGCACGATGCCGGCGGTTGCGGCGAGCACCGCGGCTTCGGACACTCCCGCAAAGGCCATGACGAAGGGAATCGCCAGTCCCGGCAGCGCCGAGGCCAGCAGGCGCGCGGACAGCGCCAGTCCCGTCAGGCCGGGTCGCGTTGGGCCTGGTTGCGTTGGGCCTGGTTGCGTTGGGCCTGGGCGGCTGCCGGAGCGATCGGCGCCGGATGGCGTTCCGCCGGCCGCTGCGTCTGACAAGGCTGGGGCCTCCCAAAAACCGGGCCAATGTCGGCGCGATGCGGTAAAGAAAGTGTTCCGACATCGGAGAGAACCGCATGACGCTGACCATCGGGATGTCCAGCGGCTTCGCCTATCTTCCGGGCGGACCGCGGCCGTTTTCCACCGGGGTGATCGCGCGGCCCGGCTTTGCCCTGGTGCGGGTGCGGCCACGCGCCGCCCTGCCGCTCGCCGCGGGCCTCGACCTGGTCGCCGGCCACCTCGCCGCCCGCGGCCTGCAGCCGCTGGCGCTGGCGGCACTCGAACTGCGCGCGCCCGCCGCGCTGGCCCCGGCCGCCTTCGCCAGCTTCAACCGGGACTACGCGGCCCTGCTGCGCGAGCGCGGCTTTCTTGCCGCGGACGTGTTCCCGATCGCGCGCAGCAACATGGCCCCGCTGTTCGACCCGCCGGCGCAGGCCACGCTGCACGCCTTCACCTACGCGGCGCCGGACGCCGGTGGCCCGGCCCATGGCGAGGGCGCCGACTTTCTCGTCTCCGGCAAGCCGGAACTGCGCGAGGATCCGCCCGGGATCGTTGCCGCCGGCGACGTCTCGCCCGCGGGGATGGCCGCCAAGGCGGGCTTCGTCATCGCCGCGTTGCGTGCCGCGGCCGACGCGCTCGGCGGCGACTGGCGCCTTCTCACCGGCGCGCAGGCATACACGACCCGCCCGCTGGAAGGAGCCCTGCCGGTGCTGCGCGACGCCGGGCTCGCCGCCCTCGGCGTGACGCTGGTGCCCGGCTATCCGCCCGTCACCGGCCTCGATTTCGAGATCGACGTCCGCGCCATCCGCACCGAGCTCGCGGTCTGAAGGACGCCCCGGGCCCTCGCCGCGCCACGGCGCCGGGCGCGGGCGGGCTCAGCGCGCGGCGTCGTCGGCGAGCGCCCGCAACTGGGGGTTGTCGAAGCTCGGATGGCGCAACGCGTGCAGCGCCTCGCCCAGCGCCTCGGCAAGGCTGCGCTTCTCGCACTCGCCGAGGCTGCCACCGACCTCCACCGGCCGGAACCGTCCGCGCAGCATCAGCGCCGGAACCCGCGCCGGCCGGTCCTCCAGCGCGACGCGCAGCCAGGCCGTCGGCAGGTCGAGCCGGACCATGCGGCCGGCGCGATCCCTGCGCTCGATCGTCAGCCGCGCCTCGGTCAGCACCAGACGTTCCTCGACCTGCACCCGCGCGCCGCGGCGGAACAGGTAGGAGGCGAGCCCCAGTTCGCCGGCGGCGAAGATCGCCACCGGCCAGGCGCCGAGCAGCCAGGAAACAGTGGCGTTGGCGGTGCAGGAGAACAGGATCGCCAGCCCCACATACCGCACGCCCCGCTCCCCGAGGCTGCGATGCGGCGTCACGACGGCCTCGAAAATCGGCGTCTCCATGCATCGGCTAGATAGTCACGCCCGGCGGCGCGCGCCAGAATGCGGCCATGGCAAGACCGATGACGCTCGCCGAGGTGCGCGCCTTCATCGAGGCGCTGGCGGCCAGCAACCCCGCGCCGCGCACGGAGCTGCACTACGGCTCGGATTTCCAGCTTCTCGTCGCCGTCGTGCTCTCGGCGCAGACGACCGACGCGGCGGTGAACAAGGCCACCCCGGCGCTGTTCGCCGCCGCGCCCGACGCGGCCGCGATGGCCCGGCTCGGTGCCGACGGGGTCGCGCGCCACATCCGTTCCATCGGGTTGTGGCAGGCGAAGGCCAGGAACGTGGCCGCGCTGTCGGCGCAGCTCCTAGCCGGGCACGGCGGCAAGGTGCCCGCCACGCGCGAGGCGCTGGAGGCGCTGCCCGGCGTCGGCCGCAAGACCGCGAACGTGGTGCTCAACGTCGCCTTCGGCCAGCCGACCATGGCGGTGGACACGCATATCTTCCGCCTCGGCAACCGCACCGGGCTCGCCCCCGGCACGACGCCGCGCGCGGTGGAGGAGGCGCTGCTGCGGCGGATCCCGAAGGAATACCTGCGCGACGCGCACCACTGGCTGATCCTGCACGGCCGCTATGTCTGCAAGGCGCGGGCGCCGGATTGCGCCCACTGCGTCGCGCGCGCCCCGTGCCGGTATCCGCAGAAAACCGGGTGAGGTCGCGCTGGCGCGATCGGGCCCCGATCATCCGGGCCTGAGGCCGGGCCGGAGCGCCCCGATCCTAGACCGCCAGGAACCCCACCAGCTTCATCGCCTCGGCGAGGATCGGGTCGGCGATCGCCGCCGCGCGCGCGGCGCCGTCGCGCAGCACCGCGTCCACGTGCGCGGTGTCGGCGAGCAGGCGGCGGGTCTCCATCGCGATCGGCTCCAGCTTCGCCACCAGCAGGTCGGCGAGCGCCGGCTTGAACGCCGCAAATCCCTGCCCGCCCCATTGCCGCAGCACCGTCGTGTGGTCGCTGTCCGCCAGCGCGGCGTAGATGCCGACGAGGTTGCGCGCCTCCGGCCGTCCTTCCAGCCCCTGCGGCTCGGAGGGCAGCGGCTCGGGATCGGTCTTGGCGCGGCGGATCTTCTGCGCGATCTCGTCGGCGCTGTCGTTGAGGTTGATGCGGCTCTGGTCCGAGGGGTCGGACTTCGACATCTTCCTGCTGCCGTCGCGCAGGCTCATCACGCGCGCGGCCGGGCCCATGATCAGCCCCTCGATCGCGGGGAAGAACTCGACGCCGTAGTCGTGGTTGAATTTCTGCGCGATGTCGTTGGCGAGCTCGAGGTGCTGGCGCTGGTCGTCGCCCACCGGCACGCGCGTCGCCTTGTAGGCGAGGATGTCGGCGGCCATCAGCACCGGGTAGGTATAAAGCCCGGCGGAGACGTTCTCGGTGTTCCTGCCGGCCTTGTCCTTGAACTGCGTCATGCGGTTGAGCCAGCCGAGGCGGGCGACACATTCGAACACCCAGGCCAACCGCACATGCGCCGCCACCTGCGACTGCAGGAACAGGATCGAGCGGCTTGGATCGATGCCGCAGGCGAGCAGGGACGCCGCCATCTCGCGGCTCTGCGTGGCGAGCTGCGCCGGCTCCTGCCATTGGGTGATCGCGTGCAGGTCCACGACGCAATAGATGCAGTCGTGGGTGTCCTGCAGCGGCACCCAGTTGCGCATGGCGCCGAGATAATTGCCGAGGGTGGGCACGCCCGAGGGTTGAATGCCCGAGAAAATGCGCTGCATGAGCGGCGTTGTCCCGGCAAGCGCGGCCATGGTCAACCCGGGGGCGGAGGAATCCGGGTTGTCAGCCGCGCGCCAGGCGCCCGCGCAGCGTCCGCAGATCCGCGGCGCCCGAGACATGGGCCGCAAGCAGGTAGGTCGCCGCCCCGAGCCCGATCAGCAGCGCGAGCCCGAGCCAGGCGAGGTGGGTTCCCGCGACCGGGCGGTAGAGAAACGGCGCGCCGGCCTCGACCACCAGCACCATGGCGAGCCCGGATGCGACCATGCCCGCGGTGCGCCGGCGCAGCAGCGCGTCCGGCACGAGGGCGCCGGTGCGGGCCAGCAGCACCCAGAGCAGCGCGGTGTTGACCCAGGCGGCCACGGCCGAGGCCAGCGGCGGGCCGAGATGGCCGAACGGCCGCATGAAGGCAAAGTTGAGCACGACGTTCACGATCATCGTCACCACGCCCACGCGCACCGGTGTCGCGGTGTCGCCGCGGGCGTAGAAGGGCGGGGTCAGCACCCGCACCGCGACATAGGCGGGCAGGCCGGAGGCATAGGCGGCCAGCGCGGTCGCGGTGAGCTCGGTGGCGCGCTCCGTCATCGCGCCGTGGTGGAACAGCACCGCCACGATCGGCCCGGCGATCACGCCGAGCCCGAGGGTTGCCGGCAGGGTCAGGAACAGGCCGAATTCCAGCGCGCGGTTGAGCTGGCTCCTCGCGCCCGCCACATCCCCCGCGTGCAGCAGGCGCGACAGGGTCGGCAGCAGCGCGGTGCCGACCGCGACGCCGATCGTGCCCAGCGGCAACTGCGCCACCCGGTCCGCGTAATAGAGGACGGAGACGGTTCCCGCCGGCAGCAGGCTGGCGACGATCGTATCGACGAACAGGTTGATCTGCGTGACCCCGGCGCCGACCAGGGCCGGGCCGAGGCGGCGCAGCAGCAGGCGGATCGCCGGCGACGACCGCGGCCAGCGCGGCCTGAGGTCGAGCCCGGCGTGCTGCGCGGCCACGGCCAGCATCGCAAGTTGCAACACGCCGGAGACGGTGATGCCGATCGCCAGCGCATGCCCCTCGGTCGGCAGGCGGTGCTCGAGCAGCAGCATCGCCGCGATGGTGACGACGTTGAACACCACCGGCGCGGCGGCGGCGGCGGCGAAGCGGTGCAGCCCGTTGAGCGCGCCGGAGACCAGGGCGGCGAGGCAGATCAGCGGCATGTAGGGAAAGCTGATCCGGCACAGCGCCACCACGAGCGCGAATTTCCCGGGGTTGTCCACGAAGCCCGGCGCCATCAACCCGGCAACGAACGGCATGTAGATTTCCGACAGCGCCGTCAGCACCAGCAGGACCAGCGCCAGCGCGGAGGCGGCCTCGGCGGCGAAGCGCGACGATGCCGCGCGGCCCTCGGCGAGCTCGAGGGCCGTGAAGCCGGGGACGAAGGCGGCGTTGAAGGCGCCCTCGCCGAACAGCCGGCGGAACAGGTTGGGCAGGCGCATCGCCACCAGCGCCGCGTCGGCGACGGCACCGGTGCCGAGCAGGGTGGCGATGATGATGTCGCGGGCGAAGCCGAGGACGCGGCTCGCCATGGTCCAGCCGCCGACGGTCAGGATGCCGCGAAGCATGCGCGCGGCATAACGGAAAACCGCGCGCCGTTCCTAGAGGCCGATCCGGCCGGAAAGGATCATCCGGCCGGATTCCTTGCTCTGGGAAACTTGGAATCCTGGGAAACTTGGGGTCCAGGGCCACTTATCGCCGGTTTGCCTGGGCCGGACAGGCCCGGACCGATCGGCGGCTGCCCTGGAGCCAGATCCGGCCGGCTGGCGCGCCGCGGCGGTGCCGGCAACGAAGCGGGCCGGGTTCCGCGAGGAACCCGGCCCGTGCGTCGCGAGGAGGCGCCGCGGGCGCCGGCGGAACGCCGGCCCGCCGCCCGAAAGTCGTTACGCACTCTGCTTCCACGAGGCCGCGCCGTCGGCCGAGGCCAGCTCGCGCGACATCTTGCCATTCGCCGAGGCCGTCTCGCGCGACATCTTGCCGTTCGCCGAGGCCAGCTCGCGCGACATC
>JAJXXT010000153.1 GCA_021780935.1 Pseudomonadota bacterium
CCTGAACGGGTGCCGAATCGCTGTCTTCCATGCTGGCTATACTCCCTGAGCCACCGAATGGGCTGATTGCCCGCCCGCCCCACGGCGACGCCTCAATCAGCCCTCAAAAACAACCAAGTGCCCGCAAGCATGCCGAACCTTCCGGATCGCTCGGCGCATCTGATGGGTCGACGCAGAGGGGGCATCCGAAGGGCGCGATCAGCGCAGCGCCGCGAGGGCGAGCGCCGTGTCGGTTTCGGCGTCGAGCAGGTCATCGAGCGCGGGGAGCAGGCCCATCTCCTCCTTCTCCACGTGCGCGGCGAGCTGGCCGGCGAGCGTGGCCGCGACGGTGTGGAACTCAACCCAGACCACGGGCGTGAAGCCCGCTCCGCGGCCGCGGCCGCGGCCAGCGAGCTCGACCGCGCGGTCGGCGAGCGGCAGGAGCGCTGCGTGCTCCGCCACCAGCAACTCCACCAATTCGTCCAGCCCGGCCTCGGCGAGGCGCGGGAACAGTTCGGCTTCCTCGAAGGCGAAGTGCGGCCTGATCTCTCGCGCCACCGCCTGCTCGACATCGCGCAGCAGTGTGGCGACCGGGACCGAACTCGCGTCCGGGGCGGATGCCGGACCGTGCCGGCCGAGCAGAGCCTCCAGCCGCCCGATCAGGGCGAGGGTCGCCATATGGTCGTCGTGTAACAGGCTCGCGACGTGCGTGCGCATGGATCGCCGTTCCCCTCTGCTCAGAGCCAGCTCATGCCGCGTCTCCAACGACAGCGGCGCCGCCGAGCGTGGCGGCGAGCCGCTGCGCCAGCGCGGCGGCGACGCGGCGGCGGTATTGCGCGGCGAGCAATGTCGTGCGCATCGGCGAGACCTGCTTCTGCACCAGCCTGCCGAGCCGATCGAGCCAGGCAGGCGAGACCGGCGCGCCGAGCAGCCCCTCGGTGCCTTCCAGCAGGAATGGCCGCGCGTTGGTGCCGGTCAGGGCGACGCGCAGGCCATCGACGTCGTCTCCGCTGCGGCGCAGGGCCACGGCCACGCCCGCGAGAGGGAAGTCGATCGCGCCGCGCGCCCGGGCCTTGGCGTATGCTGCCGGCCAGGGATCGGCGGCGACGATCACGCGCACCAGAAATTCGCCGGCGGCCAGGCGCAGATGCGCCGCGCCGTCCTCGGCATAGAGAGCGGCGAGAGGCTGTCGGCGCAGCCCGTCGGGGCCGGCGATGTCGATCTCGGCGGCGTGGGCCAGCAGCGCCGGCGCGAGATCGCCACTGAACGCCGCGTGGCAGCGCTTTCCCGTCGGCGCGACATGGCAGGTGTCGCCCTGGTATTTCAGGCAGAAGCCGTTGGCCTCTCGCCACCACGCGCTTCGGTTGTAGAAAATACAGCGTGTGTCCAGGCAGAGATTGCCTCCGACCGTTCCGGCCGCGCGGTGCGCCGGCGCGCCGACCGCCGTGGCGGCGGCGGCGATGGCGGGATAGCGGGTGGCCACTGTCGGATGCTCGGCGAGCTCGGCCAGTGTTACTGCCGCGCCGATCACCAGCCCATCCGGCCCGGTGGTGCCCACGTGACGCAGTTCCGGAATGCCGCGCAGATCGATCAACGCCGCGGGATCGCCGAGTCCGTGACGCAGGTTGACCATGAGATCGGTGCCGCCGGCGATGAAGCGGCTCGCTTCCTGGTGCCGTCCGGCGGCGACGGCCGCCGCGATCGAGCCGGGCGTGGCGACGTGGAAGGGCGGCAGGAGTTCCATCACGCGACGCCTTCCTGAGCGTGGGTCTGTTCTCGGGCCAGTTCGCGCGCCAGGCGCTGCTCGCGCCGGCGCACGGCGAGAGCTTCGAGCAGCCGGTCGGGCGTGACCGGCAGCGTCTCGAGCCGCAGCCCGATCGCGTCGGCGATGGCATTGACGAGGGCAGGCAGGAAACCGGCGAGCGCGCCCTCGCTCGCTTCCTTGGCGCCGAAAGGCCCGTTCGGATCGATGCTCTCGACGATATGCAGCGCGATCGGCGGTGATTCGACGATGCTGGGTACGCGGTAGTCGAGCAGGCTGCCGTGCAACGCGAGGCCACGCTCATAGCGCGTCTCCTCGCCGATCGCCTGGCCCATGCCCATCCAGACCGCGCCCTGCATCTGACCCTCGACGGCGAGCGGGTTGATGGCGAAGCCGCAATCCTGCGCCACCCAGACCTGTTCGACCGTCACCATGCCGGTGTCGATATCGACGGCGACTTCCACCACCTGCGCGGCGTAGCTGAAGCCCATGGTGGACCCGACGGCGCCGCCCTTGTGTTTACCGCCCTGGAATTCGACCGGACAGGTGAAGCTGCCTTTGGCGGTGATCGCGCCGCCTTCGCGCGCAAGGGCAGCGCGCGCGACGTCGGCGAAGGGCAGGCCCGGGCCGTCGTCGCCGATGTGCCGGAAGGTCTCGTGCTCACACTCGATCATGTCGGCCGGCACGCCGAGCGGCTCGGCCGCCGCCGCCAGGAGCTGGGCCCGCAGGGCGCGCGCGGCGTCGATCGTGGCGTTGCCGACCATGAACGTGACGCGCGAGGAATAGGAGCCGTTGTCCTTCGGCGTGAGCATGCTGTCGGCGGCGACCACCCGCACCCGGTCGAGCCGTATGCCGAGTACCTCGGCCGCGGCCTGTGCCATCACTGTGCTCGATCCCTGCCCGATATCCGCCGCCCCGGTCAGCAGCGTGATGCCGCCATCGAAATCGAGCCGCAGATGAACGACCGCGTGCGGCTCGCCGGTCCAGTGGATCGGCTTGGCCGCGCCGCTGACATAATGCGAACAGGCCATGCCGAGGCCACGACCAGGCTCGAGGCGTCCACGCCGGGCGGTCCAGCCGCTCGCCCGCTCCACCCAGTCGAGACATTCGCCGAGACCGTAGCTTTCGACCCGCAGTCCGTTCTGCGTCTCGGTCGGTGCGCTCAGGAGATTCTGCCGCCGCACGGCGAAGGGATCGAGGCCGGCTTCGCCCGCCATGCTGTCGAGCAGGGCCTCGAAGGCGAAACGCACATCGACCGAGCCGTGCCCGCGCATCGCCCCGCAAGGCGGCAGGTTGGCGTAGACCCGCCAGCCATCATAGGCGATCGCCGGAATATCGTAGAGCCCCTGCAGCAGCGAGCCGGCATAGAGGATCGTCACGATTCCGTAGCCCGCGTAGGCCCCGCCGCGCTGGACGACCTCGCAGGCGCAGGCGGTGAGGCGGCCCGCGCGCGTCATGCCGAGCTTGAGCCGCACTTCGGTTTCCGGTCGGCCGCGATGGGTGAGAAAGGTTTCCTCCCGCGACAGCAGCAGGCGGACCCTGCCGCCGGCGGCGCGCGCCAGCAGGGCAGCGATGATTTCGAAATTGAGCGTTTCGACGCGGGCGCCGAAGCCGCCGCCGACGAACGGCTTGACCACGCGGATGCGGCTCATGTCCATGTCGAGACAGCGCGCCAGCATCAGGTGCACGTAGTATGGCACCTGCGTCGTGCTCCAGATGGTGAGGTGGTCGCGGGCGGTGTCATACGCGACCAGCGCGCCGTTCAGTTCCATCTGGCCGTGCGCGATTTCGGCGCAGCGATAGACCTGTTCGCGTACCAGATCGGCCGCGGCGAAGCCGGCTTCGACATCGCCGAAGCGGTGATGCACGGCGCGCTCGATGTTGCCGGGCTTGTTCGCGTGCAGCGGAACGGCATCGGGCGCGCGGGCGGCCTCTGCCGTGTAGTAGGCAGGGAGTTCCTCGACCTCGAGGCGGATCAGCCGCATCGCCTCTGCCGCCGTGGCCTCGTCCTCCGCCGCAACCGCCGCCACCGGCTCGCCGCGGTAGCGCACGATCTCGCGTGCGAGCGGATATTCGTTCATCGCGATCGGCAGCACGCCATAGGTGAAGGCGCAATCGTCGCCGGTGACGACGGCGTGCACGCCAGGCAGGGCGCGCGCGGCGCTGGTATCGATGGCCAGGATGCGGGCGTGGCTGAAGGGGCTGCGCAGGATCCGCCCCACCAGCGCGCCGGCCGCCGGAAGATCGGCGGTGTATTTTGCCTGGCCGGTCACCTTCTCGATGCCGTCGATCAGCGGCGTGGGCTGGCCCACCACCTCGCGGGTGTTGCGCATCGCGGTCATGGTGCTCCTCGGGCTGCGTCCTGTATCGCCTCGATGATCTTCACGTAGCCGGTGCAGCGGCAGATGTTGCCGGCAAGGGCCGCGCGAATCTCCGCGACGCTCGGATCGGGGTTGCGGCGCAGCAGACCGTCGGCGGCCATCACCATGCCGGGGGTGCAATAGCCGCACTGGGTACCGAGCCGTTCGTGGAAGGCCCGCTGGAGGCGGCTCATCCGACCGTTCTCGGCCAGGCCCTCGATGGTCTCGACGCCGTGCCCATCACATTCCTGGGTGCGGGTCAGGCAGGCGAGCCGCGGAGTTCCATCGATCAAGACGGTACACGCGCCGCACTCACCGCCGTCGCAGCCGCGCTTGGTGCCGGTGAGGCCGAGCGCCTCGCGCAGCGTATCCAGCAACAGGACATTATCGGCGACCAGCACTTCCTGCGCGCGGCCATTGAGGCAAAACGCACGCACCTGTTTTGTGGCCTGGGTCATGCTACGGACCACGCGGAAGGCTTGGCAGGCGTCGCTCGCAGGCGGAATCGGTCTGGTTGCATCCGCATCCTCCTCAGCCGCCGGCGGCTGTCCTAAATCGGCATTGCTATGCGTATTTAGCGCCGTCGCGGGCACGTGTGGTTGATCCAGATCAAGGCAGGCGGAGGATTTTGCGAGCGCGCGATCCATATCCGACGATGCGCGGGCCACGCTCTATCCGGTTGTCCGGCCGCGGCACTTCACCTCGCCAGCCGACTTCGTCCGACGGGATGTTGCTCTACGCACGTTCCATCGCCACTGGCTGATCGGACCCCGCGGCGGGGCCTGGCGGGGGGCGCTGGCGCAGCACGAAACGCTGGATCTTGCCGGTCGCGGTCTTTGGCAGATCCGGCACGAGATGCACCCAGCGCGGATATTTGTATGGCGCGAGCCGGGCCTTGCAGTGACGCACCAGCGCGGCCTCGAGGCCGAGCGGGACCGCGCCGTCCGGGTTCGAGGGCACGATCCAGGCCTCCGGCTTCACGAGCCCGTCAGCGTCCTCGCGCCCGACGACCGCCGCCTCCAGCACGCCCGGGTGCTCGATCAGCACGGCCTCGATCTCGACCGGCGAGCACCAGATCCCGCCGACCTTCAGCATGTCGTCGCTGCGGCCGCTATAGGTGTAGGTGCCGTCGGCATCGAGGCGATAGGTGTCCCCGGTGTCGAGCCAGCCATCGACCAGGGTCGGTCGGGTGTTGCGCCAGTAGCATTTGGCGATCGATTCGCCGCGCACGAGCAGCCGCCCGGCGCAGCCCGGTGGCAATTCAGCGCCCTGCTCATCGACGATTTTCAGCTCATAGCCGGGCACGGCGCGCCCGGTGCTGCCGGGCTTCACATCGCCCGGCCGATTGGAAATGTACATGTGGGTGGCCTCGGTCGAGCCGATGCCGTCGATGATCTCGGTGCCGGTGAGCCGGCGCCAGGCCTCCAACAGATGTGCCGGCAGCGCCTCGCCGGCAGAGACGCAGAAACGCAGCGACGAGAGGTCCGGTCGCAGGCGCTGAAACTCGGCGATCTGACGCGCGAACAAGGTCGGCACGCCGAAGAAGACGCTCGGACGGAAGCGTTCGATCGCCGCGAACGTGCTCTCCGGCGTCGGGCGGTCAGGCATCAGCACTGTCGTGCCGCCGACCCATAGCGGGAAGCCCATCGCATTGCCGAGCCCGTAGGCGAAGAACAGCTTGGCGGCTGAAAAGAAGACATCTTCCCGGCGGACCCCGATCGTCTCGACGCCGTAGCGCTGGCAGGAGACCGCGAGGTCACGCTGGGCATGCACCGCGCCCTTCGGCCGGCCGGTCGAGCCGGAGGAATAGAGCCAGTAGCATTCATCCTCGGGCGCCGCCGGTGCCACATCGAGCTCAGCGTCGGCCTGCGCCATGAGCGCGGGTAGCGCGCTGCCGCCGCCCTCGGTGCGCACCACGACCGGCGGGCGATGGCGGGCGGCGGCGAGTGCCGGCTCGATCTCGGCGGCGAGTTCGGGCGAGTAGACCAAGCCGGCGCAGGCGGAATCCTCAATGAGCCAGCCATAGTCCGCGGCCCGCAGCAGCGTATTGAGCGGCACCGGGACGATGCCGGCCTTGATCGCGCCCCAGAACAGATAGAAGAACGCGGGACCGTCCAGTACCACCATGAGCATCCGGCCACCGCGCGGGATCCCGGATGCCAGCAGTGCGCTGCCGCAGCGTGCCACCCGCTCGGCGAGCGCGGCGTAGGTCACCTCCTCGGCGGCGGTGCGGATGGCAACGGATGCTCCCCGGCCCTCGCGGACATGGCGATCGATGAAAGCGGCCGCGGCGTTGAAGCGCGGCGCGAAGCGCAGGCGGCTGCCGGATGGATCCGACTCGACGGCGATGGTATTATCCTGCATTTCCTGCTCCTGTTTCCGCGGCCGTGCCGGGCCCGGATCGACCGCGCCGGGTCTGGCTGGCCCGCGTCGGAAAATGGCGCTGTGACGGCGGTTTCGTCCGCCAGCCGGCTGCGGCCACCAGGCGGAATGGGGTCTGCACGGGGTGGTGACGTTGAACGCCCGGGCCTGGCGTTGCTAAGCAGAGTGGTCGCGGCGAGGACTCGGCGCGTCGCGTAAGGTCACGCCGGGAGTGGACATGGCACGACGAGCGGTGAGGGCGCCCACGACGAAGGGCGAGGCAGAGATCGTAATCCGGGCCGCGACCGCCGCGGATGTGCCCGGTGTGATCGCGCTCGATGAGGAGGTCACCGGCCTGCTCAAAGCGGACTACTGGCGGGACATGTTCGAGCGCTACGGCGCGCGGCGCCGCGAGTCCCGCTTCTTTCTGGTAGCCGTTGCCGCCGGGCGCATCGATGGATTCATCATCGGCGAGGTGCGCGCCTGGGAGTTCGGCTCCTCGCCCAGCGGCTGGATCTTCGCCGTGCAGGTGCGGTCGCAGCTTCGCGTCCACGGTCTCGGCTCGCGTCTGTTCGCCGCGGTTTGCGACTGTTTCCGCGCCGCCGGTGTGGATCGCGTACGCACCATGGTGGCGCGCGACAATACCGTGATCCACTCCTTCTTCCGCAGCCAGGGGATGACGGCGGGGCCATTCATCGAACTGGAGATGCGCTTTGACTGACGGTTTCATCCTGGTCCCCGAACACGGCCTGGTGCTGGCATGAGGCTCCAGAAGGCTACTGCCTTCGCGCTCTACGCCGTGCTCGAACTCGCCGCCGACCCGGCGCGCCAGATCACCGCGGTCGAAATCGCTGAAAAATACGGCATCTCCGCGCACCACCTGGCCAAGGTCCTGCGCGATCTCGGCCGTGCCGGTCTGGTCGATGCGGTGCGTGGCGTCGGCGGCGGCTACCGTTTCGCGGGCAACGCCAAGCGGCTTACGCTGATGGATGTGATCCGGCTGTTCGAGGATATCAGCGCCGACACGACTGAACCGCCGCCGTCGGCCGCCGCACAGGACATCGCCCAGGGACTGAGTTTCGTGCTCGCCGAGCTCGACAGCCAGACAGCGGCGACGCTCCGCTCCATCAGCCTGTCGACGATGCTGAAGCTGATCGCCCGCCGCCCCTGGGCGACGGATGACGAACCGGGCCCGACGCGGCAGCCGGCGCGGCGCTGAGGCGACGGCCACGTCACGATCTCGACGGTCGCCAGGCGCGGACATCGCCGCCGCCGCGCATTGGCATTACCGGGATCGCGACCGGGCGGGTGAATGCGGCACGCGTGATCAGCACCGCCTTCAGGCCCCAGCCGCCCCCCGCGGCCAGCGCCCCGGCTGCGGCGGCGAGGCTGGCGCTGGCGCCCGGGGCAAACCGGGCTGCCGCCAGCGCCAGCACCATCACGGCCATGGCGGTGATCTGCGCCGCCCGCGTGCCGCGGGCGGAGGCACTTTCGAACGCGGCGAGGCTGGGCTGGGCCAGCTTGGTGCTCGCCAGCCCCTCGCGATAGGCGCGCCATGCCGCCTCCCGCGCCAGCGCGGCGAGCAGCGCACAGGTGATCGCGGCGATGGTCGCCGTGCCGGCGAGCAGATAGAGCCCACTGCCCTCGGCAAATCCGGTGGCCAGAATGAGGGGGACGATTTCTGCCTGCCGCCACGCCGGAATGCCGCGTGCGGCGCGCAGGATGCGCGCCTGGCAGTAGAGAAAGCCGCCGGCGAGCAGCGCCGTGGCGGCCGTCGCCAACGCGCTCGCCGTCAGGCTGGCGACCAGCCCGACCGGGAGCAGCAGCCCGGCTACGATGCCCTCGCGCGTCATCCACGAGGTCCGCGGGTGGAAAAAGACATTCAGCGCGCGCCAGGGCCTGCCAATCTCCAGCCACACCAGGGACAGGCCGAGGAGCACGCCGGCGAGCCCGAGTGCGAGCGCGAGGCGGAACGGCGCGCCGGCAAAAGCGGCAAGCGCCGCCATGACCAGGAGCCCGGCACCGCTGCCGCCGCCAATGAAATTTCCCGCCGCGCGCAGGTCCCAGTACGATTGGCGCCGGGATGCGATGGGCTGGCTCATAGCGTTCCCTTGTCCCAGATGTAGTAGAAGCCGGGCTCGGTGCCTTCGCTCTCGTGCATGCGGAACCACTGGTTCTCAGCGAGCAGATCGGCGACCGGCCCGGCCGGGTCGTCGATGTCGCCGAAACTCAGGGCGCCGGAGATGCAGCTGTTGACGCAGAGCGGCGTTGCCTCGGGATCCTGTCCCGGCACCAGGCCGCGTGCGACTCCGGCGTCGATCCGCTTGGCGCAGAAGGTGCACTTGGTTGCGACGCCGCTGGTCTGATGGCGAATCCGCGCGGCCTCTGCGGGTGTCGGTTCATCCCCGAAGGCATAGAGCGGACGATCGATCAGGCTGCGCGCGTCGTACGGGCAGGCCATGATGCAGTAGCTGCAGCCGATGCAGAGATCGTAGTCGATGGTGACAATGCCGTCAGGCCGCTGGCGCGTGGCGGTCGAGGGGCAGACCTCCAGGCAAGGCGGATTGGCGCAATGCTGGCAGCCTACCGGCACGAAGACCCGGCGCACATCGGGATAGGTGCCGCTCTCGAGGTCGAGCACGCGGCGCCATTGCACACCGGGCGGGGTGCCGTTGCCTTCCTTGCAGGCCGCGGTGCAGGTCTGGCAGCCGACGCAGCGGCGCAGATCCGCGACCATCACATAGCGGGTCACGGCGCACCCGCCTCCGCCCGCAGCTTGCGGACGGCGACGCGGACCACGTCGGCGCCGGACCCGGTGGCGTCGGTGAGCGCGAGTGACATGGGCACCACGGTGTTCAGCGATGGAAAGGCGAGATCCTTGGCGAAAGGCGTCTTCCAGTGGTCGAACTGGCCAGGGATGACGACGGTATCCGGTCGGCAGCCCTGGACGAGCGCGGCCCGACCCGTGGTCGAGCCTATCGGCGAGCGCACTTCCACCCGGTCGCCGGCAGCGATCCCAAGACGGGCAGCCGTCGCAGCATTGATGACGACGGCGCCATGGCCACGAAGATTGGCGCTGACCTCGTGCATCAGCGGAATGCCGGCGTTGTTGCCGGTGGTGTAGGGCATGACCTTGGTGGTGATGCCCCACAGCGGATAATCGGCCGGATCGGCGCCAAGGTCGCGTATCGCCTGCACCCAGCGCTCGGGCACATCGTGCCATTGCGGCAGGGCGACATATTCGTCGAGCTGGCGATCCCACCAGTGGATGCCGTGTTCGTGCAGACGGCGACCGAGTTCCTCGCCAACCCGCAGGAGCCGCTCCTGGTATGGCAACTCGAAGCGCAGGCCGAGCCGCACCATCGTCGGGTAGAGATACCAGTCCTCGCGCTTGAAGGGCACGACATAGTGGCCGTGCTGCTTGAACCAGTCGAGATCCCTGGCCTCTGCGGTGCCGCCGAGCTCGGCGGTCGCGGCCTGGCAGACGGCGTTCCAGATGGTGTCGACGTCGTGCGCGCGGTCGGTGGCGAGGGAGAAATCGTAGCCCTCGCCCTTGAGCGGCGCACCGGCAGCGCCCCGATTGAGCGCCGCATTGTAGCGCTCCAGCAGCCCGGCGCGCCGCGCGAGCTCGGTGGAGATCCAGGTGAAATCGCGCGCCTCGCCCTGCGGCGCAACCGCCGGGGCGCGCAGCGCCACGCCATGATGTGCCCAGTGCTGCTCGACGAACTTCGTGCCGCCGATGCGGATCAGCTGAGTACTCTCCAGGTCCGTTGCGTCCGGCAGCAGAATGTCCGCCATATGGTTCGTCTCGTCGAACGTGTAGGCGAAGGCGACGATGAACGGCATGCGGGCCATTGCCCGCCCGATCTCGGCGGTGTCCCAGAACGAAATGGCGGGGTTGGTCCGGAACGCAAACCAGATCTCCGGCAGATTCGGCGTCGGCCATTCCGTCGGAGCCGCGCGGGAGAACATCCAGGCCAGATGCGTCGGGCCGAGTGCCTGCGCCCAGGGTGAATTGCCGAGGATTGGCACCAGGGTGCGGTGCGCATTGCGACCGCTCGGCTGCGCCATCCAGCCGTTGCGGTCGGTGGCGTTGAAGTGCGCCGCCATGAATCCGTCCTCGCCCGGCTTGACGCTGAGCAGGCGATTCTCGTGCGGCCGGTTCAGCCGGACCGTTGTGCCGAGGGTGCCGCCCGGCACTTCCAGCGCGCCCACGAGGGTTGCGAGCATTGTTCGTGCCCAGCAGCACTCATAGGCGCCCCAGCCGTTGTTGACGGTCTTGCCGAGCGTGACGGCGACCGGCCGGAACGGCAGGGTCTCGCCATCGATGTTGATGGTTGCTCCGATGCAGGCATTGTCGAGGAACTCGGCGGCGATGCGGCGGATGGTTCCGGCCGGAATGTCGCACACGCCGGCCGCCCAATCCGCGGTGTAGCTCTGCATGGCGTCGGCCATGGCGGTGAGGGCGGTGCGCGCGGAGGCGGCCTCGAGCGGGCTGATCTCGTTGTCAGGACCGCGGGTTACCGCCGTGGCGACGGTGTAGCGGCCTTCCAGAGCCGGGTGCGCCCCGGGGGTATCGAACGGCACCGCTCCGCCGCTCGTCTCATCCCACAGCAACGGCTTGCCGGTAGCCGGATCGCGCAGATAATAGCCGTTCGCCGCGACGAGATAGGGCGCGGCGGTACGATCGCGCAGGAACGGCAGGTCGAGCGCGCTGCGCTCATGCTCGAAAAGCAGCGTGTGCACGAGGGCGAGCAGGAACGCCGGGTCGGTCTTCGGCTTGATCGGCACCCATTCGGCCGAGCAGGCGGCGGTGGGTGAGAGATGCGGCTCGATCTGCACCCGCTTGACACCGCGGATACGCGCGTCGGCGTGCCGGCGCACGGCGCAGACGCCGCCTGAGACCTCGACGTTCGAGCCGCACGAGATGACGTAGCGCGTGTGCACCGTATCGGCGCAGACGGTGAAGCCGCGATGCCAGAATTCACCGTAGAGATGTTCCGAATGGACACACTTGACGCCCTGGCCGGACCCGAAGCTGTAGTCGATTGGCCCCCAGGCGGAGAGGAAGGCGGGAAACGTGCCCATGTAGCTCTGCGGCGTTCCGCCATGGCCGAAGGTGGCGGCGACCCGCGGCAGCCCTGCCTCGTCCACGAGGCCGCGGGCGCGAATATCCTGCAGGCGCGCAGCAATGGTATCGAGCGCCTCATCCCAGGAGATCGGAACGAAACCGGGATCCTCGTCGCGCCCCTTGCGCGGGTTGGTGCGCCTCATCGGCGTCAGCACGCGATGCGGATTGTAGGTCTTCTGCACCAGGCCGAAAGCCTTGACGCAAACCCTGCCAAGCCCGGGATGGATGGCGGCGGCGGCGTGACAGGGTTCGATGCGCGTGGCGACGCCGTTTTCGACGCGGACCGTCATCAGGTCGGGCCCGGCGACACAGTTGTAGCAATAGCTCGGTACCGCGCGGATGGCGCCGTTGTCAGCGGCCTGTGGCGGGCTTTCGCGGAGCGGCGCGCTGCTCATCCCGTGCCTCCTGCCGTCGCTTTGGCGGCCAGGCGCTGCCTTGCCTTGGCGACATCGACGATGAAGCGCGTGTGTCGGCCGCGGGCGATCTCCTCGACCGGGTCGTTGGCGACCACGTCGAGCACAACGCGGCGCCCCTCGACGCTGGCGACGGTCGCGGTGATGCGCACCTCCATCCCGAGCGGGGTTGCCGCGGAATGGTCGAACTCGACCCGCACGCCGACCGAATCCTCGCCGGGGCTGCAATGCTCGAGCAGCAGATTACGGCTGGCGACCTCGATGTCGCGCAGCAGTTCGGGGGTGGCGTAGATGCGCAGCTCCTCGCCCATGAAATCGATCGTGCGGGGGCGGTCGATGATGTGGGTTTCGGTGCGGGTGACCCCGGGGCGCAAACTGTCCTTCATCCACGCTCCTCCTGCCGTGGCGGGGGTGAGCACCCGTCATCGGCGCCTATTTATAGAAACCACTACGCTTTTACCGTTTTAGGCCTCAGCGAACTCGCCCAAGCATTTCGGCAAAAATCCTCCGCCGCATTGATCTGGATCAAGGTCTGCCGGCGCAGATCGATCAAATTCGCTCTTGACGCATCAACGGTATTCGAGCACC
>JAJXXT010000139.1 GCA_021780935.1 Pseudomonadota bacterium
AGCCGTTCCAGCTTTACGTCGACTATGCGCGCAATGGCCAGCGATCCGCTTCTGATCGTCGATCGGTAAGCCCTCGATAGTTAGGAGATCCGTTCGGGGGTCGAGGCGGCAATAGTCAGCTATATCCCTGTAGCGCTCGGCTAAATCCGTCCAAGGGACCCCGGGCAGCTCCAGGTGCATGAGATGGTGTATCCACGCATCACGAAGTCTGCGTGCCAGGCTGCCATTTCCGCAAGCCATCTCCCTGACCGCGCGGGTGGCGAGTTCGTAGGCTCGGCCGCCGTCGATTTTGGTCATCTGTTTCTCCGCTGGCCGCGTTCATCGCGGCGTTCCAGGCATGCAGCAAGAGCGTGAAGTGCCAATACGAACCCTAAAAAGAGAAGCCCGGCCGAACAAAGCCATACAGCCCACCAGGGAGCTTGAGGGACGGCTCCTAACCAATGGGCGATAAGCAAGCCACCACAAGCGAGCGTGCCCGCGATGATGACAACGGGATTATCCGTGAAAATCTCCGCCCATTTGGGATCGACGTTCATGGCGATTCTCCTTCCATGACGACGAGGTGCCCGCGAGAGGCGCGACTGGCAACTGTGGAGGTTTGTTGCCCCAAACGTTGCCCCGAACCAAGCGGCACGCGGACCAGACGACGGGAAAGAACGTAACTTATTGATTTTACGATGCGCCTGGCAGGGCTCGAACCTGCGACCAAGCCGTTATGAGCGGCCCGCTCTGACCAACTGAGCTACAGGCGCCTCGCGCCCTCTCTATCCCCTGCCGGCGCCGCAGCTTCAAGCTTTGGCATCCCGTCGGGCCGCAGGCGGGTGGCGCGCTCGGCAAACAGCAGGAACATGCCGGCACCGATGATGATGGCGGCACCGACGATGGTGCCCGCGTCCGGCACTTCGCCGAAGACCAGAAAGCCGGTGAGCGTCGCCCAGACGATGGAGGTGTACTGGAACGGCGCCACCAGCGAGGCAGGGGCGAGCTGCAGGCCGCGGTTGACGCCGGCATACCCCGCCATGGTGATCAGGCCGATCGCCGCCAGCGCCGCCAGGTCGAGCGGGCCTGGCATGGCGAAGCGCAGCGCCGACCAGCCGGCGCCGAGCGCCAGGACGCCGGAGAGCTGCCAGGCGACCAGCACCGTGCCCGCGGTGCCGCGCAGGCGTCGCGTGAGGGTCAGGATCACCGAGTAGCAGAGGCTGCCGAAGACGCAGATCGCCTCCGCCCGGCCGATGCCGGCGAGCGGCGTGGCGCCGGGGCGCAGCGCCACCAGCACGCCCACGAGCCCGACCAGCGCCGCGACCCAGCGCCGCGCCGCGACGCGCTCGCGCAGGAAGAGGGCGGAGAGGACCAGCACATAGATCGGCACCGCGAGGTAGAAGGTGCTGACGGCGGCGAGCGGCAGCGTGCTGACCGAGACGTAGAAGCAGACCAGCTCGATCGCGACCAGCACCATGCGCACGACCTGCAGCGCGAGCTGGCCGCGCGCGAGGGAGGCGACCACGTCGCGGCCACGCAGGAACGGCGCGAGGCAGAGGAAGGCAGCGGCGCTGCGCAACAGCAGGATCTCGCCCAGCGGGTAGCGGTGGACGAAATATTTGCCGAGCGCGTTGGAGACCGAGAAGACGGCGATGCCGAGCACCGTCATCGCGATCCCACGCCCCGGCCGTTCCTCCATGCCCGCGACTACAGCAGGGCCGCCGCGCGCGTGTCCATCGCCGGGGCCGCAGGCGGCGGCAGGTTGCGCGCGCCGGCGGCACGAAGAAAGGCGGCAACGGCGTCGAGCTCGCCGGGGTCGCGCGTGGCGTCCGCCGGATCGCCGCGCGGCACCCAAACAATGGTCTCGTAGCGCGCGCGGGTGAGGAGCACGCGGTACGTGTTGACGCGGTTCGCGGCGGCCTCGGCCCCGGTGATGCGCTGCCAGGCGGTGCCGGCGAAGCGCCGCACCCGCCAGCCCCGCGACCCGTGCACGAGGTCGCCACCCCAGCACAGGCCGACATGGTCGAGTTCGAGGCCCTGGCAGGAGAACTCGGTCGCCACCGTCTCGAGCGCGTCGGAGGCGCGGATATCGGGCCAGCGATCGAGGAACCAGCGCGCGACCGCGCCCGCGTCCAGGTGCGGCAACTCGACGCCAAGGCCATCGGCGCGCAGGCGTTTCGCACCCGAACTCGCGACCAGGCCGGTGCGGCGCAGGCCCCGGGCACGCGAGCGCAGCGCGGTGCGCAGGGCCGCGAGATCGCGGGTGAGGAAGACGGGGATGGTCTCGGTCTCGGCCAGGCGGCTGGCCCGGCTGGCGTTGCCGTCGAGAACGAGGTCGACCCATTCCGGCAGTGCCGGAGCACGCAGCGTACGGCGCGCGACCGCGAGGTGCAGGCGCCGATCGCGCTCGGCGGGCAAGGCGGCGGGCAGAACCCGCCGCGGATCGGTGTGGCCTGGCGTTTCGGGCGCCAGCACCCGCCAGGCGGGACGGGCGCACAGCGCCTCGGCCCATTCGCCGATACCGCCCTCGCCGTCATGGATTTCCTGGCCCCCGCCCACGAGGCAGACGATCACGGCCCCACCGGCATGGCGCGCCATGATGTCCAGCAGCAGCGCCGGCTCCGAATCGCTGAGCGCGACGTCGCGGTCGCGGCTCTTGCGTACCGCGTGGGCGCGGTTCCAGAGCCGCTGCGCTTCGTCGATGACGATCACCCGCTCGTGCGGCGCGCCGCCGGCCTCGACATGCGCATCGCGGAACCGGGGCAGGGCCTGGATCGCGGCCTCCATGCGCTGGCGGGCGGCGCGCGCGGCCATGCCGGCGACCACGGCATCGCGCGCGAGCGCCTCGCGGAAGACATGCACCAGGGTCGGGTTGCCGGTCAGGAAGGCTGCACCGGCGGCATGCCCCGCGCCAAACACCACCTCCAGCCCGCACAACGTCTTGCCCGCTCCCGGAATGCCGGTGACGAACACGACCGTCCGGCGCCCGCCGGCGAGACTGTCGCGGATCGCCGCGTTGATCGTGCCCTGGGTGGCAGCAAGCGCCTCGCGATCCGCCAGCGCTTCGGCCAGTTCCTCGACACCGTGGCGCGCGTAGAGGCTGCGCGCCGCCTCGACGATCCCGGGCACCGGGCGGTAGGGAGCCTTGGCCCATGCGGCGACGTCGAGGGGTGTCGCAGGATCGGGCAGCGCGGCCCAGAGGCGGCGCAGCAGCGGCTCCAGCTGGGCCGCGCCGGCGGCCAGCGGCGGCGCGGCGCCTGCCAGGAGCAGGGGCATCGACGTCGCTGCCGGCGCCGGGCGGGCTTCGGTCGGCAGCAGGATCGGAATGATCGGAAAGCCGCGCGAGCCGGCGTGGAAATCCTGCAGATCGAGCGCGTAATCCTCCACCTGGCGCAGGTCGGCAAGCTCGGCGCGCGTGCTGCCCGCCTTCACCTCAAGCACGAACACGCCGCGGGGAGTGACCACCACCGCATCGAGCCGCTTGCCGAGGCGGCGCAGGCGGAACTCCAGGTGCAGCGCCCAGCCGGACGCCTCCGGCCAGCCGGCGAAGGCGGCGCGCAGGAGCCCCACCGTGACGTGCCAGGCTCGCAGCTGCTGCGGCTCGCCGCCGCCGAACGCCTGGATTTCTCCGGCCGCCAGACGGCCCACCACGACGTCGGGGGGAAGCGCGAGAAAATCGGCGATGCGCATGCGGCAACGCTAAACGGCGCCCTTCGGCGCGCCAAGCCGGCCCCAGGTCCCTGCCCTGCCCACCCCGGACGTTGCGCCAACGCGCCGGTTCTGGCATCAGCCCGGGCCGACGCACGACCCGTGCCTGTATCGGGGCGTGTGCGCGTGCGCCTGTAACCGAGGGGAATTCGACCGATGTCCTTGGCCCATCTGGCCATCCTTGCCGGCGGCGTGCTGGCAATTGTCTATGGCTTCATCACCAGCCGCCAGGTGCTCGCCGCCGATGCCGGCACCGCCCGCATGCAGGAGATCGCGGCGGCGATCCAGGTAGGCGCGCGCGCCTACCTGAACCGGCAGTACACCACGATCGGGATCGTCGGCGTCGTCATCCTGATCGTGCTCTCCGTGTTCCTCGGCATCCATGTCGGCATCGGCTTTGCCATCGGCGCCATCCTTTCGGCCACCGCGGGCTATGTCGGCATGAACGTCTCGGTGCGCGCCAATGTCCGCACCGCCCAGGCGAGCCGCAGCGGGTTGGCCAAGGGGCTCGACATCGCCTTCAAGTCCGGCGCCATCACCGGCATGCTGGTGGTCGGGCTCGGGCTGCTCGGCGTCGCCGGCTACTACTTTTTCCTGCGCGCGACCGTCACCGGCCCGGATCTGCGCCCGGTGCTGGAGGCGATGGTGGCGCTGTCCTTCGGCGCCTCGCTGATCTCCATCTTCGCGCGGCTCGGCGGCGGCATCTTCACCAAGGGCGCGGACGTGGGCGCCGACCTGGTGGGCAAGGTCGAGGCCGGCATCCCCGAGGACGACCCCCGCAACCCGGCGGTGATCGCGGACAACGTGGGCGACAATGTCGGCGACTGCGCCGGCATGGCGGCCGACCTGTTCGAGACCTACGCGGTCACGATCGTCGCCACGATGCTGCTCGGCGCGATCTTCTTCACCGGCGCGGCCCAGGACCAGATGCTGCTGCTGCCGCTCGGCATCGGCGCGGTCTGCATCCTGACGTCGGTCATCGGCACGTTCTTCGTGAAGCTCGGCGCCGACGACAACATCATGGGCGCGCTCTACAAGGGGCTGATCGTCACCGGCATTCTCTCGGTGGTCGCGATCGCCATCGTCATCTCGCTGATCGCCGGGTTCTCGACGCCGTTGGCGATGACGGGCGGGGCGACCATCACCGGCACCTCGCTGTTCCTGTGCTCAATCGTCGGCCTGGCGGTGACCGGGCTCCTGGTGTGGATCACCGAATACTACACCTCGACCGCCTACCGCCCGGTGCGCAGCATCGCGCAGGCCTCGACCACCGGCCATGGCACCAACGTCATCCAGGGCCTCGCGGTCTCGATGGAGGCGACGGCGCTGCCGGTGCTGGTGATCTGCGTCGGCATCATCGCCGCCTATTCGGTGGCGGGGCTGTTCGGCATCGCCGTCGCGGCGACGACGATGCTCTCGCTCGCCGGCATGATCGTCGCCCTCGACGCCTACGGCCCGGTGACCGACAATGCCGGCGGCATCGCCGAGATGAGCGAGCTCGAGCCGGAAGTGCGCAAGGTGACGGACGCGCTGGACGCCGTCGGCAACACCACCAAGGCGGTGACCAAGGGCTACGCGATCGGCTCCGCCGGGCTCGCCTCGCTGGTGCTGTTCGCGGCCTACACCGAGGACCTGCGCCACTACTTCCCCAAGCTCGACGTGAAATTCGCGCTGCAGGATCCGTATGTCGTGATCGGGCTCTTCATCGGCGGCCTGCTGCCCTACCTGTTCGGGGCGATGGGCATGACGGCGGTGGGACGTGCCGCCGGCAGCGTCGTCGTCGAGGTGCGCCGCCAGTTCAAGGAAATCCCCGGGATCATGGCCGGCACGGCGAAGCCGGATTACGGCCGCGCCGTGGACCTGCTGACGCGCGCGGCGATCCGCGAGATGATCGTGCCCTCGCTGCTGCCGGTGCTGGCCCCGATCGCGCTGTTCGTCGTTGTCAGCATCGTCGCGGGGAAGACCGCGGCGTTCTCGTCGCTGGGGGCGATGCTGCTCGGCACCATCGTCACCGGGCTGTTCGTCGCCATCTCGATGACCTCGGGCGGTGGCGCGTGGGACAACGCGAAGAAGTACATCGAGGAAGGCAACCACGGCGGCAAGGGAAGCGACGCGCACAAGGCCGCGGTGACCGGCGACACGGTGGGCGATCCGTACAAGGACACGGCGGGCCCGGCGGTGAACCCGATGATCAAGATCACCAACATCGTGTCCCTGCTGCTGCTGGCGATTCTCGCGCGCATGCTTGGATAGGCCGCGGGCGCGGGGCTCTGGATGACCGGAGGGGCGGCCATCGGCCGCCCCTTTTGTTTTGCTCCCGGTCTATTCCAGAAGGCGCGAGCGCAGCGTCTCCAGCCGCCCGGCATCGAGGCCGAGCCGTTCGCGCAGATAGGCTTCGAGCGTGCCGTGCCATTGATGGATCGCATCGAACGCGGCGCCCAGCAGCGAGCTGTGCACGGACTGCAGCACCCGCGCCACGTCCTGCGGCAGCGTCGGGGCGATCTCCTCGTCCGGCACCCAGAGCCGCGTGGTCGCGAGATAGTCCTCGCGGATTGCCTCCTCGCGCACGCCGAGGGAGGCGAGGATCAGGGCCGCGCCGAAGCCGGTGCGGTCCTTGCCCGCGGTGCAGTGGAACAGCAGCGGCACCCGCTGCTCGGAGAGCAACAGGGCAAACAGGGCCCGGTACTGCGCCGCCCAGTCGATGGCATAGGTGGCATAGGCGCGCGCCATCATCGCGCGCATCTCCTCGGCCGTGCCTTCGCCCTTCTCGACCATTTCGCGCAGGCGCGGCCCGATCGACGGCTCGATGGCGAGTGTCACCTCGTTGAAGCCGTGCTCGACGTTGGGCACCTTGGCGCGCTCGTCGACGCCGCGCAGATCGACCACCGTGCGCAGGCCGAGCTGCTGCAGCGCCCGCGTGTCCGCCTCGGTGATGCGCGCGAGGCGCGCGGCGCGGAAAACCCTGCCAAACCTCACTCTGCGGGCGTCGCGCGTCGGCCAGCCGCCGAGGTCGCGCACGTTGGTCGTGCCCTCGAGCGGGATCACGCGGGGCAGCCTCGGCGTCTCGTCGTCCATGCGCTCTTCTCGCCCCGGGCGGAGACGTTGGCAAGCCGAGCCACCCGTCACCTCAGCGCGACCGGCGTCCTGGCGCGGCCGGAGTCTCAGAGCAACCTCCGATCTGTCCGAGCCTGTCCGGCTCAGGCAGACCGGAGATAGGCTGCTCGGGATTCCATGTTCGCCAGAGCACGAAATCCGGCCAGATGATTCCATCTGGTCGGAAAATGCCTTAGCGCGCGCGAACCGGGCGGCGGCGGCGCAGCGCCACGCCGAGGCCGGTAACGGCGACGGCGAAAACCGCGAACGACGCCGGCTCGGGAACCGGCGCGCTCGCGACGGGCGTGATCACGGTCTGGAAATTCACCTCGCAGTCGACACACTCGCCACCCCAGGCGGTGGGGGTCTGCGGCGAGCTTTGCTGGTCGGCCGGCCAGATCCATTGCGCGCCGGGGTCGATGCCAGCCCGCGTGCCCCAGGGGAGGCTGCCGTTCGCGCCCAGCGCCACGACACTGCCGCCTGGCTGGCTCCAGGCGCCGGCCACGCTGCCCGCGGCGTTGTAGCCGCCGGCCCAGCCGGCAGCGCCGGTCTGCAGGCTCTGCGTATCGTTGGCGAAATGGAACCCGGCATCGCTCAGCGTCAGTGTGCCGATGAGGCCGCCGGGATTGGTGCCGGCGCCGCTCGCGTTGTAGGCCTCGATATTGAGGAAATAGGTCTGGCCGGCCGCGAGCGCCACGTTGGCGAAGCTATAGGATGTGGACCAGTCCGAGCCCGACGCGATCAGGGTGCCGAGCGAGGAGGCGCTGGTGCTCAGATAGGCCTGAAAGGCGTTGTCGGCGGTCAGCGTGCCGTTCAGGGTCGTCGCCGCCGCCCTGTTCGCAGCCAACGGAAGCGCCAGCACGGCCAGGCCGGCGGCGATCGTTACGGTCAGCGGATGCAGGACGGCACGCGGCATCGGGTGGCTCCAACGAACGAGGTGACCGTTCCTTAGCCCGCCGGCGCGGCGCGATGACGTCAGGTTTGTTCTTCTATCGTTTAGAATTGTCAGGCGGCTCGTGGCGCACCCGCTCGCGCCAGTCGGCCAGCACGTCGGCAAGCGTGGTCGGCCAGGCGATCGCCGGTTGCCAACCCAGCACCGCGCGTGCCCGCGCGGCGTCGCCGCGGGATGCCACCACCTCCGCTGCGGCCCTTTCGGCGCTGCTGGCGATCCGCGGCGCGACCGCTTCGAGCGCCAGCAGGGCGGCAAGCACGTCGCCGATCGGGCGCGCCGTGCCGCTGGCGATGTTGAAGGCGCCGCCGCCGCCGGCAAGCGCGTGGCGTAGCGCCAGCGCATAGGCGCGCGCGACGTCGCGCACGTCGAGGAAGTCGCGCGCGGTGTCGAGCCGGCCGACGGTCAGCACCGGCGCCTGCAGCCCCGCGCCGATGCGCGCGATCTGGCGGGCGAAGGCGGGGACCACGAAGTCGGCGCTCTGGCCGGGGCCGGTGTGGTTGAACGGGCGCAGCCGCACCGCGGCGATGCCGGGGATCGCCGCGAGCGCCAGGTCCGCCGCCGCCTTGGTGGCCGCGTAGGGGGTGATCGGCGCGAGCGGCGCGGCCTCGCCGAGCGCGGTGCCGTCGAAGGAGCGGCCATAGACCTCGGCGGACGAGGCGAAGACGAAGGCAGCGCCCGCGACCAGGGCGGCGAGCGCATGGGCGAGGGCGATGGTGCCCGCGTGGTTCACCGCCCAGGCCCGCGCCGGATCGCGCCGCGCCTGCGCCGGGATCGCGATCGCGGCCAGGTGGACGACGCCGGCGGGTCGGGTGCGCGCCACCAGGGCGCGCACCGCGTCGGCCTCGGTGATGTCGAGGCGCTGCATGCCGGCGGCCTCGCCGCAACCGATCAGTTCCGCGGCGGGAAAGGCCTGCGCCAGTGCCGGCATGACGTGCGCGCCGACGAAGCCCGAAGCGCCGGTCACCAGCAGGCGCATGCTCAGTCGGCCGGCGGCCGCAGCTCGACGCGGGTCGGCGCGGCGCCCAGGCGCGCGCGGTGGCGCGCCAGGTCGGCCTCGACCATCTCGGCGGCCATGTCCTCGAGCCCGGTCTCGGGCGCCCAGCCCAGTTGCTGCCTCGCCTTCGCCGGGTTGCCGCGCAGCACGTCCACCTCCGCCGGGCGCATCAGCGCCGGGGTGCTGCGCACATGTTCCTCCCAGACGAGGCCGGCATAGCCGAAGGCGATGGCGCAGAACTCGCGGATCGTGGTGGTCCGGCCGGTCGCGACCACGAACTCGGAGGGTTCCTGCTGCTGCAGCATCAGCCACATGGCGCGGACGTAGTCGCGCGCATGACCCCAGTCGCGACTGGCGTCGAGGTTGCCGAGCGCCAGCTCCTTCGCCAGCCCGAGCCTGATCCGCGCGACCCCGTCGGTGATGCGGCGGCTGACGAACTCGATGCCGCGCAGCGGGCTCTCGTGGTTGAACAGGATGCCGGCGGCGGCATAGAGGCCGAAGCTCTCGCGGTAGTTGATCGTCATCCAGTGCGCGTAGAGCTTCGCCGCCGCATAGGGCGAGCGCGGGTAGAACGGCGTCTTCTCGGTCTGCACCGGCTCCTGGATCTTGCCGAACATCTCCGACGAGGACGCCTGATAGAAGCGCGCCGAGGGGCAGGCGGTGCGCACCGCCTCGAGCATGTGCACCGCGCCGATGCCGGTGACGTGCCCGGTGAGGACCGGCTGCTGCCAGGACGAGGCAACGAAGCTCTGGGCGGCAAGGTTGTAGACCTCGTCGGGCTGCACCCGCGCGACGATGCGCAGCGTCGCCCCGGGATCGAGCAGGTCGCCATCGTGCATCTCGACGCGATCGAGCACGCCGAGCCAGCGCAGGCGCTCGCCGATGAGGTCCGCCGAGGCGGAGCGGCGCAGCAGGCCATGCACCTCGTAGCCCTTGCCGAGCAGGAAGGCGGCGAGATAGGCCCCGTCCTGGCCGGTGATCCCGGTGATCAGCGCGCGCGGCATGGCATCGATCCTTCAACCCGGGGCGGCTCTAGAGAATGCCCGCCAGCGTGTCCAACCCATGCGATCTGATCGCGTCCAGCACCGCCTTGACGTCCTGCGCGCGGGCCCGCGGCAGGGCGAGCACCGCGTCGGGCGTGGCCACCAGCACCACATCCTCGAGGCCGACGACGGCGGCCAGTGTGCCGTCGCCGCGGACGTAGCAGCCGCGCGTGTCGACCGTCACGGTGCGCCCGGCGGTGACGTTGCCGGCGGCGTCCTTCGTCCCCAGCTCCCACAGCGCCGCCCAGGAGCCGACATCGGACCAGCCGAGCGAGGCGGGGACGACGGCGTTGCGCGAGGATTTTTCCGCGACCGCGTAGTCGAGGCTGATGTTGCGGCAGGCGCTGAAGGACGCGACGTCGAGGCGGATGAAATCGGCGTCCACGCGGCACCGGTCGACCGCCTCGCGGACGCTGGCCAGCACGTCCGGCGCATGGCGCCCGAACTCCTCGATCAGCGTCGCCGCGGTGACGACGAACATGCCGGCATTCCAGAGGAAACCGCCGGAAGCGAGGTAGGATTCGGCGGTCCGGCGGTCCGGCTTCTCGACGAAGCGGGCGACGCGAAAGGCGCCGTCGATGCCCGCGAGCGGTTCGCCGCGCTCGATATAGCCGTAGCCGGTCTCGGGCGAGGTCGGTGTCATGCCGAAGGTGACGACGTGGCCGGCGCGCGCCGCCGCCGCCGCGACACCGACGGCGCGGCGCAGCGCCGGCTCGTCGCCGATCGCCGCGTCCGCGGCCATCATCCAGAGCACCGTCGCCGGCGCGGTCGCCGCCACCATCAGCGCGGCGGCGAGGATCGCGGGGCCGGAGTTGCGCCCCACCGGCTCGAGCACGATGCGCGTGCCGGCGATGCCGAGTTCGCGCATCTGCTCGGCGACGACGAAGCGGTGGCGTTCGTTGCAGACCACGATCGGCGGGGCGAAGCCCTCGCCGCCCGCCGCCGGCGCCATGGCGCGGGCCGCGGTCTCCTGGATCATGGTGCGCCCGGAGAGCAGGCGCTGGAACTGCTTCGGCGCGGCCTGGCGCGACAGCGGCCAGAGCCGTGTCCCCGAGCCGCCCGAAAGGATCACCGGACAGATCATGCGTACCTCCACGCCGCCCGATTGGCACGCGGCCCGCGCCGGCGCTAGTTTTCCGCTCCTCGCCCGGGACAATCAGCGATGAAAATCTGCATCTTCGGCGCCGGCGCCATCGGCGGGCATGTCGCCGCCCGCTATGCCCGCGGCGGCGCCGATGTCTCGGTCGTCGCGCGGGGCGCCTATCTCGAGGCGATCCGCGCGAACGGCCTCACCATCGCCGCGCCGGACGCGACCTTCACCGCGCGCGTGCGCGCCAGCGCCGATCCCGCGGAGCTGGGGCCGCAGGACGCGGTGATCGTCACGGTCAAGGCGCCGGCGCTGCCCGCCGTCGCCGCGACCGTGGCCCCGCTGCTGGGGCCCGAGACGCCGGTCGCCTTCGCGATGAACGGCATCCCCTGGTTCTATTTCGACTTCCACGGCGGCAGGTTGGACGGCCACGTGCTGGCGCGGCTCGATCCCGGCGGGGCGCTGCGGCGCGCGATCGGGCCGCGGCGCGCCATCGCGGGCGTGGTCTATTCCGCCTGCACGGTGCAGGAGCCGGGGCACATCGCAGTCGAGCACGGCCGCAACCGGATCGTGTTCGGCGAGCCGGACAACCGGCGCTCCGCGCGCACCGAGGCGCTGGCTGAGCCGTTGCGGCAGGGCGGGTTCCGCGTCGACGTCACCGACCGGATGCGCGACGCGATCTGGGAAAAGCTCTTCCTCAACCTGGCCTCGGGCCCGCTCGCGGTGCTCGCGCAATCGGCACCGGCCGGCTACGCCCGCGAGCCGGGCGTCGCGGACGCGATCCGCCGGATCGTGGCGGAAGCGATGGGCATCGCGCAGGCCCTCGGCTGCGCGCCGGCAAGCGATGTCGAGACGCAGATCGAGCGGGCGACGACGATGACGCACAAGCCGAGCATCCTGCAGGACCTGGAGCTGGGGCGGCCGATGGAGGTGGACAGCATCTTCGCCGCGACGCTCGACCTGGCGCGGCTGGCGGGGGTGCCGACGCCGACGCTCGACCTGCTGATCGCGCTGCTGAAGACGCGGGCCCGGGTGGCGGGGCTGTACGCCTAGGAACGCCTTGCGTCCCGCCTCGCGTTGCGGCGCAATGGCCGGATGCTGGTAGCCCGTCGCAGCCTCATCGTCTCCGCCCAGGCGGCCGCCGGCAATCCGCTGCGCGGGCCGTATTTCATGGCGGCGATGGCGCTGGCCGCCGAGCAGGGGGGTGCGGCGGCGATCCGCGCCGAGGGGGTGGCGGACATCGCCGCCATCCGCGCGGCGGTGCGGGTGCCGATCATCGGCCTCATCAAGCTCGACCTGCCGGCCGAGCAGGTACGCATCACCACCAGCCTCGCGGACGCGGCGGCGGCGATCGGTGCCGGGGCGGACATGGTGGCGATCGACGCGACGCTGCGGCCGCGCAACGGTCCGCCCGCGCGCGAGCTGATCGGGCGCATCCGCGCGGAGCTGGGCCGGCCGGTGCTGGCCGATGTCGCCACCCTTGCCGAGGGCGAGGCCGCCGCGGCGGCGGCGGCGGAGGCGGTGGCGACGACGCTCGCCGGCTACACCGAAGAGACCGCGGACCTCGC
>JAJXXT010000011.1 GCA_021780935.1 Pseudomonadota bacterium
GCGGAGGCGCTGCTGCCGGGCGGCCACGCGCCGGCGGTCGGCGACGTGGTGCGCCAGGCGGCGCTGGCGGCGACCCTGAAGGCAGTCGCTGCACGCGGAGCCAAGGCGTTCTACGAGGGTGCCGTTGCCGCCGATATGGTGGCGACGCTGCGCGCCCGCGGCGGCCTGCACACCGAGGAGGATTTCGCGGCCGGGCGCCAGGCTGCGCGCTTCGTGGACCCGATTTCCATTGGCTGGAAGGACATGACCGTCTGGCAGTGCCCGCCTAACGGATCCGGGCTGCTGGTGCTGCAGATCCTCGGGGTGCTGGAACGGCTGGGCCGCGCGCCGGACGGACCGCTCGGGGTGGTGCGGCTGCACCGGCACATGGAGGCGGCACGGCTCGCCTATCGCGACCGTGACGCGTTCGTGGCCGACCCCGAGCAGACTGATGTGCCGGTGAGGAAACTCCTCGATCCCGCCTATCTCGACGCGCTGGCGGCGCTGATCCGCGACGATCGGGCGATGGCGATGCCGGCGGCGGGCGAGGCGGTGATGCCGGTGCATGCCGATACCGTCTATCTCTGCGTGGTGGACCGCGAGGGCAATGCGTGCAGCTTCATCAACTCGCTGTTCGAGGGGTTCGGCTCCGGCATCATGGCGCCACGCTCTTGCGTGCTGCTGCAGAACCGCGGCTACGGCTTCGTACTGGAGCGCGGCCACCCCAACTGCATCGCGCCCAACAAACGCCCGCTGCACACGATCATTCCCGGCATGGTGACGAAGGACGGGCAGGCGGTGATGCCCTACGGCGTGATGGGCGGGCATTTCCAGCCGACCGGCCAGACTCTGCTGCTCACCAACCACATGGATTACGGGCTCGACCTGCAGGAGGCGGTGGACCTGCCGCGGCTGTTCCCGCGTGCCGGCCGCATCCAGGTGGAGCGCGGCATCCCCGCCGCCGTGCGCGAGGGGCTGGCGGCGCGCGGGCACGTCATCGAGGACGTTGCCGCCCCGCATGGCGGCGCCCAGGCGATCTGGATCGACCGGGCGCGGGGCTGCATGGTCGGCGCCTCCGATCCGCGCAAGGACGGGCTGGCGCTGGGCTACTGAGATCGGGCCGTTACGGGAGAGAGACGAATGCTGCTTTATAACTCGATCGGGCCCAATCCGCGCGTGGTGCGGATGTTCGCCGCCGAGAAGGGCATCGACCTGCCGCGCCAGGAGGTCGATCTGATGGGCGGCGAGAACCGGCGCGAGCCCTATGTCTCGGGCGTCAACCCGTTCGGCACACTGCCGGCGCTGCGGCTCGATGACGGTACGATGCTCTGCGAGATCACCGCGATTTGTGAGTATCTCGAAGAAATGCAGCCGACCCCGGCGCTGATCGGCACCACCGCGCAGGAGCGCGCGCAAACGCGGATGTGGGTGCGGCGCATCGACCTCAATTATATCGAGAACGTGACGAACGGATTTCGCTACTCGCAGGGGCAGCGGCTGTTTGCCGGGCGCATCCGCCTCATCCCGCAGGCGGCGGACGACCTGAAGCTCAAGGCCGCCGAGGCGCTGGCGCTGCTCGATACGCAGATCGCCGGGCGGCCCTATGTCTGCGGCGAGCGCATGACGCTCGCGGATATCATGCTGTTTGTCTTCCTGGATTTTGCCGCACAGGTCAAACAGCCCTTCGCCCCGGGCCTCGCCAGTATCGCCGCCCATTTTGAACGAATGAAATCACGCCCGAGTGCCGCCGCATGAGCGAACCCTGTGATCTTTCCGCCGTCAAAGCCCGCACGCTGATCGGGCGGCGCGCGCTCTCCCCGGTGGAGCTGCTGGCGAGCTGCATCGGCCGCATCGAGGCGACCGACCACGCGATCAACGCCATGGTGGCACGCGATTTCGAGCGTGCGCGGGCGGCGGCGAAAACCGCCGAGGCGGCCGTGATGCGTGGCGAGCGGCTCGGCGCGCTGCATGGGCTGCCGGTCGGCATCAAGGACCTGACGGAAACGGCGGGGCTGCGCACAACGTTCGGCAGCCCGATCTATCGTGACCACGTGCCGGCGCATGACGAGCGCATGGTGGCGGATCTGCGCGCGGCCGGCGCGATCGTCATCGGCAAGACCAACACGCCGGAATGGGGCGCGGGGGCCAACACGCGCAACGCCGTCTATGGCGCGACGGGCAATCCGCACGATCCCGCCAAATCGGCGGCGGGGTCCTCCGGCGGCTCGGCGGCGGCGCTTGCCGTGGGCCAGGTGCCGATCGCGACCGGCAGCGACATGGGCGGCTCGCTGCGCAACCCCGCCTCGTTCTGCGGCGTGGTCGGCTTCCGGCCCAGCCCTGGCGTGGTGCCGTCGGCCAAGCGCGGGCTGGGGTGGTCGCCGCTCTCCACCGAGGGGCCGATGGGGCGCAGCGTCGCGGATCTCTGCCTGCTGTTCTCCGCCATGACCGCGGACCATGCGGAGGACCCGCTGGCGGCGACGATCCATGGGCGGATGGTGCGCCAGCCTGGCGATGTGTTTCCGCCGCCGCCGGTCGATCTGGCGTCGCTGCGCGTCGCGATCACGCCGGATTTCGGCTTCGCGCCGACCGAGAACCATATTCGCGAGGTGTTTGCCGAAAAGACCGGCCTGTTCCGCCATCTTTTCGCGACGGCCGAGGACACGACGCCCGATTGCAGCGGCGCCGATGAAGCCTTCGCCATCCTGCGCGCCAAGAATTTCCTGGCCGCTCATCTGGAGAAATGCCGCAAGACACCGAACCTCGTCGGGCCCAACGTGCACGCCAATGTCGAGGAGGGGCTGCGCTACTCCGCGCAGGACGTGGCGCGGGCGGAGGTATTGCACACGAATTACTACCGACGCTGGCAGCGATTCTATTCCGATTTCGACATTATCCTCTCACCGTGTATGACCATCAGCCCGCGGCCGTGGCGTGAGCTTTACCCGGCCGAGATCGACGGCAGGCCGACGAAGAACTATTTCCACTGGCTTGCCCTGCCGTATGCGGTGACACTCGCCACGCATCCCGCGGTGGCGCTGCCGCTGGGGCGCGACCGAAGCGGCATGCCGTTCGGCCTGCAGATCGTGGGCCCGCGCGGCGGCGACGCGTTCGTGCTCGGGGTTGCGGCGGCGCTGGAGGCAGCCCTGGCGGGCGACCCACGCACCGCCCGCCCGCCGGTCGATATCGCGAAACTCATGGCCGCCCCGCCCATCGCAGCGATGCCGGAGTTCCTGGGCTTCGCGTAGGCATCCGGCACGCCTTCAAAGCGGGTTGTATCCGGGCTTCTTGTAGAGCGTATCCGGCCTGCCGAGGATGTCGCGCCGGTAGACCGCCTCCGTCCATGCTCCGGGCTGCACATCCTCGACGCTGACGGAAACAGCGTTTCTGGTGCAATCGGCCCCCGCCATCACGGCCCGGGTGATCGCTTCGGCGAGCTGGAATTTCTGGGTGTCGGAGCGCCCTGCATACATCTTGACGATCACGTGCGGCATGGTGTTCCTCGTTTCAGTTCTGGACTGTTTTGCGCATCCATTCGGGATAGCGCTCGCCATGAACGGCGATCGCCGACAGAGCGGCGTCGATCCCCTCGATGTCCGCCGCCGCAAGGTCGAGCCGCGCGGCGTCGAGATTTTCATCGAGCCGCTGGCGGTTTTTGGTGCCGGGTATTGGTACGATCCATGGCTTGCGGGCCAGCAGCCAGGCGAGAGCGACCTGCGCGGGCGTGGCACGCAGCCGCGCGGCGATCACGCCGATCGCATCCACCAGGGGGCGGTTCGCCTGGCGCGCGGCCGACGTGAAGCGGGGTACGCTGGCGCGGAAGTCGCCGGCGCCGAACTTCGTCGTCTCGTCGATGGCGCCGGTCAGGAACCCCTTGCCGAGCGGGCTGAACGGAACGAAGCCGATGCCCAATTCCTCAAGCACCGGCAAGATGTCCCGCTCCGGTTCGCGCCACCAAAGCGAATATTCGCTCTGCACCGCCGCGACCTTCTGCACCGCGTGGGCCCGCCGGATGGTGGCGGAGCTTGCCTCGGACAGGCCGAAATATCGCACTTTGCCCAGGCGGATCAGCTCGCCGACCGTGCCCGCCACGTCCTCGATCGGGACCGCCGGGTCGACGCGGTGCTGATAAAAAAGATCGATCGTATCGCTCCGCAGACGCTTGAGCGAGGCGTCCGCGACGTGGCGAATGCGCTCCGGCCGACTGTTGAGGCCGCGGCCGGCGAGCGCTGCGCCAGGCGCCAGGTCCCAGCCGAATTTCGTTGCTATCACGACCCGATGGCGCACCGGTGCCAGCGCCTCGCCGACGAGTTCCTCGTTGACGAAGGGCCCATAGCTCTCGGCCGTGTCGAACAGCGTGACACCACGATCGACGGCATGGCGCATCAGGGCGATCATCTCGCCGCGGTCGCCCGGCGCGCCCTGGTTCGCGCTCATTCCCATGCAGCCGAGGCCGAGGGCCGAGACAACAGGACCGCTGCGCCCGAGCGCGCGCGGGGCCAGCCTGGTCATCGCCTGGGAGCCCGGTAGTCGACGTCAGCCACCTGTTCGAGCCAGGTGACGGGCGAGCCGTTCTGCTTTTCCTGGATCGCGATATGGCTCATCGCCGTGGTCGCGGTCGCACCATGCCAGTGCTTCTCGCCCGGCGCGAACCAGACCACATCGCCGGGGTGAATTTCCTCGACCGGGCCGCCCTCGCGCTGTGCCCAGCCGCAGCCGGCGGTCACGATCAGCGTCTGGCCGAGCGGATGCGTGTGCCAGGCGGTGCGCGCACCCGGCTCGAACGTCACCAGCGCCATCGCCACGCGCGCCGGCTCCGGTGGCGTGAAGAGCGGATCGATGCGGACGGTGCCTGTAAAGTAATCGGCGGGGCCCGTGCCCGACGCCTGGGTTCCGATCCTGCGAATTTCCATGGCCATTCTCCTCGTTTCGTGCCGGGCGCTGCCCAGGGTGCGCTCTGCAATTGAGCCCTGGGCCTGCTTTGCAGTTTAGGGGCGTGGCCCGCCGGGGATTAGCCCGTATAATCCGCATGGAATTATTCATGAGGCTTCTGAATGAGCGAGCCGGGCTATCATGAGCTGGAGGCCTTCGTGGCGGTGGCGCAGGAGCGCAGCTTCACCCGCGCCGCCGCCCGCCTCGGGGTCTCGCAATCGGCGCTGAGCCAGACCATCAGGGGGCTGGAGGCGCGGCTCGGCCTGCGGTTGCTCGCGCGCACCACGCGGCGGGTGATGGCCACCGAGGCCGGCGAGCGCCTGCTGCGCGGCGTGGCACCGCGTTTTGAGGAGATCCGCGCGGAACTCGCCTCGCTGCAGGCGCTGCGGGAGAAGCCGGCGGGCACGATTCGCATCACCGCCACGGAAAACGCCGTTCAGGCGGTGCTGTGGCCGGTGCTGCGCCGCTTCCTCGGGGCCTATCCGGATATCAAGATCGAGCTCGCGATCGACTATGGGCTCACCGATATCGTGGCGGAACGTTACGATGCGGGCGTTCGTCCGGGCGGCAATGTGGCGCACGGCATGATCGCGGTGCCGATCGGGCCGGATATGCGCATGGCGGTGGTCGGCTCGCCCGCTTATTTCGCCCGACACCCGCCGCCGCGAACGCCGCAGGAATTGACGGAGCATGCCTGCATCAACCTGCGATTGCCGACGCATGGCGGGCTTTACGCCTGGGAGTTCGAACACGAGGGCCGAGAGTTCCGGGTGCGGGTGGAGGGACAGCTCGTCTTCGGTACCTCCTCGCTAATCGTGACTGCGGCGCAGGAGGGGTTTGGCCTCGCCTACCTGCCGGAGCAACAGGTCGAGGAGGAGCTTGCCAGCGGGCGGCTGGTGCGCGTGCTGACCGAGTGCTGCCCGCCGTTTTCCGGCTATCACCTCTATTACCCCAGCCGCCGGCATCCCTCGCCGGCCTTCGCCTTGCTCGTCGAGGCACTGCGGTACCGACGTCGCGTCACCGGCTAGCGGTCGTTGTCGAGGGGGTGCATCACGGAGGCTCGTGGGTCCGGCCCGCTGCAACAATCTTGTCTCAGCCCGCCCGCGCCGCGCTTGGTGCTACCGCCGGCGCTGCATCCTGGCTAAAGAATGACCCCGGGCCGGAGGCCACTGCCGGCCCCGACAAGGGTTGAAACACGTTGCGCGACAACGAAGCCGCAATCTCACGGGCTGCATCTCGCCGCACGATATGGGGTGCGTGGCTCGCTGCTGTGCTGGCATGGGCGGCGCCGGCCCGTGCTGCGCCGCAGCCAGGGCTCGCGCTGGTGGTCGGCAACGCCAATTACGGCTCCATGCCGTCGGTCACGGCGTGCGCGCGCTCCGGTCATGCCGTCGCTGCGGCGCTGCACCGGCTCGGGCTGACGGTAATCGAGGTCGAGGATGCCACGCTCGGCCAGCTCGACGCCGCGATCGGGGACTTCGCCAACCGCCTCGCGAAAGCGCCGCACCGCCCCGGCCTGGTATATTTTTGCGGCTATGCTTCCAGCTATAACCATCGCGCCTTCCTGCTGCCGGTCTCCGCCAGCATCACCCGGCCCACGGATCTGCTGACCCGTGGCGTGGTCGCAAGTTCACTGATCCGCGCGCTGGCGCCGCGCCCGGCTGCCTCGGTCATGGTGCTGGACCTGGTGGCGATGCCTCATGGTGGCGACGCCGCAGCGGCCCTTACCCAACGGGCGCTGCCCGCCGGGCTCGGCATGGCGGTCGCCGCTGTCACCGGCAAGGGTACCACGCCAACGCCGCTAGCGGCAGGCTTGGTGCGCGCGCTCCCCGGCCCGACGGTCACGACGAATGCGCTGTTCGCGGCGCTGGCCAAACCCGCGGCGGGGCAGGCCCTCGCTGTGCTGCACAAGCCATCGCCTGATTCCTACCTCGCCGGCGAAGCACCCCCGCCGCCGCCGCCCCGACCCAAACCGCAGCCGGCACCCATCGCCGCATCCGCGAAACCGGCGCCGAAGCCAGCCGCGGCCCCGGTGCCGTTCCCGGCCGAGGCCGACATGACCGACCCGCAGCGGCGCGAGGTGCAGGCCGCACTCCTCAATCTCGGCTATTACGACGGCGCGGTGGACGGGATCATCGGGCCGAACACGCGCGCGGCGATCCGCCGCTATCAGCACGAGCTGCACGCCCCGATGACCGGCGTGCTGACCTCGGCGCAGGCGACGCGCCTCGTCGCGCGCATGCGGCATTGACGCCATGACGGGAGTGCGACGCGCATGAGCCTGCGCATCAAGTTCAATCTCGCCTTGTTCGTAACCTTCCTCGCGGGGCTCGCGGTTGCCGCCGCTCTGGTCTGGAACATCGTCCAGCGTCACGCTCGCACCGAGGTGCTGCAGGAAGCGAACATCATGATGGCGCAGGCCAACGCCGTCTGGGAATACACGGTCAACCAGATCGAGCCGCTGCTGGTCGACCAGCAGCAGGTGCGCTTCCTGCCGCAATCGGTGCCGTTCTTCGCCGCCGAGGCCAATCTGCGCGCGCTGTCCAAGCAGTTCCCCGCCTATACCTTCAAGAACGCGGCGGAGAATCCGACCAATCCCGCGGACCAGGCAACGCCGTGGGAGGCCGCGATCATCGCCGAGTTCCGCCAGCACCCCACGCTTACCCAGTTCGTCAGCGTGCGGCAGACGAAAGACGGGCCCGTCATGTCGCTCTCGAAGCCGTTGCGAATCGATAACAAAGACTGCCTCGCCTGCCATTCCACCCCCGCCGCGGCGCCGCCGGCCATGGTCGATCTCTACGGTCCGAAGAACGGCTTCGGCTGGACGCTGGGCAGCGTGCAGGGCGCGCAGATCGTCTCGGTGCCGATGCGCGTCGCCCTGGCCCGCGCGCGCAGCCTGTTCGTCACCTTCATGGTCGCCCTCCTCGGCGCCTTCGCGGTGGCGTTCGTGCTGCTCAATCTGCTGCTGCACCTCGTCGTCATCGGCCGCGTCAAGCGCATGGCGGTCCTGGCCGGCGAGATCAGCCTCGGCAACAACGACGCGCCGGAATTCGAGGCCGCCGGCCGCGACGAGATCGCCTCGCTGGGGCAGAGCTTCAACCGCATGCGACGCAGCCTGGTGAGCGCGCTCAAGCTGCTCGGGAGCTGAGCCATTTCCGCCGACGATCCGTCGCCCGCCGCCATCGGCCGCTACCTCGTCCGCGCCACACTCGGCCGTGGTGCGATGGGCGTGATCTACCGCGCCCACGACCCTGCGATCGACCGCGATGTCGCGATCAAGGTGGTGCGCGCCGACCTCACGCAGGGCGAGGACCGCGAGGTGTTCGTTGCCCGCTTCCGCCGCGAGGCACAGGCCGCCGGCCGCTGCGTCCACCCCAACATCGTGACCATCCACGATTTCGGCATGCATGACGGCAACCCGTTCCTCGCCATGGAGCTGGTCGAGGGCGAAAGCTTGAGCGTGCTGCTGCGGCGCGACTTCCGCCTGGCGCCGGGGCGCGCCGTTTCGATCATGCATCAGGTGCTGGCGGCGCTGGCGGCGGCGCACGCGCAGGGCATCGTGCACCGCGACGTGAAACCCGCCAATATTCTGCTGCTGCCGGACGGGCGCGTGAAAGTGACGGATTTCGGCATCGCGCGGCTGGAGGGCCCGGAGGCTGCCGGCATGACGCGCGCCGGCAGTGTCATCGGCACGCCGAGTTACATGTCGCCCGAGCAATGCCGCGGCGAGCCGGTGGACGCGCGCAGCGACCTGTTCTCCGCCGGCGCCGTGCTGTTCGAGATGCTGAGCGGCGAGCGCCCTTTCGGCGGCGGCAGCCTCACCGCCATCGCGCTGCGCGTGGTCGATGCGCGGCCGCTCGACGTCGCCGCCCGCCTCCCGGACATGCCGGCATCGCTTGTCGCGGCCGTCGCTCGCGCGCTGGCGAAGGCGCCCGACCAGCGCTTCGCCTCCGCCGAGGCGATGGCCGCGGCACTGGCGGTGCCCGCCTCGCCCGGCGACGACACCACGGTCATCGCTCGCGGCCGCCCGTTGCCGGAGGACCCCGCGCTCGACCCCGCGACGCTCGCCACCATCGAGCGCGAGCTTGCCCAGCAGGTTGGCCCGATTGCCCATTACCTGGTGCGCGAGGCGGCGCGCGGGGTCGCTTCCGCCGAGATGCTGCGCGACCGCCTTGGCCTCGTCACGCACGCCGCGGTACGGCGCCCGGCCCCGTCGGTCGGCACCGAAGCCGGTCTCTGCCCGCCGCCGGTGCAGGAGCGGGTGCGTCAGGATCTCACACGCATTCTCGGCCCGGTCGCCTCCCTGCTGGTGCGGCGCGCGGCCGGGCAGGCCGGCTCGGAGGCGGAGCTGCGCCGCCTGCTCGCGGTTCATATCGAGAACGAGGCGGAGCGCGCGGCCTTCGAAGCGCCACGCTGAGGCGGCCTGCCCTCAGAAAACCCGGCCCCTCAGGAAAGCCTGGCCCTCAGGAAAGCCTGGCCCTCAGGAAAGCCGGCCGGCCGCTTCGGCACGCGGGCCGACCCAGCTCGCGTGCCACCCCGCTAGCGCCTCCCCGGTCAACGGGCGGGCAATGATGAAGCCCTGGCCCTCATCGACCCCCAGCGCCTGCATGCGCTGCCAGGTCGCGTGATCCTCGATGCCCTCGGCCACCACGTGCATGCCGGCAATCCGCGCCGACGCCACCGCACGCTCGAGAAAACTCCGCGCACAGCCCTGCTCGCCGACGGCGGCGACGAGATCCTTGTCGAGCTTCATCGCGGAGAACGGCATGTCGAGCAGGTTTTCCGGCGCGCGCGCCTGTGGTCCCACATCGTCGATCGCCAGCCGATAGCCCAGCCCGCGTAGCCGCTCCACCGCCTCGCGCAGGGCCGGGACATCGTTCACCGGCCGGCTTTCCGTCAGCTCCAGGATCACCATGCAGGCCGGAATGCCGGCCGCCTTGCGCTCGCGCTCGATCCATCCGGCGGAACCGCGGCGCAGCATGGCATCGAGCGGCACGTTGATGGCCAGCGCCATGCCCAGGGACGCGAGGCCCAGTTCCTGCCATTCGCCAAAGCTGCGGCGCACTACCGCCTGGGTGAGGCGCCAGGACAGGCCCGCCGCCTCCATCCGCGGGACGAAATCCACGGGGCTGATCAGCCCGTCCTCCGGCGGTCCGAGGCGCGCCAAAACCTCCATCGCGACCGGCCTGCCATCCGCGAGGCGCACCAGCGGCTGGTAGCGCACCAGAATATGCCCGGCAGCCAGCGCCGAACGCAGCCCCGTGAGGGTGATGCGGGAATTCGTCACGGCGAGCGCAAGCGATGCCATGGGACGCTTCATGCAGGACTGGCCGTCATCCCTCCATCAACGTCACGTGATGATGCCGGCTGGCGAAGGAATTGGCGAGTGGGGAACGCCGATATGGTGCTCGCTATCGTGCGCCGGCCGCGGCCTTGCCCACCGGCTTGGTGCTGCGGCGCAGCCGGTTTTCTCCCAGAAACAGCAGGATCGGTGCGGCGATGAAGATCGAGGAGGAGGTCCCTACCACGATGCCGAACAGCATGGTCCAGGCAAAGGCGGAAAGCGTCGCGCCACCGAAAAAGGCGAGCGGCAGTGCGGCCAGAAACACCGTCATCGAGGTGCCGAGCGTGCGGTTCAGCGTCTCGTTGATCGAGAGGTCGATCAGCTCACGCAGCGGCATCGTCTTGTATTTGCGCAGGTTTTCGCGCATCCGGTCATAGACCACGACTTTGTCGTTGGTCGAGTAGCCGAGCACGGTAAGGATGGCTCCAACCATCACAAGGTCGAACGGCAGCCGGGTGATGGCGAGGAAACCGATGGTCTTGGTGACATCCAGGATCAGCGTGACAACGGCGCCGACGGCGAACTCCCACTCGAAGCGGAACCAGATATAGACCAGGATCATCAGCATGCTGATGCCCAGCGCCAGCATGCCGTTGCGGAACAGCTGCGCCGAGACCGAAGCGCCGACCGCGTCGGTGCGCAGCACCTTGGTGCCCGGTGCCGCCTTTTGCAGTCCGGCATGCACCTTGGCGACGAGCGCGTCCGTCGCCGCCGCATCACGCTGGGATTCGAGGCGGATCAGCACGCCATTGGCCTTGCCGAAGCGCTGCACGCCGGCATCCGGTACCCCGGCCTCGCGCAGCCCGGCGCGGATGGCGGTGAAATCCGCCGGGCCCGGCGTGCTCGCCTCCACCACCACGCCGCCGCGGAAATCGATGCCGAGATTGAGCCCGGGATAGAAGAACAGCGTCACCGAGGCGAGCGACAGGATGGCTGAGACGATCAGCCCCGCATAGCGCCCGCGCATGAAGCGGATGCGCGTGCCGTCGGGAACGATGCGGACGAGGGGGCGGTAGAACATGGGGCGCGGACCTGTGTGGTCAGACCGGGAGGGCGGCGGGACGGCGTGCGATATACCAGCGCGACATCAGCAGGCGGGTCAGCATGGTCGCGGTGAACAGGCTGGTGGCGATGCCCACGGTGATGGTCACGGCGAAGCCGCGGATCGGGCCGGTGCCGAAGATGAACAGCATCACGTGCGCGAGAAACGCCGTGGCGTTGCTGTCAACGATGGTGGAATAGGCGCGCTTGCACCCCGCCTCCATCGCGTTCAGCGGCGTTCGCCCGGCGCGCACCTCTTCGCGGATGCGCTCGTTGATCAGGATGTTGGCATCCACCGCCATGCCCAGCGTGAGCAGGATGCCGGCCATGCCCGGCAGCGTCAGCGTCGCCTGCAGCACCGACAGGATACCCAGCATCAGGAACAGGTTGGCGACCAGGGCGACGTTCGCGAACCAGCCGAACAGCCCATAGAAAACGCCCATGAAACCGATGACGAGCACAAAGCCGACGGCGAGCGAGATGGCGCCGGCGCGGATCGCATCGGCGCCGAGCTGAGGCCCGATGCTGCGCTCCTCGACGATCTTGAGCGGTGCCGGCAGCGCGCCCGCGCGCAGCAGAACCGCGAGGTCGGTCGCCGACTGGGCGGTGAAATTGCCGCTGATCTGGCCGCTGCCGCCCAGGATCGGCTCGCGGATCACCGGCGCCTCGATCACCACATTGTCGAGTACGATCGCGAACGGATGGCCGACATAGCGCCGCGTGATGTCGGCGAAGCGGCGCGTGCCGATCGAGTCGAAGGTGAAGTTCACCACCCACTGCCCGGTGTTGGGGTCCTGTGCCGCGCGCGCGTCGGTGAGGTCCGAGCCATCGACCGCGACCGTCCGCCGCACCGCGATCTTGGCGCCGGGCTGGCCCTGAAGCGGCAGGAATTCGTCGCCGGGCGGTGGGGTCTTGCTGTTGGGGTTGGCCGCCTCGTCGGTGAGGTGGAAGGTCATCTTCGCGGTCTTGCCAAGCAGGCGCTTGATGCGCTGCGGGTCGCCGATGCCGGGCAGTTCCACCACGATTCGGTCGAGTCCCTGGCGGGTGATGGTGGGGTCGACGACGCCCGTCGCGTCGATGCGCCGGCGCACGATTTCGATCGATTGCTGCACCGCGGAGGTCGCCCGCTGGGTCAGTGCGGCCTTCGACAGCGTGATGACGATGGAACCATCAGGCGGGCGCGTGAAGATCAGGTCGCTGGTGCTGGTGAGGCCGGTGGTGACGTCCTGCGCCAGCGGCTGGAGGGCGGCAAACGCCTTGTTCTGAGTTCCCGGCTGTAGCCCGTTGACGATGAGGCGCTGCGTCGCCTGGTCCGGCGTCACGCGGTAGCGCGCGAGCCCGGCCTGGCGCAGCGACTGGCGTGCGCTCTGCGCCAGCGAGTTCAGCCGCTCGCGCGTCACCGCCGCCATGTCCACCTGCATCAGCAGGTAGGACCCGCCCCGCAGGTCGAGCCCGAGATGGATGGTGCGCCAGGGCAGCCAGGCCGCCGGCGCGGGTATCGCGTTGGGCAACGCGAGCAGCAACCCGAGCCCACAGAGGCCGAGCACGATCGTGGTCTTGAGACGGGAGAAATAGAGCATCGGGGAATTTCAGATACTTGAGGGCGAGAGCCGCCGTGGAGCGAGGGAAATTGGCGCGCGGTCATTGACCACACCCCCCGGTTTCGCGCAACGGGTCGGCACGGTTGATGGGGCATTGGGTGACCATGGCGAAAGCGGTGATCGGCGGCGGAATCCGGATCGGGCTGTTCGGCGCCGGGCATTTCGGCCGGTTCCACGCGCAGAAGGTGCTGGCCAATCCGCGCGCGGCCCTGGTCGGCCTGCACGATCCGGACCCGTCGCGGGCGGCGGCCCTGGCCAGGGAATGCCGCACCGAGGCGATGGCGCCCGAAGCCCTGCTCGCCGCCTGTGACGCGGTGATCGTCGCGGCCCCGGCCGAGGCGCATGACGGGTTGGCGCTGGCGGCCCTCGAAGCGGGGCGGCATGTTCTGGTGGAAAAGCCGATCGCCGAGACGCTCGACCAGGCGGACCGGCTGGCGGCCGCGGCCTCGTCGCGCGGGCTGGTGCTGCAGGTCGGCCACTTGCTGCGCTACTCTGCCGAGCATCGCGCGATCAGCGAGCGGATGCGCCGGCCGCTCTACATCGATTGCGTCCGGATCGCGCCGTTCAAGCCGCGCGGCACGGACGTCAGCGTGATCCTAGACCTGATGATCCACGACCTCGATCTGGTGCTGGCGCTGGTCGATGCGCCGATCACCGGCGTTGATGCGGTCGGCGCGCCGGTCGCCAGCACGCACGAGGACATCGCCAACGCCCGTGTCCATTTCGCCAATGGCTGTGTCGCGACCATCACCGCGAGCCGCATCAGTCTCAAGACCGAGCGCAAGATGCGGCTGTTCTCCCGCGAGGGCTACATGTCCGTCGATTTCGGCGCGCGCAAGCTGATGATGATCGGGCGCGAGCGCGGCATCCCGATCCCCGGCACCGGCGGCGGGCGGATCGAGGAGACGAGTTGGAAGGACCACGACGCGATGGCCGCCGAGCACGCCGCTTTCACGGCCTCGGTGCTCGACGGCGCGCCGGTGCTGGTCGATGCCGCGGCCGGCCGGCGGGCGCTGGCGGCGGCGATCGCGGTCACCGAGAGCATGGCCGCGAACCGCGCCGTGGCCGCCGCCGCGGGGCTGCTCGACACGCCGTGAGGTCGGGCACCGGCGATCAGGGCACGCGCTTGATGATGTGGCCGTCGAACTGGATTGCGTTCCGGCCCATCAGCGTCAGCTGATACTGCGCCGGGCGCAGCGGTACCGCCTGGCACGCGCCGTTCGCGCCGCATATTTGCGGCGGATAGGCATGCTGCGGCTGCAATTGCATCTGCACCGTGGACCCTTGAAGCGGCTGGACGGCCCAGTGCCCGGTAAAGACCACGTTGATGGCCTGGCCGCTGCGCGGGATGTAGCGGTCGAGCTCCGCGAAGCTGCCATCGGGCCTGAACTGGAAGTCCGTGATCTCCGTGCCTTGGGGAGCGGGAACGATGCTGCGCCAGTGGCCGCCGACGAAGAATTGCTGGAGCGACATCGGTTGAGCCGTCGCGGGTGGCGGAGCGATGGCGCCGGCCTGCGGAGGTACGGGCGGCTGTGTCGGCTGGTACGGCGGCGTCGCCGGCGCGGTGGCGGGCGGGAAGGGGCTTTGAGGTGCTGCGGGTGTTGTCGCCGGCGGGAACGGATTTTGCGGAGCTGCGGGCGCCGCCGGTGGGAACGGGTTCTGCTGTGCGTGGGCGATGCCGGGTGAGGCTGCCGCGAGGATCAGAGCGGCCAGGAGCCGCGCGCCATGCTTCCGAGCCACGCCATTGGCTTTCCGCCGTGTACGAGACGATCCCTGTGGGGATGGGCGGTCTTCGGACACGCGACGACGATCCTCTTCGGTGGTTGTGATGGGCGGCATCAGGGCGTCCGCCACCGGGATAACAGCGATCCGGGCATCAGTAATCCGTGCCTTTGATGTACTGGCTGAGCGGTACGATTCGGAAATGACCGGGATCCTGCCGCGCCAGCGCGCCGGCCACCGAGGCGGGTGCCTCATAGTGTTTTCCGGTGGCGGGGTCGGCCACCACCGTGGTGCCCTGGATGGTACGGATAAACCCGCGCGCCGCGGCGTGGGAGGCGTCCTGCTGGTGCAGGATACCGGCCTCCGTGCGCTGGAAGTTCTGATTGTAGGTCTGCTGGTTGGCTCGCAGATTGGCCTCGAACGCGCGCTGGTTCGCCTGGATCGCGGCCTGGTTCGCTTGGAATTGCCGGGCGTTGGCCTGCGCCTGGGCATCCGCCTCCCGTTGGATGACCTTCATGTTCAGCTTGAGCGACTTGGTGATGGCAAGAAACGTCGGCACCAGGCCCTTGAACCGATCGGCCGGAGCCTCGAAGCCCCGGCCGACGTTCATCTGCCACACCCCGTCCTGCAGTGGCGGTGAAATATTGACGTTACCGAAGAAGTGATAGGTCTCGCCCCTGGGACCACGAAAGAGAAAATTCACTGTCCAGGTCGTCGCCGTGAACACATGCCCGATCTGCTTCTCCGAGATGACCTTGAGGACAACGAAATCACCCCGCGAAAGATGCGCGGGGTTGGCGCGGGCGACGGCTGCGAGCAGCGCTACCAGCGAGCGCGCCGGGTCGGGGTCGTAGGGGACGATCAGCGGCGGCCGCGCGCCCGGCGGGTGAAAGCGGAGCTGGATCTTCGCGATGAAACTGCCGGGCTGATCCGCCACAAGAATGGGAACGCCGAACATGGCATAGACCCATGGGACGTTCGCCGGGCCGGCGGTAAAGGTGCCTTCCTGCCCCCCTCTCAAACTCCAGTTCGCGGGGAGGCCGACGCTGCCCGAGCCATCGGCAAAATCATGTCGGGTGAGTGGCGGCACACCGGCTCCGGCCGCTGCCGATTGGGTCGCTGGAGCCTGACCGGTCGGGGTCTGGCCGGTTGGGGTCTGGCCGGTTGGGGCGGGAGGCGTGGGGCGCAGGCTCTCGGCCTTCCGCAGCAGGACCGGCATGGTCTGGTGGAAATGTCCCGCCGTGTCGAAGACCAGCGCACCGAACGGCGCGGCACCCTGACCGGCAATGGCCATCACCGCACCGGAGACCGGACCCTGTCCGCCCGCGGATGTGAAATAGGCCAGCGCGGAGGCCCCGTCCGGCGATTTTTCCAGCCGGGTCACCTGCGGCTTGGCCCCGAAATAGGTGTGCGTGCGCCGGAGCATGTCGATCAGCGCGGATTGGGTGGTGGTGTCGGCCGCCGGCAACGTGCCAGCGATGACATGGCCGCCGCCCGGATTGTCGAAGGTGGTGAAACTCTGGGCCCGCGCCGCGCCGACGGCGCCAAGGGTTGCCAGGGTGACCAAGGCGAAAACGCGCGCGATCACTGTCATCATTGGCTCCCGGACCGGCGCGGGGACCGCGCCGGGCACGAAAACCTATTTCGTCCAATGACGGATACGAAATAACAACTTCGTGTCAGGTGCCGTCGGGGGCGCCGCCGCTCGGCCTCAATGTCCGAGCCCTAATTCCCGAACCCTAATTCCCGAAAAGGGCGCCGATCGGCACCTGGAGGCTGACCAGCAGCGCCTCGGTGCCCGGGTTGCGGCGGACGATATTGGCGTTCGACGTGTGGCTGAAGATCAGCCCCAGCCGCAGCCCGTTGGCGAACTGCCAGCCGCCCTCCGCCGTCGTGCGAAACTCCAGCGTGCTGCCGAGGTCCTTGCCCTGGCCCTTGTCATAGGCGCCCACCGCGACGGTCGGCGAGATGAACCAATGCCCCCAATGCGCGTCCAGCTCCAGCCCGGCGCCGCCCCAGAACGAGCCCTTGCTGGTGGTCTCGACGCCGACGAACGGCTGCAGGGTGAAAAACTGTTGCAGAAACGGCAGCAGCGACAGGCCACTGCGCAGATCGGCCCGGAAATCCGTCGCCGGCACATCCTGGGACAGGAAATCCGTCTGACCCACTGCGATGTCGAGGCGGGTTGCCGCCTGCGCCCGTGCCGGGGCTGGTGCGAGGGCGACGGCCACGGCCAGCGCCGCGGCGGCTGCGGGGATCAGGGCAGGCTTGCGCAACGATACTCTCCCACGCTTGCCGCGCGGGAGGGCGCGGCCGAAGCCACCACAAGATGACGCGGCGTGGCCTGTCAACCGGGCGCGCCGTCGAGCCCGGCATGGGCACGGAACTCCGCCGTGGAGTTGACCCGGGGGAAGGGCGTCGCCGGCACCGGCACGCCGAGGAACGCACAGAGCGGCGCCCAGCCCTGCTCGGCGTAGAAGATCAGCCGCCGCGTCGCCGGCACGGAAGCGCGAACCGCCTCATTGTTGCGGCGATAGGCAGCGAGCGCGTGCTCACGGTCGAGCGCGCCGGGGCCGAAACTCCTGGGCACGATGAGGTCCTGCGCCATCTCCAGCACGGCACGGCGATGCGGATCGGGGATGCCGGCGCGCCCCGGCATCATCGCGCCGATCGTGGCCTGAAAGCTCCGCCACCAATCCTCCTCCGGCCGCTCCGTGTGGATCACCTTCGCCTCGGGGAACGCCGCGGCGAGGTCTGGCCACAGCGCCGCACCGGGCCAGTCCACCTGGCTGCGGTAGCCGGGGAACATCGCCGCCCAGTCCGGCGCCGCGCCGCGCGCCGTCGCCTGCCACGCGGGCAGCATGGCGGGGTTGGCGAACATCTCGTCCATGTGGTGGCAGGGGCCGAAGCCGAGCTCGATCAGCGCCAGCTTCAGCGATTGCGTGCCGGTGCGGCCAAAGCCAGAGCCGATGATCCTGAGCATTGCCCCCCATTTCCGCGCCCGGTCTCCGCGACATCCCGCTTCGGGCCTTCGTTTCGCGACAGGCTAGATTGTTTCAGGACACGGCGCCATCGAGAAGTGCCAGCACCTGGGCGGCGGCCGCCTCGGAGGGCAGCGATCCGGCCGGCGCCAGGCTCGCCACGATATCGCGAAACGCCGCCCGCTGGGCCGTGGCGGCCGCGTCGTCCAGCATCAGGGCCTCGGCGGCGCGCGCCAGCTTCTCGGGCGTGCAGTTCTCCTGCAGCAGTTCCGGCACCACCTCGCGCCGCGCCAGCACGTTGACCATCGCGACATGCGGCAGCGTCAGCATCCGCCGCACCAGCGCAGCCGTCAGCGGATGGACGCGATAGGCGACCACCATCGGCACGCCGGCCAGCGCCAGTTCCAGCGTCGAGGTGCCGGATTTGGTGACGGCGGCGCTGGCGGCGGCATAGGCGTCGTGCTTCGCGGCGATATCGGTGACGAGGATCGGCGGCTGCGGCCAGTGCACCACCGCCTGGCGCACCGCATCGGCGACATTGGCCGAAAGTGGCATCGCCACCGCGAGCCCCGGCAGGCGCGCGCGCAATCGCTCGACCGCCGCGCGATAGACTGGCAGCAGGCGGGCGATTTCGGAGTGGCGGCTGCCGGGCATCAGCACGAGCAGCTTCGCCTCGTCGAGATCATAACGATTACGAAACGCACGCGCGTCACCCCGGTCGGCGCCGGATTCCAGCACCGGGTGGCCGACGAAACTCGCCGGCAGGCCGTGCCCGGCGAAGAACGCCGGCTCGAACGGCAGCAGGCACAGCAAGCTGTCCCACAGGCCGGGAAACTTTCTCACCCGCCCCTCGCGCCAGCCCCAGACCTGCGGCGCGACATACTGGACACGACGGCGGCCGGGCACCCGGCGCAGCAGCCGCAGGCCGAAGCCTGGGCTGTCCACGGTGACGACCACATCCGGCTGCCGCCGCTCGATATCAGCGACGGTCTCGTGCATGCGCCGGCGCAGCAGCACCAGTCTTGGCAGCACCTCCGCAAGCCCCATCACCGCGAGGTCACGCATCGGGAACAGGCTGGTCATGCCCTCGGCCTGCATGCGCGGCCCGGCCACGCCCGCGAACGCGATGTCCGGCCGCGCCGCCCGCAGGGCTGCCATCAGTCGTGCGCCGAGCACGTCGCCGCTCTGCTCGCCGGCCACGAGGTAGATCAGCGCCACGGTTCGGGCTCCAGCAGCGGTGCCGGGGCGTTGCCCGGCCAGCGACGATGGTTCTGCACCTGGCCCCGCTCGCGCACCGTCTCCAGCGCCGCGGGGTCGAGCATGGCGGTCGCGATGCCCGGCGCATCCATGGCCGAGGCGGCGAGAATCCCGTCCGCCGGGAAACCGTGATCCATCGGGCCGCAGATCAACGCCTGGCCGTGATTGATGTCGAGCGCCGCACTCCACGGGGCGGCGCCGACCGTCGGTGCCAGCGCCACGTAGCACTGGTTTTCCATCGCGCGCGCCCGTGCCGCGATGCGTACCCGCTCGAACCCCGCCAGCGTATCCGTGCAGGACGGCATCAGCACCAGAAACGCGCCGGCCTCGACCTGCGCGCGAACGAGGTTGGGAAACTCGGCATCGAAGCAGATCGCGATGCCGATGCGGCCCCATGGCGTCGCCACCACGCCGGGCGGCGCGCCGCCGACGATGCCCCATTGCTCGTCCTCGAAGCGGGTCATGACGTGCTTGTCGGCGAGCAGCACCTCGCCCGCGGGGGTCGCGAGGATGGCACGGTTGCGGATGCCGCTGTCGGTGCGCATCGGCAATGACCCCGCGAGCAGCCAGGTCGCAGTGGCGCGCGCCACCTCGCCCGCCGCGCGAACCACATCCGTCGCACCCTCGACGGCAACTGCGAGTTCACGCCCCAAATCCGGCATGGCGGGATCGGCCAAGGCGGGGTCGGCCATGGCGGGGTGGGGCAGCGCAGGATGGGGCGTGGCGCGATCCGGCGTGGCGAAGGCTTCGAGCGGGGCGTATTCCGGGCACACCACCATGTCCGCACCCGCCGTCTGCACCGCGGCGCGCAACCGCGCCGCCCAGGTGGCGATGCCATCCGGGCGGCCGACCTCCCAGGCGACAGCCGCGAGCTTCAGCGCGGCCATGCGCTATCCGGCGGCATCAGCGCAGCGCCTTGGTCCAGAACACCAGCCGGTTCTGCACCTCCTCCTCGCCGTCCACCTGCTTCCAGGCGATGCGCCCGACGATCTCCGCCCGCCTGGCATAGCCGCGCCGCGCCCAGAACCCGTCGAGCGGAACATAGCCGGCCGGCCGCAGGGGGTGCTGCTCCGGCCGGATCACCGAGCAGAACGTCGTGAGATCGTAACGGTTGACGCTGCGCGCATGCGCCTCGCGCGCCGCGAAGAACGCAACGCCGACGCCCTGGCCGCGATACGCTTCGAGCAGCACGCTCTCGCCGAAATAGAAGACGCGGCCCGGCTCGATCCCCGCCGCGCGGAACGGCGCCACCAGCCCCTCCGACTGATCGCCGAGGGGCTGGCAGGTGGAGCAGCCGACGATCTCGCCGCCGGCGCGTGCGATGACGAGGGCGGCATGCGCGCTGTTCGCGAAATGGTCGAGATGGCGCGCCTCCGCCGCCTCGGTGCCGTCATAGAGATAGGGAAAGTCGCGAAAGACGGTGATGCGCAGGCGCGCGAGGGCCGGCAGATGCGGGCGGATCGCCGCCCCGGTAAGGGTTTCGATGGTCATGCCATGGCCTCAGCCGAGAACCTTCGCCGCGTCGATGAAGGCGGCGAAACCCTCCTCGACGATCGTGCGGTCAAGCCCGTCGGTGATGAAGACGATGCGGCTGCGCCGATCGTCGTCCGCGGGCCAGCGATCGAGCAGGACCGGCTCGTGAAAGACGTGCTGTACGCCATGGATCGCCACCGGCCGTTCCTGCCCGATGAGATTCAGCAGTCCCTTGACGCGCAGGATGCGCTCGCCCTGGGTGCCGATCATCATCTCAAGGCAGGTGCCGACGCCCTGCCACGGCAGCGGCTGATCCCAGGTGAGGCAGAAGGACTGGATGCGCCCGTCCGGGATGTGGCGGGAGAGCGCGCTTTCGCGCAGCCACAGCGCGACATCCGCCGTCTTGCCGCTGGCATCGAACAGGCCGAGGTCGAGCAACTCGCGCGCCGGCACGTCGCCATGGGCGGCGACACGGGGGCTCGCCGCGGGGTTGATCCGGGCGAGGCGCGCGAGCAGCGGTGCGGGGTCCGCGAGGTCGGGCTTGCTGACCACGATACGGTCGGCGATCGCCGCCTGGCGCAGGGCGGTTGGGTGCTGGTCCATCTGCCCGAGGCCGTGCACGGCACTGATGACGGTCACGATGCCGTCGAGCCGCCAACGTGGCACCAGCAGCGGATGGCTCATCAGCGTCTGCACCAGCCCGACCGGGTCGGCGAGCCCCGTCGTTTCGACCACGACACGGGAAGGTGCCCGTGCCTCAAGGTTTTCGAGCGCGCGCACGACATCGCCGCGCAGCGAGCAGCAGAGGCAGCCGGAGGGCAGCAGCACCGTGTCCTCGTCGAGCTTCTCGATCAGCAGGTGGTCGATGCCGATCGCACCGAACTCGTTGACCAGGACCGCGGCACCCTCCAGCGCGGGATCGCGCAGCAGCCGGTTCAGCAGCGTCGTCTTGCCCGCACCGAGGAACCCGGTCAGCACGGTCACCGGGGCAGGAGCGGGTGGTGACTTAGCCATGGTGGGCATGCGGCAGGTCCACCAGCGCGCCATGGCGCGCCGCGCGGAAGAAGCAGTTATGCGCGCCGGTGTGGCAGGCGGGGCCGGTCTGGTTCACCAGCAGCAGAACCGTATCGCCGTCGCAATCGAGTCGAAGCTCGATCAGGCGCTGCACGTGTCCGGAGGTCTCGCCCTTGCGCCAGAGCTGCCCGCGCGAGCGCGACCAGTAGCACACGCGCCCGGTCGCCAGCGTCTCGCTGACGGCGGCACGGTTCATCCAGGCCAGCATCAGTATCTCGCCGGTGTCGTGCTGCTGCGCAACGGCGGGCACCAGCCCCCGGTCGTCGAAACGTATGGCATCCAGGATCGCGTCCATCCGCCCTATATCGGGCGGATGGACGCGGGAGAAAAGCCTGGTGCCGGCTAGCCCCGGTGCGCCTTGAGCGTCGCCAGGCCCTTTTCGAGGTCGGCGACGAGGTCGGCGACGTCCTCAAGCCCGATATGCAGCCGCAGCATCCGGCCGCCAAAATCGCCGGTTCCGACGCTGCGCGTGACGGAGGTGGGCAGCGCCAGGCTCTCATAGCCGCCCCAGGACGCGCCGATGCCGAACAGGTCCAGCGCCTCGGCCATCGCGATCACCGCCTCCTCGGAGTATTGCGGCTGGAACACCACGCCGAACAGCGAGCAGGCGCCGGTGAAGTCGCGCTTCCAGAACTCGTGCCCGGGGCAGGAGGGCAGGGCCGGGTGCAGCACCCGCAGCACCTCGCTCCGCCCGGCGAGCCAGGAGGCGACCTCGATGCCCGACTGCATCTGCCGCTGCAGCCGCACCCCCATGGTGCGCGCGCCGCGCAGCGCCAGCCAGCAATCGTCGGGCGAGGCGTACTGGCCGACGGCCAGCGCCGTCGCGCGCACCCGCTCCCAGTCCTCACGGGTGTTGACGGTCACCGAGCCCAGCAGCACGTCGGAATGGCCGACGACATATTTCGTCAGCGCCTGGATCGAGCAATCGACGCCATGCTGGAACGGCTTGAAATGGCGGATGCCCCAGGTGTTGTCCATCAGCACCTTCGCCCCTCGGGCGTGCGCGACGGCGGCCAGGCCGGGGACGTCCTGCACCTCGAAGGTGTGGCTGCCGGGGCTCTCGGTGTAGAGCACCGTGGTGTTGGGGCGGAACATCGGCGCCAGCTTCTCCGGCGTGATGCAGGGGTCGTAGTAGCTCGTCTCGACACCGAAACGGCTGAGGAAATTATCGCAGAAGCCGCGCGCCGGGCCATAGACGGAATCCGGCATCAGGCAGTGGTCGCCGGCCTTGAGATAGGCCTGCAGCGGCACCGTGACGGCAGCGAGGCCGGAGGAGACGATCTGGCAGCGCGTGCCGCCCTCGATCTCGGCCACCATGTCCTCGAGCGGCCAGTGCGTCGGTGTGCCGAGCACACCGTAGATCAGCTCCTGCTCCATGCGCGCGGACTGGAACTCCTTGCGCTTGGCCATCGATGGCTGGAGCACCGTGGAGCCGCGATGCACGGCGGGGTTGACGAAGCCGTGCACCCGTTTGCCGGCGCGGCCGGTGTGGGAAAGCTTCGTGTTGAAACCGCGCGTGCTGGCGCCGTGATCATCCATGTTCTTGGTTTTCCTTGTTGTCAGGTCTTGCTGGTGTGTCAGGTCTCGATCGGCAGATCATGGCGGCCACCCCATTCGGTCCAGGAACCGTCATAGACGGCGCCGTGACCCAGGCCGGCACGCACCATGGCGAGGGTGATCAGTGTGGCCGAAACACCGCTGCCGCAGGAGGTGACGACGGGGCGCGTGCCGTCGATGCCGACCTCCGCTAGCTTCGCCTTCAGCTCGGTGACCGGCAGCATGGTCTTGTCCGCGCGCACCAGGCTCGCGGCCGGCAGATTGACGGCGCCGGGGATATGGCCGCTGCGTAGCCCCGCGCGTGGCTCCGCCACCTCGGCACGAAACCGGGCAGCGCCGCGCGCATCGACGACGAGCTCCGCCCGGCTTGCGAGGTTGGACGCGAGATCGCCGATGCCGCGCACACGCATCGCCCTTGGTGAAGCGACGAAGCTGGTGGTGGCGGGTGCGGCCGGTGTGCCGGACTCCACCGGTCCATCCGCGGCGCGCCAGGCCGTCCAGCCTCCATCCAGCACCCGCACCCGGTCATGGCCCATGGCGCCGAACATCCACCAGACGCGCGAAGCCCAGAACATCGGCCCGCGATCATAGACGACGATCTCGCTGTCGTTGCCGATGCCCATCCGCCCCACCATGCGCGCGAAGCGGCCGGGGGCAGGGAGCATGTGCGGCAGATGCGAATCCGCGTCGGCAATCGCATCGACATCGAAATAGCGCGCGCCGGGAATGCGCGCCGCGGCGAACTCGGCGGCCGGATTGCCTGGCTCACCCGGCAGGTATTTGGTCGATTCGAGAACGACGAGGTCCGGCCTGCCCAGCTTAGGCAACAGCTCGGCGGCGGTGATCACGGGGTCCATGGGCGCTTCCTCGGACGGATTTACAACGGTGCTGCGGGCGCGAGCGTGATGGTGATGCGACGGTTCTGCCGCCCCTTGTTTTCCATCTTCGGCACGATGACGCGGCCGATCAGGCCGGTGCGCGCGACATGCGTGCCGCCGCAGGGCTGCAGGTCCACCGTCCGATCGCCCTCGCCGATGCGCACCAGCCGCAGCCGCCCCGTGCCGCGCGGCGGCTTCACCGACAGCGTGCGCACCATTCCGGGGTTGGTGTCGAGCACGCTCTCGTCCACCCATTCCACCGCCACAAGATGGTCGCCGGCGATCAGCTCGTTCAGCCGCTCCTCGATTGCTTCCTTCGCCGGCGGGTCGGGCAGGTCGAAATCGAGGCGGGATCGTTCCGCGCCGACCGCGCCGCCGGTGACGCCGGCGCCGGGAATGGCAGCGCAGAGTAGGTGCATCGCGGTGTGCATACGCATGTGCGCGAACCGGCGTTCCCAATCCAGCACGCCCGCGACCGCGGCGCCGGCCGGCGGCAGCGCCGCACCGTGTGCCGGGAGATGAATGATCGTCTCACCGTCGCCCTTGATCGTGTCGGTGACGGCCACCTCGCCGCCCTCCCAGACGATGCGGCCGGTGTCACCCGGCTGGCCGCCCCCACGGGCATAGAAAATGGTGCGGTCGAGAACGATGCCCTCCGGCGAGGCGGCGAGCACGTTGGCGCTGGCCTCGCGCCGCTCGGCGTCGGCCATGAAAAGTCGTTCGGTCATGAGGGAACGATAGAGGGGTCGCTCGCCGCTGCCCAGCACCCCGGCCGCGCGGCACACATGAGATATTGTTCAGAACGCTGCCCGGCGATGCCACCGGCGGGAACCCGCTGCCCCTGACAACAGCTTGTCCCCGCCGGTGGCCCCCGGTCGCCTGGGTGGGCCTTCGCTCAGGCGAAGGCCGGGATCAGTCCGCGCAGCTTCACGGCACCGGGCGCACCCTTCAGCGCCTCCCGCCAGAGCGCCTCGGCAACGCGCTGGTGCGCGGCCAGCGCTTCGTCGGCGCTGGTCAGCATCGCCACACCGGCGGCCGGGCCCGGACCGCTGTCGCAGCGATGCGGGTTGATCGCCAGCGTCGCCCGGTCGCGGGCGCGCAGGATCTTGAACGGTCCGGGCGGCTCAACATGGGCGAGCAGGCCGAATTGCAGGCCCATCGGCTCCGCCTCCATCAGCGAGGCGATATGCTCCACCTCCGCCGCCGCGACATCGCGGCACTGCCGGCGCAACCGGTCGGACAGCGGCAGCGTTCCGGCCACACCCAGCTCAAGGAACGAGCGGATGCGGCCCGCGGACATCATGCAGATGATCGAAGGCCGGCGCTGCCCATAGAGGCGCTTGCGGGCGGCGAGGATACCCAGAATCTGTTCCCCGGCCGCGATCAGCGCGCCACGCTCGGTCGCGGTCTGCGACGCCAAGTCCTCAAACGCGGCGGCCAGCGCCTGGTCGAACCGGTCCGAGGTGGTGAGATAGGAGATCGGCTCCGCCACCTGCAGCATCTGGTCGGCGGTTTCCTCCACCTGGCGCAGGCGCTCGAAATAGCCGACGGGGCGGGCGTAGTACTCGACGCCGATGCCCAGCAGCGACAGCGGGGAAATCTTCAGCAGCTCGGCGAGGCGCTGGATCGTGTCCAGCTTGATGACCTCGCCCTTCTCGTACCGGTACAGGGCGGCGCGCGAAACGCCCAGCCGCGCCGCTATCTCCTCGGCGCGCAGCCCGGATTCAAGGCGGTAAGCCCGCAATTGCTGTCCGACTTCGGTAAACCGCATGGAATGCTCCTCTATAGTGCGGCAGGCCGCGGTTTTCGGGCCCGTGCGTGTCACTCGTTCATGCACCGCCAACCGGTGGTTTTCGCCGGAACGGCAGATTCTTCTTCGGGCGACACCCCACCCGCACCACCGACGCGAGTTCTGCGTCGAAGCGGCAACCTCAAGTCGTCGTTATACGAGCCAACGAAACCCTGTTCAACGGTAAATCGCAGTGGGCGAGACGGCCGACAAATTTATGACGCGTTATTTATGCCGCGAGACCCGCCAACGCCTCGATCGCCTTGACCAGCGCCGAGTGGTCGAGGTCGGCACCACCCTGGGCGGTGACGGCGGAGAACATCTGCTGCGCGATCGCGGTGTTGGGCAGAGCCATGCCCATCTCCCGCGCCGAGCCCAACGCCAGATTCAGATCCTTCTGGTGCAGGCGGATGCGGAAACCGGGCGCGAAGCTGCGGTTGAGCATCCGCTCGGCATGCACCTCAAGAATGCGCGAGGCCGCGAACCCGCCCATCAGCGCCTGCCGGACCGCGGCGGGGTCGGCGCCAGCTTTTTTTGCAAATGTAAGGGCTTCCGCGACGGCCTGGATGTTCAGTGCTACAATGATCTGGTTTGCCACCTTGCACACCTGCCCGGCGCCGGGAGCCTCGCCGACATGGGTGATGTTCTTGCCCATCACCTCGAACAGCGGTTTCGCGCGGGCGAACGCTGCGGCCGAGCCGCCGACCATGATGGTCAGGCTGCCGGATTTGGCGCCGACCTCACCGCCCGAAACCGGCGCATCCAGCCACTGGCAGCCAGCGGCCTCGATTCGCGCCGCGTAGTCCCGAGTCGCGGTGGGCGAGATCGAGGACATGTCGATGACCAGGCTGCCCTTCTTCACCCCCTCGGCGACGCCACGCGGGCCGAACAGCACCGCTGCCACGTCCGGTGTGTCGGGCACCATGGTGATCACCACCTCCGCAGCGGCTGCCGCGGCGGCCGCGTCCGCGCAAACGGTCGCCGCCGCGCGCAGCTCCGGCGTCAGGCTGCCGCGCTCGGGCACAAAAATCTCATGGCCGGCGGCCTTGAGGTTGAGCGCCATGGGACGGCCCATGATGCCGAGCCCGATAAAGGCGATTTTCATGGCGAACTCCGATCGTTGCGGGCGTTGGAAGTCGCGTGGCCAGACGGGCGAGCGGGCAGGGGCCTAAACGTTGAAAGCCTGGCGCCAGGCGAGGCCGGCCACGGTGTCTGCCGCCGGGCGATACTCGCAGCCCACCCAGCCGGTGTAGCCGAGCTCGTCCATGCGGCGGAAAATATAGGCCCAGCCCAGTTCGCCGGTGCCCGGCTCGTTGCGCGCGGGAACGTCGGCGATCTGCATATGCGCGATGATCGGCATGAAGCGCTCCATGCGCTTCGTCACGTCGCCCTCGGTGATCTGGCAGTGATAGACGTCGAACTGAAGCCCCGCACGGTCGGCGCCGATGGCGGCGATGATGTCGGCCGCCTGCTGCATCGTGTTGAGATGAAACCCCGGCATGTCGCGGTGGTTGATCGGCTCCAGCGCCAGCCTGACGCCGGCGGCGGCGGCCCGCTCGGCGGCCCAGGCGAGGTTGCTGGCATAGAGCGCCGCGGCCGTGGCGTGCGCCGTGCCCTGCGGCGGAATGCCCGCCATCATATGCACCAGCCGGCAGTCGAGGGCCGCCGCGTAGTCGAGCGCCATCGCCACGCCGTCGCGGAACTCCTTCACCCGGCCTGGCAGCGAGGCGAGGCCGCGTTCCCCGCCGGCCCAATTGCCGGGCGGCATGTTGAACAGCGCCTGGACGAGGCCGTTATCCGCCAGGCGCTTGGCGAGATCCGCGGCCGGATATTCGTACGGAAACAGGTACTCGACCGCCTTGAACCCGGCCCTGGCCGCCGCCGCGAATCGGTCGAGGAACGGCACCTCGTTGAACATCATCGAAAGATTGGCGGCCAGCTTCGGCATGCAGATCCCCCCGTCTGAGCGGCTGGACCCTATGAGGGCGCGGACCGGGGGACAAGAGCGGCCGGAAGCTGGCAGGTCTCCGGCCCTGCCGCGGGCCGCGGGCCGCGCGGCTGCTTGACATGGCACGGGTCCCGGTTTAGCTGCAAATGAGAAGCGTTCGCAAATGGAGAGAGTCGTGTCTCACCCGTCCCGTCGTGCCGTTCTTCTTGGAGGGGGCGCACTGCTTGCCGCGCCTTTCGTCATCTCCGGCGCCGCGCGCGCCGCCGGCGGCTCGATCGTGCTCTACGCCGCCCAGCACCAGCAGGTGGTGGACATGATCAACAAGGCCTTCACCCAGGCAACCGGCATCGCGGTGAGGGTGCACCAGGGCGAGGCGCCCGAAATCGCCAACCAGATCGCCACCGAGGGCGCGCATTCCCCGGCCGACGTGTTCTTCACCGAGAACTCGCCCGAACTGCTGCTGCTTGATGAGCGCCACATGTTGGCGCCGGTTTCGAAATCAACGCTCGCCCAGGTGCCGGCGAAGTGGAGCGCGCGGTCCGGCAACTGGCTCGGCGTGCTCGCCCGCAATTCGGTGCTGGGCTACAACCCGAAGCTGCTCGCCGCGGCCGCGCTGCCCGCCTCGCTGATGGACCTGGCACAGCCGGCGTGGAAGCACCGCGTGGCCTTCGCGCCGACCGATGCCGACACGCTGCCCCTGATCGGCGCGATCGCGGCCCTGAAGGGTCGGGCAGCGGCGCTCGCGTGGCTGCGCGGCATGCGGGCCAACGCCCATATCTACGACGATGACGAGGGCGTCATCGCGGCAGTGGACCGCGGCGCGGTCGCGACCGGCATCATCAATGCTTATTACTGGTGCCGGCTGCACACCGAGCAGGGGGCGGCAAAAACGGCGAGTCGCATCCACCGCTTTGCGCCCGGCGATGTCGGCAACCTCATCAACGTCTCCGGCGCCGCAGTGCTCGCCTCCTCGCGCAACCAGGCTGCGGCGCAGCGCTATCTCGCCTTTCTGGTCGCGGCATCGACGCAGGCGATGCTCGCGCGCAGCGACGTGGATTTCGAGTATCCGCTGCATCCGGGCGTTGCCGCCAATCCGCTGCTGACGCCGTTTGCCAGCCTGCGCCCGCCGCCGATCACCATCGCCGCGATCGGCGATGACCAGGTCGCGGCGCATCTGTTGCAAGATGCCGGGCTCGTCTAAGCCCCCGGGCTCGTCTAAGGCAGCGCATGCCTCTCGCCCTGCTTCTCGCCGCCGGCATCGGCCCGGTGCTGGTGCTGTTGCCCATCCTCGCCACGCTCGCCGCGGCATTCGAGGGTGGGTGGGTGACGGTGCGCACCCTGCTGCTTCGCCCGCTGGTGGCGCATCTCCTTGGCAACACGCTCACGCTGATGGCAGCAGCGATGCTGGCCGCGGGGTTGCTGGGGCTTGCCTCGGCGTGGCTGGTGGAGCGGACGGATCTGCCGGGCCGGCGCGTCTGGGCGGTGCTGGCCGCGGCGCCGCTGGCCGTCCCGCCCTTCGTCGCCGGCTATGCCTGGGTCTCGATCGCGCCGGTGTTCGAGGGGTTTCTCGGCGCCTGGCTGGTGGTGACACTCACCTACACGCCGCTGGTCTACCTGCCGGTGGCGGCCGCTCTGCGCGGGCTCGACCCGGCGCTTGAGGAGACGGCGATGGCGCTCGGGCTCGGGCGCTGGCGGGTGTTCCTGCGTGTGGTGCTGCCGCAGCTCCGCCCAGCGCTGCTCGGGGGCATGCTGCTGGTGGCGCTCGATGTGCTGGTGGAGTTCGGCGCCTTCGTGCTGCTGCGCTACCGGACCTTCACCACGACGATCTATGCGGAATATCGCACCGGCTTCAACGGCCGGGCCGCAGCAATGCTGGCCTTCGTGCTGCTGTTGCTGTGCCTGCTCTGTCTTGGCGTGGAGCTGTGGGTGCGCGGGCGCGCTCGCTATGCGCGGTTGGGAAAGGGCGCGCGCCGGCGTGCCGGGCGGCTCACGCTCGGACCCTGGCTCGTGCCGGCACTGGCGCTGCTCGCCGTACCGGTGGCGGCGGGGCTGCTGCTGCCGCTGGCGACCATCGTCTACTGGATGACGCAGAGTGCGGCCGCCGCGATCTCGCCCGCCGCCGCGAACTGGGGGCGGCTGTTGGCCGTGACATGGTCCTCGCTGTGGCTCGGCGCGATGGGGGCCGCGCTTACCGTGCTGCTGGCACTGCCGCTCGGCTATCTGGTGGCGCGGCGGCCGGGGCGGCTCGCGACGCTGCTGGAGCGTGCGGCCTTCCTGGCCATGGGCGCGCCCGGAATCGTGGTGGCGCTGGCGCTCGCGGGCCTCGCCGTGCGCCACGCGCGGGGCCTGTATCAGAGCGTCGCGTTGCTGCTGTTCGCCTACGCGATCCTGTTCCTGCCGCTCGCCGTGGTCTCGGTGCGCGCGGCGTTGGAGCAGGCGCAACGAGCACTCGAGGAGGTCGCGACATCGCTGGGCCAGGGCTGGTTCGCCGTCGCCTGGCGCGTCGTGCTGCCGCTGGCGGGGCCGGGCCTCGGGGCGGCGGCGGCCCTGGTCTTCGTGTCGGTCTCGACCGAGCTGACCGCGACGCTGCTGCTCGCGCCGATCGGCACGCGGACGCTCGCGACCGAGGTCTGGGCCAACACCGCGACCCTGGCCTTTGCCGCCGCCGCCCCCTATGCCGCGATGATGACGCTGTTCTCGCTGCTTTCCACCTGGCTGCTGGCGCGCCGCTTCGCCGCCGGCGCCGCCTGAACGGTGGGGTCTGAGGCCGCATGTCCGCGCTGCTGATTGCTGGCCTGACCCGGCGCTACGGCGAGCGCGCGGTCCTCGACGGGCTCGATCTCGACGTGCCGGAGGGCGCGGTGGTCGCGATCCTCGGCGCCTCGGGAAGCGGCAAGACGACGCTGCTGCGCCTGATCTGCGGCTTCGAGCGCGCGGATGCCGGCACGATCGAGCTTGCCGGCCGCGTGGTCTGCGCGCCCGGCCACCACGTGCCGGCGCCGCAGCGAGGGGTGGGTTACGTGCCGCAGGAGGGCGCGCTGTTCCCGCATCTGTCGGTCGGGGCCAATGTCGCGTTCGGCCTGCCGCGATGGCAGCGGCGCGACGCGGCGCGGATCGGCCGGCTGCTGGAACTGGTCGGCCTGCCCCCCGGCTTCGCCGCGCGACCGCCGCAATCGCTGTCAGGTGGCGAGCAGCAGCGTGTGGCGCTGGCCCGCGCGCTGGCACCGGAGCCGGCGCTGGTGCTGCTCGACGAACCGTTCTCGGCGCTCGATGCCGGGCTGCGGGCCGAGACCCGAACCGTGGTCGCGGCAGCCCTGCGCGAGGCGGGTGCCACGGCGCTGCTGGTGACGCACGACCAGGCGGAGGCGCTGTCGATGGGTGATGCGGTCGCGGTGCTGCGTGACGGGCGGGTGGCCCAGATGGCGGACCCGGTCATGCTGTATCGCCGGCCTGCCGATGCCTACCTGGCGCGCTTCGTCGGCGAGGCGGTGATGCTGCCTGGCATGGCGATGGCGGGCCGGGCGGCGTGTGCGCTGGGGCTGGTGGCACTCGTCGGACCGCTTGCGGGGCCTGTGGCGGACGGCGCGACGACGCTGATGCTGCGGCCGGAGCAGCTGCGCCTGGTCCCCGAAACCGGGGCCGATGCCGTGCCGGGGCGCGTGCGTGCGGTGGTGTTCCACGGCCATGACGCTCTGGTGCAGGTGGCGTTGGACTCGGGCACGATTGTCGCCGCCCTGGTGCCGGGCCATGCGAGCCCGGCCGTGGGAGATGCCGTCTGGCTCGTGGTGCGCGGGCCGGCCGTGGCCTATCCGCCGGGCAGGCCTGCGATGACTTGCGCCGCCGCGGCCCGGCGGGGATAACCGCGCATCGCGGGAGACATAAATTGATGACGATGGGGCTCGAAGCGGGGGAGGCGGCGATGATGCGTGCCCGGACGGCATGATCGCGCAACTCGTCTCGCGCCTGCTGCAGGCGATTCCGGTGCTGCTGGTGGTGGGGTTCCTGGCCTTCGCCGTCTTCACCTTCGTCGGCGACCCGGTGAGCATCATGCTGGGTCAGAACGCGACGCCCGCGATGCGCATCGCCATGCGCCACGAGCTTGGGCTCGATCAGCCGTTCCTGGTGCAATACCTGCACTTCATGGAGCGCGCGATCCATCTGAATTTCGGCCTGTCCTACCGGCTCGGGCTGCCGGTCTCCCAGCTCATTCTTCAGCGGCTGCCGGCGACGACCGAGCTGGTGATGACCTCGGCGGTGCTGGCGCTGCTCGTCGGGCTGCCGCTCGGCGTCTATACCGGCATCCGGCCCAATGGTTTCGTCTCCCGCACGATCATGGCGGGCTCGCTGATCGGCGTCTCGCTGCCGACATTTCTGCTCGGCATCCTGCTGATCCTGTTCTTCTCGGTGCTGCTGGGCTGGCTGCCGAGCTTCGGGCGCGGGCATGTCATCGACTTCGCCCACTGGAGCACCGGGTTTCTCACCGTCTCCGGCCTGCGCTCGCTGATCCTGCCCGCGATCACCCTCGGTCTGTTCCAGATGACGCTGATCATGCGCCTGGTGCGCACCGAGATGCTGGAGGTGCTGCGCAGCGACTACATCAAGTTTGCCCGCGCCCGCGGGCTCGGGCCGCGGGCGATCTATTTCGGGCATGCGCTGCGCAACACCCTGGTGCCGGTGATCACCATCGTCGGCCTGCAGATCGGCGGGCTGATCGGCTTCTCGATCGTGACCGAGACGGTGTTTCAGTGGCCGGGCATGGGCCTGCTGCTCGTGCAGTCGATCCAGAACGCGGATATCCCGGTGATGAGCGCCTACCTGATCCTCATCGCCGTCGTGTTCGTGGTCATCAACCTCATCGTCGATATCCTCTATTACGTTGTCGATCCGCGGCTGCGGGTGAAGCGATGAGCGGCGTCGCACCGGCCGCCGGCCGGCTCGCGCGGGCCTGGGACAGCGATATCGCGTGGAGCCTGCGCCATTCGCCGGCGGCGATCGTCTCCGCCGTGGTGGTGGTGGTCTGCTTCGTGGGCGCGTTCGGCTGCGGCTTCCTCGCGCCGCACGATCCGTTCAACCTTGCCAGCCTTTCGCTCTCCAACGCCTTTCTGCCGCCGGTGCCGCTCAAGGGCAGTTCCTGGAGCTTTGTTCTGGGCACCGACGATCAGGGGCGCGACGTGCTTTCCGCCATCATGTATGGCACGCGCATCAGCCTCATCGTCGGCTTCTCGGCCATCGTGCTGGCGCTCGGCATCGGCATCGCGCTGGGGCTGATCGCGGGTTATTTCGGCGGCGTCACCGACGCGGTGCTGATGCGCGCGGCGGACGTGCAGCTTTCCTTCCCGTCGCTGCTGATCGCGCTGCTGGTCGATGGCATCGTTCGCGTGCTGCTGCCGCACGGCGCTCAGAACGCGCTCGAACTCTACGTGCTGATCTTCGCGATCGGCATCTCGCGCTGGCCGCAATTCGCCCGCACCGTGCGCGGCTCGACGCTCGTCGAACGCGGCCGGGAATACGTCATGGCGGCGCGCGTCATCGGCATCGGCTCGGTGCGGATCATGGTCACGCATATCCTGCCCAATGTGCTGGGGCCGTTGCTGGTGCTGGCGACGATCAACCTCGGCCTGGCGATCCTCGACGAGGCCACCTTGTCCTTCCTCGGCCTCGGTCTGCCGCCGACAGAACCCTCGCTCGGGACATTGATCTCCAACGGCAACAATTTCCTCTACAGCGGCGACTGGTGGATCACCGTGTTCCCCGGGATCGTGCTGGCGGGCATGGTGCTGGCGATGAACCTGCTGGGCGACTGGCTGCGCGACGCGCTCAACCCGAGGCTGCGGTGAGCGCCGCGGTGCAGGCAGCGGCGGCCGGTGCGGCGTTGCTCGAGGTGCGTGACCTGGTGGTGGAGTTTCCGACCAGGCGCGGCGTTCTGCGGGCGCTCGACGGGGTGAGCTTCTCGATCACGCGTGGCGAGGTGCTCGGCGTGGTCGGCGAAAGCGGCGCCGGGAAATCGCTGACCGGGGCGGCGATCATCGGGCTGCTGGAGCCGCCCGGCCGCATCGCGTCGGGCGAGATCCGGCTCGACGGCGGACGCATCGACAATCTTCCGCCGGCGGCGATGCGCAAGCTGCGCGGCAAGCGCATCGGCGCCATTTTCCAGGACCCGCTGACGACCCTGAACCCGCTGCTCAGCGTCGGCCGCCAGCTCACCGAGACCATCCGCACGCATCTGCCGCTCTCCGACAGCGAGGCGCGGGCGCGGGCGATCTCCTGGCTGGAGGAGGTGGGGATTCCCGCCGCCCGCCAGCGCATCGATGCCTATCCGCACGAGTTCTCGGGCGGCATGCGCCAGCGCGTGGTGATCGCGCTGGCCCTCTGCGCCGAACCCGAGCTGGTGGTGGCCGACGAGCCGACGACGGCGCTCGACGTCTCGATCCAGGCGCAGATCATCACGCTGATCAAACGTCTGGCCGCGGAGCACGGCACCTCGGTGATGCTGGTGACGCACGACATGGGCGTGATCGCCGAGACCTGCGACCGGGTTGCGGTGATGTATGCCGGGCGCATCGCCGAGATCGGGCCGGTGCGCGAGGTGGTAAAGCAGCCCTCGCACCCCTACACGTCGGGCCTCATGGCCAGCATCCCGGCCCTCGACCGCCGGGTGGCGCGGCTCGCGCAGATCGACGGTGCCATGCCGCGGCTGACCGCGATCCCCCAGGGCTGCGCCTTCAACCCGCGCTGTCCCAGGGTGATGGAAACCTGCCGGCGCGAGCGGCCGGTGCTGCGCCAGGCCGGCGCGACGATGGCCGCTTGCCATCTCTTCGAGGTGGCGCATGGCTGAGGTGGCGAGCAATACCGTGCTGGAGGCCGAGCACGTCACCCGGGTGTTCGACGTGTCGCGCCCATGGCTCACGCGGATCATGGCAGGCGAGGGCAAGCGCATGCTGCGCGCGGTCGATGATGCCAGCTTCGCCATTCCGCGCGGCACCACGCTGTCGCTGGTGGGCGAGAGCGGCTGTGGCAAGTCCACGGTCGCGCGCATGGCCGTCGGGCTCTACGGGCCGAGCGCGGGGGCGATGCGCTTCGAGGGCCATGAACTCTCCGCGGCACGGCGCGACGCGCGGCTGCGGCGGCGGATGAACATGATCTTCCAGGATCCGTATGCCTCGCTCAACCCGCGCTGGCGGGTGGGCGACATCGTTGCCGAGCCGATCCGCGCGTTCGGCCTCGCCTCGGGCGCCGCGGTCGGCGAGCGGGTCGCGGAGCTACTGGTGCAGGTCGGGCTCGCCGCCGCCGACGGGCAGAAATATCCGCACGAGTTCTCGGGCGGCCAGCGCCAGCGCGTCTCGATCGCCCGCGCGCTTGCCTCGGAGCCGGAGTTCCTGGTCTGCGACGAGCCCACCTCGGCGCTCGACGTTTCGGTGCAGGCGCAGATCCTGAACCTGATGAAGGGCCTGCAGGAGCGGCTGAACCTCACCTATCTGTTCATCAGCCATAATCTCGCGGTGGTGCGCCACATGTCGGACCGGCTGGGGGTGATGTATCTCGGCCGCATCGTGGAGATGGGCCCGGCCGAGGCGATCTTTTCGAAACCGAAACACCCTTATACGCGACTGCTGCTCGACGCGATCCCCGATCTCGACATGGTCGGGCGCGCGCGCACGCCGGTGGGCGGCGAGGTGCCGAGCCCGATTTCCCCGCCGCCCGGCTGCACCTTTCACCCACGCTGCCCGCTGGCGCGCGACAAGTGCCGCAGCGTGCGGCCCGAGACGACGCAGGCCGGTGGGGTCGGGGTCGCGTGCCACGCGGTGGCCGAAGGCTGGGCCTGACGCCCCAGCGGCCCCGGAAGTCCGCGACGCTGGCGCGCGAGGCGCGCGGGCGCGGCGCGGAACGTGCGGGGCGCGAGGCGGAGGACGCGGTCTGCCTGTGGCTCGCCGAGGATGGGTGGGAGATTTTCGCGCGCCGGGTGCGCACCGCCTTGGGCGAGATCGACATCGCCGCCGAGCGCGAGGGGCTGGTTGCCATCGTCGAGGTCAAACAGCGAGCAACGCTGGAGGAGGCCGCGGCGAGCCTCTCGCGCCGGCAGCAGGCGCGCCTGATGGCGGCGGCGGAATTGCTGCTCGCCCGGCACCCGCGCCGCGGTGCCGCCGGGGTGCGCTTCGACGTGCTGCTGGTGGACATCACCGGGCGCGTGGAGCGGATCGAGGATGCGTTCCGCCTGATGTGAGCGCGGCGTGCCGGCGGGCGGCGCACGGGTGACGCGCGGCGCGCCCGGCGCTATGACGTGCCGATGAACCCGTGCACGCGCCACCCCGCACCTTCCCTGTCATGAGGCGTCGGCTCCTGGTAGGCGGCGGTGTCGTCGCCGCCGCCGCCGTCATTGCTGGCGGCGAGTATCTCATGATCACGCGCAACCAAGTGCCGTCGCCGCTTGCCGGCGGCATCGGCGGCACGTTCACGCTCGTCGACGACAACGGCAAACCGTTCACCAGGCGGGATCTGCTGGGCAAGCCCGCGATCATCTATTTTGGCTACACGTTCTGCCCGGATGTCTGCCCGACGACGCTGACCCATATCAGCGCCTGGTTGCACGCGCTCGGTCCGGCGGCGGCGAGGCTGCGTGCGGTGTTCGTGACGATCGACCCCGCGCGCGACACGCCCTCGGTGATGAAGTCCTATCTCTCGCATTTCGACCCGACCATCATCGGCCTCACCGGCACACCGGCGCAGATCGCCACGATCGCCCGCGACTACAAGGTCTATTACAAGAAGGTGCCGACCCCGGGCGGCTACACCATGGACCATTCGTCGTTCATCTACCTGATGACAGCCAAGGGCCAGCTCGCGACCCTGATCAACTACGGCGAGCCCGACACCAAGGCGATGGCGGCGATACGGGCGTTGCTGCGGGGCTAGCCGCGGCGGAGGGGCCCAGGCCGGTGGATGTAATTTTGGGGGGAGCGAGCGGGATGAGTGATTCCGGCATCGAGCGGTGGGACCGGCGGTTCGCGCAGCCGGATTACGTGTTCGGCAAGGAACCCAACGCGTTTCTGATGCGACAGAAAGAGCTGCTGCTGCGTTGCCGGACGGCGCTGGCGGTGGCCGACGGCGAGGGGCGGAACGGTGTGTGGATGGCTGGGCTCGGGCTGCGTGTTACCGCCGTCGAGGGTTCGCGCGTGGGCCAGGAGAAGGCCATGCGCCTCGCGGCGAAGCGCGGCGTCTCGCTCGATTTTGTGCTGGCGGACCTCGCATCATGGGCCTGGCCCGCGGCGGCGTTCGACGCCGTGGTGGGGATTTTCATCCAGTTCGCGGACCCGGCGCTGCGCACCCGCATGTTCGCCGGCATGCGCGGCGCGCTGAAGCCCGGGGGCCTGCTGCTGCTCGAGGGCTACCGGCCGGAACAGATCGGCTACGCAACGGGCGGGCCGCGCGTGCCGGAGAATCTCTACACCGAGCCGATGCTGCGTGAGGCTTTCCATGATCTGACGATCGAACAGCTCGTGGCCTACGACGCGCCGATCGAGGAAGGCTCGGGCCATGCCGGGATGTCGGCGCTGATCGACCTGGTGGCGCGCGCGCCGGGTTGAGCCGCAGGAGCGGTTCCGCGGCCGTGCCTTGGGACGCCGTTTACCAAACTGGCAGAACTGTCCGGCATGATTGCACCCGATCATGTCATCGCACCTTCCCCGCGCGCACGCTGCGCATGGCGCCGACCCGCTGGTCCTGCTGGAGGCCGGCGAGCCGGAGGCGGCGCGTTTGGCGGCGCTGGGGGCGCTCGCGGGCGATCGCGCGCAACCGCTGGCCTGGCTGGTGCTGGCGCGAGCGGGACAGGCGCTGGGGAGGCACGAGGAGGCCGCGCAGGCATTCGGGCACGTCGATGCGCTATGGCCGGGGCGTGCCCCGATCCTGCTCGCCCGCGGGCAGTGCCTGGCCGAGGCCGACCGCCTGCTCGAAGCGGAGGCATGCCTGCGCCGCGCCCTGGCGCTGGCCCCGGACGCTGCGGCGCACGCCAATCTCGGCGCGGTGCTGGCGCGGCTCGAACGGGCGGAGGAAGCATGCCTGCATCTGCGCGCGGCCCTGGCCATCACCCCCGATCTCGTCGCCGCGCATCGCAACCTCGCGGCGCTGCTCGCCGGCACGGCGCCAGAGGCGGCGCAAGCGCATCGCGACGCCGCCTATCGTACCCGGCCTGTGCTGGTTCGCGCGGCGGCACGGCCACGGCGGCGCGTGCTGGTCCTGGCCACGGCCAAGGCGGGCAATGTTCCGCTGCGGCATCTGTTGCTGGCGGGCGAGAACACCGTCGTTGAATGGTACATGGAATATGCCACCCGGCATGACGCGCCGCCCGACTGCGACGTGGCGTTCAACGCGATGGGAGACCCCGACCTCGCGCCACCGGTGCCGGCGCCGGTGCGCGACTGGCTGGCGGCGCGAGGCATGCGGTTGCTGAACACCCCCGAGGCGGTGGCGCGCACGCGACGTGACCTCCTGCCGGCGCTGCTGGTGGGGATCGAGGGCATCGTGGTGCCCCCGGTGCTGCGCCATCATGCGGCGGCGGGGCCGGTGGGGGCGGCGGCGGCACGCGCCGGGCTCGCCTTCCCGCTGCTGGCCCGCCCGTTTGCCTCGCACGGCGGCGAGGGCGTGCGCCTTGTCCACGCCCCTCAGGCCCTGACCGAGGGTGACGCATATCTGACGGCGTTCATCGACTATGCCAGCCAGGACGGGTGGTTTCGCAAATACCGCGCGATCTTTGTCGCGGGCGCGGTCCACCCCTATCATCTCGCGATCTCGCGCCACTGGCTGGTGCATTACTGGACCGCCGGCATGGACGCTGATGCGACGCGCCGGGCGGAGGAGCAGCGCTTCCTCACGGCCCCCGAGGCAGCGCTGGGCACACCCGCCTGGCGCGCGCTGGCGGCGATCGGGCACCGTCTCGGCCTCGACTACGGCGGGATCGACTTCTCGGTGCTGCCGGACGGGCGCCTGGTGGTGTTCGAAGCGAACGCGCCGATGCTGGTGCACCCGGAGCGTACGGCGATGTTTTCGTATCGCAACGAAATGGTCGCGCGCATCGGCGACGCGTTCGCCACCCTGCTCGACGGGGCGGCGGGATCGTCCTGCCGCTAGCGCTCCCGGGGACGAGGCCGGCGGTTACAACGACGCACGAACATCGCGGCATCACGGTGGCCTGGAGCGGAATTTCATCCGACCCGATGATTCCGCCCGGCCGGGTCCTGCGTTAGGATCACCGTGATGGACGCCAACCCCAGGGGAGCGCGATGACGACAGACGCCGTTCCTGAACCTCATGCCGCCCGTGTCGCGATCGTCACCGGCGGCGGGCGAGGGCTTGGCAGGGCGATGGTCCTGGGTTTGGTGCGGGCCGGAATTCATGTGGTGGCCACCGCCGCGCGCGAGGCCGCGGAGCTTGAGGCGCTGCTCGGCGATGTGGAGCGGATGGGGGTGGCCGGCCAGGTGCTGCCGATGCTCGCCGATGTCACGCGCGAGGCGGATGGCGAGGCCGTGGTGGCCGCGGCACTGGACCGGTTCGGACGCCTCGATATTCTGGTCAACAATGCCGGGCGCGGCATGAAGTTCGTCAGCCGGGATTTCATGACGCAGCCCGCACGGTTCTGGGAAGTCCCGCCCGAGACCTGGCGGATGGTGATGGATACCAACATCAACGGTCCGTTCCTGATGGCTCGCGCGGCGCTGGCGTGGATGCTGAAGGCGGGGTGGGGGCGGATCATCAATATCTCGATGAACCGCGAGACGATGCGCCGACCGGGGTTTTCACCCTACGGCCCGTCAAAAGCGGCGCTGGAATCGGAAACCGCGATCTGGGCGCGAGACCTTGCCGGCACCGGGGTCACGGTGAACGCGCTGCTCCCGGGCGGGGCGACGGCAACCGGCATGATCCCGGATGGCGTGGCCGACGCGGTGCGCGACAAGCTGCTGGAGCCCACGATCGTCGTGCCACCGCTGCTGTGGCTGGTCTCCACCGCCGCGGACGGCGTGACGGGCAGGCGGGTGACGGCGACGCGCTGGCCGGCGGATGGCGCCGATATCGGCGGCCTGCTGGACGCGATCGAGCCGGCGGGCTGCTGGGGCGCCGACGCGCGTCAGGCCTGAACGGTTCCACCGGACCTCACCCCCGCCGCCGCTGGTTTCCAGCCGCCGCGAACGGAATCTCCTGAATTCGTGCGGTTCGCGCATGACGGCGGTGTCATCCACCGGCATGCGCGGACCGCGCCCGCTGGAGATTTTCCGCGGCCGACCAAGGCTTCGGGCGCCGGCAATTTTTAACGCTCCCCGGCAGCAGGTTACGAAGCGGTGAAACACCACGAGCGGGCGGGTTGCGCCGCGCCGCACAAAAGCTTGCCGTAAGTCGGGGTCATTAGATCAGCCTCATTCCTTTCCAAGCCGAGGCCATGACACGCTTCCGTACACGACTTCTCCTGGGCACCGCGCTCGCGGCCTGCCTCGCCGCCCCGCTGCCCGCGCTCGCGCAGTCGCACTACCGCGACGGCACGTTCCCCGGCCCGTCCTACAGCGCCTACTGGGGCCACGTGCAGGCGGAGGTGATGATCCACGGCGGCAAGATCGTCGAGGTCCGGATCCTGAAATATCCCTACTCCCACTCCACCAGCCGCTACATCGCCTCGCGCGCTCTGCCCTACATGGAGCGCGAGGTGATCCGCAAACAGAGTGGACGCATCTACGGCGTCTCCGGCGCCACGCTCGACAGCCGTGCCTTCATCGCCTCCATCGATGGCGCGCTGCGCCAGGCCTCGCACTGATGGACGCAACCCGTTTCCTCATGGGCATGGCGATCACCGTCGATGTGCCGCACGGCACGCAGGCGGTGATCGAGGCTGCCTTTGCCCGCTTCGCCGGGATCGAGGAACGCTTCAGCCCGTATCGGCCGCAGAGCGAGGTGGTCCGCTTCAACGCGCTGCGCCTCGCCGACGGTGAGCCGAGCGCGGAGCTGCGTGAGGTGCTGGCGCTGGCCGAGCGGACGCGTCGGGAAACCGACGGGTATTTCGACATCGCAAGGCCGGACGGGTTTCTCGACCCCTCCGGCATCGTGAAGGGCTGGGCGATCCGCGAGGTCGCCCGCCTGGTTGAGGCGCACGGCTATGCCGACTATCTGGTGGATGCCGGCGGCGACATTCAGTGCCGCGGCAACGCGCCCGACGGCCAACCCTGGCACATCGGCATCCGCAACCCTTTCGATGCGATGCAGATCGTCAAGATCGTGGCCCCGCGCGACCAGGGTATCGCCACGTCCGGCACCTCCGCGCGCGGCCAGCACATCTATGATCCGCACGCGCCGGGGCGGCCGATCCGTGACGTGCTCAGCATCACGGTGATCGGGCCTGACGTTCTGGAAGCGGATCGTTTCGCCACTGCCGCCTTCGCCATGGGCGAGGACGGTATCGCCTTCATCGAGGCGCAGCCGGGCCTCGAGGGCTACCTCATCGGCGCTGACGGCGTTGCCATCCAAACCACCGGCTTTCGGGAGTATGTCGTGTCATGACGCGCGTAGCTGACGTTACGGCAAAGTCTGAAGCGTCGAGGTCGAGCCTGATTCTCGCCATCATGCGGCCGGTCGATGCGTTGCTCAACCACATCACCATGTACCGGCTGGTGCTGGCCTACACGGCTGGGCTGCTGCTGCTCGCCTTCCTGCTCGGCTTCGCACATCTGGTGCCGGTCGACCCCACCGCGCTCGCTTTTTCGGGAGTGGTGATCTTCGGCGCCTGCTGGCTCACCAACCGCCTCTTCGCGGCCGTGCTGCGGGTGCCCGCCAACACCGAGTCCTACGCCATCACGGCGGTGATCCTGGTGCTGCTGTTCTCGCCGGTGACCGCGAAGAACGGTGCCGGCATCGCGGCCCTGGTGGTCGCCTCGGTCGTCGCCATCGCCTCCAAGTTCCTCATCGCCCCGGGCCGCAAGCACATCTTCAACCCGGTCGCCGCGGGTGCGGTCGCCGCCGGCGTGCTGCTCGGCCACCCGCCGACCTGGTGGGCCGGCGGCAACCTCGTGCTGCTGCTGCCGGTGCTGCTCGGCGGGCTGCTGGTAGTGCGCAAGGTGCGCCAGTTCGACACCCTCGGCGTCTACATCCTGGCCAATCTCGTCGTCACCCTCGCAACGACGCCGCTTTCGATGATGTCGATGGCGCTGTCGCAGACCTTCCTCTATTCGCCGCTGCTGTTCGCCGGCTTCGCGATGCTGACCGAGCCGCTGACGGCGGCCCATGGCAAGCGTTCGCGCCTAGTCTTCGGGGCCATCATCGGCGCCGTTTCGTCGAGCAGCTTCCACATCGGCTCGTTCTACCCGACGCCGGAGATGGCGTTCCTCGCCGGCAACCTCTTCGCCTGGGCCGCGGCGCCGAAGGGCCGCTTCCGCCTCACCCTGCTGCGCATCGAGAAAATGGCTTCAGGCTGCTACGATTTCGTCTTCCAGCCCGATCGCCGGCTGGCCTTCGAGGCCGGGCAGTATATCGACTGGACGCTCGACGTGCCCGCGCCCGACAATCGGGGCAACCGCCGCACCTTCACCATCGCCTCCGCGCCCGGTGAGCGGGAATTGCGGCTGGGCGTGAAATTCCCCGACGAGCCCAGCGCCTTCAAGCGTACACTGGCCGCGCTGCGACCGGGCGACGTGGTTTATGCCTCGCATATCGCCGGGCATTTCACCCTGCCGCGCAACCCAGACAGAAAGCTTGCCTTCATCGCGGGTGGCATCGGTGTCACGCCATTCCGCTCCATGGTCGAGGAAATGCTGCGCCGCGGCGAGCCACGCGACCTCGTCATGCTCTACGGCAACAACCGGCTGGCGGACATCGCCTATGCGGAGCTGTTCCAGGAGGCGGCAAAAAAAATCGGCATGCACACGGTCTATGCCGTCGCCGAGCCGGAGGAGGAGGGCTACGACATCCACCAGGGCTTTATCGACGAGACGCTGATCCGTCGGGAGATTCCGGACTGGCAAGAGCGCACGTTCTTCATCTCCGGCCCACGCGGGATGGTCGTGCGGTTCGAACACGCGCTGCGCGCCATGGGCGTCCCGCGCAACCGCATCAAGACGGATTTCTTCCCCGGCTTCGCCTGATTTTTTCCCGCGTTGCCTGCCCGCGTCGCGCGAGTGCCGCCGTATCCGTCACCTCGCGTGGCGGACGCGGCGGGATGCGATCTCGCCCGAGGTGCCGGCGGACCGGCTGCCGCCATGCACCCCAGACCTCTCGGCTGCGACGGTTGCCGCTCCCGCCACGCCATTCTATCACCATGGCCCAAACAATGGGACGCCAGGAACCATGACCAACCCGCCGCCCAATCCCCCGAGGGCCAATCCCCCGCGAGGGCGCCTGTTCTTCGCCAATCCAGGCCCGACCAACATCCCAGACTCCATCCTTCGCGCCATGCAGCACGCGACGGTGGACTTCATGTCCGAGGACTTCCTTCGGGTTTACGATGCGTGCTCCGTCGGGTTGAAGCGGGTCCTGCAGACCCGGCAGCATCTGTTCTACTACACCGGCTCCGGCCACGCGGCGTGGGAAGCCTCGCTCGTCAACCTCTTCTCCGCCGGCGACAAGCTGCTCATCGTCGAGAGCGGCTATTTTTCCGACCATTGGGCGAAGATGGCCCAGGGCCTCGGCCTGGTGGTCGAGCCGGTGGCGGCGGATTGGCGCCGCGGCGTCGATCTCGCTGCCGTGCGCGCCGCGCTGGCCGCCGACACAGCGCACAGCATCAAGGGAATCTGCGTCGTCCACAACGAGACCGCGACCGGCGCCACCCTGCCGCTCGCCGAGTTCCGCAAGGCGCTGGACGAGACGCGGCACCCGGCGCTGTTCCTCGTGGACACGATTTCCTCGCTCGGCTCGATCGAGTTCCGCATGGATGCCTGGGGCGTCGATTGCGTCGTCGGCGGCTCGCAGAAGGGCCTGATGCTCACCACCGGCCTGTCCTTCACCGGCGTCTCCGAAAAGGCGATGGCGGCGCACAAGACCTCGACGCTGCCCAAGCATTATTTCAACTGGAGCCTGATGCTGGAGCGTCGGCACAAGAGCTTCATCGGCACCGTGCCGATCAGCTTCTTCTACGGGCTGGAGGAGGCGCTGCGCCTGATCGAGGAGGAAACGCTCGAGGGTGTCTGGGCGCGCCACAACCGCCTCGCCGAGGCGACGCGCCGCGCGGTGCGCCACTGGTCCGGCAACAACGGCCCGACGCTGTTCACCACCAACCCCGCGCGGCTTTCGGACTCGGTCACCGCCGTCAAAATGCCGGAGGGCCACGACGCCGAGGCGGTTCGCCGCACCGCCTATGAGCGCTTCCGCGTTTCGCTCGGCGGTGGGCTCGGCCCGCTCGGCGGGCAGGTGTTCCGCATCGGCCATCTCGGCGACCTCAACGAGCCGATGATCCTCGGCACGCTCGCGGCGGTGGAGATGTCGCTCGCCGCCAACGGTGTTCCGCACAGCGCCGGCGGCATCAATGCGGCGATGAGCTTCCTCGCCGAGACCCAGCCGGTCGCGAAGGCGGCCTGAGGCATGCCGGACGCCGCCCTCCTCGCCCGGCTTCGATCGGCCGTCGAGGCGGGCTGGCCCGGCCAGCTCGCCTGGCTCCAGACGCTGGTGCGCTTCCCCAGCCTGCGCGGGCAGGAAGCGCCCTGCCAGGACTGGATCGCGCGGGAGTTCGCGGCCCGCAGCTGGAGCGTTGATCGCTACACGCTGGCCGAGGTCGCGATGGACCATTTGCCGGGCTTCTCCCCGGTGATGGACACGGATTACAGCCGCGCCGTGCAGGTGGTCGCCACGATCCGCGCGCCCGACCCCGGGGCCGGCCGCAGCCTGGTGCTGCAGGGCCATGTGGACGTTGTGCCGCCGGGGCCGGCCGCGATGTGGACCGACCCGCCGTTCGAGCCCACGATCCGCGGCGAATGGATGAACGGGCGCGGCGCCCATGACATGAAGCAGGGCGTCTCGGCCATGGTCTGGGCGCTCGACGCGATGGCCGCCTGCGGCCTTGCGCCGGCGGGCGACGTCTTCGTCGAGACGGTGACCGAGGAGGAGTGCACCGGCAACGGCGCGCTCTCGACGCTGGCCCGCGGCTACCGCGCGCAGGCCTGCCTGATCCCCGAGCCCACCGGCACCACCATCACCCGCGCGCATGTGGGCGTGATGTGGCTGCGCCTGCGCGTGCGCGGCGTGCCGGTGCATGTCGCGACCGCCCAGACCGGCAGCAACGCCATCATGTCGGCCTATGCGCTGGTCCAGGCGCTCTACGGCCTCACCGAACGCATCAACGCCCGGGCCAAGGACCACCCCTGGTTCAGCGCCGTTCCCAACCCGGTGAAGTTCAACCCCGGCGTGATTCGCGGCGGCGACTGGGCGAGCTCGACGCCCGCCTGGTGCGAGGTCGATTGCCGCATCGGCCTGCTGCCCGGCACCACGCTCGCGCAGGCGCGTGCCGAGGTCGAACGTTGCGTCGCCGAGGCGGCGAGGGCCGATGGCTTCCTCGCGAACAACCCGCCCGAGGTGGTGTGGAACGGATTCCAGGCCGACGGCTACGTGCTCGAGCCAGGCTCGGAGGCGGAGCGTGTGCTCGGCGCCGCGCATAACGCCGTCTTCCACGCGCCGATGCAGGCCCGCCTCGCCACCGCCGTGAACGACACGCGATTCTACGGTCTCTACAACGCCATGCCGGCGCTCTGTTACGGCCCGGGCGGGCAGGGGGCGCACGCCTTCGACGAACGCGCGCACCTGCCGACCCTGCAACAGACCACGCTCGCCATCGCCGCATTCATCGCCGACTGGTGCGGCATCCGCCCGCTCTGACTCGCCCCTGCCTCGTGCCTGATCTCGGCTGGCCGAACGCGAGTCGGGTTCCTGTGCGTTGCGGGGAAAGTGTGGATGGGCGTTTTGTGCCCCTGGGCGCGGGGAACAAAAACGCCTATGTTCAGGTTCTGTTCGTCTAACCGGCCACGGGGCATCCGGCCGCGCTGTGGCCAACGCGCATCAGTCGGAGCGTCTTACGCAACATATAGTGTCATTTGAGTTGACGGCCGCAACCCGTTGGGCAGGATACGGGAATTACGTCGATGACCCGGGGGAATGAGATCGTGCTCGATGCCGTACAGATGCAGGGACGTTTTCAGGTTCGCGTCGATCGCTCACGCGACGCGCTGATCACCGATTTCGGGCGCGCGACCCTGGGTGACCGCTACCTTTTGCCGGGTGAATCTTACCAGGACCTGTTTGCGCGCGTCGCCTCCTATTACGGCGACGACGCCGCGCATTCGCAGCGCCTCTACGACTATATGTCGCGGCTCTGGTTCATGCCGGCGACGCCGGTGCTGTCCAATGGCGGCACCGAGCGCGGCCTGCCGATTTCTTGCTTCCTCAACGAGGCGTCGGACAGCCTCGACGGCATCGTCGGCCTGTGGAACGAGAATGTCTGGCTCGCCTCCAAGGGCGGCGGCATCGGCAGCTACTGGGGCAATCTGCGCTCGATCGGCGAGAAGGTCGGCCAGAACGGCAAGACCTCCGGTGTCATCCCGTTCATCCGGGTGATGGACAGCCTCACCCTCGCGATCAGCCAGGGCTCGCTGCGCCGCGGCTCGGCGGCCGTTTACCTGCCGCTGTCGCACCCCGAGATCGAGGAGTTCGTCGAGATGCGCCGGCCGACCGGCGGCGACCCCAACCGCAAGGCGCCGAACCTGCACCACGGCGTGCTGGTGCCGGACGCGTTCATGCGCGCGGTCGAGGCGGATGAGCCGTGGGCGCTGACCTCGCCGAAGGATGGCGCGATCGTGCGCAGCATCTCGGCGCGCGCGCTGTGGGTGCGGATCCTGACCGCGCGGATCGAGACCGGCGAGCCGTACCTGATCTACGCCGATCACGTGAACCGGGCGCGGCCGGAGCAGCACAAGCTCGCGGGGCTCGAGGTCAAGACCTCCAATCTCTGCTCGGAGATCACGCTGCCGACCGGGCTCGACCAGCATGGCCGCCAGCGAACCGCGGTGTGCTGCCTGTCCTCGCTCAACCTCGAGACCTGGTTCGACTGGCACCAGAACCCGCAATTCATCGAGGACGTGATGCGCTTCCTCGACAACGCGTTGCAGGATTTCATCGACCGCGCGCCAGACGGAATGGAGCGTGCGCGCTACTCCGCGATGCGCGAGCGCTCGGTCGGCCTCGGTGTGATGGGGTTCCATTCCTTCCTGCAATCGCTCTCGGTGCCGTTCGAGAGCGTCATGGCGAAGGTCTGGAACAAGCGCATGTTCGCGCATATCCGCGGCGCCGCCGACGCCGCCTCGAAGCGGCTGGCCGAGGAGCGCGGGCCCTGCCCGGATGCCGCTGAGTACGGCATCATGGAGCGGTTCTCGCACAAGATCGCCATCGCGCCGACCGCCTCGATCTCGATCATCGCCGGCAATGCCAGCCCCGGCATCGAGCCGATCGCGGCGAACGTGTTTTTGCAGAAGACGCTCTCCGGCAGCTTCACGGTGCGCAACCGCCACCTGCAGAAGCTGCTCGCCGAGCGCGGCCAGGACACCGACGAGGTCTGGTCGGCGATCACGCTCAACAAGGGCAGCGTGCAGAATCTCGACTTCCTCACCGAGGACGAGAAGGCGGTCTACAAGACGGCGTTCGAGCTCGATCAGCGCTGGGTCGTCGAGCACGCGGCCGACCGCACGCCTTTCATCTGCCAGAGCCAGTCGGTCAACCTGTTCCTGCCCGCCAACGTGCACAAGCGCGACCTGCACCAGATCCACCTCCTGGCGTGGAAGCGCGGCGTGAAGTCGCTCTATTACTGCCGCAGCCTCTCGATCCAGCGCGCCGATAACGTCAGCGAGAAGGCGATCCGCCCGGACGAGATCATGCAGCGTTCGGCCATGGAGGCGCAGATCGCGCCGGAACTGCCGCTCAGCGTCGTCGCGACCTCCACCGACTACGAGGAATGCCTCGCCTGCCAGTAGGGCGCCAATCTGCGGCCTGACGCCGTTTTCTCAATATGTTGTGGTTCGTCGGGCGATTGAATCACAAAATACGGTGGGATGCGGCAAAAAATGCAGCTTGCCTTTCTTGCGGCTCGACCGTGCGGGCCTATAGTCGGGGGAGAAATTCGAGAGCCGCCATGAACGATATCGCCGCCCCGGACGAGCAACCCGTCAGCTTCGGCCTGTTGACCGAGAACCCGGTCTACAAGCCGTTCCGCTATCCCTGGGCCTACGAGGCCTGGCTTACCCAGCAGCGCGTCCACTGGCTGCCCGAGGAGGTGCCGCTCGCCGACGACGTCAAGGACTGGCACCGCAACCTCACCGATGCCGAGCGCAACCTGCTGAGCCAGATCTTCCGCTTCTTCACCCAGGCGGATGTCGAGGTGAACAACTGCTACATGAAGCACTACAGCCAGGTCTTCAAACCGACCGAAGTGCTGATGATGCTGTCGGCCTTCTCCAATATCGAGACGGTGCATATCGCCGCCTACAGCCACCTGCTCGACACGATCGGCATGCCGGAGATCGAATACCAGGCCTTTCTCCGCTACAAGGAGATGAAGGACAAGTACGACTACATGCAGTCCTTCCGCGTGGACAGCAAACACGAGATCGCCAAGACGCTGGCGGCCTTCGGTGCCTTCACCGAGGGGCTGCAACTCTTCGCCTCCTTCGCGATCCTGCTGAACTTCCCGCGCTTCGGGAAAATGAAGGGCATGGGACAGATCATCTCCTGGTCGGTGCGCGACGAGACGCTGCACTGTCTGTCGGTGATCCGCCTCTTCCGCACCTTCGTTCAGGAGAACCCGGAAATCTGGACCGAGGAGCTGCGACGTGAAATCTATCTCACCTGTGCGACCATCGTGGACCACGAGGACGCGTTCATCGACCTTGCCTTCGAGTCCGGTGCGGTGGACGGGCTCAACGCCGATGAGGTCAAGCGCTACATTCGCTACATTGCTGACCGGCGCCTGACGCAACTCGGCCTCGAGTCGCTGTTCAAGGTTGATCGCAATCCGCTGCCCTGGCTCGACGAAATGCTCAACGCCGTGGAACACGCGAACTTTTTCGAGAATAGAGCCACGGAGTATAGCAAAGCCTCCACAGTCGGCACGTGGGAAGAGGCATTTGTTTGACGTCTACAACCGCTGGCTGTAGCGCGTGTTTGACGGCGTGGTAACGCTCGCTATGCCGTCGTTTTTTTTACATTTTCGCTCGCCATGACTGCGACTAATGCTTTACAGGAATTAATCACGGTGGCGATTCGGCCACGGGGGCGCGGAAACGCGGTATTGGAAGGGTCCAGAAGGTCGATGATAACGGTTTGCAGCCACGGGGGGCGTGTATCGGTCGCCGCTCGGCATGACCGGGAAGGCTGACGCAGTGGAGGGTACATCGGACGTCACCGACGCCGAGGGCCTTGTCCGTGAGTCGGGTCAGACCGGCGGTCCGGCGCCCCGTTACAGCCGCCGCCTGTCCGACAAGATTCTGATTGCCTTCCATCATGCCTGCGATCAGGGCGACTACGAGATCGCGAGCCAGTTGCTGCGCGTGCTCGAAATGCTGCTCACCCGCCGCCCGCTCTCGCCCGATGCCAACCGCCGGCGCACGATCGAAAGCCTGGTCGCCGCGCATGAGCGCCTGTGGAATCTTCGCCACCGCGAGCCGGGCCTGGAGTAGACAGGCTCCAATCCCAGGCGGCTACAACGGCCCTCCGGTCTGCCGCCTTAGCTGATCGCCGCGCCGCCCCGCAGAACCGCCTCCGCCGCCGGCGTGAAGCCCGTCCCTGCGTGCAGCACCAGGCCCGCCGCCAGCACCATGGCGGCCCTGCCGCCCCGTACACCCTGCACGATCGACAGCTTCGCGGCCTCCCCCGCGTGCGGCCAGAACGGGATCAGCCGCAGTGATCCGACACCCGAGTCCGCCATCGCCACCACCACCTCCGGCACGACGCCGGCGGCCACGACCAGTGACAGCATGCCGCGCGGGCGCAGCGCCCCGGCCATCGCGCGTACCCAGGCGGCGATGAGTCCTGGCCGCCCGCGTCGTGCCATCTCCCGCGCAGTGTCCGGCGCCTCGGTCCCCCGTGAATCATGCCAGGGCGGATTGGCGATGGCATGGTCGAACAACACCTCGGCCCGGAACGACTCGATGTCTCCCGCCTCAAAACGCAGGGAAGCGAAGCCATTTGCCGCGGCATTCTCACGGGCCAGCATCACCAGCGCCGGGTCCCGTTCCCGTCCGAGACCCCTAATTCCCGGGACACGTGCCGCTAGGCACAGCAGGCCCGCGCCCGCGCCGCTGCCGGCCTCGAGCACCAGCGCGCCGGGTCGCGCCGGCGTCGCGGCGGCCAGCAGCACCGGTTCCAGGCCGCTGCGATGCCCCGCCTCCGGCTGGGCGTAGCGTACCCGCCCGCCGAGCAGGCTCGCCTGCCTTCCGCTCACGCTTCTCCGGCCTCGGCCAGGATACGGCGTGCCTGCGTCTCGTCCTCCTCCGCGACCGCCAACCGACGGGGAATCGCGCCGATGCTGCCCTCCACCGCGCTGGTGTGTCCGTCCAGCAACCAGGCGGTGACACCGCCGTCGCGCAGCAGCACACAGAGAAACGACAGCCGCACCGGATCATTTGAGCGCAATAGCGTCTTCACATCCGTCTCCCGCCGTTCCCCGTCGCGGCCCGTCGCCTTGACCCTGGGGAAGTCACCCCGATATCGTGGCGACTTCCTCGTGCCGCGCCAATCCACCCCTGCATCCGCTCCTGGGTCGAGCCGTTCGGCCGTCATACGTGAACCGGAGTCCCGCGTGGCCGTTGCCGCCCTGCTGCAGCCCCAGCCCCCGAGCCCGACGCCACCGCGCGGGGGCGAGGACGTGCTCGACCGGCTGGTGCGCCTCATGGATGGCGACCTGGAGGCCTGCAACCGCGAGATCGTGGCGCGCATGCACTCGCCGGTCGCACTGATTCCCCAGCTTGCGGCGCATATCGTGGCCGCCGGCGGCAAGCGCTTGCGCCCGCTGCTGACGCTCGCCTCGGCCAGGCTCTGCGGCTACCAGGCCGGCGAGAGGCATGTCGCACTCGCCGCCTGTGTCGAGTTCATTCACACCGCGACGCTGCTGCACGACGACGTGGTGGACGAGAGCAGCCTGCGCCGTGGCCTGGCCAGTGCCAACGCCGTGTTCGGCAACAAGGCGTCCGTTCTGGTCGGCGATTTTCTGTTCGCCCGCGCGTTCCAGCTCATGGTAGCCGATGGCTCGCTGCGCGTGCTCGACATCCTCTCGCGTGCCGCCGCGACCATCGCCGAGGGCGAGGTGCTCCAGCTCGCCACCCAGAACGACCTGGAAACAACCGAGGCGCGCTATCTCGACGTCATCCGCGGCAAGACCGCTGCCCTGTTCGAGGCCGCCTGCGAGGTCGGCGCCGTGGTTGCCGGCCGCGACGATGCCGCTTCCCCGCTCGCGGCCTATGGCAGCAATCTCGGCATCGCGTTCCAGCTCGTGGACGACGCGCTCGACTACGCGGCCGAGCAGGCGACGCTCGGCAAGACCGTCGGCGATGATTTCCGCGAGGGCAAGGTGACGCTGCCGGTGCTGGTCGCCCATGCCGCCGGCGACGAGGCGGAGCGGCGGTTCTGGCAGCGCACGGTGGGCGAGGCGGAGATCCGCGACGGCGACCTCGCGCAGGCGATGGCGCTGATGGACCGTCACGGCGCCATCGAGGCCACTCTCGCGCGCGCCGCCGGCTTCGCCAGAGAGGCCCGTTCCAGACTGCTGGCTTTCCCGCCCTCGCCGCTGCGCGCGGTGCTGGAGGAGGTTGCCGACTACACGGTGGCGCGGGTGCGCTGACGCATCTCCTGGCGCGCGCCCGGCACGGCAGGAACGCCCCGCGTCAGACCCCCGCGGTTCAGGCCTGGCGCTTCACCCCGCGTGCAGCTCCGCCGTAAGCTGGTCGAGCGCCTTGGCGAAACCGTCGAACATCTCGTCGAGCTCGGCCTCGGTGATGATCAGCGGCGGGCTCATCGCGATGACATCGCCGGGCAGGGTGCGGGCGATCACGCCGTTGGCCTCGGCGAGCTTGGCGAAACGCGCGCCGACCTTGCGGCCGGCATCGAAATTCGCGTGCGTCGCCTTGTCCGCCACCAGCTCCATGGCGCCGATGAGCCCGACGCCACGCACCTCGCCCACCAGCGGATGCCCGGCAAACCGCTCGCGGGCCTGTTTCTGCATATGCGCGCCGACCCGCTGCACATGCGCGCCGATCTCCATCTCGTCGTAGATTTTCAGCGTCTCCACCGCCACCGCGGCCGGCACGGGGTGGCCGGAATAGGTGAAGCCGTGGCCGAACGTGCCGATCTTGTGGCTCTCATCGGCAAGTGCCTGGAACACCCGCTCGTTCACCATCACGGCCGAAATCGGCAGGTAGGAGGAGGACAGCGCCTTGGCGCAGGTCAGGATATCGGGCTGCATGCCCAGCGTCTGGCTGCCCCAGTAATTGCCGGTGCGCCAGAAGCCGCAGATCACCTCGTCGGCGACGAACAGCACATCGTATTTCCGCAGCACCGCCTGGATCTTCTCGTAGTAGGTCGCGGGCGGCACGATCACGCCGCCGGCCCCCAGCACCGGTTCCGACCACATCGCGGCGACGGTGTCCGGGCCCTCGGCGAGGATCAACTTCTCCAGCTCCTCGGCCAGCCGTGTCGCATAGGCCTCCTCGCTCTCGCCGGGCTGCGCGCCGTGATAATGATGCGGGCAATGGGTGTGCACGAAGCCCGGCAGCGGCACGTCGAAGCTGCGGTGGTTGGCCGGCAGGCCGGTCAGCGAGGCGGCGGCCAGCGTGATGCCGTGATAGCCCTTCACGCGGCCGATGATCTTCTTCTTCTGCGGCCGTCCCAGCGCGTTGTTGAAGTACCAGACCATCTTGATCGTGGAATCGTTCGCCTCGGAGCCGGAGTTCGCGAAGAACACCTTGCTCATCGGCACCGGCGCCCGCTCGATCAGCATCTCCGCGAGGTCGATCATCGGCAGATGCGCCTTGGCGGTGAAGGCGTGGTAGAAGGGCAGGGTGCGCAACTGCTTCAGCGCCGCCTGCGCCAGCCGCTCGTTGGAGAAGCCGAGCGAGGCGCACCACAGCCCGGCCACGCTCTCGATATAGCCCTTGCCCGCCTCGTCCCAGACCCGCACGCCCTCGCCGCGGGCGATCACCATCGGCCCGGCCTGCAGATGCGATTCGAGATCGGTATAGGGGTGCAGCACGTTCGCGACATCGCGCGCGGCGGAGGAGTTCGGGCGGATCTGGTTCATCAGGGGCGTTCCCGTCAGGTTTGATCCATCCTCGCGCCGAAGCGTCCGGCGCGCAACGCCGCCGGCGCCGTGTGCGGCCGCCGGCCCCTTTCAAAGCCCGCTTCCACGCGCCAAGCTTCGGCGCGGAGGTTTTGGGCATGCGAAAACCGATTGCCATCGAAGTCGCCCTCAACGGCCCCTGGGGCCGCGATCTGGTGCCCGATCTGCCGATCGAGCCGGCGGCGCTGATCGCCCAGGGCGTTGCCTGCGCCGAGGCGGGCGCGGCGGTGATCCACCTGCATGCCTACGACCCGGCGACCTGCCGGCAGAACGACGACTGGCGGACCTATGCCCGCATCATCGAGGCCATCCGCGCGCGCGTCGATGCGATCGTCTATCCCACCATTCCGCTCGCCGGCTCCGGGCTGACGCAGGGTGAGCACGGCGCCCGCTTCGCGCATCTCGACGAGCTGGGCAGCCGGGGTCTGCTCGACTGGGCGGTGGTCGACCCCGGCAGCGTGTCGCGCGGCAATCAAGCTGAGAAGCCCGCGACAATCAGGATGAGAAACTGGCTGGGGGTGGGGATGGCGTAGGGCGTAGCCCGGAGCCATTCCCACCCCCAGCCGGCGGCGCCGGTTTCCCCTGG